>NZ_JBITIL010000001.1:335192-759970 GCF_044458905.1 Nocardia sp. NPDC050408 | reverse complement strand
CTGCGGAGTTCGGCCCAGCACTGCGGAGTTCGGCCCAGCACTGCGGAGTTCGGCCCAGCACTGCGGAGTTCGGCCCAGCACTGCGGAGTTCGGCCCAGCACTGCGGAGTTCGGCCCGGCACTGCGGAGTTCGGCCCGGCACTGCGGACCGCCAGCGGGGCCGACGGTCCGCAGTGACCTATGCGAAATCCGTTATCCGAGAACCGGATAGTTGGCGCGGATCACCGACCGCGGGTCGCGCGCCCGCTTGATCTCCCGCAACCGCGCCAACGTCGACGAGTCGAATGCCGCGGCGGCCGTCTCCTCCGGCGTGAGGAAGGTGTAGGGCTTGAGTCCGCTGATATGCGCGCCGATGGCGTCGACAATCTCGGCACGCCTGGCCTTGACGGCCGCCGCGATATGCGGAAGGCCGAGTCCCAATGCGTAGAGCAGATAGGGCTCGGTGACCGGCCCACGCGCGCCACCGTCCGCGCGCGACCTGGCGAATGCGCCGCCGAGATGGCGGATCTGGATATCGACCAGCGGTGCGACCGGCTCGTCGAGCAGGGTCTTCACAACCGCGTCGCCGAGGTCGGTGAGCAGTTCGGCGCGCGACAGCGCCGGGCTGGGATCGGTTGGCTCCGTGGTGATTTCACCGAGATTCGCCACCGACAGCGCGCCGCGCTTATCGGCGAGCGGCCCGTCGATCGTGTCCAACCGGGTCAGCAGCGACCGGCCTATCTC
This sequence comes from Nocardia sp. NPDC050408, assembly GCF_044458905.1. Lineage (NCBI taxonomy): Bacteria > Bacillati > Actinomycetota > Actinomycetes > Mycobacteriales > Nocardiaceae > Nocardia > Nocardia sp. NPDC050408. Next base: position 759,248 of record NZ_JBITIL010000001.1, on the reverse strand, counting down.
GGGATCGCCGAGGTAGGCGACATCCAGCGCGACCATCGGCGGCGCATCCGGGAACTGGAACCGGTGCAACCACACCGACAGTTCGTCGGGTGCGTCGGCGGTGATCTCCTGGAACGCCTCGAAGACCTCCGCCGTGCGCGCGCCATGCCACATCACCCGCCCGCCGTAGAGCCCCGGAGCCGGGAAGAGGTCGAATTCGAGTGCGGTCACCACCCCGAAATCGCCACCGCCACCACGCAATGCCCAGAACAGTTCCGGATCGTCGGCGGTCACCCGCGTCCGCGTGCCCTCGGCGTCGACGATCTCGAAGGCGCGCACCGCATCCGAGGCCCAACCGTATTTGCGGCCGAACCATCCCAGCCCGCCGCCGAGGGTGTATCCGGTGACGCCGACCACCGGGTTGCTGCCGGCGAGTCCGGTCAGTCCGTGCGCCGCGGCCGCGGCCTGTACCGCGCCCCAGTTCGCGCCAGCGCCGACCTTCGCCACCCGCCGCTCGGCATCGATCTCGACGCTGTCCAGTCCCTCGGTGCGCAGCAGAATCGCGTCCTCGATGCCGCCCGCGGCGCCGTGCCCGGTCGGCTGCGCGACCACCTGTACTCCGGCCCGGCTCGCATGCGCCACTACCGCCGCGACGTCATCCGCGTCACTTGCCCGCACTACCGCGGCGACCGGCTGGGTAACCGTCAACGTCCACGGCCGCGCCGCCGCCTCGTAGCCCTGGTCGCCCGGCACGAGTACCCGGCCGGGTAGTTCAGCGCGCAGATCCTCGAATGTCATTGGTAGGTCCTCACTTCGCAGTTGTGCCTGCAAGAACTGCGGCCCGTGGATCGTGCCGCGACTACCCCAATGACGAAATAGGAGCGGTAAATGTAACAGCGGCCGCCCGACTTTCTCGGACGGCCGCTGCGAAATCAAGTTTTATCAGGCCCGTCGTCGGACTCGACGTCCTTCTTGTCGACCCGGGCGATACCGGGTTCGGTGCCCTCGTCGGCCGCCTGATCCGGCTCCGGATGGTCGGGCTCGAAGGTCGCGGGCAGGCCCTTGATATGCCGGTTCATCGACCGCACCAGCAGGACGGTCCCGGCGAGCAACAACAGAATGATCACCAGACCGAGCGGCGACGCCTTGCCGAATTCGGGTCCGGTTGGCGTGCCGGGAGATTGCGCGAGGAAAACCAACATCACCGGTGCTCGTCTTCGATACCGGCGAACAGATCGGTCTCGGGCAGCGTGGAGTCGACCCTGGACTTGGCCAGTTCGAATTCCTCGGTGGGCCACAGCCGCTGCTGCATTTCCATCGGAATCGCGAAGAACGCGCCGTTGGGATCGATCTGGGTGGCGTGCGCGCGCAGGGCGTCATCGCGCTGCGGGAAGTACTTGGCGCACTCGATCTGGGTGGTCACCCTGGTCATGCCGTCGGGGCGGCCCTGGCGGTAGGCGCGGGTGCGTTCCAGCCACTCCTGCAGCGGGAACGGCTCACCGATGCGCTCGTATTCGGCGGCGAAGACATCCAGGCGGGCCATGGTGAAACCGTGGTCGTAGTAGATCTTCAGCGGTTGCCACGGCTCGCCCGCATCCGGGAAACGGTCCGGATCGCCGGCCGCCTCGAATGCGGCCATCGACACCTCATGGCAGCGGATGTGATCGGGATGCGGGTAGCCGCCGTTCTCGTCATAGGTGGTCATCACATGCGGCTTGAATTCGCGCACCACGCGGACCAGCGCCTCGACGGCCTCCTCCAGCGGGACCAGCGCGAAGCAGCCCTCGGGTAGCGGTGGCAGCGGATCGCCCTCGGGTAGGCCGGAGTCGACGAAACCGAGCCAGGTCTGGCGCACGCCGAGTGCGGCGGCCGCGGCCTCCATCTCCTCGCGCCGGATCTCATCGATCCGGTCCAACACGCCGGGGGTATCCATTGCCGGGTTGAGGATGCTGCCGCGTTCGCCGCCGGTCAGCGTGACGATGAGGACATCGTGGCCCTCGTCGGCATACCGTGCGGTCGTCGCGGCACCCTTGCTGGATTCGTCGTCGGGGTGCGCATGAACCGCCATGAGCCGCAAGCCACTCACGTCTCGTCCACCTCATCAACCACCGTCATACCTCGTACTCTCCGCCGCCGGGGTCCGATCTGCCTGTCCCTATAGTTCCATTCGACAGACTTTTGTTCCGACGTACCCCCCGGAGTGAGACGGCATGAGTGAAACGCCCGGTGACACGCCGATCGACCGACGTGCCGACCGGTACGGAACCACGCCACGCCCGACACGCCGCTGGATTCCGTTCGCACTGGGTGCGGTCGTGCTCGCCGCGGGTCTCGGGGTCGCCTACGTCGGTTACCAGAAGTACGGACCGGAGGATATCGACGCCGAACAGCTCGGCTACACCGTGGTCGACGACTCCACCATCTCGGTCCATCTCAAGGTCACCCGCAAGGATCCGCAGCAGCCGGTGGTGTGTTTCGTGCGCGCGATGGCCAGGGACGGGTCCGAACTGGGCCGTCGCGAGGTGCTGATCGAGCCGTCCGGCAGCGGCACCGTTGAGCTGACGACCATTGTTCGCGCGTCGGCGCGGCCGGTGTCGAGCAGCATCTACGGCTGCAGCGATGACGTGCCGAAGTATCTGCGGGCGGGTTGACCCCGGGCAATAAACAACCGAGGCATCCACAAAATTAACGCCGACCTGCATGTTTGTGATTCATGCTAAAATGGCGTGATACACGGTTCCGGGGCTCGGAGCCGTGTTTGCTGCATTGGCGGCCAGCGCTGTGAGTTCCGGGTTAGTGAGTTTGCCGGACCTGAAGCCTGTCGGGGTTCGATGAACTTCCCCAGGATGGCACTAGCCGTCGGCTGGTGCGTGCCCGCCCCCTGTGGGCACTGCAGCGGATCAGGGAACCCGGCCTCGGTCGGGAACAACTACTAGGGAGTGATCGAGATGACTGAGACGCAAGTGACTTGGCTGACCCCGGAGTCGCACGACAGGCTCAAGGGTGAACTCGACGCGCTCATCGCCAATCGTCCGGTCATCGCCGCCGAGATCAACGAGCGCCGCGAAGAGGGCGATCTCAAGGAAAACGGCGGATATCACGCCGCGCGTGAAGAGCAGGGTCAGCAGGAGGCGCGCATCCGGCAGCTGCAGGAGCTGCTGAACAATGCCAAGGTCGGCGTCGCGCCCACCAAGTCCGGCGTCGCCTTGCCGGGTTCGGTCGTCAAGGTCTATTACGACGGTGACGAATCCGACACCGAGACATTCCTCATCGCGACCCGCGAAGAGGGGCTCAACGATTCCAAGCTCGAGACCTACTCGCCGAATTCGCCGCTCGGTGGCGCGCTCATCGACGCGAAGGTCGGTGACACCCGTGAGTACACGCTGCCCAACGGCAAGACCATGAAGGTCACGCTGGTCAGCGCCGAGCCGTACCACAGCTGATCGCAGGCCCGAAGCCAAGAAGAGCGGCCGCATCCGAGAAGTAAGGATGCGGCCGCTCTTCGTTTCCATATCTAGTTCGCCAGCGCCTGCTCGACATCGGCCAGCAGATCGCCGACATCCTCGATGCCGACCGAGAGCCGCACCAGATCGTCCGGCACCTCCAGTTGCGAGCCCGCGGTGGAGGCGTGCGTCATGGCGGCCGGATGTTCGATCAGCGATTCCACACCGCCGAGCGATTCGGCGAGGGTGAAGATCTTGGTGCGCGAGCAGAACTCGTGCGCCGCATCCTTGCCGCCGCTGAGCCGCACCGAGATCATGCCGCCGAAGCGCTTCATCTGCTTATCGGCGATGGCGTGGCCCGGATGCTCGGCCAGGCCGGGGTAGATGACCTGCGAAATGGCCGGATGCCTGGTCAGGAATTCGGCAATGGTCTCGGCGTTGTCGCAGTGCCGATCCATCCGCACCGCGAGAGTTTTGGTGCCGCGGAGGGTGAGGTAGGCGTCGAACGGGCCGGGCACCGCACCCGCACCGTTCTGCAGGAAGGCGAATGCCGCGTCGAGTTCCGGATCGTTGGTGATCAACGCACCGCCGACGACATCGGAATGCCCGCCCAGGTACTTGGTGGTCGAATGCGTGACGATATCGGCGCCGAGCAGCAGCGGCTGCTGCAGGTATGGCGTGGCAAAGGTGTTGTCCACCACCAGTTTCGCGCCCGCGATATGCGCGACCTCGGCCAGCGCCGGAATATCGCCGATGCTCAGCAACGGGTTGGTTGGGGTTTCGATCCAGATCAGCTTGGTGTTCGGGCGGATCGCGGCGCGCATCTCGTCGACATTGAATACGTGCGCGGGCGAATGCTCGATGCCCCACTGGCTGAAGACCTTGTCGATCAGCCGGAAGGTGCCGCCGTAGGCGTCGTCCGGGATGACGATGTGGTCACCGGGGCGCAGCGTCGCCCGCAGCGCACAGTCGGTGGCAGCCATGCCGGAGGCGAATGCGCGTCCGTAGCGGCCCGATTCGAGCGCGGCGAGGTTCGCCTCGAGCGCGGTCCTGGTCGGGTTGCCGGTGCGGCCGTATTCGTAGCCGTCGCGCAACCCGCCCACCCCGTCCTGGGCGAACGTCGAACTCGCGTAGATGGGCACGTTCACCGCACCGGTCCGTGCTTCGGGTTCGTATCCGGCGTGCACGGCTCTGGTGGAGAATCCCAGCTCAGCTTTGTTGATTGCTCGCTCGCTGCGCTCACTCATAGCGTCAGCCTAACCCCGGGCGATCGGCGGGCTATCGGCCGGATCATCGGTTGTGCCCGAACCCGGCTTTCGGCGCGGTGACGGCGGTAGGTTGAGCTTATGCTGAGCGTTGATGAATTGTTCGCGATCGATGCCCTGTTGACCGAGGACGAGCGCGAGATCCGCGATACCGTCCGCACGTTCGCGAACCATCGGTTGCGGCCGCAGATCGCGGAATGGTTCGAGGCCGGGACTTTTCCGGCCCGTGAGCTCGCGCCGGAACTCGGCAATATCGGGTTGCTCGGCATGCACCTGGAGGGTTACGGGTGCGCGGGCCTCTCGGCGACCGCGTACGGTCTGGCCTGCCAGGAGCTCGAGGCGGTCGATTCGGGTGTGCGCAGCATGGTTTCGGTGCAGGGTTCACTCGCCATGACCGCGATCCACAAGTTCGGCTCCGAGGAGCAGAAGCAGCAGTGGCTGCCGGATATGGCGGCCGGGCGCGCGCTCGGCTGTTTCGGACTCACCGAACCGGATTTCGGCTCGAATCCGGGTGGCATGCGGACCAGGGCCAAGCGTGACGGCACCGACTGGGTGCTCAACGGCTCCAAGATGTGGATCACCAATGGGTCGGTCGCCGATATCGCGGTGGTGTGGGCGCAGACCGAGGACGAGGGCAAGCAGGTGGTGCGCGGCTTCCTGGTCCCGGCGGACGCGCCCGGATTCACTGCGCGCGAAATGCATCGCAAATTGTCGCTGCGCGCGTCGGTGACCGCGGAGCTGGACTTCGACGATGTCCGGCTGCCCGCCGATGCGGTGCTGCCGCAGTCGCGCGGCTTGAGTTCCCCACTCGCCTGTCTGAGCGAGGCGCGCTTCGGCATTATCTTCGGCGCGCTCGGCGCGGCACGCGACTGCCTGGCCGCGACCATCGAATACGCACGGACCAGGGAGGTATTCGACAAGCCGCTGGCCGCCTACCAGCTGACCCAGGCGAAGCTCGCCGATATGGCGCTCGAGTACGGCAAGGGCCAGCTGCTCGCGCTGCAGATCGGCAGGTTGAAGGATCGCGGCGAGGTGCTGGCGGAGCAGATCAGCGCGGGCAAGTTGAACAGCACCCGGGAGGCCATCGCCATCGCTCGCGAATGCCGAACCATTCTCGGCGCGAACGGCATCACACTGGACTATCCGGTGCTGCGGCATGCGAACAACCTCGAGTCGGTGCTCACGTACGAGGGCACGGCGGAGGTGCACCAGTTGGTGCTCGGCAAGGCGCTCACCGACTCGAATGCATTCCGGTAACAGCCTTGCTGTCCGGTCGGCCGCTTGAATGAAACGTGACATTTCATAGCTGCTGCCCGGTTACCAGCACCGGCAGATGTCTTCGCTCGGCCCCGCGGTGCTCGAAGTGTCGGCACGGAAGAACTTTGAACCGGTTGGTGCCTTGGCGGGAGTAGTCGTCCTGGATGGGATGGTCGGGTTGCGGGACCTGGCCGCGGGCGGCTTACTCGGTTTATCCAGAGTTGTTGGTGGGCGGCGTCTTCGCGGCCGCGTTGGTAGGCCTGGGCGAGCTCACCGCCCCCGCTCCACATCTGCGAATCCTGGTGCTCGACTGGCACATTCACCATCGCAGACTGGTCGCCCTACTTTCACAACCCGGATTACACCGCGTAGAGAACATTGTTACTGCCTGTCATCGCGGTGCCATCTCGGCGTCACCGAATTGCCAAGGGACGAGGCGCAAGCTATATCGCATCGAAATGTCCGTGGAGGTACACGATGCACGCGCTCTTACCCGCCGCCTCGAACTCTTTGGGAGCCAACCATGTTCGTGCGTAGTTACGCCCCGATCATCGAGGGCGCCCGAGCACTGCCGGATCAACGCGAATTGGTCGCCGCCTTCGGCGGACATCCGATCGAGGCGGGGCAGAATCATCCACTCATTCCGCTGGCGCACGCACTCGCCGACCTGCACCGGCAGCGACACGGCGATCCGCTCGCCACGGCCGGAATAGATTGCCGCCGAGCCGAACTCGTCTCCACCATCGATACCTGGGTGATCACGCGAGTGCCGCAGCGGCAGTCGACCGCGCATATCCGCGCCGAATCCATCGGCGCGACCATGGATCGAATGGCCGCCGCCTACGTGCACGCCAGCCACCTACTGCATACCGCCGAGAAGGTCTCCGACGATCGCGTGCACGCCGCCTGGTACCGCCTGGCCCTACTCGCCGATCAGTGGACCGACCTCATAATCGGTGCCGCCCAAGACAACTCGCGCCCGCGCCGCACCGCGTGAGATCAAGATCAGGTGGTACTGGTGGCGAGGCTTCTCGACCAATGCCGCCATAGATTCCACCTGATCTCGATCCAGGTCGGGGTTAGATGGAGCCCGTGCTGAGGAAGCCGAGTAGGTCGTGGCGGGTGATCACGCCGACGGGTTTGCCGTCCTCGACGACCATCAGCGCGTCGGTATCCGACAGTGCCTTGGTTGCGGCCGAAATCGGTTCACCCGAACCGATCAGCGGGAACGACGGGCTCATATGCTGGGCGACCGAATCCGTCAGGTGCGCACGGCCTTCGAAGACCGCCGACAGTAGATCCCGCTCGGTCACGCTGCCCGCGACCTCGCCAGCCATCACCGGCGGTTCGGCGCCGACGACCGGCATCTGCGAAACCCCGTATTCGCGCAGGATCTCGATCGCATCGCGCAGGGTCTCCGACGGGTGGGTGTGCACCAGATCCGGCAGCGCGCCCGACTTACCGCGCAGCACATCGCCGACCAAGGGCTCCGCCGCGCCGTCCATCCGATCACGCAGGAACCCGTAGGAGCTCATCCACTGGTCGTTGAAGATCTTGGACAGGTAGCCGCGGCCGCCGTCGGGCAGCAGCACGACCACGAGCGCATCCGGATCGCGGCGGGCGACCTCGATGGCCGCGATCACCGCCATACCGCAGGAGCCGCCGACCAGCAGGCCCTCCTCACGCGCGAGTCTGCGGGTCATATCGAAGGAATCGGCATCGGAGACGGCGATGATCTCGTCCGGCACGGCCGGGTCATAGGCCGAGGGCCAGAAGTCCTCGCCGACACCCTCGACCAGGTACGGCCGACCGGTGCCGCCGGAGTACACCGAACCCTCGGGGTCGGCGCCGACGATCTTCACCTTGCCGCCGGAGACCTCCTTCAGATACCGACCCGCACCGGTGATGGTGCCGCCGGTACCGACACCCGCCACGAAGTGCGTGACCTTGCCGTCGGTATCGCGCCAGATCTCCGGGCCGGTGGTCTCGTAGTGACTGTCCGGGCCGCCCGGGTTGGAGTACTGATCCGGCTTCCACGCGCCGTCGATCTCGCGGACCAGCCGGTCGGAGACGCTGTAGTAGCTGTCCGGGTGGTCCGGGGGCACCGCGGTCGGGCACACCACGACCTCGGCTCCATAGGCGCGCAGCACGTTGCGCTTGTCCTCACTGACCTTGTCCGGGCAGACGAACACGCACTTGTAGCCGCGCTGCTGCGCCACAAGCGCGAGTCCGACACCAGTATTGCCGGAGGTCGGCTCGACAATGGTGCCGCCGGGCCGCAGTGTGCCGGAGGCCTCGGCCGCCTCGATCATCTTCACGGCGATGCGGTCCTTGGAGCTACCACCCGGATTCAGATATTCGATCTTGGCCGCGACAATGCCGGCGTTGGACCCCACCACCGAATTCAATCGAACCAGCGGCGTATTGCCGATGAGGTCAACGACGTGATCAGCGATGCGCATGCCCCTATCGTTGCAGAAGGGGTCGGTATAGGTGCGCGCGCGTCTAGCGCGACAAATCGCACATGACCGTGATCACTTCCCTAGGATCGCAAACATGAAGCAGCCGAACATCGCTCGCGTCGCGACAGTTCTGGCCGGAGCGGCAGTGGCCGTCGGAGTCGTCGGGACCGCGCCCGCCCAAGCCGCGACCGTGCAATTCCCACAGGTGCCGACGCTGGCGCATGGCGGCCTCTGCTGGACGACCATCCGCACCTGGGCCGATACCAGTGCGCAGTGGCCGGGCCGGGCCGTACTGAATGTGCGCGCGGATCCGGCAGTGGGTCTCGGGCCCGGTGGCTATCCGCTGGCTCCGCTGTGCGAGGTCTACACCACCGTCTCCTGGCGCAATCTGAACACCGGTGCGACGGGCAGCTACGACAACAACGTGGTCACCGGCCTCTACGGCAGCATTCAGTACGCCCTGTTCCAGGACACCGGTCCCGGGCGCGTCGAGGTCACCGTCACAACCGATACCGCGAGCCTCCCCGCGCACGCGTGGTTCGACGTTCCCGGCGACCCACCCGCCTGAGCCGCGCCCAAGCCGGACCACACTGCGTCGAATTCGGCGCACCGCCCGGCTGCCGTAGCGGCGTGAAATCGGTAAATTCGTTCGAGTGAGTGCTCCTCGCATCGGGTGGAAGACGGCGGCAGTTACGGGTGCCGCGACGGTAGTGGCCGGTTCCGGCGCTGGGACCGCATGGTGGGCAACCTATCGACTGCTCATGGCACAGGCTGGGGTCGCGCGCGGGGTCATCGGACGCGATACCTCGAAACCGCCCGAGGCCGACGGCGTTTACACCGCGGGCTGTCTCGCGCCGCAGCCGTGGCGCACCGGTCTGCATGCCGACGTGCATCTGATGATCTTCGGCGATTCGACCGCGGCCGGGGTCGGCTGCATATCACCCGAGGAAGTTCCGGGCGTGCGCATCGCCCGCGGCCTGGCCGAGGCCACCGGGCAGCGAATCCGGTTGAGTACCAAGGCCATATCCGGCGCGACCTCGAAGGGCCTGTCCGGACAGGTCGACGCCATGTTCATCGCCGGTCCGCCGCCGGATGCCGCGGTCATTCTCATCGGCGCCAACGACGTCACCAAGAAGCACTCCATCCGCGCCTCCGCGGGCCGGCTCGCCGCCGCCGTTGCCCGCCTGCGCCGTTCCGACAGCATCGTGGTGGTCGGCACCTGTCCGAATCTCGGCACCGTCGTGGCAATTCCACAGCCGCTGCGGACCGTGGTGCGAAACTGGAGCGTCCGCTTGGCCCGGGCGCAATCCGTCGCGACCACGGTGGCCGGTGGCATCCCGGTGGCAATGGGTGATCGGCTCGCTTCGGAGTTCCGTGCCGCACCCGAGCAGCTGTTCTCCGAGGACGGATTCCACCCCTCTGCGGCGGGCTACGAACTGGCGGCCGCGCTGTTGCTCCCGGTCCTGATCGAGGCACTCGAGGAGACGACCCCGGGTTCCCGCCCAACAGGACGCGACGTAGATTCGATTCGAACGCACAAGTAACAAACGGTTCGAAGACCGCGTTTCGGACACCGTCCTGGCGCACCCTGACCGTCCGACAAAGGAGTCCTCATGCCTGAGGCCGTCATCGTTTCCTACGCTCGCTCGCCGATCGGCCGCGCCGGAAAGGGCTCGCTGGTGAGCATGCGGCCGGACGACCTCGCGGCCCAGATGGTCCGTGCGGCCCTGGACAAGGTTCCCGCGCTCGACCCCACGCAGATCGACGATCTGATCCTGGGCTGCGGCCAGCCCGCCGGTGAGGGCGGTTTCAATATGGCCCGCAGCGTTGCCGTGCAACTCGGCTACGACACCCTGCCCGGCGTTACCCTGAACCGCTACTGCTCCTCCTCGCTGCAGACCACCCGGATGGCATTCCACGCCATCAAGGCCGGTGAGGGCGATGTGTTCATCTCCGCCGGTGTGGAGACGGTGTCGCGCTTCCCGAAGGGCACCGCCGACGGCTGGCCGGACACTCACAACGCGCTGTTCGGTGAGGCCGAGGCCCGCACCGCCAAGCGCGCCGAAGGCGGCGCGGACGTGTGGACCGATCCGCGCGCGACCGGGATCCTGCCCGACGTCTACATCGCCATGGGCCAGACCGCCGAGAACGTCGCCCAGTACACCGGTATCACCCGTGAAGAGCAGGACCATTGGGGCGTGCGCTCGCAGAACCGCGCCGAGGAGGCCATCAAGTCCGGCTTCTTCGAGCGGGAGATCACCCCGGTGACCCTGCCCGACGGCACCATTGTCACCACCGACGACGGCCCGCGCGCCGGCACCACCTACGAGAAGATCTCACAGCTCAAGCCGGTGTTCCGCCCGGACGGCACCATTACCGCCGGTAACGCCTGTCCGCTCAACGACGGTGCCGCCGCGCTGGTCGTCATGAGCGACACCAAGGCCAAGGAGCTGGGCCTGACCCCGCTGGCGCGCATTGTCGCCACCGGCGTTTCGGGCCTGTCCCCCGAGATCATGGGCCTCGGCCCGATCGAGGCGGTCCGCAAGACCCTGAAGCACGCCAAGATGACCATCGACGACCTCGACCTGTACGAGATCAACGAGGCATTCGCCGTCCAGGTCCTCGGCTCCGCCCGCGAGCTGAACATGGATCTCGACAAGCTGAATGTGTCCGGTGGCGCCATCGCCCTCGGCCACCCGTTCGGCATGACCGGCGCCCGCATCACCGCCACCCTCATCAACAACCTCCAGACCCAGGACAAGCAGTTCGGTCTGGAGACCATGTGCGTCGGCGGCGGCCAGGGCATGGCCATGGTCATCGAGCGCTTGAGCTAGTTTCCCGGCACGAATTGGGCCGCGGCCACCGGGATTCCGGTGGCCGCTTTCGTCTGAGATTCGGCACCGCACACTAAAAACAAAGGCGGTCACCGGCGTACCGGTGACCGCCTTCGCGCTGATCGGGCTAGTCGTTGTTGAAGTAGCTCAGCAGCCGCAGGATCTCGATGTAGAGCCAGACCAGGGTGACGGTCAGGCCGAGGGCGACGCCCCAGGCGGCCTTCTCCGGGGCCTGGGCGCGGATGAGCTGGTCGGCGGCGTCGAAGTCGAGTAGGAAGCTGAAGGCGGCGACCGCGATCACGACCAGGCTGAAGACGATGGCGAGCGGGCCGCCGTCACGCAGGCCGAGGCCGCCGTCGATGAAGAAGCTGGCGATCAGGTTGCCGACGATCAGGACCAGAATGCCGATCATCGCGCCGAAGATCATCCGGGTGAAGCGCGGGGTCACGCGGATCGCGCCGGTCTTGTAGACCACGAGCATGCCCGCGAAGACGCCGAAGGTGCCGAGCACCGCCTGCGCGATCATGGCACTGCCGCCGACGCCACCGAATTCGATATTGGTGAACATGAATGACAGCGCGCCGACGAACAGACCCTCGAAGACCGCGTACGAGAGCACGATTACCGGGTTGTCCATCTTCCTGGCGAAGGTCGCGACCAGCACCAGCACGAAGCCGATCAGGCCACCGCCGATGACGAACAGCGGCGCCAGTGCGGTGTTCGCGTTGGTCAGGCCGTAGGAGACGATCGCCGACAGCGCGAGCACACCGAGTGTGATGGCGGTCTTGGTGACCACATCGTCGATGGTCATGGCCCGGGTGGTCGGGGCCTGCTGATATTGGGGGTACTGCGGGTACTGCTGGGTCGTCTGGCCCACGCCCGTCACCCCTGACCCGAAGTTGGCATAGCCACTGCCCTCTTGCCGAGGGAGCTGTCTGAAAACCGGATTGCTAGTGGTGCGCACCGTGAATGCCTTTCTGGAGTCGTGGCTCACGTCGCCGTGGCCGTCAGTCCCGAGCCGTCTCATGCGAGCCGGTCGCTCGATATCCAACTAGGTTGTCCAACGTGTATCGATCCGGCCGAGTTCCCGAGCGACCCTTCGGTACGGACAAATCGGACTCTACTACCGCTGGACGTCGCGCAGTCCACGCACGGATCGCGTCACCGTGAATTTCCGATTGCGACCGATCACCTCGGTCTGGCCGACCATGCGCTGGACCACACCGCGATAGTTCAGATGTGAGTTGTAAACCGTCCACAGCTCGCCGCCGGGACGCAGTACCCGACCGGTTTCGGCGAACATCTTTATCGCCGAACCGGTGTGCACGGCGGCGCCGACGTGAAACGGCGGATTGCACAGCACCAGATCGGCGCTGTTGTCGGCGGCCGAGGACATGGCGTCGTCGCGTACCACGGTCACCCGATCGGCGACCTCGTTGACCTCCGCCGTCGCCCGTGCCGATGCCACCGCGGCGGCCGACTGATCGGTGCCGACCACCCGGATGCCGGGTCGCGCCTTGGCCAGCGCGACCGCCAGAATGCCGGTGCCGCAACCGAGATCGATGGCATCGCGAGCATCGGGTTTCATCCACTTGAAATGCTGCAACAGGAATCGGGTTCCGATATCCAATTTGGCGCCGGAGAATGCGGCACCGTGCGCGACCACGTCGATATCGATATCGTCGATCCGCTCACGTACCGGAAATGGCGGCGCGGCAACAGGTTTCGGCCCGCTCACCAATAGCGTGCGGGACTTCTGCCGACCTCGACTCGCGCGCACCTGCGAGAACGATTCGGCCAGTACATCGTTCATGGACTTGGTCAGATACTTGTCACGCCCGCCCGCGAATACGACTACCTCCGGATCCGCATAGCGGGCGATCGCGTCGGCGACCTCGGTGAGTCCGGCGAGCATGCGCGGTAGTCGCAACAGCACGACTTCGGCGTCGGCGAGCAACTCCTTGGAAAGCGCATGTGCCGCATAGCGGTCCGCGAGACCGAGCGCGCGGGCATTGTTGGCCAAGGCGAGTTCGCCGGTGAGCAGGTCCTGATGGACCCGCACATCGCGCAGCTCGTGCCCGGCGATCGCGCCGAGGGTGAGTGCGCCGTAGGCGTCGCCGATCACGGCGATCCGGCCGCTGCCAGCGGCATCGATGGCCTCGGCGGCGGCGTCGAGAATCAGCCGGTCGGCAGCATCCACGGCGTAGAGGTTCAGTGCCTCTACATCCGGATACCGCCGCAGTCGGCCAAGTACGTCCTCGACATCTCCCACACCTCAAGTGTGCTAGATCGTTGCCGATGGATCGCGGCCACCCCGGCATGTCGGCGACACTCCGATACCAAACACCCGGTCATCGCAAATCCCCGACGGCGCAGGGCGCGGCCAATACCATCGGCCACATGCGTAACAGGATGGTGCTGCTGGTCGCCGCCGCGGCGACAGTGCTCGTCGCCTGCGGCGACGGCGGATCCAGCTCGAACACCACGACCGCCGCGCCGACCACGACCGGCACATTCACCGATGCGCCCGACACCGTGCCGCGGGATGCGCTGCCCAAGCGAGGCACTCCGTCCGGCGACGCGGGCGTGACCGTGACCGATATCCGGATCGGGCACCACGCGGGCTTCGATCGGGTGGTCTACGAACTCAGCGGCGCGGGCACGCCCGGCTGGATCGTGCAATACACCGGGCAGGCCATCCAAGACGGGAGCGGCAAGGTCGTCGATGTCGCGGGCCGCTCGATTCTGGAGGTACAGATCACCGGGTCGGCGTATCCGTTCGACAATGGCGTGACGCCGTATTCGGGTCCCGATCCGGCCACCGATCCCAGCGCGCCGGTAGTCGCGGGGGTGTACCGGAGTGGCGTCTTCGAGGGCACGACCCAATCATTCGTCGGGGTGAATGCCGATCGCCCAGCCTTCGAGGTCAGCACACTGACCAATCCGACTCGACTGGTCATCGATATCGCGGGTACCTAGCCGTGCCCGATACGGCCAGGGGGTATCGAAGCTTGCCCTGGGGCGCTCTCTAGAATGATGCTGTGGTCGAATCGCAGCCGCCTTCGCGCACTACCGGGCTTGTCCGGATGCTAGGCGTGTTGGTGCTGCTCGCAGGCGTTGTCGCCATGCACGCCGGAGTTTTCGTGGTCGCCCCCGCCGACGACGACCACCACATGGTGGCGACCATGGCGCTGCCCGTCGACCACCATGCGACCGCCGGACCGGACTGCACCGATGACGGTTGCGGCCACGCACACGGCGGCATGCACGCCTGTGTCTTCACCCTGACCGCCGCTGCGGTCGCCCTGATGCTCGTCCTGCTCTACTGGATCACCCTCGATCGACCGGGTGGCGGTGTGTCGAAACCGCGCCAGTGGCGGCCGATACGCGAACGCGCACCACCGTGGACCGTGCTGTCACTGGCCGAATTGTCGATTCTGCGGATCTGACAGGCCCACCGCGCCCGTAACCGCGGACGCGGCTACCGCCTGCTCGAGAACGTTCATTTCGCAATTCCTCAGGAGCACAGACATGTTCATCACCCGTAGCCGAATCACCATCGCCATTGGCGCGACTACCACCGCCGCAGCGCTTTTCGCCGGAGGTTGTAGCAATGACAACTCCACGCCCGGTATGGATCACGGCTCGTCGTCGAGCCAGACCAGCTCCGGAAAGCCCGCTGCCCGAAGCGATTTCAACGACGCCGACGTGACCTTCCTGCAGATGATGTACCCGCACCACGCGCAGGCGGTCGAAATGGCGCGACTGGTCCCCAGCCGCACCCAGAACGAGCAGGTGCGCTCGCTCGCCGCGGGTATCGAACAGGCGCAGTCCCCGGAGATGGAGCAGATCACCACATTGCTGGAGAGCTTCGGTAAGCCCGCGCCGAGCACGGCCGGGCACGGCGGACACAGCATGGAGATGCCCGGCATGACATCAATGCCTATGACCACAATGCCCACCACCTCGAATATGCCGGGCATGATGTCGAACGAGCAGATGAACGCGCTGGCAGCGACTTCCGGCGCCGATTTCGACCGGCAGTGGATGCAAATGATGATCGAGCACCACATCGGCGCGATCACCATGTCGAACACCGAACTCGCCAGCGGTATCAATCCGGATGCGAAGGCGCTGGCCACCGCCATCGTCGCCGCCCAGCAGTCCGAAATCGGCACCATGCGCGGGCTGCTCGGCCAGCGCTGACGCGGCGTCGCGGAGCACGCCGCAACGTACGCGATCCGGTGTGCTCCGCACCGACCGCACGGTCGGTGACCAGTGGTTTTTCGGCCGTTCGATATCGGTTGGTCATCGATACCGGTCCGGTCGGCTGACGTCGACGGTCGCGAGCAAGTACGGTCTTTAGGTCCGGCTTTCCACGCGCCTCCAGCGGCCGGATGTTCGGAGGGGAGAGAGGGGAAACCGACATGCGACGACTAGAGCGGACCGGCCTCGTCGCTGCTGCGGCGGCCACCGCGGTGGGCGTCCTGACCATCGGCGCGTGCTCGAAGCAGATCAATGGCAGCGCGCAGGTCAACCAGACCGAGCTGGCCGCCTACGCTTCAGAGGTCACGGCATCGTCGGTGGCCGCATCCTCCTCACGCGCGGCGGCGGCCGAACGCGCGGCGGGCACCGCGTGCGACACCTTCACCAGCGCGAACAGCAGCTCGATCCATACCTTCAACGACTACATCGACGCGAGCAATAGCAAGGGCGTCAACGATCCGGAGACCAACGCCAAGGCCAATGACGCCGTCACCGCGCTGCGCAACAACGCGCGCACCATCGACTCGAAGATGACCTCCGATGTGCCGCTGGCCGTCGCGGGTCCGCTGCGCAGCTACCGCGACGACAGCAACGCCCTGGCCGACACGCTCGATCGGCGCGCGCCGACCGATACCCTCAATGCCGCGATCGATAAGTTCAACGCCACCAAGAACGTCGCCGAGGATGCGTGCAAAGCCTACTGACGCAGGCTAATTCTGGTGGGCGCGGTTGAAGAAGCCTTCGAGCAGTTCGTGGTTCCGCCGGTCGACTTCGCCGCATCGCCGGTGTGGCACAGGGGCATTCACCGGAGCTGATCTCGGCCGAGCGCGTCGGTCCGGTATCGAATCGCGGCTGAGCGAGGACGCCACCCGACGAGCGGCCCGCGGCGCTGAGCGCCGAAATCGGCAGATGCCAACGGCGGCAATGGTCGCCGAGGAACTACGTCGAGGAACTATGTCGGGGGATGAATCAGGCGCCGGGCGGGACGGTCGATTGCCAAGGTGCGGGCTGGTCTGAGGTGCGCGGCTGCGGGCGGCGGCGCTCGACGAGCACGAGGGCGATACCGGTCAGGGAGGCGGCGAGGGCGACGAGCGCGAAGATGAATGCGGTACCGGGAAAGCCGAGAACACCGATTACCGCGGCGGCGATCGCGACGAGTCCGCCGATGATCAACAGGATGAATCCCGGCCAATTTCTGGCGTCCGCCAACGTAATTCCCGGCTGGGTCTCGGTCGCGCGGGCGATATCCGGAGCGTCGTCGAGCGGGGGAATTTCCCACGGCCCTTCCGCTGTCATGGTGCTACCTCACATTTCGGTGTCAGGCTGGGTGCTTATGCCTGATGCCTATAAGGTGCCCCCGACGTGGTGATCCGAAACAGGCAGGTCGGCTAACCGACGGTGCGGCCGCACACTCGTGCGAACGCACGAGTGAGATCGTTGGCCGGGCCCTGCGGGGGATCGGCGCACGCCAGGCGACGATCTGATCGGATAGCACGAGAAGTGCACCGCGGGCGGTGATTCCGACCCGCTCCGGCCAGTCCCGCGCTTCGATCAACACCGCAGGAAGGGGTCGGAGCAGACGGTCGGCAACCTGCCTGCGGATGAACCGTCGGGTCAGCGGCTTTGGAAGGCGGTGCGGTAGGTGTGCGGGCTGGTGCCGACCACCCGTTTGAAGCGGTCACGGAAGGCTGTGGGCGAACCGAAGCCGACCTGGGTGGCGATGCGGTCGACCGGATGGTCGGTGGCTTCGAGCAGGTATTGGGCTTGGCGAATGCGGGCGCGATGCAGCCATTGCAGCGGGGTGGTACCGGTCTGTTCACGGAAGCGCCGGTTGAGCGTGCGCGGACTCATACCGGCTTGGGCCGCAACATCTTCCAAGGTGATTGCGGTCGCGGCGTGCTCCTCCAGCCAGCGCAGCAGCGGTTCCATCGACGCACCCTGCGGCGTCGGCGGCTGGTCGTGCACGATGAACTGCGCCTGTCCCCCTTCGCGTTCCAATGGCATGACCGCGAGGCGGGCGGCGTCGGCGGCAACGGCGGAGCCATGATCGCGCCGAATCATGTGCAGGCACAGGTCGATACCGGCGGCCGCACCCGCGGAGGTGAGGAATTGACCGTTGTCGACGTAGAGCACATCGGGGTCGACATCGATGGCGGGATAGCGGGCGGCGAGGGTCGGGGCGGCGAGCCAGTGTGTGGTGGCGCGCAGTCCGTCGAGCAGACCGGTGGCGGCGAGGATAAAAGCGCCGACGCAGATGGAGGCGATGCGGGTGCCATTGGCCGCAGCCGTGCGCAGGGCCTCGATGACCTCGTCGGGGACCGCAACAGTGGGGTCCGCGCATCCGGGTAGGACGATCGTGTCGGCCTCGGCCAGTGCCTCCAATCCCCAGCGAGCCTTGATGGTGAACAGTTCGGTCTCGACGGTCGGCGTGGTCGCGCACACGCGGACCCGGTAGGCGGGGCGGCCGTCGGGTAGGCGGCTGCGGCTGAAGGATTCGATCGGCGTGGAAAGGTCGAAGGGCAGGACCTGGTCCAGTGCGAGGACGGCCACGGTGTGCATGCGGCTACCGTAGGCCATCGGTAGCTTTTCGCCAATGCTTGTGACCTGCGGCATTACATGTCTTTGCAGATCAGCCCCATTGGCGAGAATCCGTTGACATATGGCAATTCCGCCAGTTCCCGCGCCGCTCGGCGATCATTACCGTCAGCAGCACCGACAACATGAAGGAGCCGATACGGTGCTCGCCCAGTTCGTACTATTCGACGGATTCGACCCGCGCATCGCGAATGCGGTTGAGAAACTCATCGCCCCCGAGCGCCGCGGCACCGTCTGGCGCAATACCGGCCACACCCCCGCCGTCTGAGCGCCGCCCGTGACGAAACTTCTGCTCTCGCTGCATGTTCTGGCTGCCATCATCGCCATCGGCCCGGTAACGGTGGCGGCCAGTATGTTCCCCGCGACCGTCCGCCAGGTCCAGGCCGACCCGCACCGCTTGGCCATCGCCGGCAACCTGCACCGCATCTGCAGCGTCTACGCCACCATCGGCCTCGCCGTGCCGGTCTTCGGGCTGGCCACCGCCGCCAGTCTCGGTGTCCTCAGCGATATCTGGCTCACCGCATCCATCGCTCTGACCGGCGTGGCCGCCGGCATCCTCGCCCTGGCGATCCTGCCCGACCAATCCCGCATCCTCGCCGCCCTACCGCAAACCATCCCCGCCACCGCCCAATTGGCCATGCTCACCGGCATATTCAACCTCCTGTGGGCGGTGGTCACCGTCCTGATGATCGTCCGCCCCGGTTCGACGACCGGGGCGTGACCCGCTACTGGACTTCAAGACACAAGGACGACTTTGCCGGTGACGGTGCCGGATTCGGCGAGCTCCATAGCGCGTGCAGCCTCGACCAACGGGATACGAGCGGCCACCTGCGCACGCAAGCTGCCCGCCGCGGCCAACTCGAATACCGCGCCGAGATCCGCCGCGATCGCGGCGCGGAACCGGGTACGGTCGCGCTTTCCCGCCCAGATATTGAAGAAGTGCGCATTCCGCTTGTTGGGCAACAGGTTCCACCAGATCAGTCGGCCCACCAGCGCGAGCACCGGAAGACGTGAGTTGCCCGGATCATTCTTGGTGACCGCGGTGCCATAGGAGACCAGCGTGCCGTGCGGCGCGAGCAGGCCGAACGAGTCGACGATCCCGGGACCGCCGACATGATCGAAGACGGCGTCGACCCCCTCCGGTGCCAGCACCCGAACCTGCGCCACCACATCGCCGCGGTAGTCGATCGGCTCCGCGCCCAGCGCCGCCACGGCTTCGGCATGCCGTGCGGACGCCGTACCGATAACCCGAATACCGGCATGGCGGGCGAGCTGGACCAGCGTCGAGCCGACGCCACCATTTGCGCCGTGCACCAGAATGGTCTGGCCCGCCCGAACCTTGGCGATGCGATGCAGCATCTGCCATGCGGTAATGCCGTTCACGACAAAGGTCTCGGCCGCCGCGGGATCCAGCCCATCGGGGACCGGAACCAGATCGGCTGCCGCCAGCACGATATGACTCGACCAGCCCCCGACCTTGGTCAATGCGGCGACGCGTCGGCCGAGCAATGCCGGATCGACGCCGGCGCCGATCGCGGTGACCGTGCCGACGAGGTCATAGCCGGGCACGAATGGGAACGGCGGCTGGTCGTAGTACTTCGCGCGGCGCATCTGCTGTTCGGCGAAGGAGACGCCACTGGCCTCGACGGCGATCATGGCCTGACCGTCGGCCGGTGCGGGCAGCTCACGGTGGGTGACCTGCAAGCCCGCCGCGTCGACGGGGCCGGGCAGGAGAATCTGGGTTGCCAGGGTGGTCATGGGTTTACCTTTCAGAGTGAGTGACTGAACAGTCACTCCACGGTTGAAAAAAAGCGCCCCCGCAGGGGCGAGGCGTCAGGGCTGCAATAACTTCGAATTGTCCTCATTTCGTCGGGTCGACATGCCGGATACCGGCACTCAGCATTCGCGCCCAGTCGGTATCGAGACCGTCGAGCTCGAGCGTGGTGATCAGATGACAGAGTTGGCCGTAGGCGATAAAGCGCTGCACCGCCGCATCGTCGGCGCCAGAGCGCCTCTTCGCGAAAGTCGTCACGCGCTCGAGCCCGCGGCGCACCGCCTCGGCGACCTCCGGAATATCGACCGCGGATTGCGCGTGCACCTGCAGCAGCAACAGATTTCGATCGGCGATCAGCTCCGCATATGCCCCACCCATTTCGTGCAGGATTGCGTCGGACGCGGCGCCATCGGCCCGCGCGGCACCGGCGGACAGCGCTCGCTCCACGAGCTCGTAGCACCGGTCCAGCGCCGCGACGAACAGCGCGATCTTGCCGGGAAACAGCTTGAAGACGTAAGCGGGTGAGATATTCGCGCGCGCCGCAACGGTATTGATGGGCGTCCCGTGATATCCGGTCTGCGCGAATTCCGCGATCGCGGCATCGACCACCGCCTCGCGCCGGATCTCCGACGTAGAAAGAACAACACCGCGCCTACTCATGTGAGTGACTATACACTCACTCTCCTCGCTTCCGTCAACCCTCAGGTTTCGTCGGACCAGCGCTGAACCCAAACCTGAAGCGGCTCGAGGGATTCGACCAGATCGCGGCCGTCGGCCGTGAGTCGATAGCCCTTCGAATCGGTCTCGACAATGTTCACCTCGCGCAATTCGCGTAGCCGATCGTTCAGGACGCTGGCCGACACCCCGCCGGTCAGACTCTGCAATTCGCGGAAGGTGACGCTCGCACCCTCGCGTAATTCCCACAGCACCCGCAGCGTCCAGCGCCGTCCGAGCAGATCCAGCAGCGCCATGATCGGACGGCCGGTGCGCGAACCGCGCACGGGCTTGCCGACCAGCGGAGCCTTGCTTGCTTCGGATTCCGAAGCTACCATTGGCATCGTCCTTGCTCTGTTTTTCGAAGCATGACGACAAGTCTAGCGAGGTTTGATCGATGACCACCCGAATCGCCCCAATGCGCCCGCCCTACGCACCGGAGATCGATGCGCAACTGAAGAAGTGGATGCCGCCGGAAGCCGCATTCGAGCCACTTGCACTGTTCCGCACGCTCGCCGTGCACGACGAACTCTTCTCGCGAATGCGGCCACTCGGCGCCGGAATTCTCGGCCACGGCCGAGTGCCGCCGCGCGAGCGCGAGATCGTCATCCATCGCACCTGCGCTCGGGCGGGCGCCGAGTACGAATGGGGCGTGCACGCGGTGGTCCAGGGTCCGGCCGTCGGCCTGACCACCGTCCAAATCGACGCCGCCGCAAGCGGTCCGGCCGACGATCCGGCCTGGACCGCAGCGGACAGCATGCTCGTTCGACTGGCAGACGAACTGCACGACACCGGGGATATCTCCGATGCCGTCTGGACACGGCTGGCCGAACGCTACGAGGACGACCAGATCCTGGAGCTGATCATCATCGCGGGTTGGTATCGCTTGCTCAGCACCGTAATCAACAGTGCCCGAATCGAATTAGAACCCTGGGCGCGGCGGTTTCCTCAGTTCGGTGTCGCGGCCAGGTCGTAGACCGCGACATTGCCGATGTGGACAGCCCGGTAATGCGCGGCGACCCAATCGCCGATGTCCTTGTTGCCGATTGGTCGCCACGGCTCGTCTTCCGGAGCCGGTGGCGCGGCATCGCCTTGGTCGCGCACGCGCCAGGAATCGGGCAGTTGAACCTCCTGTGCCAGGTAATAGCGGACCTCGTGGGTGCGGACCAGCTCCTGGAACTGGTCGAGGGTTGGCACCGGGTCCTCGGAGGTGAAGCCGCCGATCGCGATAACGGCTGTGCGGCTGGCCAATTCGAGGGTGGCCGCGGTCGAGGAGCGGTCCACGGCCGCCGACCAGCGGGTCGTGGTGTCGCTCAGCATGCTGACAACTTGCGGCTCCGCGAAGTTGCCGCCCATGATCCGGCCCATCGGGGATTGCTGCTGGGAATCGGGTTTGCGCGCCTTGGCCGGGCCGACCGTCGGGCCGCCGCCGGTATGCGACTGCGGCAGCGTCGCCACCGCATATGCCGTCGAACCGCCCAGACCGGCGATGACGCCCGCGATCACCAGCACCGAGGTCACCCGGTCCCGTAGGCGCCGCCGCCCGGCGGCCAGAACCGATGCGACGACCAGGCCGACCGCAGCGAGCACCGAGACCGCGATAATCATCCAGCGCAACCACAGCTGCCAATCCGAATTCCGCTGCAGCACAACGAATGCCCAAACACCAGCAGTGAGAATGAGTACGGCGGAACCGATTCGACCGAAGGTGTCGGCACGGCGACGCCACATTTCGTGCACGCCGAGTGCGAACATTCCGGCCACGGCGGGCCCGATCGCCAGGGTGTAGTAGGCGTGCATGCCGCCCTTCATGGTGGAGAAGGCGAGGCCGTCGATGATCAGCCACAGGCCGAAGGTCAATGCGGCGCCACGGACCAGATCGGTGCGCGGTGCGCGCCACCGCGATGCCAGCACCAGGACGAAGGCGAGGATCGCCGCGGGCAGCAACCAGGAGATTTCATAGGCGATTTCACCGGTGAACAGCCGGTCCGGTCCCGAACCGAACCCGCCGAAGCCCGGTCCGCCTCCGGCATTGTGCGGCATTTCGTAACCGGGCGGCAGCTCGAAGCGGTTGCCGCCCTTGTGGTTGTGGCCGAGGAAGCGGGCGAAGCCGTTGTAGCCGAGCACCAGATCCATGAAGGTGTTATTCGTCGATCCAGCCAGATACGGTCGCGAGGATTCCGGCCACAGTATGGTCAGCAGCACGTACCAGCCGGACGAGACGACCAGCGCGGCCGCCGCGGCCAGTAAATGCCACAGCCGCGTGCGCAGTTCGGTCGGCGCGACGACCAGATAGGCGATGCCCAGTGCGGGCAACACCATCAATCCCTCGAGCATCTTCGCCAGGAATGCGAAGCCCAGCGCGACACCGGCCAGCATCAGCCAGCGCGCACTCGCCTGCCGCAGTGATCGGATCGTGCAGTACGCGCCGGCCGTCATGAGCAGGACCATCACCGCATCCGGATTATTGAACCGGAACATCAACGCGACCACCGGGGTCACCGCGAAGACGGTACCGGCGAGCAGTCCCGCGCCGCGGCTGTGCGCCGCCCTGGTCACCGCGCCATACATCAGCGCGACCGTCGCGACGGCCATGAGCGCCTGCGGTATAAGCATGCTCGCACTGCTGAACCCGAACAGCTGACCGGAAAGTCCCATCACCCACTGCGATACCGGCGGCTTGTCGACCGTGATGAAATTCCCGGGATCCAGCGAGCCGAACAGCAGCGCCTTCCAGTCCCGCGAGCCCGACCAGGCCGCGGCGGCATAGAAGCTGTTGCCCATGGCATTGACGGTGATATTCCACAGATAGGCCACCGCCGTCGCGATCAGTAGCACCGCCAACCCGATGCGCTCCCACCGCCGTATCGGGGGCAGCGCTGTCGCGGGTGCGGGCGGGCTCTTATCGGGTGGGGTCGTTTCGGGCAGGGACGCCGGCGCACTGGTCGCTGTCACCTGGGGAGTATCACAGCCGTCCCGGTGGACCCCCTTTGCGTTTCCTGGCAGTCCGCTGTGAGCCCGCCCCCACCCCCTGTGAACATGGGATTCGAGCCGGCTCGGCCGTCAGGTGGCCGGGATTTCGCGTTGGAACCAGTCGAGGATTCGCGGGAGCGCGACGCGGGCGGTGGCGGAGTGGTCGATATCGCCGAGGTCGGTGAGGGTTGCCCGGTCGGTGCGCATGGCTTGCCGACAATGTTCGGCATTGGCGTAGAGCACATTTCGATCGCCGGTGGCGGCGTAGAGGTGGACGGGAACACGCGGCGTCCAGTCGCAGGTGCCGTCGCTGGCGGCCACCGCTTCGCGCGCGGTTCCGGTCGGATCTTGTGCCAGGGCAAGGAACTTCGGCGTCAGCAAGAGTTCGGGGCGCACGGGTAGGGCGGTGCCGATGGTGATCTCGTTCTGCTGTCCGTCGAAGAGCTGTTCGATGCGATCGGCAATGGGTTCCTGGAAGGCATCGGCGGGCCGGTCGTAGAGGTGGTAGATCCGGTTCATCGCGGTGATCCAGTAGGCGAGATAGAAGACCGCGACCGCCGGGAGGACACGACCCTCGATAGCGCCGGGCGTCTCGACGTGCTGGACGTCGTAGGGGCCGCTGATCGGTGCCAGCGCGCCAAGTCCGAAGCCAGGGGTGTCACCGCTCTGTAGCGCCTTGCCCAGCGCCGTCGCGGCCTGGCCGCCCTGGGAGAAACCGGTGACGAGGATATCCGGGTCGAGGTCGCGCTGCTGTCCGGCGGCCACGATGCGGGCAGCGCGCAGCAGATCGACCGAGGCGCTGACCTCCGAGGGCGCGTGGGTGTAGGGATGTGTGCCCGGGCCTTCGCCGAGGCCGAGGTAGTCCGGCGCGACCGCCGCGTAACCCGCCGCGGCGAACATGATGGTGCGAGCCCGATCGAGGCGGGTGTCGTTCACCGAGGGCGCGTCGCTCTTGCGCACCAGCGTGCCGTGCTCATAGGTGACCACACGCAGCCGCCGAGAATCGGTACGCGGCAGGACGACAAGGCCACTCGCCGTTGTCGGATCGCCCTCCGGAGTGACGGTTCGGTAGACGACGCGGTAGGCATCGACGCCATTGCGTACGGCAGTGCCGATATTCGCCTCGCCCAGATAGGTCGTGGCCTGTTCCGCCGACAGCTGTGCAACCGGCGTGCTGCTGACAACCTCGCCGCGCGCGACCGCCGGTGCCTTATCGGACCCGCATGCCGGGGCCACGAGCAGGGCCGCAGCGAGCAGTGCGATTACCGAACGCGGTGTGCTGCGCATGGATGCGGGTTCCTCTCGAGCGACCACACAGATCATCGTGCCAGCCGCATTTGCGCGACTCGCCAGCCGACCGAGCATATTTGCTCAACATTCGCTGACGTGTTATCAACCAGGGATTGTCAGCCGTTTCGGCCCAGATCACCGAGCCGATGGCGTGTTTCGTTTGCAGGTCCCGGTTTGTGAGCGAAGGAGCGTTGCGGTGTTTGCGAAAAGTTCGCCTCTTCTCCTACCGATTATCGTGCCCGCAGTACTTATCAGCACCCTCTTCGGCTTGCGCGCTCCGGCACACGGCGAGGATGCCCGTCCGGATGGGAGCGTGCCACCGGCCGGTGCCAATGATTGGACCTGCCGCCCGTCGGCGGCGCATCCACAACCTGTTGTCCTGGTGCACGGCACCTGGGGGAATCAGAATTCCTGGGATGTGCTCGCACCACAGCTGAAGGCGCAGGGCTACTGCGTATTTTCGCTGAGTTACGGGCGCGCGATCTCCAGTATCCGAGGTGCGCAACCCGGCGTCTACGGCACCGCGGATATGCGCAACTCGGCCAGGGAAATCGCGGGATTCGTCGCTGAGGTGCGTGCGGCCACCGGTGCACCGAAGGTGGATATCGTCGCACATTCCCAGGGCGGTCCGCTGGCGCGGCAGTTCATGCGCTTCGAGGGCGGTGCGGATCAGCGGAATCCGGCGGATAACAAGGTGGACCATCTGGTCACCATCGCGGCGACCAACCACGGCACCACCGCGGAAGGGCTCGGCTTCCTACTGCCGACCGGCAGTGCGCAGGCGCCGATCCTCGGCCTGATCACGAGATATCTGGGCACGGCAGCGTCACAACAACTGATCGATAGTGAATTCCTGCGCAGCCTCAATGCCGGAGGCGATACCGAGCCCGGAGTCAAGTACACGGTTATCGCCAGCCATCTCGATCGGGTCGTCACTCCACCCGAGGCCACCTTTCTCACCGCCGGAATCGGGGCCACGGTCGACAATATCTGGGTGCAGGACCTGTGCCCGGACGATGAGTTCAACCATGGCGCGCTGCCGGAATCCCCCACCGTCGGCTACGTCGTGCAGAAAGCACTCGATCCGTCGTATGGCGGCCGCCCCTGCCATGGCTGACCTGCCCGAATTCCGGGTACCGACGCACTTGCGTTAACGCTGTTATCGTCGTTAGCACCCATGGTGCTCCGGTGGTGGGACCGTGCGCCGCGCCGTCCCCCGCGAGGAATGAACTTTTGTGAAATACGTTCCGCGTATCGTCCTGTTTCTGGCGATTCCCGCCCTGCTCTTCCTGGTGCCGTGGTGGACCTTGATCGGCGCCACAACCGACGGGCCGCTGTTCTGGCTCGGCTCGGCGGTTTTTCTGGCGGGTTTCGTATGTCTGCCCGCATCGATGTTTCTCGGCCATGGACCGAGGCAGCACGACGCGGCCTCCATTGTGGGCGACACGTTGCTCGGCCTGATGTGGGTGGTATTCAGCTGGTCGGTGATCGGCAATATCGTCGGGCTCGGACTGGCCGCCGGTGGCGTGGACGATCCGGCGCGTTCCAGGATCGTTGCCGCTGGGGTATTCGTGATCGCCGCCGCGCTGTCGGTGTGGGGTGTGATCGAGGCGCGCCGGGTGCCTCGGGTCCGCACCCTTGATGTCGCGATCCGCGGGCTCGGACCCGCACTCGACGGACTGCGCATGGTGGTCATCACCGATACCCACTACGCCGCGCTGGACCGGTTGCGGTGGTCGGAGAAGGTCGTCGATGTAGTGAACGCCCAGCAGCCCGATATCGCCTGCCACGCGGGCGATCTCGCCGACGGTTCGGTCGAGAAGCGGCATCCGCAGGTCGATCCGCTCGGCAAGATCGAGGCTCCGCTCGGCCGGTTCTACATCACCGGCAATCACGAATACTTCGGCGACGCGCCGGGCTGGATCGAGCATATGACCTCGATCGGCTGGCAGCCGCTGCACAACCAACACGAGACGATCACCCGCGGCGGCGACCGGCTGGTGCTGGCGGGCATCGACGACCCGACCGGCGTCAGCGTGCCCGGGCACGGGCCCGACCTCCCCGGCGCCCTCGCGGGGGCCCCGGACGCACCGGTCGTCCTGCTGGCCCATCAACCCAGGCAAGTTATCGAAGCTGCCGCGGCCGGGGTGGCCCTGCAGATTTCCGGCCACACCCACGGCGGCCAGATCTGGCCCTTCCACTATCTGGTCCGCCTCGAGCAACCGGTAGTCGCCGGTCTCAGCCGCCACGGCGAGCACACCCAGCTCTACACCAGCCGTGGCACCGGGTTCTGGGGTCCGCAATTCCGGGTCTTCGCGCCGAGCGAAATCACCGTCCTCGTCCTCCGCAGCGCCTGAATGAATGTTGCCCGGTAGGGGTATAGCTTCGCGTGGTGAACGCTATCGGGCACGCGCTATCCCTGGCCGGGTCGATGACCTGGGAGATCCTCTGGGCTCTCATTCTCGGCTTCGCGCTGTCCGCCGTCGTGCAGGCGGTGGTGCGTAAGTCGACCATTCTGCGCCTGATGGGCGACGATCGGCCGCGCACCCTCGCCATCGCCGCCGGGCTCGGCGCGGCGTCCTCGTCGTGCTCGTATGCGGCCGTGGCGCTGGCGCGTTCACTGTTTCGCAAGGGTGCGAATTTCACCGCCGCGATGGCATTCGAAATCGGATCCACCAACCTCGTTATCGAACTCGGCGTCATCCTGGCGCTGCTCATGGGCTGGCAGTTCACCGCGGCCGAATTCGCCGGCGGGCCGATCATGATCGTGCTGCTCGCGGTGCTCTTCCGATGGTTCGTGCGGTCCGAGCTCGTCGAGCAGGCGCGTCACCAAGCCGACCGCGGACTCGCCGGATCGATGGAAGGCCATGCCGCCATGGATATGGCGGTCGCCACCGAAGGCTCCTTCATACGACGGCTGCTGTCGCGGCCGGGACTAACGGCCCTCTCGCATGTGTTCGTGATGGAATGGGCCGCGATTCTGCGCGACCTCGTCATCGGACTGCTGATAGCGGGCGCGATAGGCGCATGGGTGCCGGAGACGTTCTGGCAGAACTTCTTCCTCACCGATCATCCACTGCTATCAGCCATTTGGGGACCGATCGTCGGGCCGCTGGTGGCGATCCTGTCCTTCGTCTGCTCGATCGGCAATGTGCCGCTGGCCGCAGTGCTGTGGAACGGCGGCATCAGCTTCGGCGGCGTCATCGCCTTCATATACGCCGACCTGCTGATCCTCCCGATCCTCAATATCTACCGCAAGTACTACGGCCTCCGCATGACCCTCACCCTGCTGGGCACCTTCTACGCCGCCATGGTCGGAGCCGGATATCTCGTCGAAATCCTCTTCGGCACAACAAATCTCGTTCCGACAGAGCGCAACGCCATGGTGATGACGGAAGGCATCCGCTGGAACTACACCACCTGGCTCAATATCGCCTTCCTCTTCCTCGCCGCGGTCTTGGTCACGATCTTCGTACGCACCGGCGGAATCCCGATGTTGCGCATGATGGGCGGCTCCCCCGACACCGAGCACGACCATGACCACCGATCACCGCACGGCGGCAGGTAATCCGTTCGCGGTCACCGCAACCAGCCGGACAACAGCGGCTCATCGTTGTGCTGGCAGCGGGTCGACGTCCCCGACAGTTCGGGGGCGGCGCAGTAACTAGGGTGCGGCGCCTCAGCGCGGCGTATTTCCGATGTAGCGACGCCAGGTCTGTTCGAGTTGGGCGGCCATGTCGATGGTCGGGTCGATCAGCCAGCGGGCCTGGAGACCGTCCGCGAGGGCGAAGAACATGGTTGCGGCGCTGTCGGTGTCGATATCGGTGGGGAGGGTGCCTGCTGTTTGCATCTCGCGCAGCGCGTAGGAGAAGGCTTGGACGCCCAAGCTATAACGTTGCCGCATGTAGTCGTGGGCGGGATGGGTCGGGTCGGAGGCGGCGGCCTGCATGTGGGTGAAAAGTTCGATCAGCCCGGGGACCTCGGTGTTGCGGCGGATCACCTCGATGAAGGCCTCGGGTGCGCAGCCATGCAATGCGGTGGCGACGTCGGATTCGTCGCGCTTGCGCAGCACGGCTATGAACAGTTCCTCCTTCGAGCCGAAGTAGTGCAGCAGCCCGCCCTGGCTCAGCCCGACCGCATCGGCCAGCTCGGCAACGGAGGTGGCCGAATAGCCGCGTTCGGCGATCGTGCGCAGCGCGGCATCGAGGATCTGCTCCCGTCGTTCTATGCCCTTGCCATAGGGGCCCCGTTTCGCCATCGGGTCAGTGTAGGCACGAATCGAGGGTGGTCTTGCCAGCGAAAACCGAGCGTTGTACGTTTTTTGTTCGAGGCAACCTCGACGAACAGGAGCACCATCCGATGCGACTCCGCACCCTCTGTGTGGCCGTTCTGGCCGCCGCACTCCTGCCGAGTTCCCCCGCCTTCGCGCGGCCGGAGCCGCCCGCACAGGTCGCGCCGCTCGACCCGGACTTCCTCTGGGGTGTCGCTGCCTCGGGCTACCAGTCCGAAGGCCATGCGCCGGACAGCAATTGGAGCCGCTATGTCGCGGCGGGCGAAACCGATGACCCGTACCGGGATTCGGTCGGCTTCTACAGCCGCTACGCCTCCGATATCGATCTGGCGGCCGGCCTGGGTGTGAAGGTGTATCGGATCAGCGTCGAATGGGCGCGCGTACAGCCGCGGCCGGGAGTGTGGTCGGAGGAGGGATTCCACTTCTACGACAATGTGATCGGGAAGATCAAGGCCGCCGGTATGCGGCCGATGATCACGCTGGATCACTGGGTGTTCCCCGGTTGGGAGGTCGACCGTGGGGGCTGGCACAACACCGATATGGTTTCGGACTGGCTCGCCAACGCCCGTACGGTCGTCGATCGCTACGCCGCCGACAACCCACTGTGGGTCACCTTCAACGAACCCACCTTCTACGGCGTGAACGAACTGCGCCACGGCGGACTCCAGATCACCGATGTGCCCGGTATGCAGGACCGACTCGCCCTGGCGCACAACGCGATCTACGACCACATCCACCAGGTGCAGCCCGAAGCCATGGTAACCAGCAATGTGGCCTATATCCCGGCGGCCGAGGATGTGGTCAACAAGCCGTTCATCGATAGAATCGCCGCGAAACTCGACTACATCGGCATCGATTACTACTACGGCATATCCCCCGATACCGTGACGGCACAGATCGACAACCTGACGAAGCTCTGGAACAACCCGCTGCAGCCCGAGGGCATCTACTATGCGCTGCAACACTATTCGCGCCAGTTCCCCGGTAAGCCGCTCTACATCGTCGAGAACGGCATGCCCACCGAGAACGGCGATCCGCGCGCCGACGGCTACACCCGCGGCGACGATCTGCGCGACACCATCTACTGGATCCAGCGGGCCGTGGCCGACGGCATGAACGTCATCGGCTACAACTACTGGAGCCTGACCGACAACTACGAATGGGGCAGCTACACACCACGTTTCGGCCTCTATACCGTGGATGTGCTGACCGATCCGACGCTCACCCGCAAGCCCACCGACGCGGTGCCCGCCTACACCGCGATCACCCGCAACAGCGGTGTTCCCGGCGATTACCGCCCGACTCGGGCACCCCGGCCATGCTCACTGGTCGACGCCGCAGCCAGCTGCACCGACCCGGTCACGGTTCCGCGCTGAACGCAATCCGGCTTTTCAGCAGGGCTGCGGTGGCTGCGCTGTAGGCGTGACTGGCTTCCACTGGCCGCAGGGTCGGGTAGTTCGACCGATGCGTGACGATCACGCCGTTCGGGAGGGTTATGGTGCGATCCGGAACGGTGGCGACGCAATTGCCGCCGGATTTGGCGACGAGGTCGACGATCACCGTCCCAGGGCGGAGCGAGTCCAGTGCAGTGGCGTCCAGCAGCATCGGGCCGTGGGAGCCGCGGTGCACGGCGGCGCAGACAATGAGGTCGGGCGGATCGGTGGCGAGGTGGGCGAGAAGTCCATCCGGATTCGGCAGGAATGCCCTGGCACCGCGCAGGACTGCCGCGGATTCCTGCTCCTGGCGGTTACCCATCGCGGTCGGCTCGTCGCCGTGGGCGGCCGCTGCGGCTATGGCGGAAAGTCCGGCCTGCCCGCAGCCGAGTATCAAGGCGCGCACGGGCGCCTCGGTCGACAGGAGTTGTCGCGCTTGCTCGTAGGCGACCTCGCCCGCTATCCGGCTCATCGCGGAGAGCGCATCGATATCGGGACGGGAGTGCGGGACGGTTTCATAGCCGACTGACTCGATGCCGCGTGCGCGAAGTGCCGCAATCAGGTCGCGGCGATGCAGCGGGTCCTGGAATCCGATCAGAGTCATACCGGGGCGTACCGAATCCAATTGGTAGGAAGGAGGTTTCACCCACACCACAACATCGCAGCGCGCGAAAATCTCGGTACGCTCGCCCAGTTGCGCCCCAGCGGCCACATAGTCCGCGTCGTCGAACCCGATGGACCGGCCCGCACCGCGCTCCACGATGACCCGCACTCCCGCGAGCCCGCGCACATCCTCCGGTAACAATGCGACACGCCGCTCCTCAGCAGCGGTCTCCCGCAGAACGCCGACAATCATCGTGCCGCAACATGTTCGATGACGAGCAGACCGCGCTCGGCCAGCACCTTGTGATAGGTCAGCCCATTCCGGATCGCGGACAGCAACTGTTCGAGCCGGTCGAACAATTCGTCGACCAGATCCGCCGACTCGCGCCCCGGCGCCTTGCGCGGCGCGAGCACATTGAATCGGACACCGCGTCGCTCGGATCCGGTCCGATCCAGGGCGACGCTGTCGATCCCGGCACCAGCGAGCAACAGATCCGCTATCTCCGCACTGGTTTCGACACCTGCCTCGTCGAGGATCGCATCGTCGAAGACGACGGTGAGGAACATGCCTTGTCGACTGCCCAGCGGCCGAATGACTTTCGCGCCGAGGCGAGTATTTATCGCGTCGATGTGGCTGTGCGCGCGATCCAGCTGGTCGAGCATCCGTACACGGTTCTGCGCGAAGTAACTCTCGGGTGTGTACTCGACAATCGCCCGCGCCAGATGCGTCGACTCGCGCTGGAAGGAAATGGTCAGCCGCTCGCGAATCCTGGCCAGCCAATCGGCGTTGCCCGAACAGGCCGCGCCCAATTTGCACGGACCGAAGGCGTTGTAGCCCTTGGAGTTTCCGGTAATGGTGAGCACCTGGTCGTACAACCGGCGCACGCCGTCGTCGGATGCGATCGCTACCGCGGCGATCGGAATGTGCTGTTCCACCATGCAATCGAAAGCCATATCGCAGATGACCGGTACCCCACTGGCAACCAGCACCCGGCCGATCGCCAGCAACTCCTCGGCCGAATAATCGGTGAACACCGGGTTCCCGGGCAGGGTGAGCAGCACCCCGCACAGTTCATCACGTTCGGCGAAGTAGTCCAGGCAGGATGCCAGCAGGTCCGGGTCGATCTTGAAGGAGTCGTCCGGCGCGACCGGGCAAGCCTCCATCCGCAGACCGTACTTCTCCACATGAATGCCCGAACTCTTGTACAGGCCTTCCGGATACACGATCACACCACCGGGACGAGCCAGCGTCGCGACCGCCTCCTCGAGCAGCATAGTGCTCGAATACGGGCAGACGATGACCTCCTCCGGCGCCACCCGGACTCCAGGTATCCCGTCGACCGGCTGCGCCAATCGCCCGAACAGCTTGTGCGCTGCCAACTCTCGCAATACCAGCGGCTGGCGCTTGTGATAGAGCGTGCCGTCGGCGTATTCGTCCGGCGGTTGGGTATGCATCAGTTCGCGCCATGCCAGATCCAATGCGGCCACGGCACTTTCGGCCAGGGGCAGCCCCGTCTCGCCGTGGTAGGCGTCCAGTACATCCGAATACCTCCGGTGGCCCGTCCCCGCGAACTGCGGTCGCGCACCCAGATGCCGCCGCACTTCCCGCTTCCGCTCCTCGGAGCGATTTGTGCGGGCGGCCAGGCTGGGTGCCGGTGTCCGCCAAGGCAGCCGATCGTTGTCAGCCTGCCGAGTCACGACACCTCACTTTCGAAAGACGGCTCTCCCGGCGCGGTCATCTCGCGCCAACTCTGTTCCAGCGCCGCACGGAACAGATCGCGGCAATCGCCCTCGGTGAGGCGTTCATAACCGGCCAGCGCCGGTGATGCGACGATATCGTTGACGACAATGCCCGAACCGGCGAGCTTGAGCTCATAGAGCCGCTCGAACCGGCGCACCGCGAATGCGACATCGTGCTTCAGGGCCGAGAACCGGGTCGCCACGCGCGCCTGCCGGGAATAGTCGTATTCACCGACAGCGACGTACTTTTCGTCGACGATGAGCATGCTCTGCGCATTGCGCGCGTACTCACGCTTGACCAGTACGCTCTCCACACCAGAACGCGCCTGCTTCCACAATTTGTCGTCATAGGGCCAGACATCCTCGATCGTGTCGAGGACATACATGCGTCTCACATCGATTCGGGGCGGATGGGTCGTATCTGCCAGGCGCAGGATAGCGGCGTGATAGTCGTCGCCGACGTCGCCGCCGATGGTGCCCAGGTCGGCGGTGTGGATCGCGCGCACGGACGCCTTGGCCTGCTCGAGGATGATCAGCCAGTCACTGACGGTATTCCATTCCCAGACGGTCGCGCTGCGCGAGGGGATCTGCGCCAGGATTTCCTCGGCGCGCTCCAACTGTCGATCGGCGATCATGCGCAGCGGTTCGATCTCTTCCCGCGCGGAGGTCGCATCGATCAGACTGCCCGCGATGCCCAGTGCCCGCTCGACGAGTTCAGGGTCCTTGCCGAGCAGGACATTGAAGCGCATGCGCAGATCGTGATAGGCGCCGCCGGCGATCCCCTCGACGATACCGTCGGTCGTGGGCAATTCCTGGCCGAGCGCCAGGCTGAGCCGTTCGCGCAGCGGTAGCGGTGGCACCCGAGTCCCGTTCTCGATCTGCTGGATCAGGCTGCGCGAACAACCAGTCTTGGCCGCGAGTGCGGCCTGGGTGAACCCGCGTTCCGTGCGGAGCCGACGGACCAGATCCCCGACCTGCTCACCGTCCTGCGCTGAGCCAGCCATTCCGCGCCTCCATCCTCACGCTCGGATTTTTCAATGCTCACGATGTGTCATCCGACGACATCATAGCCACGTTACGTCGCAAAACAGCGATAGCAATGTTGGAAGTTTTCTGGTTGGTCGCTGGAATGCGCACCAGCGGGCGGATATTGCGCGAAGCGGCTTCGATACCTGTGACCTTGATTGCGCATGGCGTCGTTCAAAGCTGCTCTCGAGGAGCGAATTACGGATACACAACTCCGAATCTGCTTGAAACTAAGCAATATTGATCAAGAAATATCATCAGATAGCTTCTATGCTTAGTTGACATCCAGAAGTGGCGATCCATAGCATTGTTGTCAGCGTCACATCTGATCCGGAGATCGTTTTCCGGGACAGATGGTTTCGATCGACCAAGGGAGGGGTCATGACACTGAGGCTGACCGACTGGTTGATCACCAGCGACATCACCCCCGAAACCGCCCGCTACACCGGCTGCGGCTGGGTTTTGAGCTGGCTGCCCGGCCGAATACTGACACGGACGCAGGCCATGACCGGCATGGTCCTCGACGAGACCCTGAGCGATCCGGATCCCGAAGACTACGTGCTCGCCATGGAAATCGCCGCTATCCGGGCCGCCGACCTCGGCCTCGAATTGGCCAAGGCGGTCGTGCTGCTGCACGCCCGCATCGTCGAACGAGACCGGCGGCAAGCCGGCGCCAACTGCCGCATCGCGGTACCGACCACACCGGCCGCGTAACGGCAGTTGGCGCCGCGGAGGGGTCGGCGCCACCTGACGTCGCGCCGAAACAGGGTCCGGCTGAGTCGTACTCGCCGGGCCCTGTTTCAGGTGGGTCGGCGGCCACCGCCCCAGCGTCGCCCACCCCGTCAGCGAATTTCGGATTACGACCCGCTGCTCGCTCCCCGCACCGAACCGAACGTCTGCTTGAAGTCGGGGCACTCGACCAGCGGTTGGTGGGCGCAGGTGGCGGCGTGACGGAGGCTGTCGCGCATGCGAGCGAGTCGAGCGATGTCCTCGTCCAACTGCTGAGCCTTCTTCGCCATATGGCGGCGCAGTTCGGCATCCGCGGGCGTGGCCACGAGGAATCGCGCGATCTGCGCGAGCGTGAAACCCGCTGCGCGAGCACAGGATACGAGCGCCAGGCGGTCGATCACCTCGGGCCGGTAGGTGCGCCGCAGACCGTTGCGTCCGTCGGATTCGATGAGCCCACGCTTCTCGTAGTAGCGCAGCGCAGACGGCGCCAATCCGGACCGCGCGGCCACTTCCGCAATATCGAGCATCATCACTCCTTGACTTGAAGCATGCTTCAAGTCAGACGATAGGCTAATGAGCGAAACAAGAGAAGAGCTGCACCCCCAAGTTCAGGGTTATCTGGACCGTCTCGCCCGTGCCGATTTCGGCTCGGTGCACACGTTCACCGCGGAGCAGGCACGCGAAGGATGGCGCCGACAGATCGCTCTACTCGGCGAACCGGAACCCGTCGCGAATGTCGAGAACCGAACCGTCCCGGGCATAGGCGAGCTCCGTATCTACACCCCGGATGGGGAAGGCGCCTTCCCCGCATTGGTGTTCTTCCATGGCGGCGGCTTCATGCTCGGCGATCTGGACACCCATGACGGACTGTGCCGCAGTCTGGCCAACGGTGCGGAATGTGTCGTCGTCTCGGTCGACTATCCCCTGGCTCCCGAACACAAGTTTCCGGCAGCACCCAACGCTTGCTACAGCGCGACACAATGGGTCGCCGAGCATGCGGCGAGCATCGGTGTCGACGCCACTCGCATTGCCGTTGGCGGCGACAGCGCAGGCGGCAATCTGGCGGCGGTCGTCGCGCACATGGCACGCGACAACGGCGGTCCGGCGCTGACCTTCCAACTGCTGATCTATCCCGATCTCGATTTCCGCAGAACGAATTTCAGCATCACGGAGTTCGCGGGCAAGTACGGCAATATCAGCCGCGACGCCCAGCACTGGTTCATGGACGGTTACCTGAACAATGCCGAGGAGAAACTCGACCCGCGGGTTTCCCCACTGCTTGCCCCCGACCTGGCCGGGCTACCTACGGCACTGATTGTCACGGCCGAATACGACGCACTGCGCGACGAGGGCGAAGAGTACGGCCAGCGCCTCGAGCAGGCAGGGGTTCCGGTTACGGTCGCCCGCTATCCCGGGATGATCCACGAATTCGTCCGGCATCCCTTCGACGACAGCAAACGTGCCCGGCTCGACGCGGCGACGGCACTGCGGAAGGCATTCGCTCGGTAGCCAATTGCCTCAGGTGTCGTTCGAGGATGCTCGGGAAACGACAATGGGCATTCGCCAGGACAGTCGGAGCGGATTGTCGGAAGCGCGACGCACCAGCAGCCATTGGGCGACGGCCGCCATGGTCGAACCGAGCGAGGTCACCACGGCGAGAAATCCCCAGTGGGTGAGACCGGCGGATGCGTAGTTGGAGGTACCGGTGCCCGGGACGACGAGTTTGCCTCTACCGGTGGCCCAGTTCAGTATCTGTCCGATATGGCCGCCCAGGTCATAGGTGCGACCGGTCATCGCCTTGAGTTCGGCGCCTTTGCCATTGAGATAGATCAGGCAGAAGACGACGAAAAGTGCGGCACATGCCAGCGAAAAGGTCGTCAGGCGGGCAAGGAATTCGGTGCGAAGACGGATGTTCAGCACGATGGCGCAGAGCGCGATGATGATGGCGGCGCTGGCGAGAATGGCCCAGAGGCCGGTGACCGACGGGGTTTTGGGCTTCGCTTGCGACCAGACGTTCAGGTAGTTCGTGGTTATTTCGAGCCGACCGAAGGCATTGGCGGCGACCTTGCCGTCGGGCCCCTGTGCGGTAATCCACGACTGGAACAGCAGGATGAGTGTGGCCGTACTGCCGACCGCGGCCAGTATGTGGCCCCAATAACATCGGAGCGGTCCCAGCCGCGCCCGGAGCTCCGCCAGCTCCGCGGCGCGGCCTTGTGTCTGTCTCGCCCTCGCCGGAGCGGTCCCGTGTCGAGATGTGATAGCTCGGGAGGAGTTCGGCTGCTCCATGAGCTCAGCTTAAGTGGCGAAGAACACGCGAACTCACCTCCAGTGGGAACCTCGATCGGTGGGAACAGATCTGGTAGAGGAAGCCGCGCAACTGGGCGCCGGAGCCGTCCTGGTCTTTGTCTTCGACCGCAAATATGGCGTCTCCGGCGCCCAACCACCCGAGGTCTTCGCCCAAGCACTGGACCAAGCCGGGGCCGATCGAGAACCGGTCATTCAGACCATCAGCGGCACCGACGTCTGCGGGCCGGACGGACGCGAGTTACCCGAGCGAAATTGACCTGCGGCACAGTCCTTATTCGGTTTCATCAGTCGACTTCGCAGTGGGACCGAGCCGCACCACACCGGCGTCGAGATCAATCTCGACGCGCGGACGGTGCACCTGCCCATCGCTGTCCTCGCTGCCTTCATCGGCCAGCTTCTGCCCGGGGAACAGTTCGCCCATAACGCCCATAGTTCGACGATAGCCCTATCAGGTTTGCGCCATATTTCCGAAGTGAGCCCGTCCGCCGGATTACGCGGTTCGCAAGTTCGGCTATGCGCCAGCCATCTAATGTGCGCAGCAGATTCGCTGCGATGACGCCGCCTGCGGTCAAGACAGATTCGAGCATGCTCAGGTGGATGTAGCACCCGAAAGTCGCTGTCACGCTTGAAAAGTCGTCGATAGGCGCGGATCGACCGGCAGCTCACGAATCCGACGCAGCTCCTCGAGCACCAGATTGACGGCGGCACGTGGCGGCGCACCGCGGCGAATCACTGCGGTGATCGTGCGGGTGACGGGATTGGCGAGTTCCCGGGTCGCGACGCGATAGCGTTGATCGACCGCCAAGCCGGGGAGCATGGCGATCGAAAGTCCGGCTTCGACGTGCTGCAGCGTCATCATGTAGTTGCTGAACCGGCAAACCACCCGCGGTTCGAATCCGGATTCGCGGCACAGCCGGGTGGCCAGATTCGCCATATACGACTTCGGCATATCGAATGCCCACGGCTCGTCGGCGTAGGCGGCGAGATCGGCGGGCCCGCGGGCGGCGCGCTCCGGTGGCAGGACGAGCACGATCGGATCGGTGGCCAACGGCACGATATCCACATCCGAGCCGAGCGGATGTTCGACGAAATCGGTTGTGGTGATGATGATGTCGGCGTCGCCGACGCGCAGCGCGGGCATGCTCTCGTGCGGTTCCAGTTCGACCAGTTCGACATCGAGATGCGGATGCGTCTGCGCGAGGCGCGTCACCGCGGGCACGCACAGCGAATGGATGGCGCTCTGGAATGCGCCGAGTCGGACCGACCCGACCGGTTCCTCGCCGAGGCTGCGCAACTCCGCCTCGACGCCGTCCATCTGATCGAGGATGGTCCTTGCGCGGCGGGCCAGCATCAGCCCGGCGGGGGTGAGCCGGACTCGGCGACCGGTGCGTTCGAGCAGCTGGGTGCGGGTTTCGGCCTCCAGCACCGCGAGCTGCTGGGACACGCTGGACGCGCTGAGGTGAGCCGCCTGTGCGACCGCACGGACGGTGCCGAGCGAGTCGAGTTGGCTGAGCAGACGCAGTCGCCAAGGGTTCAACATGGATCCATTGTTGTGCGGCCGAGCCGAACAGCACAGCCGGAAATGTGAGCTGGACCCGATGCTCGGACGGCCCTTACCGTCGGAATATGGCCGCCCCCACCTCCGCAGCACTGTCCACCGACGACTTCTGGGCCGATGCCGATCGGCACCTCGTCCGCTATGCGGGCGCTGGCGAATTCACCCGCGAAATCATCACTCGCGCCGCGGGCAGCTTCCTATACACCGAAAGTGGCAGGGAGATACTGGATTTCACTTCCGGGCAGATGAGTGCGATTCTCGGACACGCACACCCGGATATCGTCGCCACGGTCCGACGCCAGGTCGGTGAGCTCGACCATCTGTTCAGCGGCATGCTGAGTCGCCCGGTCGTCGACCTCGCCCGGCGACTGGCCGAGACCTTGCCCGAACCGCTGGCGAAGGTTCTGCTGCTGACCACCGGTGCGGAGTCGAATGAGGCCGCTATCCGAATGGCCAAGCTGGTCACGGGAAAGCACGAGATCGTGTCGTTCGCGCGCTCTTGGCACGGTATGACGCAAGCGGCGGCGAGTGCCACCTATAGTGCGGGACGCAAGGGCTACGGCCCTGCGGCACCGGGGAATTTCGCCATCCCCGTGCCGCATTCGTATCGTCCCGATTTCACCACGGTCGCCGGCGAACTCGACTGGCGGCGGCAACTCGACTTCGCGTTCGATCTGATCGATGCGCAGTCGGTCGGGAGCCTCGCGGCCTGCCTGGTCGAGCCGATTCTCAGTTCCGGTGGCGTCGTCGAACCGCCACCCGGTTACTTCGCCGCGCTGCGGGACAAGTGTCGCGAGCGTGGCATGCTGCTGATCCTGGACGAGGCGCAAACCGGTCTGTGCCGCACCGGCTCCTGGTACGCATTCGAGCGCGACGGCGTCGTCCCGGACATCCTGACGCTGTCGAAGACGCTGGGCGCGGGACTGCCGCTCGCGGCCGTGATCACCAGTGCCGAAATCGAGCAGCGGGCACATCATCGCGGGTTTCTGTTCTTCACCACCCACGTCTCGGATCCGCTGGTCGCGGCGGTCGGCAATACCGTGCTGGATGTCCTCGTTCGCGACGGTCTCGACGAGCGTGCCGCGGAACTGGGCATGTTTCTCCGTCGCGGCCTGGAGCGAATCGGCCAGCGGCACAGCGTAGTCGGCGATATCAGAGGCCGCGGTCTGCTCGTCGGGTTGGAACTCGTCCTCGACCGCGAAACCAAGCAGGGCTCAGACGAACTCGGCGCATTCGTCACGCGCCGCTGCCTGGAACTCGGCTTGCACATGAATATCGTGCAGCTCCCAGGAATGGGCGGCGTCTTCCGCATCGCCCCGCCGCTGACCACCAGCGAAGACGAACTGGCCCTCGGCCTTTCCATCCTCGACCAAGCCATCGGCGACGCCGTCACCGACGGCTAGAGATCAATTTCCGTTGATACCGGTGGTGAGCCGAACCACGACCTTGTCATCGGTGACGTCCTGCACCGTGGCGCTGAGCCCATTGGCGGGTTGGGTCTGCCCAACCGGAATATCGACCTGCTGACCGCCAACCTTCAACGTGACGGTATTGCCTTTCACCGCAACGAGTTCTGCCTCGACCCCGAGCACACTCGCCTTGGCATTCACCCCACGCTTGAACGTGACCGTACAACCACTGACCTGACACTCGGACTTATACCCGGCCCCTTCGGACGAGCAAGCCGCCCCGGCAAGCGGTATAAGCAGGGCGAACGCGGACAATGCGAGCATCCGTGGCACAGACATGCGGGCCAGTGTAGGTGCCGATCGCCCCCCGTCGCGTCCTGAGTGCCCGCCAAACCGTGCCCCGGCATCCGGGCGCAGCTGCGTCCCGAACGCCACCCGGGCTTCGTCGTCGCCCGCACAGTTGGGCCGCCTGGCCGAGCGTTCGCCAGACAGTAGCTATGCTGGACATACACGTTTGCTGATCGAAATTCCGATGCACCGCTGCCGTAGCAACTCTCGCCGCCTCGGCATCAACAGGGATTAATACCGAATGGTATTCGGTCACCGAATATCGAAAAGTGATGATTCTGCACCATATCCAGCTCGCATGATATTTGCATACCGAAAGGTATTGATACCGAAGGGTATTCTTACCCGCGCACCCGGCGGAAATGCGTCACCCGTCCAAAAATCTGAAGAATTCGCCTTCCATCCTCCGTCCGCACTGTGTAGCGTCTGGACCGCTGGAATCCCCGAAATGATAGGCCGGGCGCGGTGATCGGTATCGACGACTGCTTGAAACGCATCATGGACATTCCCGGTGCGCGCAGTGTGACGATGGTTGACAGCGCGAGCGGTCTGGCGATCGCCGCGGCAGGACGGCACGACCTCGTCGATCAACACGAGGACGCCGCCACCACCACCGATGTGGTCCGCACGGTGCTCGGATGTCCGGCGCTGGCGACCGATCGCGACGACGACCTCACCGAGATCATCGTCTGCGGCACCCGCGGCTATCACCTGTTGAATCTGGTGAACGGCGACTTCGACGGTCGCCTTTTCGTACACGTGCTGTTCGACGAGGACACCGGAAATCTGGCCATCGCGAGATTTCGACTCCGCGCAATCCTCGGCGAATTGGTCGAGGACGCCGATGGTCGTTGACGTCGCGGCCGAACTGCGGCGATTGGAAAAGCAAAGATGCACCGGAGTGTTGTGCGCGGGCGATGGCGCATTTCACCTCGCGGACGGCGCGATAACCGCGGCCGACTGCCTGCGCACCACCGATCTGGAACGGCTCGCGACCGCGGCGGGTGTGGCGACCGCGGCGGAATGGCAACTGGCCGCAGCCGGCGGTCCGGGCGGTGTACCGATCCTGCCGCGACTGGAAACCCTGGCGTTGCTGTCGGTCTTCGACGCCGCCTACTTTCTGCTGGCCACGCCGGTCGTTCCCGAATTCCGATCGGCGCCGCCGCACTGGTTGGCCCCGGTCTGCCACATTCCGCCGCAGGTGCTGCTGCACGAATGCGCCCGGCGGGGTGATCCGGACGTCGAACCATGGCCCGCGGAACTGGTCGACCGCGCTCCCGTCGTGCCGGTGCGCCGCGTCCGGCGCAG
The DNA here is from genome assembly GCF_044458905.1 of Nocardia sp. NPDC050408. Lineage (NCBI taxonomy): Bacteria > Bacillati > Actinomycetota > Actinomycetes > Mycobacteriales > Nocardiaceae > Nocardia > Nocardia sp. NPDC050408. Next base: position 717,644 of record NZ_JBITIL010000001.1, on the reverse strand, counting down.
ACGGGTCACGCTCAGCGGCGGCCAGACCGAGGTACTCGCCGCCGCCGACAGCAGGCGCAGCGTCACCGGCATCGCCCGCGACCTCGGCCGAACCAGCTATGGCGCGCTGGTCGCGGTGCGGGAGCTGACCGCGGCGGGGCTGATCGAGCCGCCCGATCTGGGCACCGAGCCGCGGCAATTCCTCCCGCGCCGGGTGCGCCAGGCCCAGGTCGCTGCACCGCAGAGCTGGGAGCCGGTCGATCGCGATGTGCTCGTCCGCCTCCGCGCGGCGTTGGAGGAGCTTGCGTGACCGCGCGGAAGAAACTGCTCGGCGAGTTGATGGGAAGGTGGACGAAGGTGGCGATGTCCGGACCCGAACCGAATGCGGCGGTGCTGGCGGAGCTGAAGGCGCTACACGATCGTCTGCCTCATCTGATCGGCACGCTCGTCGCCTCCAGCGACGGACTGCTCGTCGCACACGATCTACCTCCCGATATCGAGCCGACCCGGATGGCCGCGCTGGCCTCGGCCCATCTGTCGCTGTCGTATCAGCTGGCCGCCACCGTGCACGGCGGAGGGTTCCACGAGGTCGTGGTGCACGGCAGCGGCGGGCACGTGGTGATCTACGCGGCGGGCTGGTCCTCGCTGATGGTGCTCGCCGGACCCGATGTGAATGTCGGCCGCCTGCACCTGGAATCGCGCCCGGTAGCCCGCGGCATCGCCGATCACCTGAGCGCCACCGACTCTGGAAAAGACCGGACCTGGAAAACCGATCGAAAGGAACCGATATGACGAATATGGATCTGGCGCTGAAGGACATGATGGGGATAGACGGCGCGATCGGCGCCGCCGTCGTCGATTACGGCAGCGGCATGGCCCTCGGCATGCTCGGCAGTTCCAAGGCCCTGGATCTGCAGGTCGCCGCGGCGGGCAATACCGAGGTGGTGCGCGCCAAGCTGCGGACCATCGAACAGCTCCAGATCAAAGAGGATATCGAGGATGTTCTCATCACGCTGACCGGTCAGTACCACATCATCCGCCCGATGACCGGCCGCAAGTCCAAGGGCCTGTTCCTCTACATCGCCCTGGACCGCGGCCGAGCGAATCTCGCGCTGGCTCGGCACCGCCTCAAGTCCATCGAAGCGGACCTCGAGGTGTGACCCTGCGGTGCAACACCTTTCGCAGCCGAGCGGTGTGGACCTCGACCGCACCGCCCGGCGTCGAGGTGACACCGAATCCGGATGCCGGATCGCTGGCACAAGAAATTTCAGACAAACTGCCTTTTGAGCTCTCGTTTGAGCACCTTGTGACTGGGCCCGAGCGGAAGTTCCGTGACGAACTCGACCCGCCGCGGATACTTGTGCTTGGCCAAATGCGCACGCCCGTAAGCGATCACATCTTCGGCGGTCACCGCAGCCGCAGGCACGACGACTGCGCAAACCTCCTCGCCATAGGTCTCATCCGGCACTCCGATGACGGCGACCGCCGCGATGTCCGGGTGCCGAAGTAGCGCCTCTTCGACCTCGGTCGGGTACACATTGAACCCGCCGCGGATGATCATGTCCTTGATCCGGTCGACGATCGTCAGATAGCCATCGGCATCCTTGATACCCAGATCACCGGTGCGGAACCAGCCGTCGACCACCGCCGCGGCCGTGACCTCCGGCTTCCCGAGGTACCCGTTGAACACATTGTGGCCGCGGATGACCACCTCTCCGAGTTCACCGGCGGGCAGCAGTGCAATCCGCTTCGTTTCGGACGGATCCGCGATCTCCACATCCACACCCCACACCGAATGTCCGACCGTCCCCGGTTTCACACCGAAGTCCGGCTGGTTCACCGCCGCGGTCGGCGATGTCTCCGATAGCCCGTAGCCTTCCAGGATCCGCGCACCGAAGACGTCCTCGAAGGCCTCCAGCACCGACGAAGGCAGCGATGCGCCACCGGAGATGCACAACCGCAGTAGCGGTGGATCCGACAAGTCACGGGCGGCACCGATCAGACCGACATACATGGTCGGTACGCCGTGAAAAGTGTTGACGCCCTCGGCTTTCATCAGACCGATCGCCTCGGCCGCCACGAAGCGTGGCAAAAGCACCAGGGTGGCGCCGGCCCGCCAGGTCGCATTCATCGAGACGGTCTGACCGAATACATGGAACAGCGGCAGCGCGCCGAGCGCCACATCATCGCTGCGAACATCATTGGCGTCGAAGGCATTCACCGTCGCGTTCAGCACCATATTCAGGTGACTGAGCTCGGCCCCCTTCGGCCGGCCGGTGGTTCCGCTGGTGTAGAACACCACGGCCGGATCCTCGGGTCGTCGCGTGATGTAGTTCGCGATAGGTTGTGCATCAAGGGAATTCGGCTCGACCAGCGGCACTTCCGCAGCTGTCGCGGCCGCTCGACCGACCTCCGCGAACCAGGGATGACACACCAGTAGGCGGGCATCGCTGTCGCGCAGCACATGCTCGGCCTCCCCCGCGGTCAACAGCAGATGCACCGGGACCACCACCGCCCCCGCGGCGATAATCGCATAGTAGGCGGCCGGAAACTCGGCGGTGTTCGGGCACATCAGCGCCACCCGGTCACCCGGCCGCACACCGAACTCGATCAACGCGGCGGCCTGGCTCCGCGCCCGGTGCCAAAGCTCGGCGAACGTGATCCGCCGCGCGCCCTCTATGAGTGCGATCCGATCGGGTCGCCGTCTCGCCTGTTCGGCCAGGACGCTCGCCAAGGACAGTGTCGCGTTCATGCCGCCTGCCCGGTGAATCTTGTCATCGCTCTCCAAAACTAGCAGCGCAAGTTTTCGGTCAACCGTACGGGATGAAAACTAGCGACGCAAGTTTTATGCGCTGCTGCAAGAATGCGAGCGCCGAGAGGAGGCGATAGATGGCCAGACCGCGCCGACCGCTGCTCACCCACGAGCGCATCATCGAGACCGCATTGGCCCTTGTCGACACGGATGGGCTGACGGCGGTTTCCACCCGCCGCCTCGCCGCCGAACTCGGCGTGCAGGGACCATCGCTGTACAACCACGTCGGCACCAAGGACGAAATCATCGATGCGGTGGTCGATTCCGTGCTCGGCGAGGTGGATACCTCGATGTTCGGCGAACTTTCGGCCGATAATCCGGACTGGCGATCGGCGCTGCGCCGCTGGGCCCATTCCTATCGGAGCGCGGTCGCCGCACATCCCAATATCGTCCCGGCACTGGCGAGCGGCCCCGGCCTCCGGCCCAATGCATTACGGATCGCCGATGCCGTATTCGGCGGTTTGGTCGCGGCGAATTGGCCGCGCCGGGAGGCCACGACCGTGGGCACGCTCATGCGCTATTTCCTCACCGGTTCTTCGCTCGGTTCCTTCGCCGCGGGCTTTCCCGCCGACGCCGAGGTCTATGCCGAGGAGTATCCGCACCTGAACGAGGCGCATCTGCTCGCCGAGCGGCAGTTGCGAATCGATCGGGACGCATTCGAGGTCGGTCTCGAATCGCTGCTGGATGGGCTCGAGGGTCGGTACCGGTTGCTGGTGCGCAGCGGATAGCTCGATCCCGATGCGCTGGTAGGCATCCCGAGGCGTCTGTCTATCGGGTCACAACCGGCGCGATCGTCGAGGCCCTACCGACGCAGCGCCGTGGGCGATATTTGGGCCGCGAAAACGCCTACGAGAGAGCAAGTTTCATCGAATTCGTCTGCACCGGCGACACTCGGATCACAGCTGTTTCACAAGCTTCGTGTGCATGGGGTCACGTTGCCCGACAGACCGCGGAGTCCTAACGTAACTTCCTGTTAACAGACGATGTCGTCTGTACCAATTCCTATTATTCGTCCCAGGAGGACATGCCCCGCAGCGTCCGCTTCCTCGAATCCGGAAGTGGCACAGCAGGTGTGGTTAGAAATGGCACACACAACGCCTTGGCAAGAAAAAGATGTTCAGCTCGGTCGCCCCGAGAACGATGACGATCTCATCGGCGAGGTGACCGCACAACGTTTCGACCTACGATCCGACTGGGGCTATCTATGTGCCCCGGGTCTGAGTCTGCTCACCTTCCTACTGTTGTTCCAGCCCTGGATTTCGGCAACCGGGCCGAACGGCACCGTCAGCTCAAATGCCTTCGGCCGAATCGACGGATTCACCACCGGCTCATTCCAATCCGTGGTGAGCATCAGCAGCACCTGGGCCGTCCTCACCACCCTGGCGGTCGCCGGTACGGTCGTTTCGACAGTCATGTATTTCCGGGTCCGCAACCGGCTGCTTTCCTACCTGGTGCTCGGCTGCAGCAGTGCGGCCGCCCTTTTCGTGCTCGCCGCCTTGGCCTACCTCAACGGCAAGGTGCCGGAGCTGCGCGAAATCACCGAATCCGCGAACCGCACCGGAATTTTCAGCTGGCTCTTCGGTGATAATTCGGCAACGGACTTCGGCGGTGAGCACCGAATTGCCAGCGCTGGTCTCGATTTCGCCGCGACGCTCGGCGCCATAACCGCGTGTGCTGCCGCATTGGCCGCCGGTGCCATGAGCCTGCGCAAACAAGGCTTCACAGTTCGCCTGATCTCGGCTCCCCAGCCGAATATCGCCGCAGCGGAAAATCCGTCGGAGCCGTCCGACCAGAAGACGTCGGAAGCCAATATATTCCTCTGGGAACAACTGGCTTTCGACGATGACCTGGCCGTCTACGACCCCCAGGTGCGCCGCCGAATGGTCCGTCGAACCAGGACAGCCGCCCGCCGCCCACCGGCCCGCGAAACGGCACTGACCAGGTAACGCCCACGCGCGCAACGAGAGCAGCAGACACAAGAGGGCCGGGCGGCCAATAGGCGCCCGGCCCGCTTGCATTGTGTTCGATTATCTCCGATGCGCGACCTATCACGGGAACGGCGAGAAGAAGCCGATCGCCGCACCTATGGCTGCGCCGATCGCGCATCCGAAGATGGCGCCGACCAGGAAGAACCAGATTCCGATCGCAACGCCGACCAAGCAACCGATGGTTGCGCCGACTGTGATCGAAATCGGTCCCCAGGCCTGGTGCACGCCGGGCATATTCTGGGAGTTGACAGCCTCAGTTGTCGGTCCGCCGACCGGCGTGAGGGTCAATTGCGTGCTGGTGCTGTCCAGCGACGGTGTCACTGCGAGGCTTTGTCCGGCCTCGGTACGCAGTGTCGTCGGGATGCTGCCGACTACCGCGCCATTGTCCGCGAGGACCGTGATGGCATCGGGTGCGACGATGAATCTGCCGGAGGCCAGGCTCACCAGCGCGCTGGTGTGGTCGGCTGCGAGGGTCGTTGTGTAGGCGATCGGGCCATCCGCAGCGTTGAGGCTGACATCGGTCAGCATCCCCTCGCCATGTGCGGTGGCGGTGGCTATGCTGGTCGCCGCGACGGCCATAAAGGCGGTCGCTATCAATTTCTTGACGAACATTGGACTTCCAATCATTTCCGATTTCCATGACGTTCCCCGACAAACGGCACCGGATAGCTATAATGATGCTCCGCCGATTTGATTGATGTCGATAACTTGTTTCCGGGATCGGAGTCGGTTTTCACCCCCTAGGGATATGCGAATCCAGTTCCCTTCGAATACATGTCGAGGGGTCGATTCCATTTCTCGGCCGAGTGCCGGTCGAACTATGCAAGGGCCGACGAAACGCCGGAAAATCGATCGCCGATCGGCGCGAAAGTCAGGTACCGCACTACTCGATACTTCCGTGCTCGATGAGCCCACACTCATTGGGTGTCCACCGGTAAGAACATCGTCATCTGTCTCGACGGAACAGGCAATCAGGTCCGCGCCAGCGGTTGCACGAATGTGGTCCGCCTGTTCGAGATGCTGGACCTGAGCGATGCCACGAAACAAATCGCGTACTACGACCCGGGCGTTGGTACGTTCAGCGCTCAGGGCGCTTGGACGCCACCGGCCCGGTGGGTGTCCCGAGTGCTGGGGCTGGCGGTCGGCAGCGGACTGCGTTCCAATCTCGCCGAGGCCTACTCCTATCTAATAGCGCACTGGCAGCCGGCCGACCGAGTGTTCATATTCGGTTTCAGCCGCGGCGCGTATACGGCGCGAGCGCTGGCCGGACTACTACATGAGCCGGGCCTCTTGCGTCCGGGCAGTGAGAATCTCGTGCAGTACGTCGTCAGCGCCTACACCCGCAAGACCACGAACTGGCCGGAACTTCGCCGATACGCCCGCACCTTCTGCTCGAAGTCCACCGACGGCAGTTTCTCGATTCCTATCGAATTCCTCGGCGTATGGGACACGGTCAAGGCGGCCGGACTGCTGCGCTGGGAACTCAAATGGCCTTTCACCCGGCAGGTGCCCAATGTGGTGAAGGCGCACCATGCCGTTTCGATCGATGAGAAGCGTCGTCCATATGAGGAATATCTGGTCACCCCGAAGGGAAACCGGCCGATTCTCACCGAGGCCTGGTTCGCCGGTGTCCACTCCGACGTCGGCGGCACCTTCGAGGACGATCCGAAGCTGGCCGAAATCGCGCTCAAGTGGATCACCGACGGTGCGCTCGAGGCCGGATTGCTGCTGCGCGCCGGGGCGTACCTGGATACCTGCGCGATAAGCCCCGCACATGCGAACGGCAGCGTGCACCGGATGGGCTGGATCTGGGCCCTGCTCACCTACCACCGACGCAAGGTTCCCGCGGGTGCTCGGGTGCACGCGAGCGTGCGGTCACGGTGCGAGAGCGACACGACGTATGGAAAACGAATCCCCCGAGATGTCAGGTGGGAGGACGAACAATGGACGAAACTGCGAATTTAGCGGAGTACGCGAACGGAATCTGTCCGCCTGCTCGACGCAGGCTGCGTACCTTCGCATTCGACCCGATGTCCACGCGTCTGTCCGGCCAGTTCCTCACCCTCGATATTCCGTTCGAACACATCCGGGGGCCGGGCCCCGACGGCGCACTCGTGCAGGTGGTCGACTTCGACGCCAGCCGTAACGCGTGGTACGAGCCGGTCGACCTCAACGATCCATACATATTGGCGCAGGACGGACTTCGTCCGACCGAAAGTGACCCCCGTGCGCACCAACAGGTCGTCTACGCGGTCGCGATGAGTGTGATCGAGCGGTTCGAACGGTTCATGGGACGTCGATTCCGGTGGCACCGCGACCAGATCCTGCGTCTGGTCCCGCACGCCTTCGAGGGGCGCAACGCCTATTTCGATCCGCGCCGCCGCGCCTTGCTATTCGGCTACTACCAAGCCGATGCCGATAATCCGGGTGCGAATCTGCCCGGACAGGTCATCTTCACCTGCCTGTCGAGCGACATCATCGCGCATGAGGTGACGCATGCGATCGTGCATCGAATCCGGCGGCTGTACAACGAAGGGACCAACCGCGATGTCTTCGCCTGGCACGAGGCCGTCGCCGACTTGATCGCGCTGTTCCAGCATTTCGCCCACCGCGACGTGGTCCTCAACGCAATCGCGACCACGTCGGGAGAACTCGAGAAGAGCGCCGGACTGCTGGATTTGGCGAGGGAGTTCGGTGAATCCACCGGACGCGGCGCGGCATTGCGTTCGGCGATAGAGGACCGCAGTCGCACGCCCGAACGATTTCGCGCGGCACAGGAGCCACACGAACGCGGTGCGTGTTTCGTCGCAGCGGTATTCGACGCGTACTTGGACGCCTACCAGAACTCGATCGCGGACCTGCTGCGGATCGCCAGTGGCGGCACCGGAGTTCTACCGCCGGGTCGTCTGCACCCTGATCTGGTATCTCGGATCGCGGACGAGGCGGTCAAGACCGCGGATCGAATGCTCGGGATGGTTGTGCGGAGTTTCGACTACCTCCCGGTACTGGACGTCAATTTCGGCGATGTCGTCCGGGCGATCGTCACCGCGGATCGCGGACTCTATCCGGAGGACCGGCAACACCTGCGCAGCACCCTCGTGGAGGCGCTGCGGCGGCGCGGCATCTGGCCGATAAGTGTCACCTCACTGACCGATGAAGCGCTGGTCTGGCAGCGGCCGGACACCCGGTTGAACCTCGGCGACGGCGATCACCAGGTGGATTTGTCCCGGGTCATCCTGTCCGCATCGAAGGACCTGGACCCGATCGGCATTCCGGGCGAATTGCGTACCCCCGCCGTACCCGACGGCAACGGCACCTCCGGTCGGGACGACTCCTCGACCAGGCGTTCGGTTTTCGAGCAGGTCGCCCAAGAGCTCATCGGCTGGGCCGACTCGAATGCCGCCCGAATCGGGCTGGATCCGAACTTCAAGATCAGCTGCGAAGGCATCCACGTCTCGTACCGAATGGCGGGTGACCGGTTGCCGCGTCCCGAATTGGCCATTCAGCTGCTGCAGCGTCGCGCAGATCTCGAGGATGCGGGCCAAGGCAAGCAACAACCGGTGATCCGCGCCGCAACCGCGCTCGTCGTCAGCGCCGACGGGAGTGTGGACTACGTGATCGCCAAGCCGCTGCCGTTCAGCGACGAATCGTCGGCGGCTGACGACACTGCCATCGCGTTCCACCGAGCGGGCAAGCTGCGGCTGGCCGCGATGCGGGAATGGTTCGACCGACTGGAAGCCGACGACGCACTGAGCGCATGGACCGCCGAGCACGCGATCCACCGCCTCGACTTCGCTGCTATCCACGCGCAAACAGATCAGTAGGTGCGACATGTCAACGCCGACAACCATTGCCATCCGGATGTACAACGTCGGATTCGGCGACGCCTTCACCGTGACCGTGCGGCGCAACAATGAAACCTGGCGCATGCTGGTCGACTGCGGCGTGCACAGCCAGGGCCAGGCGCGCCCGATACGTGACTCCGTGCGGGCCATCATCGCCGACCTCACCGCGGCCGATCCGCACCATCGACCGCATCTCGACATTGTGGTCGCCACCCATCACCACGCCGATCACATCACCGGATTCGCCTGCCGGGAGTGGGAGCAGGTGAGCGTGGACGAGGTGTGGGTGCCATTCGTCGAGGATCCCGATGACGAAGACGCGCGACGAATCCGCAGCGGTCAGGTCGAGGCCGCGAACGGTCTGCTCGCGCTCATCGAACAGCGCGGCAACGGGCATCGCATGTCGACCTCCGTCGAACAGGCGCAGGCCTTCGCGGTGAACTCGCAGGGCAATGCCGCCGCGACCGATCGTCTCCTCGGCCGCAATTTCAGCGGATTCGCCGCACCTCACCGGGTGCGGTACCTGCCGAGCAAGAACGAATCCGAGAATACGATCGCCGTGGATCGCGTCGGGCTGCTCGCGCATATCCTCGGACCGCCGCGCGATGCCCGATTCCTGAAGCGCATGGATCCGCCCGCGAAGCAATCGTGGCCCCTGGTACGCGCGGGCGCGTCCGCGGCGACCGACGGCGGGCCGACACCGCTGTTCAACCGGCGCTATATCGCGCGGACTCCCTTGCCGAGCCGCCTGCTTCAAGCGAAGGCGGCGCTGGAGCTGGACGAACTCGTCGACGATGACGATCGACTGCTGCGCGCCGCCTCGGTTCTGGAGAACGCGGTGAACAACACCAGCGTCTTCTTCGTGCTGGATATCGCCGGAACCAGGCTGCTTTTCCCGGGCGACGCACAGCAGGGCGCATGGGAGCACGTCCTGTCCGATCCACGCAATGTCGATCTCGTTTCCCGCCTGGCCTTCTACAAGGTCGGACATCACGGTTCGCACAATGCCACGCCCCGGCGTTTCGTCGAAAATGATTGGCAGACAGACGGTTACGCGATGATTCCATTCGGACTCGTCAAGCGATGGGCGAAGACCATTCCGAAGAAATCGCTGGTCGATTCGCTGGTGAGTCACGAGCACACCGTCATACGAGCCGACGAGTCCCCCGATGTCGTCCCCGGCAAAATCGCCGTCAATGGTGACCTGTGGAGCGAAGTGACACTCACAGCCTGAGCCAGCGTCCATCGGGCGCATTGGTTCTCCCCGACGCGGCTGCACCACCTAGTGCCCGGCTCGAGGCGGCTGAAGACGCCGAGCCGGGCCCTTCAAACCAGCGAAATCGGATCAGAAGACGAACTGGCTGCCGTAGGCCGTGGTCTGCGTAATCCCCACCGGGGTACCCACCGAGGCGGTTATGAAAGGGACGGCCGATACCGGTGAGGCACACTGGCCGACGTTCAACGCGGCGTTGTTGAAGATGAAGTGGTACGGGAACACAGTCTTGTCGTCCAGGTTGGCCGTCACTGTCGTGACGGTGGTGATCTGGCCCGGCGCCAAAGTGGCTTCCAGTACCTCTGCCAGGCCCAGGGTCCCGCCGACAGTCGGTCCGAGGCTCGCGCTGGGCGGGGAGGCGCTCGGGGTTGTCGTTTCGATGCTCGGGATTGTCGTTTCGATACTCGGGGTTGTCGTTTCGATACTCGGGGATGTGGTTTCGATACTCGGCGAGGTGGCTGCGGCGCTCTGGGACGTGGTGGCGGCGCTCTGGGACGTGGCGGCGGCGCTCTGGGACGCGGCGGCGGCGCTTCGGGACGCGGCGGCGGCGCTTCGGGACGCGGTGCTGGCACTCGGTGTTGGCACCTGCGTGGGCGTCACACTCGGCGTTGTGGACACCTGCGTGGGCGTCGCACTAGGCGTTGTAGGCACCGGCGTGGGCGTCGCAATCGGCCTCGGCACCGGCGTGGGCGTCACACTCGGCGTTGTGGGCACCGGCGCGAACGTCGCAATCGGCAGGCGGGCGGCAACGTTCGCCGGGCTGAACTCGGGGGAAATACTGGCCAACAACCCCTGATTGGGATCGATTCCGACGGTGAAGCCGTTATCCACACTGATCGCGCAGCCGAGGACGAACCCTGCGACGGCCTGCCCGGACGTCACCGCAGCGCCCTCCACGCTCAGCGAGTAGTCGCCGGACAACTGCGCGGCATGCGCGAATGTCATGAGGTAGGTCGGAGTCCGGTCGCCGGGTGGGTCCACTCTGACGTTGTCCACCGATGCTGTCAGGTGAATTCCGGCGCCGGATATGTCCGCACTGGGCGGCGGTTGCGCTCGGCTCGGCTCGGTGCCACCGGGCCACAGCACCACGACAGCCAGGACGGTCGCGACCACGCTGGTCGCGATAACGACGGATGGAGGTCGCATAGTTGGTCCTGTTTCGAATCGGATGTACACCAACGGCGGCGAAATCGCTTGCACAGACTCAAATAGCTAACGACTGGCAATCGTAGCGGTGCGCTGGCCCGCTGCGTTCAGTTGGCCGGGCGTGTCGCGCACCGGTTACAGCGAGCCACGGATTTGCTACAGGATTCGACAATTCGCCCCGGCGCTGCTGTGCGGGCCGCTTAAGCTAACTGCGCCGCAGCATGCGACAAACACTCGAGGTCGACAATCACCAATAGATAGACGTCCAGGAGGTACGGAATGCCGGAAGCCGGTCGTAGGCGTGGATCACGTCCAATATTGATTGCGAGCATGTTGCCACTGGCGGTTCTTTTCGGAACCGGAGTAGCCAACGCATCCCCGGACGTCACCGCGCAAGCACCTGTCACGCCACCGACGACAGCGGACTGGCTATCGCTGAGGCAGCACGAGCAGGGGCAAAGTCCTTTCCCGTTGCCGGCCCAACTCGATCTACTCGGCCGGTCGCCGGTCGACATCGCACCGTTGGTCGACACGCGCCGTGGCGATCGAGCTGTCGGCCGAGTGAATCCGCTCGCCGCCGACAGTTGGACCCGGGTCGAGGCGGTGGACGCGCCGGGCTCGCCGCCCGCCGTGGATCAGGAGCCGATCCAGGCGCTCTGCGAGCACGTCCCCGTAGATCCCCGCAGATGCACCATCACCGCTGTCGACGCGGCCGTCGGTGCGGGAATCGGCGCAGGCATCGCTGCTGGAGTTTCCGCGCCCGTCGCGATATCCGCCGGAATGGTCGGCGCGGCCGCCGGGTTCGTCGCCGGTATCCCCTTCATGCCGACCGGCTTGGTTGTCGGCCCGCTCCTCGGCGCAGCCGTCGGCGTCGCCGTCGTAGCCGGACCCGCGGCCCTGCTCGGTGGGGTGCTCGGGGCGTCGGTCGGGGCGATAGTGGGCATCACCACGCCCCTCCCGCTAGCGGACGGCTCAACCGATGGATCCGGCGCCCCCACCACCTCGCCGAGATAAAAACGGTCATCGATCCAGTCGTGCGTTGAGAATCCGGGCGATCTGGGCAATCGCACCCGGTTCGGTCATCGCGAGGTGGGTCGCGTCGATGTCGAAAATCGAAATCTGCCCACGGACCACCTGCGCCCATCCCTCGGGACCCGCGGCGTCGGATCGCCTTTCACGTGTCGCGGTGAAGTAGAGCATGTCGCTGTCCAAGACCGCAGGCCGCCACCGACTGGCCGCCCGGATCGCCAGGTTGTAGGCGTCGGTCAGGCGCTCGATCCTTGCGGCGTCGACACCGAGGTTGCCTCCCAGGTGCCGTTCGATCAGATCGGCGGCCTCCTCGGCGGTCGCATCGGGACTCACGAAATCGACGCCCATGACCGGACCGAGATTGCTGATCAGTTCTCCGGCCGTGACGGCGGAGAGCGTCGACTCGTCGACACCGCCCACCTCGGCGTCCAACAGTGCCAGTAGCGCGACCTGTTCACCGGCGGCGCGCATCTCGACAGCAATGGCATGGGCGATCGCACCACCCAGCGACCAGCCGAGTAGGTGATAGGGACCGTGTGGCTGAACCGCGCGAATCTCGTCGAAGTAGCGTTCGGCCATTTCTTCGATCGACGTCGGACCGGGTACCTCGCCGCCGACTTGTGGCGCCTGAATTCCGTAGATCGGTCGACCGTCGCAGAGATACCGGTCGAGTGTGCGATAACACCACGACAGGCCCACGGCCGGGTGGATACAGAACAGTGGTGGTCGCTCCCCGGCGGTCCGGATCGGCAGCAGCACATCGAAGCCGACGGATCGGTCGACGACGGGTCCGGAGTGCATTCCGGATTCGATCCGCTTCGCCAGATCGGCCGGGCACGGATCCGACAGCATCCAGCTGATCGGAACCTCGTAGTCGAGTTTTTTGCGCAACTCGCTCACCACTTGCACCGACTTCAGCGAATTACCACCCAATGTGTAGAAGTCGTCATCGGCGCCCACCCGATCCATACCGAGTACCGCCCCGAAGACCTGTGCGACCTCCCCTTCCAGCCAGGACGAGGGCTCCCTGAACTCCGCTACCGCGAGCACCGGCTCCGGTAGCCGCGTGCGGTCCAGCTTGCCCGACGCGGTGAGGGGCACCGTGTCGAGCACCATCACCGTGGTGGGCACCATGTAGTCGGGTAGTTCGGATGCCGCGTGCGCCGAGACCGCCGCGGTGTCGACCGTGGCGCCCGCGGCGGGCACCAGGTAGCCGACGAGGTGGTCAACCGCACCGCTGGAGCGCATCACGGCGATCGCCCGGGCGACGCTCGGGTGCTCGGCGAGTACCGCCTCGATTTCACCGAGTTCGATCCGCAGGCCGCGCAACTTCACCTGGAAATCGGTGCGGCCCAGGTATTCCAATTCGCCGCTGTTGCGCCAGCGCACCAAGTCACCGGTGCGGTACAGGCGCTGGCCGTCACCGTACGGATCAGGCACGAACCGTTCCGCGGTGAGACCCGGACGGGACTGATAGCCGCGCGCGAGCTGGTTGCCCGCCAAGTACAGCTCCCCAGCGACACCGGGTGGTACCGGATGTAACCGGTTGTCGAGTACGTATGCCCGCGCGTTCCATACCGGTGTGCCCATCGGCATGTTCCCACTGTCGGCTTCGGTCACCCGATGCGCGGTCGCGCACACGGTGAACTCGGTCGGCCCGTACAGGTTGTGCAACTCGACCCCGGGCACTATCCGCCGCACCGCCGCCGCCACCTCGGGGCCGAATGCCTCACCGCCCACCAGGAACGTCCGCACCGACTCCAGCGACTGGGCAGGCACCGCGTCCGCGAAGACCGCCAGCATCGACGGCACGAACGCGGCGATCGTGACCCGCTGGGTGGCAATGGTTTCGGCGAGATAGGCCGGGTCGGTGTGCCCGTCGGCTCGCGCGATCACCAGCCGCGCCCCCATCGCCAGTGTCGCGAACAACTCCCACACCGACATGTCGAACGTGGCCGGGGACTTCTGCAGCACCACATCATTCGGCATCAGGGCGTAGGTCTCGTTGACCCACCGCAACTGGTTCACCACCGAATAATGCAATACCGCAACACCTTTCGGTCGCCCGGTCGACCCGGAAGTGAAGAGCAGGTATGCGATGTTGTGCGGTCGCAGTGATGCGAGCCGATCGGCGTCGGTGACCGGCGCGTCATCGAAGCCGGACAGCTCCAGCCCATCGAGGGACGACAGCTCCAGCACCGGCGCGGCGATCGACAGCATGTACGCGACGCGGTCGGCCGGAAGGTCCGGATCGACCGGCACGTACCCACCGCCTGCGGCGTGCACCGCGTACATGGCGGTGATCTGGTCCAGTGAACGCCGCATGCGCAGCGCCACCAACGACTCCGGACCCACTCCGCGGGAGATCATCCACCGCGCCAACCGGTATACGCGAGACGCGAATTCCGCATAGGTCAGCGACTGTTCGCCGAACGTCACCGCGGGCCGGTCCGCATACGCCACCACGGAGTGGGCGAAGACCGAGGCGAGCGTCTCGCCGGAAGGGAGCCTGCGATCGGTCGAATTCCACTGCGTCAGAACGGCTTCCCGTTCATCGGCGCCGAGCAGATCCACCTCGTGCACCGGCTGTGCCGGATCGGTCACCAGTGCGCCGAGCAATCGCAGCAGGCGATCGACGATCGTGGTCACTGTCGTCGGGTCGAAGAGGTCGCTCGCGTAGGTCACCCCGCCGCTGATGCCGGCCGGGGCACCGGTGGAGTCGTAGGAATCCGACACCGTGATCTGCAGATCGAACAGTGCGGTGTCGCTGTCGGCCGACGCGGCCGACGCCGAGAGCCCCGGAAGTTCGAACTGCGCCCTGGCGAGGTTCTGGAATGCCAGCATCACTTGGAAGACTGGATGGTGGGCGCGCGAGCGCACCGGGTTCAGCTCCTGCACCAGCCGCTCGAATGGAATATCGGCGTGCCCGAACGCGGCGAGATCGGTCTCGCGCACATGCTCGAGCAGCTGGGTGAACGTCATCCCCGGGGTCAACCGGGTCCGTAACACCAAGGTGTTGACGAACATCCCGACCAGATCGTCGAGTTCGGGCTCGCCGCGTCCCGCATACGGAGTGCCGATCGCTATATCGTCGGTATCGGCCAGCCGGGCCAGCGCGGCCGCCAGCGCGGCGTGGAAGACCATGAACAGCGTCGTGTTATGTGCTCGCGCGACCTGCTGCAATCCCGCGTGCAGATCGGCACCGACCGTTATCGGCACGCTCGCGCCCGCATAAGTCTGCATGGCCGGTCGCGGTCGGTCGGTCGGCAGCTCCAGCAAAGCTGGGAGTTCCGCCAATTCGTTTGTCCAGTAGTCGATCTGGGCGCGTAGCAGCGATTCCGGATCGTCTTCGGTCCCCAGCACCGTCCGCTGCCAGATCGCGTAGTCGGCGTACTGCACCGACAGCGACGGCCAGCACGGTGTCTCCCCGATCAGGCGTGCCTCGTACGCGGTCATCATGTCCCGTGCCAGCGGACCCAGCGACGACCCGTCGCAGCAAATGTGGTGCGCCACCACGGCCAAGACCCGCTCCTGCGGCCCGAGCTCGAACAACCGCACCCGCACCGGCGCCTCGACCGTCACATCGAATACCGTCGAGACGAACGCCGACAACGACTCGGCCAGTTCCGGTTCCGCGACCGAGGTCACGGTCATCGGCGCCATCGCCTCGGCGGCGGGCAGGACAACCTGCGACGGCTCGCCATCGGCATACGGGTATACGGTCCGCAGTACCTCGTGCCGGTTCAGCACATCCTCGATGGCCGCGCGCAGCGCGTCGAGATTCAGCTGTCCGGACAGCCGTAGCACGATCGGAATGCTGTAGGCGGCCGAGCCGGGCTCGAGCCGGTTCAGGAACCACATTCGCTGCTGTGCGTACGACAGCGGAATTCGCTGTGGCCGTGGCTGTGCGGTCAGCGCCACCCGACCGGTATCGGCCTGCGATTCGGCGCGCGCGGCCAACCTCGCGACCGTGGGCGCCTCGAAAATCATCGACGCCGGGATGGTCGCGTCGAGCGCGGCACCGATCCGCGCGGCTACCCGGGTGGCCACCAGGCTGTTGCCACCGAGTTCGAAGAAGTCGTCGTCGGCGCCTACCGGACCGCCGATGCCGAGGACGTCGGCGAATACGCCGGCCACTATTTCCTCCACCGGTGAAGCCGGGGCCCGGAATCGCTTGGCCTGGACGACGGGTGCGGGTAGGGCCGCGCGGTCGAGTTTTCCATTCGGCGACAAGGGGATCGCATCGAGGATCATCACCGCGGCGGGCACCAGATACGACGGCAGCACCTCGGCCAACGCCGCCCGCAACTGCTCGCCCGACAGACTCGCCCCGGTTTCGGGTACCGCATAGGAAACCAACATCACCGGACCCGTGCCCGCATGCCACGGCAACGTGACCGCGTATGCCACCTCCGCACGCGCGCTCAGCACCGCGTCGACCTCGCCCAGCTCGACCCGGTAGCCACGGATTTTCACCTGGAAATCGTTGCGCCCCAGGAACTCCAGAGCACCATCGGTATTCCAGCGCACCACATCACCCGTGCGATACATGCGGCGTCCAGGTTCCCCGAACGGGTGCGCCACGAACCGCTGCGCACTCGTTGCCGCCTTGTCGAGGTACCCGCGCGCCAGCGCCGACCCCGCCAGATACAACTCTCCAGCCACCCCCACCGGCACCGGCCGCAGCCGGGCATCCAAGACCAGCGCCTGCATGCCTTGCAGCGGGGCACCGATCGTCGGCCGGTCACCGGGTCGCAGCTCACCCGTCGCCGTGGCAACCACCGTGGCCTCGGTCGGCCCGTACAGCTCCCGGAACTTCCGTGCGCCGGCGATGTCGGTGCCCGCCCACCGATTCACCAGATCCGCCGGGACCTTGTCACCCCCGGACAGCACCACCCGCAAGTCGTCCAGCCCGGCCGGAACCACCGACGCGAGCGCGGCAGGGGTCATGAAGGCGTGGGTAACCCGCTGCGCGCGCAGGAGTTCGGTCAACTCAGCGCCGCCGTAGATCTGCGTCGGCACCACGACCAGCGCACCGGCACGGCTGACCGCCATCAGGATCTCCAGCAGGGCGGCGTCGAACGACGGCGACGCGAAATGCAACACCCTGGATGTGTGTCGGAGCTCGCGATCGGCGCGTAGCGCCGAGACGAAGTCGGCGATGCCGGAATGTGTGACGGCGACGCCCTTCGGCACCCCGGTGGATCCGGAGGTGAAGACCACGTAGGCAACGTTCGAGGTCCGCAGTGGTCGCAGCCGCTCGTCATCGCCGACCGGGCCGCTGGCCAACTCGTCGATCTGCGCGGCGGTGGCCGCGTCGTCGAGCACGATCCAGTCCACCGAATCGGGCATCTCGGCACGCGCCGAGGACACCGTGAGGCCCAGCGTCGCACCCGAATCCGCCACCATCTGCTCGATCCGGCCCGCGGGATAGCTCGGGTCCACCGGCACATATGCCGCACCTGACTTCACCACCGCCCACCATGCGACGACGGAGTCCATCGACCGCGCTGCCGCCACCAGCACCGCACTCTCCGGCCCGGCGCCGCTGCGGATCAGCATCCTCGCCAGCTGGCTGGATCGTTCGTCCAGCTGTGCATACGACAACGTGGCATCCCCCGAGACAATGGCGATACCGTCGCCGTTGTCCCGGACGGCCGAGGCGAACACCTCCGGCAGCAATCCGGACGGCTCCAGCGCCGCCACCGTGTGTTCCCCCATCCGCGAGGTGAGCGCCGAGCGCTCGTCGGCTTCCAGCCAGTCGATGTCGCCGACCACTACGGCCGGATCGCCGGCGACGGCTTCCAGTACCCGCATCAGCCGTCGGACAATTCCCGCCGCGGTCGCCTCGTCGAACAGGTCCCGAGCATAGCTCATCATCCCCGAGATACCTTGCGCCACAGCGGCATTGGACGAATCGGACAGCACCAATTGGAGGTCGAACTGGGTCGCCCCGGTATCCACATCCGCCCGTGCCACCCGGACGTCGGGCAGCGCCACATCGACCGTCGACACGTTCTGGAACGCCAAGGCCACCTGGAACAACGGATGCCGTGCCGCCGATCGCTCCGGCTTCAACTCCTCCACGACCCGCTCGAACGGCACGTCCGCGTGCTCGAACGCCAACAGATCCGTCTCCCGGGTGCGCATCAGTAACTCGGCGAACGGCTCGCGCGTGTCCACCCGGGTCCGCAATGGCAGCGTGTTCACGAACATTCCCACCAGTTCGTCCAGGCCAGGCTCGCCCCGCCCGGCGACCGGGGTGCCGATCACTACGTCATCGCTGCCACTGAGCCGCCCCAATACCGTTGCCAGCGCCGCATGCATCACCATGAACAGCGACGACCCCCGCGACCGTGCCAGCGCGAGCAGCCGCTCGTGCAGCCGCGCACCGATCTCCACCGGTACCCGGCCGCCCGACAGCGATGCGATCGCCGGGCGTGGTCGGTCGGCGGGTAGTTCCAGCCGGTCCGGTGCGCCCGCGAGCGTCGAGCGCCAGAACTCCAGTTGCGCGGACATCAACGACGCCGGATCGTCTGCGGCCCCCAGCATCTGCCGTTGCCACCACGCGAAATCCGCGTACTGCACGGCGAGTGGTTCCCATTCCGGCGCGTGCCCGGCCAGTCGCGCGGTATACGCCACCATCACGTCACGGGCCAGTGGCCCCATCGACTGACCATCGCCGGCGATGTGATGGACCACCAGCACCAGTAGAAATTCTGCTGTGGCACTGTCGCTTTCGGCACCCAGTTCGAACAATCCCACTCGCATCGGCACTCGGGCGGTCACATCGAATCCGCGCCGCACGAACTCACCCACCACATCCGGGACCGAATCCGCAGGCACTCGCACCGGCTCCACCAGCACCGCGGGCTCGTCGAGAACGACCTGTCGCGGCTCACCGGAGGTTTCCGGATATATCGTCCGCAAAACTTCGTGACGTGCGACCACATCCGCGAGTGCGGCCGCCAGCGCTTCGGTATTCAGCCGTCCCGACAACCGCAGCATCACCGGAATGTTGTATGCCGCAGAGTCCGGCTCGAACCGGTTCAGGAACCACATCCGCTGCTGCGCGAGCGACAGCGGTACCGGGTCGGGACGCACTCCCGCCAGCAGGGGCAACCGGCCTCCACCGTTGAGTGCTCCTGCGAGCGCGGCCAATCCGCCGACGGTCGGCGCCTCGAATACCGACCGCACCGGCACTCGCCTGTCCAGGGCCGCACCTATGCGCGCCACCAGCAGCGAGGCGCTCAGCGAATCGCCGCCCAGCGCGAAGAAGTCGTCGTCGACTCCCACCCGGTCCACATCGAGCACCTGCTCGAATGTTCGCGCGATCATTTCCTCTATCCCCGGCGAGGGCGCCCGGAATTCTCGCGCGACGGCAATCGGCTCGGGCAATCGCTCGCGATCCAGTTTCCCATTGGCGGTCAGCGGCACCTCATCCAGCACCAGCACCGCGGACGGCACCATGTACCGGGGCAACGCCTCGGCCAGTGCCGCACGCAACTCCTCGCCCGATACCTCGGCCCCGGCCGCAGGAACGACATAGGACACCAGCAGCACCGGTCGCCCGCCATCGCGGCGCGCCACAGTGACCGCATATGTCACATCCGCACGCGCACCCAGCACCGCGTCGATCTCCCCCAGCTCGACCCTGGTGCCGTGCACCTTCACCTGAAAATCATTGCGCCCCAAGAACTCCATCTCGCCATCGGCGCTGCGGCGCACCACGTCACCGGTGCGGTACATGCGCTGCCCCGGCCCCCCGAACGGGCATGCGACGAACCGCGCCGCGGTCAACGCCATCTTGGCGACGTACCCATCGGCCAGACCGGTGCCGAACAGGTACAACTCGCCCGCGACGCCGTGTGGCACGGGCCGCAACCAGGTATCCAGGACCACGGCCGCGACGGCGCCGACCGGCCTGCCGATCGTGATCGCGGCACCGGGCACGAGTGCATCGCCCGCGGTAGCCCAGATAGTGCTTTCGCTCGGCCCGTAAAGATTGACCATGGTGCGATACGGCGCCCACCGATCGACCAGTTCCGGCCCGACCGGCTCGCCGGCTGTCGCCAGCACGCGCAGCCCGTCGAGACCGTCGCACGGGACTGTCGCCAGCGCCGAGGGGGTCACTACGGCATGCGAAATACGTTCGCGCCCGATCAGATCCGCCAGCTCGGGGCCGGCGTAGACATCGGCGGGCGATACGACCAGCCGGCCGCCCGAGCCGTGCGCCATCAACAATTCGAACACCGAGGCGTCGAAGCTGGGCGAGGCGACCTGCAGTACTACCGACATCAGGTCGACGCCGAGTATTCGTCGCTGCGCTGCGACCATATCGGCCAGGCCGCGATGGCTGACGAGTACACCCTTGGGCGTACCGGTCGACCCGGAGGTGTAGCTCACGTACGCGATCTGATCCCGCCGAATCGGTCCGCCGCGTTCGGCATCGGTGATCGGCACGGCGGGAACCGAGTCCACCGCGCCGCGCGTGTGCTCCTCGTCGAGGATCAGCCAGTCGACGCCGTCGGGAAGATGCTTCCCCGCGGACGTATCGGTCAGCGCGAGCACGGTTTTCGAATCCGAAAGCAGAAATTCGATCCGTTCCGACGGCAAGGTCGGATCGATCGGCAGGAATGCGGCACCGGTCTTCGCGACGGCCCACAGGGTGACCGTCGCGGCCAGGGATCGCGGAAGCACGGAGGCGACGACCTGTCCGGCGCGGGCGCCGTGCCGCAGCAGGACCCGAGCCAGACGTGCGGATCGCTCGTCGAGCTGCCGGTAGGTCATGGTGGCCGTGGCGCACCGCACGGCGATCGCTTCGGGTTCGGCGGCGGCGGAAGCGGCGAGTATCCGGTCCAATGTGTCCGGGATCGCGGCCTGCGCACCCGAAACCGGCCACGTCGGCCCCGGCTCCTCGGCGAGCGGCAGCTCGCCCAGCCGCATATCGGCATTCGCGGCGATCCGGCACAGCAACTCGACGAAGCGGTCGAGGATGCGGCGCGCCGACGCGGTATCGAACTCACGGTCGTGGAATCGGAGGGTGATCCGAAGTCCCTGCGCCTCGCCTTGCTCGGACTGCTTCGGTTCCACGACCAGGCTCAGCGGGTACGGCGTTGCGTCCACACCGCTGAGTTCGTCCACTCGCAGGCCAGCCGAATCGACGAGTTGCTGCAGTGCCGTCCGGTCGACCGGGAACGACTGGAAGGTGATGGCGGTGTCGAAGAGTTCGGGCAGACCGACGCTGCGGTGAATCTCGGGTAGGCCGATATGGTGATGATCCAGCATGCGGGCGTGCCGCGCCTGAATGCCGATCAGCAACTCGCGTACCGTCATTGTGGGATCGAGCGGGACTCGCACGGGAATCGTATTCAGAAACATGCCGAGCGTCTGATCGACCAGCGGCAACTCCGGGGGCCGGCCCGAAACGGAGGAGCCGAAGATCACATCGGTCTCACCGGTCAGTACCCGCAGATTCAGGGCCCAGGCCGCGGCGACGGCCGTATTTATGGTGACGGCCGCCTCCGCCGCCACTCGACGAAGTTCTCCGAAACGATCCGCCGTCAAGTCGGCCCCGACCTCGGCGGCGGATACCGAGCCCGCCGCGCCGGCGTCGCGGGACACCCGGGTGGGTGCGTCGACATTCGAAAAGGCTCGCGCCCATGCCGCTTTGGATGCTGCGCTGTCCTGCCGACCCAGCCAGGACAAATAGTCGCGGTAGGAGGGAGCAGGTCCAGCGGAGCCGATATGTGCGGGAGATCCGTAGTAGTCGAGCAGTTCTCGCATCAGCAGCGGCATCGACCAGCCATCCAGGATCACATGGTGATTCGTGACCAACAGCCGGAAGGACCCCGCATCGAGCCGGATCAGCGTCAAGCGCAGTAGCGGAGGAGCCGACAGGTCGAATCCCGCCGCCGCGTCCGCTGCGGCAATGGATCCCGGATCGGCGGCGGATTCCGCATCGCCACCACCGGCGAGATCGATCTCCCGGAACGGGATTTCGGCATGGTCCAGCACGATCTGGCACGGCCCCGCCGCGGTCTCGACAAAGGCGGCCCGCAGGATATCGTGCCGGTCGACCACCGCCTGAGCGGCACGTCGCAGGCGCTCACTGTCGACCGCGCCGGAAAATCCGATCATCGTCTGGACGGTGTAGTTGTCCCCGGTATCCGGGTCGAACGTCGAGTGGAAGTGCATCCCGGATTGTGTGGGCGACAACGGCCACACGTCGGACAGGCCGCGGAACTGCCGCTCGAGCCGATCGATGTCGGGTTGTGTGAGCGCGACGAGCGGAGAACCCGAGGCACGATCCGCCGCCGGGAGTCGAGGGGGTGCCTCGATTGTCACCGCAGCCGCATCGCCGCCCGCCATTGCGGCGAGGGCGGCAACTGTCTTGCCTTCGAATACATCTCGCGGCGTGAGCGTGAGCCCGGCAGATCTCGCCATAGCCACCAGCCGCATCGAGACGATGCTGTCCCCGCCGAGCGCGAAGAAGTTGCTATCGGCGGACACAGTGTCGAGATGGAGCACATCGGCGAAGAGTTTCGCCACGACCTGCTCGGTATGCGTCGACGGCGGTCTGCCGCCTGCGGCGTCGGAATCGAAGGCGCACTGCTGCAACGCTTTTCGATCGATCTTTCCGGTTGGCGTGCGCGGCATCTGGTCGAGCCGCACGATCGCCGCGGGATTCATATAACGAGGTAGCCTGCCCGCGAGATCGTCGCCGAGTGCCGCCACATCTACTACAGCGCCCGGCGCGGAGACGACATAGGACATCAGAACCGGTTCGCCGGCAGGCCCTTCCACCGCAACCGTAGCGACGCTCGCCACGTCCGGGTGCCGGGCCAGGTGGGCATCGATTTCCCCCGGCTCGATCCGCAGGCCGTGAATCTTGACCTGCTGATCGCAACGGCCCAGGTATTCCAGTGCCAGCCCGGCGCGTCCGCGCACCCAGCGCACGGAATCGCCGGTGTGGTAGATCCGCTCGCCGCGGGTGGATCGCGGATCCGCGACGAAGCGCGACGCGGTCACACCCGGTCGATCGACGTACCCGCGGGCAAGTCCGGGCCCACCGATATAGAGTTCGCCCGCGACACCGACCGGCACCGGTCGCAGCCACGAGTCGAGAACCATCGCGGACGCGCCTCGGATCGGTCCACCGATCGTCACCGGCTCGCCGGGTACGAGGGCATCCGACCCCGTCGCCCAAATCGTGCACTCGGTCGGTCCGTAATGATTCATCAGCCGTCGCCCAGCGCCCCACCGGTGCACGGTGTCCGGCCCGGTCGCTTCGCCGACGACCGCGAGCGATGTCAACGACGGTGTCCGGGACGGATCCATCGTATTCAGCACGGATGGGGTGATGATCGCGTGCGAAACCTGCTGCGACCGAAGCAATTCCTCGAGGTCGGACCCCGCGTACACCTCCGGTGGCGCCACCACGAGGCACGCGCCACTGCCATGCGCCAACAGCAACTCCGACATGCACGCGTCGAATCCTGGCGACGCGACCTGCAACACCATCGAATCCATACCCACA
The DNA here is from genome assembly GCF_044458905.1 of Nocardia sp. NPDC050408. Taxonomy (NCBI): domain Bacteria; kingdom Bacillati; phylum Actinomycetota; class Actinomycetes; order Mycobacteriales; family Nocardiaceae; genus Nocardia; species Nocardia sp. NPDC050408. The sequence continues at coordinate 694,033 of NZ_JBITIL010000001.1, read as the reverse complement.
CCGAAGGCGTCGACTTGCGCCGCGACGAGGTCGGCCAGACCTCGATGGCTGAGGTGGACCGCCTTCGGTTTGCCGGTCGATCCGGAGGTGTAGATCACGTATGCCGCGTTGTCGGCCGACAGCCTGTCGGCCCCGGCCGGGACACCCGTCGGATGAGGTAGATCCTCATAAGCATCCGAAGCCGAAGCGTCCAGAATCAACCATTCGACAGTGTCCGGAAGCCGCGGTGCCACAGCGCTGGTCGTCACGCCCAGACTCGTCCCCGAGTCGGACACCAACTCCTCGATGCGCGCGGCGGGATTGCCGGGATCCAACGGCAGGAAGGCGGCACCCGTTTTCGCCACCGCCCAGATCGCGACGACCAGTTCGGCCGAACGGGGAACGGCCAGTGCGACGATCGACTCGGCGCGAGCACCACGGCCGGCCAGCAGGCGAGCGAACCCGTCGGCGCGATGCTCCAGCTCACGATAGGTCCACCTGGTGTCACCGCACCGAACGGCCACAGCATCCGGATACCTCCGGGCGGTCCCCGACAGGATGTCGCGTAGCACGAGCTGCGCGGTCGGCTCCGCGCTGCCGACCGAAAGCAGTTCCGCGCGTTCTGAATCCCAGCAGGAGGAGACCGCGGCGACCTTCCGGGCGGGATCGCTGACGATCTGGGTGAGCAGCAACTCGAAGCGCTCGAGCAGCGTGCGAGCAGCGTCGGAATCGAATCGGTCGGTGGCGAATTTCAGCGTCACCGTGTAGGTGCCGGGCTCGTCGGCGGCATCCGGTCGTCCGGCACGACTCGACTGCGGCGGGGTCACTTGCAAACTCAGCGGATACGGCGTGGCATCGTGTGTGTCGATCTCGACGAGCCGCAATCCGGCGTCGGAGAGATTGCGTGCCAACAGTTCCCGGTCGAGCGGGTAGGACTCGAGCACCGTAGCGGTATCGAACATATCGGCATTACCGGTGGCCCGTTGCAGCTCCGCCAAGCCGATGTGCTGGTGATCCAGCATCGCGGCCTGCTCGGACTGCACGCGGACGAGCAGGTCGCCGACGGTTTCGTCGGGTTGGAGCCGGACGCGGACGGGCAGCGTGTTGACGAGGAGCCCGACCATGCGCTCGACATCCGGAATCTGCGCCGGGCGGTGCGACACGGTATTGCCGAACACCACGTCCGACCGTCCGGTCAGGGTGGCCACCAGCAATGCCCACGCCACCTGCAACGCCGTATTGGCAGTGACGCCGTGCGAGCGGCCCAAATCGAGAATCGCGGCGGTGGTCGCGGCGTCGAGGTGCAGACCGACTTCACCGGCGTGCGCGGTGACGGTCCGATCCGGCCCGCCCGTGACCCGGGTCGGACTGTCGATTCCGGCGAGCATCTCCCGCCACGCGGCGGTTGCGGCGTCGCGATCCTGGATCTGTAGCCACCGCAGATACTCTCGGTACGAACGAGGGGGCGCGAGCTCGGCCGTATCGCCATCGGATATGTACAGCGCGAGCAATTCGTGGATCAGCAGGGGCATCGACCAGCCATCCAGCACGAGATGGTGGTTGGTGACCAGCAACTGGAACATATCGACGCCGGTGCGCACGAGGTGGAAACGCATCAGCGGCGGGCAGGCCGGGTCGAACGGCGCCGCAGCCGCCGTCGCGCGTCGCCGAAGTGCTTCTGCCTGCTGCCCGACATCGCTGATGTCGGTGATACTCGACTCGCCCCAATCGACCCCGACGTCGCGCAACACGATCTGACGTGGCCCATCGGCACTTTCGACGAACGCGGTCCGCAGGCTGTCGTGCCGGTCGATGAGCACCTGCGCGGCCCGCCGCATCCGCTGCGCATCCACCTGCCCGGCAAACGTCAGCGCCGCCTGCACGGTGTAGCCGTCGTCGACGTCCCGGTCGTAGATCGCGTGGAACAGCAGCCCGGACTGCAGGGCGGTGAGTGGCCACACATCGGTCATCGACGGGTATTCCCGCAGCCAGTGGTCGACATCGTCCTGTGATACCGCGGTGAGCGGGAAGTCGGATGGGGTGAAGCCGGGTGTGGTGTCGGATCGGACGTGATCGGCAAGCGCCCCCAGGGCTAGAGCCCACAGCCCGGCGAGTTCGTCGACCTCCGCACCTCCCAACACTTGTGAGGCGAACTCCCAGGTCGCGTTGAGTTCGAGCCCGTCGAGCCCCTCCTCGGCGATCGCATTGATATCGAGCACGGCGGACAACGCCATCCCCGGATCGCTCGTCGCGGTCAGTGCGGTGAATTCGGTGGTGGGTGCCCAGGGCACCGAGTGTTCACCGACGCTCACCCGGCCGAGGTAGTTGAAACTGATCTGAGGTTCGGGCAGGTCTGCGAGCTCGGCGCTCCCCTGCGAATCGAGATAGCGCAGCATTTGATAGCCGATGCCGTTGTCGGGCACCGCGCGCAGCTGTTCTTTCACCTGCTTTATCGCCAGTCCCGCACTCGAGCCGCCCGCGAGCGCATCATCGATGTCGATGTTCTCCCATTCGATCCGGACCGGGAACCGAGTGGTGAACCAGCCGACGGTGGCACTGAGATCGGCGCCGGGTACGGCCCGCTCCTCGCGGCCATGTCCCTCCAGCGAGATCAACTCTGCGGCCACCGCCGTACCGCGCCGGCGCCGCCACTCACCCAGTGCCAGTATCAGCGCCGCCAGCAGCGGATCGTTGGCACTGCAGTGGAAGCGGTCCGGAATGGTGGTGAGAACCGCTTCGGCAACCGCTGCCGGGATGCGCTGACGCACCCGGCCCGCCGTGGCCCCGACGTCACGATCCGGGACCAGACGGCGCGATCCGAGTAGCTGATCGCCTTGCTCGAGTAGGCCTTTCCACAGGTCGAGCTCCGCCGACCGCCGGCCCGGCGCTTGCTCGACCAAACCGTGCATCCACCGCCGGAACGAGGTGGTGGCCGGGCCGAAATGCGGTTCGCCGCCGTCGCGAACCTGCGACCAGGCCTGCGCGAGGTCGGCCAGGATGATGCGCCACGACACCGCGTCGACGGCGAGATGGTGGATCACCAGCCACATCAGGTCGGGGCCCGAGCCGTTGCGATCCTGAATCCAGACGGCCTGAAACAGCACACCGTTGCCCGGGGCCAATCGATCCGCGGCCTTCTGCAAGTGCCGACCGATTTCGGCGGCGTCACGTCGATCGACCCGAACATCGACGAGCGCGGCGTCCGGATCGACCGCTTCCCGATCGAGCACCTCGACGTACCGACTAGCCGAATCGCCGCGCAGTACCGCCCGCAACATATCGTGGCGGTCCAGCAGGGATCCCACTGCGCGCACCAGGCCCGCTCGATCGACGCCCTCGGGAAGCTGAACGAGCGCGGCCTGCGCGAATCGGTCGTAACGACCCCGATGAAGCATCGCGTGCATGATCGGCGACAACGGCATCGGCCCTACACCACCGCCGGGCAACTCGGCCAGCTCGGGGCTATCGCCGGCTTCCGTCGCCGTTGCTGCCAGGCCCGCGACGGTCTTGTGCACGAAGACATCCTGTGTGGAGAAACTCAGGCCCTCGGCCTTGGCGCGCGCCACCAGCCGGATCGACAGAATGCTGTCGCCACCGAGGGCGAAAAAGCTGTCGTCCGCCCCGACTCGAGGCACGCCGAGCACCTCGGTGAACAGCCGTGCGACCGTCTTTTCCCGGGCGGTCGCTGGTCCACGCCCGACCGCTGCGGTCCCGAATTCGGGCCTCGGCAAAGCGCTGCGATCGAGCTTGCCGAAGGCATTGACCGGCAGGCTGTCCAACGAGAGGATCACCGCCGGGACCATATGCGGCGGCAGCGAAGCGCGGGCGAAGCGCTGAAGTTCGAGCGGATCGATCCGACGACCGCTGACCGGGACGACATAGGACGCCAGCACCGTCGTGCCGATGTTGTTCAGCACCGGCACAGTGACGGACCGATCCACGTCCTCATGTGTGGTGAGCGCGGCGTCGATTTCCCCCGGCTCGATCCGGTAGCCACGGATCTTGACCTGGAAGTCGCTGCGCCCCATCAATTCCAGCGTCGGCTCGGCATTATCGCCGGTCCAGCGCGCGATATCGCCGGTGCGGTACATCCGCTCGCCGGTGCCGCCGTACGGATCGGCGACGAACCTGGCGGCGGTTTCGACGCACAGATGGCTGTATCCACGGGCCAATCCCGGTCCGGCGAGATACAACTCGCCCGCGGTGCCCTTTGGCACCGGTTGGAGCGTTCGGTCCAGCACCATCGCCGAGACGCCGCGGATGGGGCCACCGACCGTATGGGCGCGGCCGGGTCTCAGCATGGAGCCGACGGCGGTCACGGTGGTTTCGGTAGGACCGTATTCGTTGTAGATGGACACCGACGGTGTCGTCCACCGCTCGATGACGTGCGGTGGACATACATCGCCACCGACCACGACTACCCGCAAATCCGTCGTCCGACGCGGGTCCACAGTTGCCAGCATCATGGGCGTCAGCGTCAGGTGGGTCACGTGCTCGTCGGCCAACAGTTGCGTGAGCGGCTCACCGCCGCTCACCTCCGGCGGCACGATCACCAGCGTGGATCCGATCGCGAAGCAGGTCAGAAACTGTTCCAGGGAGGCGTCGAAACTGGGCGAGAGGGCGTATGACACGCGTGAGGTGGCGTCGATGCCGTACGTGGCGGCGCGGTCGGCAACCAGATTCGCGAGGCCGGCGTGCGTAACCTGGACGCCTTTCGGGGCTCCGGTGGATCCCGAGGTATAGGTGATATAGGCGATGTTGGACGGCCGTAGTGGGCGGATACGGTCATCGTCGGAAATCGGCGCGCTCGCGGCGTCGCATTCGCCCAGGGGCGCACGGTCGTCGAGCACCACATGGCGCATCGCCAGCGGGAGCCGCCCGCGCAGGGCGTCGACCGTAATCGCCACAGCCGCACCGCTGTCGGCGACGATATGTGCTATCCGCTTCGCCGGGTACTCGGGGGACAACTGGACAAATGCCGCACCGCATTTCGCGACCGCCCACGTCGCCACGACCAATTCGACCGAACGTCGCAGCATGATCGCCACCGCCGTGTCCGGGCCGCAGCCCAGATCTATCAGATCCCTGGCCAGCTGCGAGGACCTGGTGTCCAGCTCGCCATATGTCATCGTCTGCCCGGCCGAGGCGATCGCGCACGCACTACGATTGCGGCTCGCGCTCTCGGTCAGAATCTCTGGAAGCAGCTGTGTTTCGACCCCGCCGGGCCCCCGCACAGGCAGCAGGGCAGACCGTTCCTGAACTTCGAGCAGCGGCACTCGGCTGACCGGAGATCCCTGTCCCCCTGCGAGGAACTCGTGCAGAAACATGCGGAACCGCCGGTGGTGGCCCGCGAGCTCCTCAGGGGTGTATGCATTCGGATTTCCCTGGAAGTCGATATGTGTACTGTCTCTGCCGGCGCCCGGGTAGATATTGACGAAGAGGTCGGCGGTAGGTCCTGAGGTGAGGACGTGCAGGCGGCCTGTCGTGTTGCCGAGCACAATCTCGTTCTCGATCATCATGAGGTTCACGGCCGGCCCGAAGGATGGCGCCTCGTCGCGCGCAATCCCCATATCGTGGAATATGTCCTCTTGGCGATAGCGCTGCCGCCGAAGAGCACTGGTCAACTCGCTTTGCACAGCGGAGATCAATTCACCGACGCTGCGGCCGGCGACCCGAACTCGCAGCGGGACCACATTCGCCACCATCCCCCCGGAACGGCGCAGCACGGCAGAGTGCCGACCCGAAACCGGCAGGCTCAGCAATACTTCATCGCTCCCGGTCATCCGCGCTAGATAAGCGGCGAACGCCGCGACGATGGTCGGAGTCACGCTCTGGCCGTGCTGGCTCCGCAGTAGATGCGCGGTGGCGTCCGGCAACTCTGTGCTGACCAGCGCCGGATGAATGGTGGGCTTGCCTACGCGACCGGCCAGGCTGACGACGGCAGGCGCGCCTGCCAGGTGCTCGAGCCAGTATCTGCGATCGTTTTCGAAACGTGCCGAACCCCGGTACGCCAGATCCTGCTCGACGACGACCCCCAGGTCCTGCGCCGCGCACGGCGGCGCTTCCTCGGACCTCACCCGAGCGTTGTACAACTCGGTTATCCGGTGCAGCATCGTTACCGCGGCAAAACCATCGAGTGCGATGTGGTGTGCACGCTGGTACCACAGGAAATGGTCCTCGCCGACCTGGAACACGATGCTCGTCATGAGGTCGTCGTTCAGCAGGTCCAGGGGGGCGGAATAATCCTGAACCATGATTTCGTGCGCAGTCGCAACCGGATCGGCGTGCCGACGCAAGTCCATGATCGACACCTGAGCTCCGCGTTCCTCGTCGACGAACTGACCTGGCTCTCCGTCGACCTCGATCAGGCGGACGTGTCCGGATCCGAACTCGCGACCAGCGGTTCTGCATGCCTCGGCAAGCAATTCCGCGTCCAACTCGCCTACGATCTCGACGAATTGGGCTACAGATATCGGCGATGATTCCGCGAGGTGCTGGGCAAACCAGATTCCCCGCTGAGCCGCAGTCAGTGGAAGAATGTCGAATGATGACAGTCGCGCGGATCCATTACCGTCGGAGCGCGCGGCGGAACCGTTTCCCGAATTTGTGCCGGGAAAGTGGAATGAGCCGTTTTGCAGCACTTTCGACTGATCCGGATTGCTATTGATACCGCTCTTGAACTGGTCCATCTCGACCTCCGCTGATATCACTCATTTCAGGAAATCAGTTCTATTGCTGCAAAGTTGCCGATATCAGTGTGGTGGAATTTGCAACATAGCGACGTCAACCGGGTCGCATGCTCAGGAAGGCACCGTCAAGGCGATCGGCACACGATCTCGCCGACGCTTACGCGGCGTTCTCGTCGGTTGGACGTCTCAGCCATCCATCCATCGTCCGGTCGCCCGTCGTGCATGGCCCAGGGACCAGGGGCCAAATTCACAAGGAGCGGGGCGCCATTCGGCACCCTACGGCAAATATACCGCAGACACGTGCCACTCTGTTGAGACAGCGATAACGTTATCTGACAGGCCATTCGAGCACGAAGTTGCAGTTCAGAGCGTTGAACAGCAATGGATTGGCTAACATTCGCGGCAGGTCAGTCAGGTTAGGCTACCCATAGTCCAACCTGCGCGACCGGCTTCAAGACTCCCGAACAACTGCGTGACCTGCTTCGAGTACTCCAGCACCAGGCAGAGCTCGAATCCTGCGGAGAATCAGGCCTCTGAACCGTTGGAACAAACCCTCCACCACAAGAAAGCTGACAGTTAACGACATCTGGTTCGGAACCGCCCCTAATGCCGCCGCTGAACACTGCGGTAAGTCAAGACTTCAGGAGCCGCTGAATTTACGCTGCGAAACCATCGTGCCGATTGAGAGGAGCCGAAAACGGTCCGCACCGGGAATAGCTAACTGCAACTCTTATTTCGCGCGGTTGATGCCCTGAACGCCGATCTGGACAAAAAGACGTTATCGGGCGAGCAATATACGAGGACGAACTGCAAGAGCGGCGGCTTGGCCTTACGGCACCATCGAGTCCGGATGCCGGCCTGGACGGGCCCTTTTCGCCCGGCTGCCTGCGAGACCGCGGCACGACTCGAATCCCAGCACCACACTCTGCAGACCAGCATCTTGGAACTCGAAACCGCCGACGGCATAGCGGCCTGCTCGGCTGTCCTCTACGATCGCACGGGCCAACTCGGCACTTGCGTAGTAACCGCCCTCTCCAATGCCGCCCGTCGAGTAGACCTGGCGCGTCCGCTGGACCTGGCGAACCGCTGACAGCATGTTCGGCGTCCCGGATGCTCCGACCAGGAGTGCCCGGGACGCCAGCGGTGCCGGGACTACGGAGCCAGCGGGATGGAACGGTTATACGACGCGAACGAGGCAACTGCAGGCCGTTCTCCCTGCCGATTACTCCCACGAAATCGCAGCGGTCAGCGCATCTCTGTCGACAGCCACCGGCGAACCCGACAGCAGCAACGGCGAAGCCGCCGGTCGCGCCCAGTGTGGATCTGACACGTGCCCCCAGTCGGACTCGAACCGACACTTTGCAGATTTTAAGTCTGCTGCCTCTGCCAATTGGGCTATAGGGGCGCCCGGTCAGCGTACCGACTCGTACTGCCGTACCGGAATTCCGTTCTGCAGGCTAGCGCATCCCCGGTGGTGGCCAGAGTAATGCCGCCATCGCACAGTCAGATCATCTAGTCGTGGGCGACCACCGGTGCGGTGCTGTCGGAGGAGTTCGCGCCAGGTCCGTTGGCGAGGACGGAATGGCGGCGGCTGTAGGCGAAGTAGACGATCAGGCCGATGACCATCCAGACGAGGAAGCGCAGCCAGGTTTCGACCGACAGGTTCAGCATCAACCAGAGGCAGGCGAGTACGGCGAGGATGGGGATGAGCGGGACCAAGGGCACGCGGAAGCCGCGCGGAAGCTCGGGTCGGGTGCGGCGCAGGATGAGAACGCCGATGGCGACCAGGACGAAGGCGAAGAGCGTGCCGATATTGACCATCTCCTCGAGGGTGCCGAAGTCCACGAAACCGGCGAGCACGGAGCAGACCACACCGACCACGATGGTCAACCGAACCGGAGTGCCGTTCTTGCCGGTGCGCGCGAGCTGACGCGGCATCAGTCCGTCGCGCGACATGGCGAACAGCACGCGGGTCTGTCCGAGGAACAGCACCATGACGACCGTGGTGAGTCCGGCGAGCGCGCCGATGGAGATGATGTTTTTGGTCCAGGTGGCGCCGTGTTGCGCGAAAGCCGTCGCGAGCGTTGCTTTGTCGCCCGATAGTGCGGTGTAGGGCACCATCCCGGTGAGGATCAGGGATACCGCGACATAGAGAATGGTGACGATGACCAGCGAGCCGAGGATGCCGCGCGGCAACGAGCGTTGCGGATTCTTCGTCTCCTCCGCCGTCGTCGCGACGACATCGAAGCCGATAAACGCGAAGAACACCAGACTGGCCGCGGCGAGCAGACCGTACCAGCCGAACGTGCTGTGTCCGGCGCCGGTGAAGTAGGAGAACAGCGACTGGTGCAGCCCCTCTCCTTCCGCACCGGACTGCGACGACGGGATGTAGGGCGTCAGGTTCGACTTGTCGAAGTAGGTGGCGCCGACGACGAGAACCACCGCGATAACGCTCAACTTGATGGCGACGGCCACCGCCGAAACCCGCGAGGACACCTTGGTGCCGACCGCCAGCAGCACACCCAAAACCGCGATAAGAAATACCGCACCCCAGTCGAAGTCGATCGGCCCCAGATGCGCGATCGGCGAATGCGATCCCATCACCTCACCGAGGTACTGCGACCATCCCTTGGCGACAACCGACACCGCGAGCGCGAACTCCAGGATCAGATCCCAGCCGATGATCCATGCGACGAGCTCGCCGAAGGTGGCGTAGGAGAACGTGTACGCGCTGCCCGCCACTGGAACCGTCGAGGCGAATTCGGCGTAGCACAGCGCGGTCAACCCACAGGCGATGGCGGCGAAGACGAAGGCCAGGGAAACCGAAGGTCCGGCGACATTGCCCGCGGTGCGTGCGGTGAGCGTGAAGATGCCTGCCCCGACGACCACGGCGACACCGAAGATGGTGAGGTCCCAGGCGGTCAGATCCTTGCGCAGTTTCGAGTCGGGTTCGTCGGTGTCCCGGATGGACTGCTCGACCGATTTGGTACGGAACAGACCGCCCCATCGAGTTCCTGGGGTCGCCAACACTGTCTCCTTGCTGTCGTCGACGGGTTCTGTATTCGATTGCGGCGCTCCCCGGGCCCTCCGGGGTAACGCAAGCTGCCGCCTCCATACCCGTCGCTCACGCCGCTGTATTCAATTGCGGCGCTCCCGGGGCCCTCCGCGGTTACACAAGCTGCCGCCTCCATACCCGTCGCTCACGCCGCTGTATTCAATTGCGGCGCTCCCGGGGCCCTCCGGGGTTACACAAGCTGCCGCCTCCATACCCGTCGCTCACGCCGCTGTGTCGATTCTCCCTAGTGCACACCGGCCATATGTCGGCGCACCCATGGTGTGAGTGCGACGACGATCAGACCGGCACAGATCGCCACTGCTCCGGTGATTCCGAAGTACGCGAATTCGTGGTCCGCGTCATAGAACCGAGCCAAAGTACCGGACATCGAGGTTCCGATGCCAATGGAGAAGAAGTACAGCGCCATCATCTGGGCACGGAACGCCTCGGGCGCCAACTGCGTGGTGACCGAGAGACCGATCGGGGAAAGCAGCAGCTCGGAGACCGCGAATGCGCCCATGATGAGCAGCACGGCCAGCGCTGGCACCGATTTGCCACTGCTCCCCGAGAACAGCACGAACAACCAGAACGCCAGCCCCATGCCGATGACGCCGAGGGCGAATTTGCGCGGTGTACTCGGGGCACGATTGCCCAGCTTGGTCCACATGAGCGCGAACAGCGGCGACAGGCAGATGATCCACACCGGCTCCGCCGCGCCGATCCAGTTCGACGGTGCGGTCCAGCCGAAGATGGTCCACCGCAACCGTTCATCGGAATACACCGCGAGGACTGTGAAGATCTGCTGGAACAGCGACCAGAAAACCGCATTCGCGATGAACAGCGGTATGAAAGCACGAACCCGGCTGCGCTCGACCGACGTTACCTTTGCGCTGGTCAGCATGAGTACGAAGTAGGCGAGCGCGGCCCCGATGATGACGACGGTGGTGACCTCGGACAGGTTGTCCAAGTTCACCAGGCCGGTGATCAATGCCAGCGCGACCACGATGGCCGCCCCGGCCACGATGCCCAGTATCGGTCCGACGGCGTTGCGCGGCAACGGATTGGGCACATGCCTGCCCGCAGTGCCGAGGTTGCGCCGGAACACCACGTACTGCGTCAGCCCCAACGCCATGCCCACCGCGGCCGCACCGAAGCCGTAGTGAAAGCCCCAATGCCGTTGCAGCAGACCGGTGAGCAGCGGGCCGACGAACGCACCGAGGTTGATGCCCAGATAGAACAGCGTGAAGCCGCCGTCCAAGCGCGGATCACCCGGCCGGTAGAGGGTGCCGAGCAGCGAGGAGGCATTGGCCTTCAGTCCGCCGCTGCCGAGCGCGACCAGCACCAGGCCGACTCCGACACCGCTCACTCCGGGCAGAACCGCCAGCGCGATATGCCCGGCCACGACCACAACGCCGCCATAGAAGACGGTGCGTTCCATACCGATCAATCGATCGGCGATCCACCCGCCGAGCACCGTGGACAGATACACCAGCCCGCCGTACGCGCCGACGATCCCGACACCGGTGCTCTGCGATAAACCCAGTCCGCCCTCGGTCGTCGAGTAGTACAGGTAGTACCCGAGGATGGTGAGCATTCCGTAGAACGAGAAGCGCTCCCAGAGTTCGACTCCGAAGAGATTGGTCAACCCGATGGGGTGACCGAATAGGTTTCGCTCCCGAACCGGTTGCTCCGCCATTGCTGCGTCGGACATGCTCAGACCCTCCCATATGGGCGGGAATTTTCCGGCATCCTGAACCAGGAATTCCCTGCTCACAGCCGATATGTCCAGACATGCGAGTCGCCGCCGGAGCAATCCGCCAACCGGTCCTCCACCTTGGAGGTACCCGTCCAGTGCGCTCTTTCAGCGAATTACAGGCAATGTCGAATATTCGTCGGCCGCGATCGGTGACGCACAGCACTCGACGAGAAAACCGGAGAATCTGCCGGTAAAGTTCGCCTCGCTGGACGGGGAAACCTCGTTTGTTGGCTGGACGGGGGAACCTGATGAAGCGCTCGAGCGCCCGTGCGGCGCTGCTGCTCGCCGTGATCGGCGCGCTGGTGTCGGTGCTCGGCTCCGGATGCGCGTCGGTATCCGCGGTGGATGCCGAGCCCGTTGAGGGTGCACCGCAGGAACCGCCACTGACGGCCAACACCCTGCACGCGGAGTTGCGCTTGTCTCCGCTGCGGTGTCAGCTGCCACCGATCGAGATGAGCGCGGAGGGTCAGCGGCAATTCGTCCAGACCGAACTGGACTGCCTGACGAAGGCCTGGGATCCGGCGCTGCGCGCGGCGGGTATGACCCTCGCGCCGCTGCAACTCGTGGTGGTCGACAACGTGACGACCGGATGCTCGAAACAGGTTCAGTCCACCGATCCGGCGTTCTATTGCGGCGGCACTGTGTACTGGCCGACCGACGACCCCATCCATCGGGGGTGGGGTTCGCAACTCGGGCAGTACCTGATGTTCGTCGTGATGCACGAATACGGCCACCACCTACAGTCCTCTACCGGCATCCTGCGCACCGCCGATCGAGATATCGGTACCGCGGGCGAGAAGTCACCGCTCGGATTGGAACTCAGCCGACGCATCGAACTCCAAGCCCAGTGCCTGGCGGGCGTGATGCTGGCGGCAGCGCAGGCAGGCGGCATATTGCCCCCGGCAGAGGCCGCGGATCTGATCGATATCCAATCCGATACCGAAGAGGATCCGACCCACGGCACCGGGGTGAACAGTCGGCGCTGGGTCGAATCGGGTTACCGCAGCGCCTCGACATCATCGTGCAACACCTGGGCGGCCGCGCTCGACAAGGTGGAATGACCGCGCAGGGGCGACGGACGGCAAGCGGCCGGGCGGGGTACCAGGTCGTGATCTCGTCGTAGCAGCTCACGGTCGTCGTGAAGTGGATATGTCGCGCGACGGCCGCGATAGAGCGTCAGGCGATGGACAGGGCTATGCCGTCGAGGATGTCGTGTTCGCTGACGGTGAGGGCGGAAATGTCGGCGCGGCGGGACAGTTCGTAAGCGAGCACCTCGGTGATGACGGCGCCGCCGCCGATCACGTCGACACGGCCGGGATGCATGGGGCCGAGGGCGGCGCGCTCGTCGTGGTTCATGCCGATCAGGCGATCGCAGACCTCGCGCACTTGGTCCAAGGTGAGGCTGGTGAGATGGACACGCTCCGAATCGTATTCGGGCAGATCGAGGGCGACGGCGGCGATAGTGGTCATGGTGCCCGCTACGCCGACCCAGGTGTGCGCGCCTTCGACCGGCACCTTCGCGAATGCCTCCGCCAGTCGCTCGGTGGCGAATTCCCGTGCGGCGGCAACCTGTTCGGCGGTCGGTGGATTGCCCGGCAGGCACCGCTCGGTAATGCGTACGCAGCCGATATCGGCGGAGAATGCGGCACGCACACCATCGCTGTCGCCGACGACGAGTTCGGTGGAGCCGCCGCCGAGATCGACGACAACGAAGGGCCCTGCCTCGCTGGCCAATTCGCCGACCGCACCGGCGAAGGACAGCCGTGCCTCCTCGTCACCGGTGATCACCTCGGCCTCCGCACCCGCCACCACGGTGCCGAGTTCGGCACGGGCCATGGCGAAGAAGTCCTCGCGGTTGGCGGCATCGCGAGTCGCGGAGGTCGCGACCATCCGCACCCGACTCACCCCCGCCTCCCGCATCAGCGCGACATAATCGGCGAGCGCGACCCTGGTGCGCTCGATCGCCTCCGACGCAAGCGCCCCGGTCGCATCCACCCCCTGCCCCAGCCGCACAATGCGCATCTCCCGATGCACATCCACCAACCGCCCATCGCCGAGCACCTCGGCGATCAATAGTCGAATCGAATTCGTCCCGCAATCGACTGCCGCTACCCGATTACTCATGCTCAGCTCCGCTCATATCAGCACCGGTTCATTTCCCACTCGCGCTCACCGCGCGCCCAGTCATCCCAGCGCCTACGCCGCCCGCCGCAGCACCCACGCTCAGCGCATCGCGGACGCTCACCGCGGCACCCGCAGACGTCACAGCACCCGCATATGTCGCGGCACCCGTGCTCATTGCAGCACCCACGCCCAGCGCGACACCCCACGCCTCGCGACACCCCACGCCTCGCGACATCCACGCGCACCACAGCGGCGCCCACGCCCGCTGCAGCATCCACGCCCAGCGCGACACCCCCACGGGTCACAGCACCCACAAGCGGCGCGGCACCCACAAGCGGCGCGATACCCACAGAGGTCGCGGCACCCACGCTCACCACAGTGCCCACGACCGCCGCGGCACCCACGCCCAGCGCACCATCCACACCCACTGCGGCACCCGCACACGCCCCGCCATTCGCACTGATCACAGCACGCATGTTCGCCCCAGCGCCCGTGGTCAATTCAAGCGCCGCGCTCATGTCATTGCCCGTTGGTCGGAGCGTGAGGTGGCTCGTATTTCGGCCAGTCGGCCGGGACCGCGGTGCCGCGCAGACCGCTGTCGGCCGCCATGGCTACTGCTTCGTCGCCGAAGGGGTTGACACCCGGGCCCTTGGCGAGGGAGTGGGCGATCAGGACGTGCAGGCATTTCACTCGTTCGGGCATGCCGCCGCCGGTGAAATCGGTGCCGAGGGATTCGATTTCATTGCGCTCGGCCAGGTAACTCTCGTGGGCGGCGCGGTAGGCGGCGGCCAATTCGGGGTCGGTGGCGAGGCGTTCGGTCATTTCCCGCATGACGCCCGCGGATTCCTGCCTGCTCGCCTCGGCGGTGAGGCGCGGATCGGTCAGGTAGTAGAGGGTCGGGAACGGGGTGCCATCGGGCAGCCGCGGCGCGGTCTTGACCACCGCGGGCAGCCCGTCCGGAGTGCGGTAGGCGACGGCGAGTACGCCGCGCGGTTCGCGTCCCAGCTGCTTGGCGATGATCTCGAGATCGCGGTCGTTCGGTGCGGTCACCTGGGTCCTTCCGGTGCTGGCTGCGGCGCGGCGGGCGGCGCGTGCTGAAGCCCTGCGGGCGCGGGGGCCTGCTGCGGTTGCGAAATACTGCGCCAGAGTTCGGTGTACCAGGGCTCGGGCGCTTTCGACTGGGTCGGTGCGGGGGGCGGCGCGGGCGCTTCGATACCGGGCACCTGGACGATATAGGGCGTCTCACCCGGCATCACCAGCCGCAACCGGTCCCTGGCCTCGGAGCGCACATAGGCCGGATCCTGTTGCTGCGCACGGCGATCCCGCAGCTTGGCGAGATCGGCCTCGAGTTCGATGCGCTCCTGCGCCAAGTGCGCGGCCTCGGCGCGCTGGGTGAAATAGGTGCGTAGTGGTACGGCCAAAGTCAGCGCGAGTGCGCACACGACGATGGCCAGGATGACCGCTTTACCGGTGGATAGCCCGAGGATGGTGCGATCGTGCTTGTCCTCGTGCCTACCGGAGCGCAGACCTATCTTTTGCGGCTTGGCCTTCTCGGCGGCTTCGGACCGTCTGCGGGTCGTGCGCTTCGGTGCGGCCGCCGGCGATTCGGCGGCCGGGCGCGATCTGGCAGAACGCGACGTGCGGCGGTTCCCACGTCCGGCCGGACTGGATCCACGCGCACGTCGCTCTGTCATACCGCTCCTGTATCTAACTTGCGGCGCTCCCGGGGCCGTCCGTGGTTACGAGGGCTGCCTCCTCCGGGCCCGTCGCTCGCACCGCGGCTGGCTAGCCTTCGAACGCGAACCGCGGGAACGCGACGTCACCCGCGTACCGTGCCGAATCACCGAGTGCATCCTCGATGCGCAGCAGCTGGTTGTATTTGGCGACGCGCTCGCTGCGGGCCGGGGCCCCGGTCTTGATCTGACCGCTGCCGACCGCGACGGCCAGGTCGGCGATGGTGGTGTCCTCGGTCTCACCGGAGCGGTGGCTCATCATCGTCTTGTAGCCGTTGCGGTGCGCGAGCTCGACGGCATCCAGAGTCTCGGTCAGCGTGCCGATCTGGTTGACCTTCACCAGCAGCGCATTGGCCGCGCCCTTGGTGATGCCTTCCTCCAGGCGCTCCGGGTTGGTGACGAACAGGTCGTCGCCGACCAACTGCACCTTGTCGCCGATCTGATCGGTCAGCGTGACCCAGCCGTCCCAGTCGTCCTCCGAGAGCGGGTCCTCGATGGAGACCAGGGGGTAGGCGGCGAGCAGTTCGGCGTAGAACTGCGCCATCTCGGCGGCCGAGCGGACGCTGCCCTCGAACTTGTAACCGCTGCCAGCGGTGTAGAACTCGGTGGCGGCGACATCGAGTGCGAGCGCGACATCGGTGCCCAGCTTCAAGCCCGTCTTCGCGATGGCGACACCGATCAGGTCGAGCGCTTCCTTGGTGCCCGCGACCGACGGTGCGAAACCGCCCTCGTCACCGAGACCGGTGGACAGGCCCTTGGACTTCAGTACCGACTTGAGCGCGTGGTACACCTCGGCGCCCCAGCGCAGCGACTCCTTGAAGGTGGTCGCGCCGATCGGGGCGACCATGAACTCCTGGACGTCGACGCCGCTGTCGGCGTGCGCGCCACCGTTGAGGATGTTCATCATCGGCACGGGGAGCACATGCGCGTTCGGGCCGCCCAGATAGCGGAACAGCTCCAGGCCCGAGGATTCGGCGGCGGCGCGGGCCACCGCGAGCGAGACGCCGAGCAGGGCGTTCGCGCCGAGGCGGGACTTGTCCGGGGTGCCGTCCAGATCCAGCAGGACCTGGTCGACGGTGCGCTGCTCGACCGCGTCCAGACCGATGACGGCAGGCGCGATCTCGTCGAGCACACCCTCGACGGCCTTCTGCACACCCTTGCCGCCATAGCGCTCGCCGCCGTCGCGCAGTTCGACGGCCTCGTGCTCACCGGTGGAGGCACCGGAGGGCACGGCAGCCCTGGTCAGGGTGCCGTCGTCGAGGGCGATCTCGACCTCGACAGTGGGGTTTCCGCGAGAATCGAGGATCTCGCGAGCTCCGACCTGTTCGATGATGGCCACGAAAACGACACTCCTTCGGCTGTTGGCACGGTAGGTCTGACGGGAAGGGCCGTGCGCCTGCGAGCCTAGCGTCCTCGACGACTGCGCAGTAACCGGCACTCCGACGAATCGCATCGCACTCTCGCGACGAGCATCCGTTGTTTGCTCCAACGAGTGCTCATGCCCGGCGCCCGACGCTGTACGCGGCGGCGCGATCACGGACGGTCAATAGGTAGGCATTGGACTGGTTGTAGGTCAATAGAGCCTGCTGCCAGCCGCGCTCGGAGGTCAGATCGCCACCGCTCGCGCACAGGTAGCGGGCCGCGGTGAGTGCTGCGTCATCGATATTTTGCGGATCCGCGACACCGTCGCCATTGGCATCGACACCCCAGCGCTTCCAGGTCTCCGGAATGAATTGCAGTGGGCCCAGCGCCCTGTCGAACTCCGGATCGCCGTCGAGCTTGCCGCTGTCGGTGTCCTTGACAAGTGCCACTCCCGGCGCACCGTCGAGTGGGATGCCGATGATCGGCGGGCGCACGGTGCCATCCGCGTCGACCGCCGAACCGCGATGGGTGCCGTGCTTACTCTCCACGCTGGCGATCCCGGCAATGGTGGTCCAGGCGATTCCGCAGTCGGGCCGGGACCGGCCCATGATCGCCGCGGCATAGCCGTACGACTCCAGGGCAACACTCGGAATGCCGAGTTTGTCGGATTGCTCGTCGGCCCAGTCGCGTAACTGCACGGCGGTACGGCCGGGCGCGTCCAGATCGATCAGCGGCAGCGGCGTACCCGGACCGGGCGGAATGCCCTCGGGAATGGGCGGCAGATTGCGTTCGGCGCCGCAACCGGCGAGCACGAGGGTCACCATCGCGGCGACCAATACGCCGGTCAGCTTCGCGAGCATTCCTCCATCATCCGGATCCGAACGACCATTCCCGCGAAGCACGCGTCGCGCCGAGCCCAACGTCATGTATCCCTCCCCCTTGCAGACCCCAGCATGCCCGGTGGTCATGCGCTCCGTGATCCGAGATTACCGAGCAGATCGTCGATTACGCAGCCGTCGATTCGCCCTCGCAGAACTACCGTGCATCACGCACAAGCTGTACGGGAAACGCCTAACCGAGGAGTTCGCGGGTCGCGCTGTGCGCCGGGGTGGTGAGGACCGCTGTCGCCGAGCCGGATTCGACAATCCGGCCGTGGTCGAGGACGACCAGTTGCGAGCAGTGTCCGGTGACCAGGGTCATATCGTGGGTGATTACGAGTAGGCCGGTGCCGTGTTCGGCGCGGATGCGGTCCAGCAGCGTCATGATCGAGATAGCGGTGTTGTGGTCCAGGGCCGAGGTGATCTCGTCGCAGATCAGCACGGCCGGCTCGGCCGCGAGCGCTCTGGCAAGTGCCACTCGCTGGCGTTGGCCGCCGGAGAGTTCGTGCGGGTAGCGGGTGGCAAGATCCGGCGCGAGTTCGACCGAGTCGAGTAGATCGGTAATACGCTGCGCCAGTCCTCGTTTCGATACCCCAGCGAGTCGGCGCAGCGGGCGGCCCAGGGCCTGGGCGACGGTGCGTCGGGGGTTGAGCGCGGACCGCGGGTTCTGCGTAACCAGCTGAATACCATTGCGGCCGTTGCGAGCTCGTCGGCCAGGTCCGACCGGGATCGACTCGCCTCGCAGTTCCAGCGATCCGGTCGCTTCCCGGTGCAGGCCGGCGAGCACCCGCGCGAGAGTGGTCTTTCCGGCTCCCGACGCCCCTACGATCGCCAGTGCCGCACCGCCCGGCAGTACGAAATCGATGTCCGCCAATACTTCGTGCCCGGCGATCGAGGCACCGATATCCTGGGCGCGCAGTATGGGTTCCATCGGTTGCGCAGCCGACTCGACAGTCCTCGAGCGCACTGCCACCGCCCCCTGCCCTACGGGCTGCGCAGCCGAGCTTGCGATGTCGATGTTTCGGCCGAAAGGCACCTCCGGTGCCATCGCCGATCTCACGATCGACGCGGCGCTCCCGTTCGGTTGCGATGAATTCGATGCACTCGAACATGTCGGCACAGCTGTGTGGGCGATTACCTCGGAATGCACCGCGCCTAGTTCGATCACGTTATCGGCGATGGCATGGATAGTCGCGGTGTCGTGCCCGGACAGCAAGATTGCGGCGGAGCGCTCGGTGGCGATATCGGCAAGCACCTGGGCGATATCGGTACGGAGTGAACCGTGCAGCCCGGCCAGGGGTTCATCGAGAATGAGGATCCCGGTGTGGCGAACGAGCGCACGCGCGAGGGCCACCCGACGCTGCTGACCGCCGGAGAGTTCGCCGGGGCGACGGCGCAAATGCTCGTCGGATAGGCCGACCAGTTCCAGGGTTTCGGCCACGGCGGCGTCGGGGTGGCGAACCTCATTCAGCAGGGAACGCACCCGCATCAGCGGATTGAGGGCCGAGCCGGGATCTTGTCCGACATAGGCGACATGATCACGCCGGAACCGTTGCAGCGCTCCAGGAGGCAACGCGAATACATCCTGTCCGGCCACAACGGCCGCCCCCGCGGATCGCCGGGCTCCTGCTGGCAAGTGCCCGAGCAATGCCCGCATCAAGGTTGTCTTGCCCGATCCCGATGGACCGGTCAAGGCGGCTACCTTGCCCGCCGCGACGCTGAAACTGGTGGGCTCGAACAATTCCTGACCATTCGATCCGCATACGGTCAGCGCATCGACGACGACAGTCGCATTCATCTCTGGTCCTCCAAAGCATTGCCCACCACCGGCGACTCCGTACCGGTCATCGACTCGGAACCGTGCGACCTGCGAACAGCCCATCGTCGCCGACGATGCTGATCGAACGAGGTCACCGCGAGATTCACGCTGACCGCGACCACCGCGATCGCCAGACTCGGCGCCAGCACGGACCATGGGTTGAGGAGCATGCCGGAGGAGTTCTCGCGCACCATGACCGCCCAGTTGCTCGCGCCGAGCGTGGTCGGCAGTTGCAGAAACGATGCGGTGCTGACCACATACACGCCCTCTACGAAGCGAAGACCGAGTTGCGCGGCCAATACCGCGCGCAAATTCGGGATAACCTCACGGAATACCAAGTGCGGCAGAGTTTCACCGCCGGCTTGGGCGGCTTCGACATAACCGCTGGACGCGACACCAGCAGCGGCCGCCGCGAAAACTCTTGCGCTGTACGGAGTCCCGAAAAGCAGCGCCACCACCACAAGCCCGTAGACACCGGCGTCCGGCCATGCCGTCAGCACCAACAAGATCCCGAGTACCGCCGGAAGCAGGATCGCGAAATCGGCAACGCCCTCGATCAACGCACCGACCCGGGGACGCAATGCCGCGATCGCACCGAGCACGCACGACAACCCGGTCACCGCGACCGCGATCACGCCCGCCAGCAACAGCAGGCCCCAACCGCCATAGAGCAGCTGCGCCAGCACATCCCGTCCGAGCCGGTCCGTACCCAACAAGGTGTCCGCACCCGATCGCGCGAACGGTATCCCGACCGCCTCCTCGGCAGGTCGAGTCGCCAGGCACGGACCGAGCGCAGCAGCGATAACCACCACCAGCGCGGGCAATACCGTGAGGAAACGCTTCACTTGCGACCTCCGGGACGTCGAAATCCGGTCATATTCGCCCCCGCGATGCCCAGGTCCGGATCCCGTCCGCCATGGCCAGCATCACCATGATGACCACCCCGGTCAGCGCGACCACCGCGGCGATCAGGGAGGTGTCCCGATCGGCCACCGAACCCGCCAGCACCGCACCGAGTCCTGGATAGTTGAAGATGGTCTCGACGACCAGCGCACCGCCGAGCAGCATCCCGACCGTGGTCGCGAAACTCGCCACAATCGTCGGCAGCGCGAACGGCAGCACATGCCGGGTCAGCACGACGGTAGTCGAAAGTCCTTCCAGCACCGCACTTTCCACATGCGGCGAGCGCGCGGAATCGAGTAGCGCCGCGCGCACCACCCGGGTGTTCCAGCCGGTCTGCGGTATCGCCAATGCGAGCACCGGAAGCACCAGCATGTCCGGACTGGCCGGGAATCCGGAACGCCCGGTAATGGTGACGGCGGGCAGCCAACCCAGACCCAAGGAGAACACCAGGATCAACAAGGTCGCGATGACGAACTCCGGAATCGCCGCCGCCGCAGTGGTAGTCGGCTGCAGCAACCGGGTAGCCCGGCCGCGCCGCGCCGCCCACCAGCTGCCGAGCAGAAGCGAAGCGAAGACCGTCACCAGGAAGGCGAGCCCGCCGAGTAGCAGCGTCGGCGGAAACTTATCGGCCAGTAGCTCATTGATCGATCGCCCGCGCGCGGTGCGGCCGAAATCACCGGTCGCCACACCGGATATCCAGTCGAGGAACCGCGCCGGCAGCGGACGGTCGAGGCCGAGCTCGTGTTCCTTCGCCGCGATCTGCTCCGCGGTCGCGTCGCGGCCGAGCACCGCACGGGCGGAATTACCCGGCAGCAGATCGACGGCCGCGAACACCGTCGCCAGCAGCGCGACCAGCAGGACGACGCGCCGGATGAGGAGTCGGGCGAAGGAGATCACTCCGCGAGCCAGGCTCGTTCCAACTGCACCCTGGCGAAGCCGCCGAGGGTCGGCACATCCCGCACCCGGGAGGTCGCGATATCGATACCGTCGGCCATGCCCCAGACCAGATAACCCCCGCGGGCGTACTGGATCCGCTGCACGTCACGGCAGGCCGCCGCGTATTCCGAGTCATCGGCCGCGGCAAGGGCTTTCGCAGTTGCCGCGTCGAATTCGGCATCCTTGAAGGCGGTTTCGTTGCGGTTGGATGCCGAGGACATCAGCTTGGTCGCGAAGAACAGTGTGGAGTCATTCGTGCCCCAGGAGACCGTGTACAGCGGTGCCTTCAACCAGGTCTGGTCGTAGAAGGTATTCGACTCCTGCGTCACGACATCGAGGTGCAGCCCGATATCCGCCAGCTGCGTGGCGATCACCTTCGCCGATTCGACCTCCCCCGGGGCCTCGGCCTTGGTACGGAACTGGTAGCTGCGCCCGGTATCGAATCCGGCATCGCGCAGCAGCGACTTCGCCCGGTCCACATCGCGGTTGCGCTGCGCAATGGTGTTGTCGTACAACGGATCACCGGTGCCGAGGATATCGTTCGCTACCGTGCCGTACCCCGAATGCACCTGATTGACCAGGGCCTTGCGATCGACACCCAGCCGAATGGCCTCGCGCACCCGCGCATCGGCGAACGGCCCGTCGGAGGTCCGCATCGCCACACCGACCATGGTGTCGTTGGACCGCCGCACCACCCGCAGATCACCGCGCCCCTCGGCGGTACGTCCCGCAATCGCACCGACATTCGAGGCCAGATCGATCTGCCCACCGAGCACCGCATTACCCAGTGCCGTCACGCTGTCGAACATGGTGACCTCGATCGCGTCCAGCAGTGGCGCCGGACCGTACCACCGATCGTTGCGCACCAGCCGGGCATTGCCACCCTGATAGGACTCCAACCGGAACGGCCCGGTGCCGATGGCCTTGGTGAAATCGGTGGTGTCTTTCTTGACTGTGAAGGTCATCAGCCGAACCAGCAGCGGCAGTTGGGAATTCGGCTCGGGCATGGCGATGACGACCCGGTTCGGACCGTCTGCGGTGATGTCCTCCACGGCGGCAGGCATTTTCGACGCACCGCCGACGGTCCGCAGCCGACGCAGCGACCAGACCACATCATCGGAGGTCACCGGGGTCCCGTCGTGGAATGTCGCACCGTCGGCGATGGTGAAACTCCAGCGGCGTCGCTGCGCATCGGCTTCCCACCGACTGGAAAGGCGCGCAGCAACATTCGGGTTCGCGCCGTGTACCGTCAGCGCGTCGTACACCAGCGAGGTGATGAGGAAATCGCTGTCATTGCTGAGATTCGCATGCGGATCGCGTTCGATGCGCGCCGCGCTGCCGAGCGCACCGACCCGCAGGGTGCCACCGCGCCGCGCGGGTCCGCCCGAATTGCCGCCGTCCGAACATGCGGCGACCAATAGCACCGCACCGACACCGAGTCCCGATCGCAGGAGTTGTCGTCGATTCCATTCCATGGTGCTGCCTTCCTCGAACCTCAACGAGTTACCCGCGCGCGACCGCGAACCCTAGCGAATCTAGCTAGGACAGGCTAGCCTAATAGGGCTCCGGGCGTTGAACTTTGCCGCAGCGCAGCTATCAGCCACTACCCCGAAGACGATGCCGCAAATTAGCTACAGCTAGCCGCGGCAGGCTCTGATCCCCGTCATGCAGATGCGCTATTTTACCGACTCGCTTAGGTAAGCCTTGCTTAACGCGGCGTGAGCCACTAGCTTCGCAGATCGAATCGTCATACCCCCGCTTTTCGACCCGATGCGAAGAAGGGATTCCAGGTGAAAGGCGTTCTCTCCGAACGTAAGACGCTTCACCCACTGGATATCGAACGGCGCGAGCTGCCGAGTACCGCCGGACACGCGGTGCGCGCCCTCGCCCGTGAGATATGTATCACGCTCGACTCCCGGCCCGATGGCACCGCCGATATCGCGCGCACGCTGACCGATCCGGCATTGCTCGCGCAAATCGATGCGCGCGTCGGCGAGTTGCCCGACGCGGTGCGCGTCGCCATGCGCCCGCCCGCCACCGCTGTTGGTGCCACCGTTGTCGGCAAATTGCCTCTGAGCGATGCCGAATTCGGGCCGACGCCGCCGAGTTGGGTCGAGGCGGCGCGCTGGAGTGGTGAATCCGACCGCCGCGCGAGCTCCTTCGAACTCGATATCGCGATGCTGCTGCTCGCCCGCAGCGCGGGTGAACCGTTCGGCTGGCAGGGTCAGCAGGGCGGCCGGCTGGTCAACAACATCGTGCCCTCGCCGGGTCACGAACACGAACAGTCCGGTGCGAGTAGCAAAACCCTGCTCAGCCCGCATACCGAGGACGCATTCCACCCGGACCGGGCCAACCTGCTGATGCTGGCCTGTCTGCGCAATCCGGACGGCGTCGGCACCACCGTCTCCTCGGTGCGCCGGACCGAACTCTCCGAGGACGAACGCCGACTACTCGGTACGCCGACCCTGCCGATCCTGCCCGACGTCTCCTACGGCACCGGTCACGAGCACTACTGCGCACCGCCGTTGCCAACGCTGTGGAGCGACGAATCAGCCGATGACACAGCGGGTTTGACGCTTCGCTACGATCCGGCATACACCCCGCTCGACGATGCCGATACCGAATTCCGACTGGCGTATGCGCGCCTCACCGCAGAGCTCGAACGCGTCTGCGTCACCGCCGCTCTCACCCCCGGTGAGCTATTGCTGGTGGACAATGACGTGGCCGTACACGGTCGGGTACCGTTCAGCGCGCGCTATGACGGCACCGACCGCTGGCTCAAGCGCGTCAATGTCCGCCTGCCCGAACGTCGGCGGCGGGCGGCCGAGGCCGACGAAAATGGTTATGGGCAACGGATCGTCGCCCCGTTCCGAGCGGCAAGCAACCCGCTCGCGATCGACGGTGTACCGGACCGGGCTAGCACCCGGAACGCAGTAAGGCTGGATACGACACAACATGATCGAGGAACCGTTGAGCACTCGTGACCGGAGCACACCACTGCGGGTGCTGAGCCGCAGCGACCTCGCGGACGTGCCCATCACACCCGCCGATGTAGTGCGCGCGGTGGAGGACGCGTATCTCGCCTTCGCCGCGGGTGATTCGGATAATCCGCGCAAACTCAGCGTCGCGAATCCGGACGGCTGGTCGGTGGCCTACGCCATGCTCGGGCGCGACGGCCGGCGCCGGGTCGTCGCGATGAAGACCTCCTACAAATTCGATCCCGGCCACGACCGCAGCACCAAGCGCTACTACACGACCATCACGCTCTACGACGACAGCACCGGCGCACCGATCGCCATGATGGACTGCGCCAGGGTCGGTGCGCTGCGCACCCCGGCGGTTTCGGCGCTGCTGGTGCGCGAGACCGCGCGCCGTGGCGCGGAGAGCGTGCTGCTGATCGGCACCGGCACTCAGGGCCGAAACGCCCTGCCGCACTTGCTCGCCGCCAACCCGCAGCTGCGCAAGCTGATGCTCTACGGCACCCACCCGGAGGGTCTGGCGGCGGTGCGCGATTACCTCGCCGAATACAACCCGCACGCATTGCTGGAGACCGTCGAGGATCCGCGCGCGGCCGCCGGTGTCGCCGATGTGGTGTTGGCGACGGCCGGGCCCGGCACCGAGGTCGCGATCGAATCCGAGGATCTCGCACCGGGTTCCACCGTCGTGCTCGTCGGCTACGGCTTGGCGCCGTCCACTCTGGTCGACGCCGATCGGGTAATCGCGACCAGCGCCGAGCAAATGGCGCTGACCGGCACCGATATGGCCGGTCCCGACGGCAGGTTGCGCACCGTCGACGCCGAACTGCCGCAGATCCTGAGCCGCCGCGCGGTCGCCCGACGCTCCGATGACGAACGAATCTTCGTCTACAACAGCGGGCTGGTACTGACCGATATCGCGGTGGCACACGCACTCGCCGAACGAGCCATTGCCGAGGGCCGCGGCACGGAGGTGCCGCTGTGGGACTAGACATCAGCGCCGTCGAGTTCGACAAGAAGGTGCGCGCCCCCGGCACCGCCGAACCCGACGGCACGCTGCTGTTCGACGACGGCTCGACCCGCGACAAGGCCGAACTCGGCGACCATCCGTCGAGTACCGGCGCTACCCCCGATCCCGCCGTGCTGGCGGCGGTGCAGGGGCTGCTGAGCATCTGCGCACCCGCCCTGCCAGCACACACCGACGACTGGGAGCGCAGGCTTCTCGCCGATCCGAATCTGCTCGGCGATATCGCATTCGCGATCGGTGGGCCCTTCCATGTGATGTATCCGTCACGAGTTGCGGTGAATATCAACGGGTTCCAGCGTGCGTTCGAGCGGGCCGGTGTGGATGGCTCCATCTACTACGGCAAGAAGGCCAACAAGGCGGCCTGCGTGGCGCGTGCTTGCGCCGAATATGGTGCGGGCGTTGATGTTTCCAGTATCGGTGAACTGAATGCCGCACTGTCACAGGGCGTTCGCGGTGGCGAGCTCATGGTCACCGGTCCCGCCAAATCCGACGATCTGCTCTGGCTGGCGGTGCGGCACCGCGCATTGATCGCCGTGGACAGCCTCGACGAGCTCGACAGGCTGGCCGCGTGCACCACCCCGGCCGCCGCGGCTCGCGTACTACTTCGCGTGCTCCCCAAGGGATCCGCGAGCCGATTCGGCATGACCGCCACGGAATTGGATCGCGCGATCTCGGTGATCGGCGCGTCCGGCACCGTCGGCCACGAATCAATTCGGCTGCATGGCTTCAGCTTCCACCTTTCCGGCTACGATGCCATCGCACGCGCCGAACAGGCCGACGAATTGATCAACCGCTGTCTGGATGCCCGCACACTGGGTCATCCGGCCACCACTATCTCCATCGGTGGTGGGTTCGGCGTCGATTATGTGCCCGCGAGCGCCTGGTCGGAGTTCACCGAACACGCGAACGGCCGGTGGTTCTATGCGGGGAAGTCCTTCGATTCGTACTACCCCTACCACTTCCCGGCGCCGGGCCCGGCCATGCTCACGGCCATTCTCGAGCACAACGCACTTGCGCAACGGTTGCGCGACAACGATTTCCGGCTCGCCATCGAACCCGGACGGGCACTGCTCGACCGCGCCGGGTCCAGCGTCTTCCGGGTGCAAGGCGCCAAGACCCGCCACGCCGACGGTCACCGCTACCAACTGCTCACCGTCGACGGCACCAGCCTGAGCCTGTCCGAGCAGTGGTTCGATAGTGAATACCTCCCCGATCCGATACTGTGGCCCTCGCATCCGGGCGAGCTCACCCCGACCTGCGTCGGCGCGGCCAGCTGTCTGGAGTCCGACATGCTCAGCTGGCGGCGCATCCCGTTACCGCGACGAGCCGAGGTCGGCGATCTGCTGATCTATCCGAATACCGCCGGTTACCAAATGGATTCGAACGAATCGGCCTTTCATGAACTGCCGATTCCGCCGAAGGTGGTACTGCACGACACCGGCGATCGACTCCGTTGGACGCTCGATGCCGGATAATCCGGCACCCCATTCGACCAATATTCCTTACGGCCCGAACGAGGAGACCTCCATGCCGCTCGTCACGCGCGTGACGGATCTGATCGGTCGCACCCCGCTATTCGAACTGGCGACCACCGCGACCGGCACCCGGCTGCTGCTCAAACTCGAGCAGTTCAATCCGACGGGTGCGGCCAAGATCAGGATGGCGCGCGCGATGATCGATGATGCGGAGCGTCGAGGTTTGCTGAGCGATGGCGGGCATATTATCGAGTCCACATCCGGGAATACTGGGCTCGGCCTCGCGGTAGTCGCTGCCGAACGTGGGTATCGCTTCACCGCCGTGGTCGATCACCACGCATGTAAGGACAAGCTGCGCGCGATGCGAGCAATGGGTGCGGAATTGGTATTCGTCGCCGATGAGGGCGACGACAACCTGGCCACCTCGGCGCGGGAAGACCTGGCCGAGGCGATGGCGGCCGGACAGTCGGATGCGTACTTCACCGAACAGCACAATAACGACGCGAACGCGGTCGGGTACTACGCCGTGGCCGAAGAATTGCTGGAGGACGTGGAGCGCGTCGATATCCTGCTATCCGCAGTGGGCACCGGCGGTTCGCTGTTCGGCACCGCGACCCGACTGCGCCAACTCGGTGGCACGCCACGGGTGATCGGTGTGGAGCCCGTCGGCTCGATCGCCTTCGGTGGGCCGGGCGGACCGTACTGGCAGTCCGGCACCGGCACCCCGCCTGGCGCCACCATCGGCACCGCCGTGGACTATTCGCTGCTCGACGAGGGCGTCAAGGTCTCCGATATCGCAGCCTTCGCGACCGCCCGCGCGGTCGCGGCTGAACTCGGTCTGATGATCGGCGGTTCCGCGGGCGGCTCGGTACACGCCGCGCTCACCCGCCTCGAAGAGTTCCCGCCCGGCTCGACCGTGGTCACCATCGTCTGCGACGGCGGCGAGAAATATCTCGACACCGTCTTCGACGACGAGTGGATGCGCGAACGCGATCTGCTCGACGCCGCCACCGAACGCGAAGTGCACGCCATGCTCGACCGCTACGCTCCCGCCCGCCGCCACCAACTCGTCGAGGCGCGATGAAGCACATGCGCGTTTTCGATCATCGTTGCGCGACACCCCGTACGTCTGAAATGATCACTCCATTAGGGTTGCCTAACTCAAATGCTCAGCGACGAGTTGCGATCGGACTGATGACGCTCGGTTCAGCGATTCGACCGGAGGAGGTGCGATGGTGAATCTGTCCACCTTCCGTGCCGATGGGCGACAGCTCACCGCACTGGCCGCACCGATCGCGCTCACCCAGCTCGCGCAGATCGCGGTGTCCACGACCAATATCGCGCTGATGGGCACGCTCGGCGTGCGCGAGGTCGCCGCAGGCGGGCTGGCGATGGTGCTGTTCAACCAGATTCGCACCATGTGCGTCGGGCTGATCACCGGTACCGGGAATCAAATCGCGTCCTCGGTGAGTGCGGCGGATAAGCGCGGCGAGTCCGCGGACGGTGAGGTGCGCGATATCGTCCGTTCGAGCTTCCTGATCGCCACCTTCGCCGGAATCATCGGCGGCGCGGTGCTGATCGGACTCGGCTGGTCGCTGCAGTGGCTCGGCCAGGACACAGGCGTGCTCGCCGATGCGCGACCGCTCATGCTCGCCCTCGCCCCCGGACTGCTGCCCTGTCTGTGGTTCCAAGTGCTGCGGCAGTACACCGTCGGTATGCAGCGCCCGCAGGCCCTGCTGCTGGTCACCCTCTGCTCGGTGGCACTGAATCTGGTACTGGCCCTTACCTTCATGCACGGCTGGGTCGGACTGCCCGCACTGGGACTGACCGGCATCGGCATCGCGTCCTCACTGGTCCACCTGATCACCTTCGGCGTCTTCTCGGCGATGGTGCGCGCCGATGCCACGCTCGGCACGACCCTGCCGCTGCGTCCGTGGCCGGTGCACATGCCGACTATCCGGGCCGAGCTCGAACTCGGTGCCCCGATCGCACTCACCTATGGTTCGGAGGCGGGCATGTTCTCCGTGCTCGCCCTGGTGATGGGCAGTATCGGACCGGCCGCGCTGGCCGCGCACAATGTGGTCTACCAGATCATCTATATCGTCTTCCAGGTCGCGATCGGTCTGTCCCACGGCGCGTCCATTCTGGTCAGCCACGCCGTCGCGCGTGACGAATTCGGCCACGCCCGCGCGCTGGCCTGGCTGGCGCTACAGCACGCGGGCATCGTCGCCGCGCTCACCGGCGTGGTCTATATTGCCGCGCCGAAGCTGGTGCTGAGCCCCTTTCTGGAACCGAGCGACACCGCGACGGTCGAGCTGGCCCGCTCACTACTGCTCATCGGCATCGTGCTCCAATTCTTCGATGCCGCACAGAACATCGGCACCGGCCTGCTGCGCGGTCTGAAGGAAACCAAGGCGGGCTTCCGCCTGTCCCTGGTCGGCTATTGGCTCGTCGGCCTGCCCACGGCGCTGCTGCTGGCCTTCCCGCTCGGCCTCGGCGCCGCGGGCGTCTGGTGGGGTCTGACCGCAGGTCTGGCCAGTACCGCCATTCTGATGCTGCGCCGTTACTTCGCCCTACTCGACACTGCCGCCTCCACCCACCCCCACCGGCTTCCGCAATCCCTACCCACCCCTTCCTGACCTCGTAAAATCCGGACTTAATGGGCGGCGGAAAGTGTTGTGCGGCAACCTGATAGCGTGCGGGGAATGCGGCAGAGCCTGGCATTGAGTTGTGAGCGGATCTCCGCTGAACTGCTCGACCACTTCGACGGGGTCGGGATGGTGCGCGGCGAGTACGTGTTCCGCGCGGCCGGGAAATATCCGACGCCCGAATCGGTTTCGGGTTACCTCGTGCCATATCTGCGCCATATTGCGAAGCGGGCCAACGGAACAACGATCTGGTATCGCACCATGGAAGCCGATACTGCCGAATGCAATATCCTGGGCGGCGTCGAAGAGATCATCGACGAGCCGCATAAACTGCTCGGCCTGCGCGGTATTCGCCGAGCCCGTCGCTTTCCCGACGCATTCGTCGCCGAACTCGAGGGCATTGCGCAGGTGCGCGACGAGGGCGCGGATATCGGCGTACTTTTCCCCTTCGTCACCTATGTCGACGAATTGCAATGGGCCATCGAGCAAACCCGGGCCGTGATCGGCGACTGCCCGGTCGCCACCATGATCGAGATACCGTCGCTGCTGCTCGAGGTCGACCGTGTGGTCACCACCGGGGTGTCACGGGTGGTGATCGGCTGCAACGATCTGTCCTCACTGCTGCTCGGCCAAGCCCGCGCCACACTGCGGCCGGTTCGTCCCGTACCGCCGCTACTGCGCGCGATCGAGCGCGTCACCATGGTGGCCGCCGCCGCGGGTGTGCGGACCGCAGTCGCGGGTTATCTGCATCCGGACCTGCTCGCGGCCTGCGCCAACCTCGGCGTCGACGAATGCGTGCTGCACTACTCCGATCTGCCCGAAGTACTGGGTGAGCAGTTCGCGGACCTGCCGGATCTCGATGTGCTACAAGCGATCAAGCGCAAGACCCGCGCCGCGATCGCGCTGTACGAGGCGCAGCGGGCGGCCGGTACCGATCCCGACCACCCGCACGCCCATCAGACGTTGACGCCGTAATCGCGGGCGATACCCGCGAGCCCGGAGGCATAGCCCTGACCGATGGCACGGAACTTCCATTCGTTGCCGTACCGGTACAACTCCCCGAACACCATGGCGGTCTCGGTGGACGCGTCCTCGGTGAGGTCATACCGGGCCAGCTCGGCGCCCGTGGTCGCGTCGACCACGCGGATGTAGGCGTTGCGGATCTGGCCGAACGACTGGCCGCGCGCATCGGCATCGTGAATGGAAACCGGGAAGAAGATATTGGTGATCGTCGGTGGCGTCGCCGCCAGATCGACATTGATTACCTCGTCATCGCCTTCGCCCTCACCGGTGAGATTGTCACCGGTATGTTCGATCGTGCCCTCGGGCGAGCGCAGATTGTTGTAGAACACGAAGTGCTGATCCGACAGCACGCGCTGATTCGGCCCGGTGGCGAGCGCACTCGCATCGAGGTCGTAATCGGCCCCGGTGGTCGTTCGCACATCCCAACCGAGCCCCACCGCAACCTTGGTGAGGTTGGCGGCCTGCTTCGACAGCGAGACATTTCCGCCTTTGGCCAATGTGACGCTCATGATCCCCTTCCATTCGACGCGTTCGCGCCGCCTTTCTTCACGATTATTACTCTGTACCGGACAGCTTGTGCCGGTTCAGTTCTGGATATCGACCCAGGCGCGCAATGTCTGTACGCGCCCTTCGAGCGCATGCAATTCGCTCGCATCGAGTACGGTGCGCTCGATTCCGTGCGCCACCGCGAAGGCCGACTGCCGGTGGTCATCGATGACTTGGACATCGATCTGGACCGCGACATAGTCTGTCGCACCGGGCATTTCCTCGGCGACAACACTCGCCTGCCCGCGCGCGCACAGCGCGACATTGCCACCGCCGAGAATCAGCAATGCGACATCGGGCCGTTCGCGCAAGCGGGCCAGCGAACCGCGATCGAATTTCAGGCTGAGCAGAATCCGCCGATCGCCCGCGCGCACCGGCCAGGACACCGGAATCGCATGCGGCGCTGGATCGGTGGTGACCAGCACCGCGATCGTCTCCTGGGGCCATTCCGGGAGTACGTCCAGTTCGGGATGATCGGCCGTAGAGTGGTCTTGACGTTGCACGGGGCTCGCTCCGGCTGCCATGTTCGTCACCTCTTGATCGCTGCAACGCGGCGGGCTGTGCCACGTTGCATGCAAGTCTAAGGTGCTGTGTCCCTTGTTCGCTGACGCTGCGACCTTTGTCCGAAGTGCTCTCAGCCACCTCTCAGGACACCGATACGGCGTCGCGGGTGATGGGCAGTGTCTCGCCCCCGGATCCTCGAGGATTATGCGGTGAGGCTACCCTCATTCGAAAGGGACAACCTCGCCCACCCACCTGTCCGGGACACCACAGCGCTGTCCGGTTGACGGGCCGTCACAAGTCGATGCATTATTTCTGACAGCACTCTGTTCAGCAGGTGCTTTCCATTTCGCCGGCCGATGACTGTCCGGCCCGACGTGCTGTTACCGGTCCTGCTCGGCCGCTGTGCCGTGTCCGTACCGACAGCACTACCCCCAAGCAGACGCGATGGCGTCCGGCCGTGAGTGAGGTGAGAACGACATGGTGTACCGATCGTCTGAGACTCGGCTGATCACTTCGTTCCTGCACTACGGCATCGTCCCGAATTTCTGAATTCGGCCGCGCCGGGCGCGGCAGCCGAGGACGGCGCCGACGGCGTCGTCCGCAGCGGTGCTCGGGTATAGCGCGGCACCACAGGACATTTCGGCACATATTCGGACGTGGGAGCAGACACATGGTTGATATAGGGGCAATGGATTCCGGAGCGGTCGATATGGTGGCGTGGCCGACGGCGGGCAATCTCGTCGTCTCACCCGCGATGCTGGACGACCTGGGTTATCTGCGCGGCGAGTTGGCGGCCGCGGAGGTGCCGTTCCTGCTGATTCGCGATGGTGAACATCGGCTGGCACTGGCAGCGGATGCCGCGCATCAGAAGATGGTGCGTCGGGTGACGGCCACCGCGATCGTCGCGGGTTTCGCGTGTGCCGAGGTGCAGCACAATGTCTTTCGGTTGAGTCGCGATGCCGATCCGGCACATTACGTGGATCTGGAACTGTGGGAGTACCACGGCGACACCGTCGAATGCCCGCGGCCGAATGCCTTCACCCGCAATGTCTTCGACCTCGCCGATGTCGAACGCACGGAAGTTCGTCTGTTCGACCGCAATTGGCCGACATTGACCGATATGTTCGCACCCCAGCCGACCGATGTCGGCTTCGATATCGATCTGGTGTTCTCCTGGGTCGATGGCACCGATCCCGAATTCCGGGCGCGCCGTGCGGGAATGCTGGCCCAAGTCGTGGTCGGCGAAGGCGATGACGCGGACGCTCGAATCCGGCAGATCGACGAACTGAAATACGCACTGCGCTCGGTGTACAAGAATGCGCCGTGGATTCGCCGGGTCTTCATCGCGACCGATTCCGCGGTGCCGGAATGGCTCGACGAGCATCCGCGGGTGACGGTGGTGCGCGCGGTCGATCACTTCAGCGATACGAGCGGGCTGCCCACCTTCAATTCCCATGCGGTGGAATGCCAACTGCAGCATATCGATGGGCTCAGCGAGCATTTTCTGTACTCGAACGACGATATGTTCTTCGCCCGGCCGGTGCGTCCGTCGATGTTTTTCTCCCCCGCCGGTGTGAGTCGGTTCATCGAGGCGGGCACCCGGATCGGACCAGGCCGAAACGACGAGCGGCGCAGTGGTTTCGAGAATGCCGCACGGGTGAACCGGGAATTGCTTGCCGAGCGGTTCGGACATGTCATCACCCGGCATCTGGAACACACACCGGTTCCGCTGCGGCGCAGCGTATTGCTCGAAATGGAGCAAGTGTTCGCGACTGAATTCGCCCGGACCAGGGCGAGCAGATTCCGTGCGGCCACCGATATTTCGGTGACGAACTCGCTGTACCACTACTACGCGATGCTCACCGGGCGCGCGGTGCCGCAGGAGACGGCGCGGATGCGCTATGTCGACACCACGAGTGAACGTGGCCTCGCACTGCTCGACGGACTCGCGCGACACCGGGAAGTCGACTTCTTCTGCCTAAACGACGGCAGTTTCCCGGAGGTCGCGGAGGCCGACCGGGTGCACGCGGTGTCGGAGTTCCTGTCCAACTACTTCCCCGACCGCGCGCCATGGGAACGCGTCAGTGCACGGCCTCGTCATCTTCCGGAGTCTGCGCCTGGCGCCGCATGACTCGCGGAATGCGGGCGGCGGGCGGAATCACGATGCCCTCATCGGCCAGCTTGCGCGCCGCCTCCTCCGGGGTGGACGGGGAGCCGACAGTCGGGCCGCGATCGATCGGGACCACCGAGTGGACAATGGTATCCGGATAGACGTGCACGTAGTTGAAGGCCTGCGCGCCGTCGCGGCCGCGCAGGCCGCCCTCGGCGACGGCCAGATCCTGGCTGTAGCAGGTCGCCGAGGCAACCGAGACCGGGATGCCCGCGAAGGTGGCGCTGGTCGAAAAGTGCAGGTGCCCAGCAAGAATCGCGCGCACGTCGGTGCCGTCGAGGGCATCGGCCAGCCTGCGTTGATCGCGCAATTCGACGGTGACGGCGAGATCGAGAACACACGGCACCGGCGGGTGGTGCATCGCCAGAATCGTGCCGAACGGAGCGGGCTCGGCGAGTATCGAACGCAGCCAGGCCAGCTGTTCGTCACGGATCTCGCCGTAGTGGTGGCCGGGGACACTGGTGTCCAGGGCGATGATGCGCAGGCCGTCGATCATGTGCACCCGATCCAGCGGCTTCGTCGACGGACGCTCACCGAGCAGAGCCCTGCGCAGTTCGCCGCGATCGTCGTGATTGCCGGTGACCCAGACGATCGGCGCACGCAATCGGCGTGCGAACGGTTCCACGATGCCGCGCAGCTTCTCGTACGCATCGGGCTCGCCCCTATCGGTGAGGTCACCGGTGAAGACGATCGCCGTCGGGCGGATGCGGCTGGCCGCGGCCTGGTCGAGCAATTGTCGAAGACGCTGATCCGCGTCCACGTCGCCGTACAGCGCGTCATCGCCGCCGATCAAATGGGTATCGCTGAAATGGAACAGCACGTGATTCGGTCGCGGGTGCTCCGCGACTCTGCTGGTGGGCACCGGACCGAACGTCCTCCCCGGCGGATTCGCCCGCCATTGGCTTCGGGTTCCATCGCCAGGATAGCGAAGCAGTATTGACAGACTGCCCGCCCCACGGTGACAAACTGCTTGCGGGGAGGTGAGAGTTCGGTGTCATCAGGGCTCGAGGTCGAGCCGGATCCAGCCGAGAAGTCCGTATGGAGGGCCTCAGCGGCGAGTGAGCATCCTCGACGACGGTCCGATCGTCGCTGCTGTGACGTCGGCGCTCACTTCGTACCGAGGGTGTCGGCGGTGCGGAGGGCGTCTAGGACCATGGGGGTGTCGACGGAGAAGGGTTCGTTGTGGATGGTTTCGCCGGGGGCGGTGGCGCGGGTGGCGATGGCGGTCAGGGTTCGGTTGTCGGGGTCGGTCAGGCCGAGTGCGGCCAAGGTAGTTGGTAGGCCGACCGATGCGCAGAATTCGAGGACCGTTGAAATTTCTTCGGTGGGAGCGCCTTCCAGCACCAGCTGGGTGAGGACGCCGAAGGCTACCTTTTCGCCGTGTAGGTATGGGTGGGTTTGGGGGGCGGCGGTGAGGCCGTTGTGGATGGCGTGCGCGGCGGCGAGGCCGGAGGATTCGAAGCCGAGGCCGGACAGCAGGGTGTTGGCCTCGACGATGCGTTCGAGGGCCGGGGTGACGGTATGGTTGCCGACCGCGGCGAGGGCGTGGGTTCCATCGGCGAGCAGAGTGTTGTAGCAGAGTTCGGCCAATGCGGTTGCGCTGCGGGTGGAGGCACCGCCGCGCATATTCCGGACCCGCGCGGTACTGCAGGTCCGCGCTTCGAACCAGGTCGCGAGCGCATCACCCATCCCCGCGGTGAGCAGCCGCGCCGGAGCCTGCGCGATAGCGGAAGTATCGACCAGCACCATTGCCGGATTCCGGCGCGCCAACTGGTAGGCCTCGAATTCCCCAGCGTCGGTATAGATCACCGACAACGCACTGCAGGGCGCATCACTGGATGCCGTCGTGGGACAACTGATCATCGGCAGCTCCAGATCATCGGCCACCGCCCGCGCGGTATCGAGTACCTTGCCCCCACCGGCCCCCAGCACCACCGTGCTTCCACTCTGCTGCACGGCCGCGGTCACCCGCGCGATTTCCGCCCGACTGCACTCACCCCCGGACCGATGCACCGAATACTCGATCTTCGCGTCGGTCAGCGACTCCCGCCACGTCTGCGCCAACAACCGATACGCACTCGCCCCCGCCACAATCATCACCGGCCCCGCGATCCCCAACCGCGTCATCTCCGCCCCGAGCGCCCCCGTCGCATCCCGCCCCTGCACATAATGGCCCGGCGAAGAAAACACGCTCAACATTTGCCACCTCCCGATCCCGGGCATCGCCGATTCGCCCATACCCCGACTGCCGACTCCGTATCGCAAACGCTACGCGCCCCATAGCCCCGCTGGCCGCGGTTGAGCCATCAAGCCGCTATACCGATTTGAGCGTCCCGGGCTTCCCTACGCCGGGCTACTGCGACCAGTACTTGCGCCAATCCGCAGCCGATAAAGGTGCGCGCTCGCCGCGTGCGGCTTCGGCGGCGTCTTCGGTGGCGCGGATTTCCGATGCGAAGGACAAGGTTGCTTTGCGGAGGCGTTCTTCGGCGCTGTCTTCGCCATCCAAGTGGACGGTGCGGAGGGTGTCGGGAATCAGGTCTTCGGGGAGGCCCGCTCTGAGGCTGCGGGAGCGGATTTTCTCGGCCAGGGCGAGGGCAGGTTGGGCCATGGCTATGCCATCCAAACAGGAGCGGCGGGACTTTTCGGCGGATTTGCGTTCCTCCCAGGCCTTTTCCTGGGCGGCGATCTTTTCCGCGACGGTGGCCGACGGGTCGATGGGTTCCTCAGCGAGGTGCGGGCTGCGGTTGACGAGTTTGGCGACCAGCGCGGCCGCGACATCGTCGACGGTGAATTCGCCTGCTGCCTGGGCGATTCGGGAGTGGAACAGCACCTGCAGCAGCAGGTCGCCGAGTTCTTCCTTGATGGTTTCGGCGTCGTTGTGCTGGATGGCGTCGAGGAGTTCGTAGGTTTCCTCGAGCAGGTAGGGACGCAGCGAGTCGTGGGTTTGGGTCACCTCCCAGCCGCCGAAATTCCATAGCCGGTCCATCACCTCGACCGCCCCGGCCAGCCCCGCCGCCACCACGGCGGCATCAGTTCGGCCGAATACTGCCGAGGCCCGCCCAGGTTCGGGCACCGCGTGATCGTCGGCGCCATTGGCCCGCCCCGCCTCCGCCGCCCGCCCCGCCTCCGCCGCCGCATGCCGGGCGGCCCGCAGCACGGCTTCGTCGCGGTCCGAACTCATCGAGCCGCCGTGGCCTCGGTCGCGACCCGCAGCTCGACGAAGCCCTTCGGCTTGCCATCCAACTGCAGCAACAGGTCGGCAACGAATTGCAACAGGACGACGTCGCGCACCCGGTCCGCCCCCACACTGTCCTCCACCCGAGGCAGCGGCAGTTGCACAACCCCACTTGCCGCGCGATAGCCGGCACTCGGGTACAGGCGCTTCAACCGCATCTGCTTCGAGTCGGGCAGACTCATCGGCGAAACCTTCAATGTGGTTCCGGTGACCGCGATTTCGGTGACATCGTATTCGCGAGCCAGCAGGCGCAGTTTCGCCACCGACACCAACCTGCCGACCTCGACGGGCAGCGGCCCGTACCGGTCGACAAGTTCCTCGACAACCGACGCCAGCGCCGGATCATCTTGCGCCGCGGCAAGTTTGCGATAGGCCTCCAATCGGAGCCGATCGCTGGTGATGTAGTCGGGCGGAATGTGCGCATCCACCGGGAGGTCGATGCGAACCTCCTTGACCTCCTCGGTCGTAATCGGCTTACCGTCGGCGGCGGCCCGATAAGCCTCCACCGCCTCACCGACAAGCCGCACATACAGGTCGAATCCGACACCGGCTACATGCCCGGACTGCTCGGCGCCCAGCACATTTCCGGCACCACGGATTTCGAGGTCCTTCATGGCCACCGCCATACCGGCACCGAGATCGGAGTTC
This sequence comes from Nocardia sp. NPDC050408, assembly GCF_044458905.1. Classification (NCBI taxonomy): domain Bacteria; kingdom Bacillati; phylum Actinomycetota; class Actinomycetes; order Mycobacteriales; family Nocardiaceae; genus Nocardia; species Nocardia sp. NPDC050408. The sequence goes on along the minus strand of NZ_JBITIL010000001.1, from coordinate 656,548 downwards.
TGCGAGATGGTGGCGAGCCGGTCGTAGGCCGTCTCGGTGAGCGGCTTCTCCGGCGGATAGAGGAAGTACGCGTACCCGCGCTCACGACTGCGGCCGACGCGCCCTCGCAACTGGTGCAGCTGTGAAAGACCGAGAGCATCCGCGCGCTCCACGATCAACGTATTCGCATTGGAGATATCCAGCCCGGTCTCGATGATGGTGGTACAGACCAGCACATCGAATTCGCGCTCCCAGAACCCCTGCACGGTCTGTTCGAGCATGTCCTCGTGCATCTGACCGTGCGCGACCACCACCCGCGCCTCGGGCACCAGATCCCGAATCCGCTTGGCCGCTTTATCGATCGACGAGACCCGGTTGTGCACATAGAAGACCTGGCCGTCGCGCAGCAGCTCACGCCGAATAGCCGCGGTGACCTGCTTGTCGTTGTATCCGCCGACATAGGTGAGCACTGGATGCCGCTCCTCGGGCGGCGTCAGGATGGTCGACATCTCGCGGATGCCCGCCAGACTCATCTCCAAGGTGCGCGGAATCGGCGTAGCGGACATGGTCAACACATCGACGTGCGTGCGCAGTGCCTTGATGTGCTCCTTGTGCTCGACACCGAAACGCTGTTCCTCGTCCACGACGACCAGGCCGAGATCCTTCCACCGCACACCGGTCTGCAACAGCCGGTGCGTACCGACCACGATATCGACGGCACCCTCGGCCATCCCCTCGAGGACGGCGCGGGATTCCGCCGGATCGGTGAAGCGGGACAAACCCTTGACGGTCACCGGGAATCCGGCGACGCGTTCGGTGAACGTCTGCAGATGCTGTTGCGCCAGCAGGGTTGTCGGCACCAGCACGACGACCTGCTTACCGTCCTGCACCGCCTTGAATGCGGCGCGCACGGCGATCTCGGTCTTGCCGTAGCCGACGTCACCACAGACCACACGGTCCATCGGGACCGCCTTCTCCATATCGGCCTTGACCTCGGCGATGGCGGTCATCTGGTCGACGGTCTCGGTGAACGCGAACGCGTCCTCCATTTCCTTCTGCCACGGACTGTCGGGACCGAACGCATGCCCCGGCGCGGCCTGACGCGCAGCGTACAACTGCACCAGCTCACCGGCGATCTCGCGAACCGCCTTGCGCGCCTTGCGTTTCGTATTCGCCCAGTCCGACCCGCCGAGCTTGGACAGACTCGGCATCTCACCGCCGACATAGCGCGAGAGCTGATCCAGCGATTCCATCGGCACGAACAGCCGGTCACCGGGCTGGCCACGCTTGCCTGGCGCGTATTCGATGACCAGGTATTCCCGCCGTGCCCCGCCGACGGTGCGCTCGATCATCTCCACGAACCGGCCGATGCCGTGCTGATCGTGCACCACCATGTCCCCGGCATTCAGCGCCAGCGGGTCGACCTGGTTGCGGCGCTTGGCCGGTAGTCGCTTCCCCTCCGCCGGTGCGGTGACCCGGTTGCCGGTGAGGTCGGATTCGGCGACGACCACCAGGCCGGCGTCATCGAAGACCAACCCGTCGTGCAGCGAACCGCACAGCACACCAACCAGTCCGGACGTAGGTTCGGCGCCGACTGCCAAAGCAGCCGCCGGCACCTCGGCATCCGAGAGCCGTTCCAGAATGCGTTGCGCCGTACCGTGACCCGCGACGACCACGACCGCGCGGCCACCGGTCAGCACATGCGCGCGCAGTGAAGCGAAGATCGTCGCCACCAGCTCATCGGAGCCGCGCGCGACCGGACCGGCCAGCACCGGCAGCACGACCTCGGCGGGATCACCGGAGGTCAGCGGGCTCAGAGTCCACCAGGGCAGACCGTGTGCGTTTGCGCTCTCATGGATTTCGGGCAGCGCGCGGTAACCGGAGGCGGCCAGATCCAGTCCGTGCCCGCCCAGCGGCGCCGCACCGCCGAATGAAGCCGCGGTCCACGATGCCTCCAGGAACTCTTCACCCGTGCGTACCAAATCGGCCGCGCGCGTGCGAATCTTCTCCGGATCGCACAGCAGCAGCTGGGTGCCCTCCGGCAAAACCTCAGTGAGCAGCCGCAATTCGCCGGGCTGCAGCACCGGCAGCAGGGCCTCCATGCCCTCGACCGGAATGCCCTCGGCGAGCTTCTCCAACATCTCGACCAGCGCCGCGTCGGCGGCATTGGCCACCGCGACCTCGGCTGCACGATCGCGAACGGGAGCGGTGAGCAAGAGTTCTCGGCACGGCGGCGCGACGACCACATCCACCGTCAGATCGGTCAGCGAGCGTTGGTCGGCGACCGCGAAGGGGCGCAGCTCGGTCACTTCGTCGCCCCAGAACTCCACGCGCACCGGATGATCCGCGGTCGGCGGAAACAGATCGAGGATGCCGCCGCGCACCGCGAACTCACCGCGCTTGCCGACCATATCGACACGGGTGTAGGCGAATTCGATCAGGCGCAAGAGCAATTCGTCGAAATCGAACTCCGCACCGACGCGCAGCACGATCGGTTCGATATCACCGAGGCTCGCGGCCATCGGCTGCATCAAGGAGCGAACGGTCGTCACCACGACCCGCAGCGGCTCGGGAAATACCGGGTCCTCCGGATGCGCAAGCCGCCGCAGCACCTCGAGCCTGCGGCCCACGGTGTCGGCACCCGGTGACAGCCGCTCGTGCGGCAGCGTCTCCCAGGACGGGAACTGCGCGACCGCCGCGCCGAGGATTTCCTCCAGCTCGACCGTCAGATCATCGGCTTCCCGCCCGGTCGCCGTCACCACCACCAGCGGCCGCTGGGCCGCAATCGTCGCCGCGACGAACGGCCGCACCGCCGACGGCCCGACCAGCTCGACCGGCGACTTTCCGACCAGGTCAGCGACGGTCCGCAGGGCCGAATCGGCCCCGGCCACCGCGGCCAGTCCGGCAAGAGGTGGACGGTGGGTGGACATCGAACGCTCCTGGGCTCAGGCGGGGTTTCAAGACGGCCAACCGAGTCTAGGCTCCCCCGTCTCCCCGATTCTTTTGCCGGTCGTCAGGTGCCACAACGCAGTCGCAGGCGGGCCGGCGGTCGAGCGGGAAGTCGAGTTCTGGGCGTACCCCGATGAGTTACCCATGTGCTCACGAAATCAGTCGACACGTCACAACCTACCAACGCGCTGTGACAAGTTTTATGGCACGTAGCGGCGTAGGCGGCGGGCGGCGAATTCGCGGAAGTACGAGAGCTTCTCCGGGGGCACGATCGACGGGAGCAGGAAGTACCAGGCCCGTTCCATGCGGGTTGCCATCTGATCGATCGAATCGGTCCCGACCGCCGTGATGTGCACGCCCGCGGTCATTTCCTGCAGCAGCAGGCCGATCACCTCGGCGTCCAGATCGGCCTCCAGGTCGCCCTGGGCAATGGCCCGTTCGGATAGCACACGGTAGGTATCGCCCCAGGTCTTGGCGATATTGTCGCCCTGGGCGCCGCGGTAGTCGCCGATCTGATGGGTCAGCTTGAGCATCGCGCCGACCATCGGATCGTTCATCGATAGGTCCGCGACGACATAGGTGATCCCGATACATGCCTCGAGCGCGGGCACTCTGGGATCGAAGAAACCCTGGCACGAACTGACCAGGCGCTCATTGCCCTGGTCGACCACGGCGCGCGCTAGCTCTTCCTTCGAACCGAAGTGAAAGTACAAGGCGCCCTTGGTCACGTTCGACTGCGCGATGATCTCGCTCAGGCTCGCATTCGCATATCCCAAGCGCAGAAAGACATCGGCAGCGCCCGCAAGGACGGAATCGCGGGTGATCTCCGCGCGCGCTTGCCTAGCCATCAGATCCGCCTGTCATCCTTAAAACCAGCCATCCTGAAGTAGACCGACATCCCGAAGTAGACCGACTTACCGCTCGAACAGCACCCTGAGGATGGGTGAACCGTACCACCAGGTGAGCGCCTGCCCGGGAATTCGAGCATCCGGACCGGCATACCGCGCAATTCACTGGCTACCACTGCGGTCAGTCCCCCGTACCGGCGCGCCATTCCGAGCTCAGCTGCGGGTGGGCTTCCAAATGACTGAGTCCGTTCCAGCACAGGTTGACCAGATGTGCCGCCACAACCTCTTTCGACGGTTTGCGCTCGTCCAGCCACCAGGTCGCGGCGGTCGAAACCATGCCCACCAATGCCTGCGCGTACAAACCGGTCAGACTGGTATCGAAACCGCGCTGCTCGAAATCGCCGCCGAGAATATGCGCGACCTGATTGGTGGCCTCGTTCAGCAGGCTCGAGTAGCGGCCCTCCGCGGTAGCTGCGGGCTGATCGCGCACCAGGATTCGGAATCCGTCGGTGCGTTCCTCGATATAGGTCAGCAGCGCGAGCGCGACCTGTTCGAGCCGGATTCTGGACCGATTCTGGGTGAGCGAGGAGGTGATCATGTCCAGCAACATCGACATCTCACGGTCCACGACCACGGCGTAGAGCCCCTCCTTGCCGCCGAAGTGTTCGTACACCACAGGTTTGGAGACCTGGGCCCGCTGCGCGATCTCCTCGATCGAGGTCGCGTCGTAGCCCCGCTCGGCGAATAAAGCGCGACCGATCTCGATCAACTGCTGCCGCCGCTGAGTTCCCGTCATCCGCGGCCGGGACACTCGATGCGGTTCACCCGAAGACAACGCCCCGCCTCCCTGCGCCTGACCCGTAACTTTTGCCGACAACTGTTCCAGACAGCTCCGCCCGCGCGCGCGTCGCCCCGCCGAACACGGCGATCGAGCGGCCGATTTCGGCGTTCGCCCAGATAACGCGACCGGTGTGAACAGGTTGCGGAGATGGGTACGCATTAATTCGGCGAAGCAGTTCGACGAACGGGAGGTCTTCATGCGAGGATTCATGCCGTGCCGCTGGCGCAGTGGCGGGTTACGCAGATCCGCCGGTGTGACAATCCGCCGTAGTGTAATGGCAGCACCTCTGATTTTGGTTCAGATAGTTCAGGTTCGAGTCCTGGCGGCGGAGCACACCGACACGATGGCTTATCGTTGGCCGCGCACATCGCTGACCAAGCACGACGACAGCCCCAAGCACGATGACAGGCAGCCGAGGGAGATCCATGCCACAGCAGACCGCCGTCGTCGTTCTCGCAGCCGGTGCCGGGACGCGAATGCGGTCGAAGACTCCTAAAGTGCTGCATTCGCTGGCCGGTCGAAGCATGCTCGCGCACGCGCTGCATGCGGCCAACGAGATCGACCCCGCGTTCCTCATCACCGTGGTAGGACACGATCGGGAACAAGTCGGCGCCGCGGTCGCCGCCGTAGCCGCCGACCTCGGCCGCGACATCGCCACCGCCATCCAGGAACAACAGCTGGGAACCGGCCACGCGGTGCAGTGCGCCCTCGCGGCGGTTCCCGAAGACTTCACCGGCGACCTGCTGGTCACCTCCGCCGATGTGCCGCTGCTGGACGGGCACACCCTGTCCGCGCTGCTCGACGAACACCGCAGCTACACCGAACGTTCCGCGGTGACCGTGCTGACCTTCGAGCCGGACGACGCGAACGGCTACGGCCGCATCGTCCGCGATGCCGACGGCCAGGTCACCGAAATCGTCGAACATGCCGACGCCACCCCGGCGCAGTCGGCGATCACCGAGGTCAACTCGGGTGTCTACGCCTTCGACGCGACCGTGCTGCGCACCATGATCGGACGCCTGTCCACCGCCAACGCCCAGCATGAGCTGTACCTGACCGATGTGCTGCGGCTGGCCCGCGAGGCCGGACATCCGGTGCACGGCGCGCGGCTGCTCGATTCGGCCAAGGTCACCGGCGTCAACGACCGGGTGCAGATGTCGGAGGCCGCGCGGACGCTCAACCGCTACATCCTCGAACGGCATATGCGCGCCGGTGTCACGATTATCGATCCCGCGACCACTTGGGTCGACGCGAACGTCAGAATCGCCAGGGACGCCGAAATCCGACCGGGTGTGCAATTGCTCGGCGGCACCGTCATCGGTGAGGACGCGGTGATCGGACCGGATTCCACGCTCACCGATGTCATCGTCGGCAACGGCGCACACGTTGTTCGCACTCACGGTGATCAGGCTGTGATTGGTCCCGGTGCGAATATAGGGCCGTTCAGCTATCTGCGTCCCGGCACCGTTGTCGGTGATTCCGGCAAGCTCGGCGCATTCGTCGAAACCAAGAACGCATCGATCGGCGCGCATTCCAAGGTCCCGCACCTCACTTATGTCGGCGATGCCACCATCGGTGAGCACAGCAACATCGGCGCCTCCAGTGTTTTCGTCAACTACGACGGTGTGAAAAAACATCACACCGTGGTCGGCTCGCATGTGCGGACCGGCAGCGACACCATGTTCGTCGCACCGGTGACGGTGGGTGACGGGGCGTATACGGCGGCGGGTACTGTGCTGCGTAGAAGCGTTCCTCCGGGGGCACTCGCGGTTTCAGGTGGGCCGCAGAAAAACATTGAGGGCTGGGTGCAGCGCAACCGTCCGGGGACGGACGCGGCACAGGCGGCGGCGGAAGCCATCGCGAGCAAAGAGATGTCGGGTCAGGCAATCGAGCAAAAGGATGGCAAACAGCAGTGACCGCGTCATGGATCGACAACCAGAAGAACCTGATGCTCTTCTCGGGACGCGCTCATCCTGAGCTGGCCGAGCAGGTGGCCAAGGAACTCGACGTCCACGTAACCCCGCAGACCGCGCGCGACTTCGCCAACGGCGAGATCTTCGTGCGGTTCGAGGAGTCCGTGCGTGGCTCGGATGCCTTTGTGCTGCAGAGCTTTCCGGCTCCGCTGAACCAGTGGCTGATGGAACAGCTGATCATGATCGACGCGCTCAAGCGCGGTTCGGCCAAGCGGATCACCGCGGTGCTGCCGTTCTACCCGTACGCCCGTCAGGACAAGAAGCACCGCGGCCGCGAGCCCATCTCCGCCCGCCTGGTCGCCGATCTGCTCAAGACAGCGGGCGCGGATCGCATCATCACCGTCGACCTGCACACCGATCAGATCCAGGGCTTCTTCGACGGCCCGGTCGATCACATGCACGCCCAGCTGCAGCTGGCCGAGTACGTGCGCAACAACTACAGCCTCGAGCACATCACCGTGGTCTCCCCCGATTCCGGTCGCGTGCGCGTCGCGGAGAAGTGGGCCGACTCGCTGGGCGGCTCGCCGCTGGCGTTCATCCACAAGACCCGCGACCCGCTGGTGCCGAACCAGATCAAGGCCAACCGCGTGGTCGGTGAGGTCGAGGGCCGCACCTGCATCCTGATCGACGACATGATCGACACCGGTGGCACCATCGCCGGCGCGGTCAAGGTGCTCAAGGAGGCCGGTGCCGGTGATGTGGTCATCGCCGCGACGCACGGCGTGCTGAGCGATCCGGCCGCCGAGCGCTTGGCCAACTGTGGTGCCAAGGAGGTCGTGGTCACCAATACGCTGCCGATCAGCGAGGAGAAGAAGTTCCCGCAGCTGACCGTGCTGTCGATCGCGCCGCTGCTGGCTCGTACGATTCGCGAGGTCTTCGAGAACGGTTCGGTCACCGGACTTTTCAACGGCAACGCTTGACCGCTCTTTGTAAAATGGCGGCTCGGACATTGTCCGAGCCGCCATTGCCTTGTCGGGTGGACACCCATGGGACACAGGGCAAGCCGAGGAGGGGGAGCCGACATGACTGCGCCGCGAGATTCAGAACCGAACGTCAACCTCGGGAAATCGCAGGACTCGCTACCTGCCGATCCAACGCAGGTCGCCCAGCCGCAGGACAACGCGGACGCGACCAAGGTCTGGTCGGCGCGGCCGGGTATCGATCCGATGCCGACTTATCAACCAGGACAACAGTTTTCGCCGGAGACGGCCCCCCTGTATACCCCGCCCGCGGGTTATCAGCAGCCCACTGCCTACCCGCCGCCCCCGTACCCGCCGAGCTACCCGCAAGCCGGTCCGTATGTCGGACCACCCGGCTATCCGCAAGCGCCCGGTGCTTACCCTGGTTATCCGTACCAGCCGTACACACCGCCCCGGCAATCCGATGTCCCGATCTTCTCGATCATCAGCTTCTCGTGCCTGGCGGCCACCGCACTGTCGGTGGTGATGTTCTGTGGCCTGCCCATCGTGATCACCGGACCGGCGGGCATCGTCTTGGGCATCATCGGACACAACAAGGGCGAATCGCTCGGCAAGTGGGCGGCCATCGCCAATGGCGCGGTGCTGGCCATCGCGGTCATCCTGGTCATCGCCTTCGTCGGGTTCCTCGGGGCCTTCAGCTGAACGGGTTCGCACTCGTCGGATCCCGTTTGCCTGCGATGTCGAGGGGGATACTGGAGGTATGGACCGTGACCCGCTTGATATGGACATGGGGGACGATAAGCAGGAAGACGAGATCCGCGCATACCGGCGAAATGTCGAGGATCCGCCTGCTGACCTGCATATTCGCTATCGCGAAAATGACGATGACGGCCGCCTCGGTATAGGCGAGGAACTCGAACAGGAGTGGACCCCGCATCGTCGGAAATCCGAACTCGCCGAGGAGGACGAGCGGCCCGCCGAGGTCGCCGCGATGGAGATCGTCGACGATTCGGACCTATAAGCCGCCGCCCCGCCGATCGGACGATACGAGGAGAGTTCGATGACCACTCCGCAGCAGGGGCCCGAGCGAGGCGACGCCTCGCCGGAGAAACCGGTCGGCGAATCCGAGCCGCTCGAACCCTCGGGCACGGCTTGGGCCACCCCGGCCACCAGCGGACCGTGGGAGTCGCAACCCGTCGAACCCGCAGCGCCGCTTCCAGCCGAGCCCGCAGCCGCGGATTTTTCGGCGCAGCCGTGGAGTGCGGGGCCGGGCGCGCAGACACCGGTCCAGCCTGCGGCCGCCGAAACCGCACCAGATCTCGTCGTACAACCGCAGCCGTCGCCGGAGTCGGCGCAACAGCAACCGTGGAATGACAAGGCGTCGGCACGCTACGACCGGGATCAGCCGGGCACCGTCTATCCGCCGATCACCGATTCCACCCCGGAAACCGGCGGCTATCCCGCCTACACCCCCCAGCCGTACATCACGCCGGAACCGCGATCGGGTTCCCAGCCCCTGTCGATCATCGGCTTCGTCTGCGCGGGCATTTCATTGCTGTTCTGCCCCTACCTATTCGGCCCGGTCGGCATCATTCTGGGCATCATCGGTCACAAAAAGGGCGAATCCCTCGGCAAATGGGCCGCCATCGCATCCGCTATTTCCCTGGTCATCGGAATCATCCTCGTCTATGCCGTCTTCAGCGGCAGCATGATCCCGGACACCGAATGACGATGTGCTGGACACGCGTCCCAGGTGGATGACAGTCGGCGGGGTGGGCAAGGCTAGCGTGGTCAGCATGAGTCGATTCGGTGGGTTCCCACTCGCGGGGCTGGACTTTTACGAGGATCTGGAAGCCGATAACTCGAAGGCCTTCTGGACCGCGCACAAGGATGTCTACGAGGAGTCGGTCAAGGCGCCGATGGTCGCGCTGACCGCGGAGTTGGAGGCGGACTTCGGGACCGCCAAGATCTTCCGCCCGTACCGGGACGTGCGCTTCTCGAAGGACAAGGTGCCTTACAAGACGGCGCAGGGCGCGGTGGTCAGCGTGGCACCGGGTACGGGCTGGTATGTGCAGATCAGCGCGGCCGGACTTTTCGTCGGCGGCGGATTCTATGCGGGCTCCCCCGCCCAGATCGCCCAGTTGCGCGCCACCATCGATGACGAGGTCCGGGGGCCGGAACTGGAGGCGATTCTGGCCAAGCTGACCAAGGCCGGATTCACCATCGGCGGCGAGCAGCTGAAGACCAAGCCGAAAGGGTATGACGCCGACCATCCGCGCATCGATCTGCTGCGGCACAAATCGTTGACCTGCAGTAAGGAATACGGCGCACCGGCCTGGTTGGACAAACCGCGCGCCGCGAAGGAGGTCCGCACCGCCTGGGAGGCGATGCGGCCCTTCATCGAATGGCTGGGCGCGGTGGTCAGTGGTGCGCCCGCCCGGACTTAGGGGATGGCAGCCGGCGAAGCCGGCGGGGTGGGTCGGGCTCAGCCGCGGGCGGCGAGGACGAGGGCGAAGCGGTCGTCCGGATCGGTCCACACCTGTTCGGTCTGGAATCCCGCCGCCGCCAGTTCGGCGTCGAATCCGTCAATGCGGAATTTGGCCGAGATTTCGGTGCGCATCTGCTCGCCGCGCGCGAACTGGACGGTGAGGTCCAGCTCGCGAACTGTCACGGTCATCTCTTCGGTGGCCTCCAGGCGCATTTCGATCCACTCGTGTTCGGCATCCCAGATGGCAAGGTGCGCGAACTTGTCCGGCTCGAAATCGGCGTCGAGGCGACCGTTCAAGACATGCAAAACATTTCGGTTGAATTCGGCGGTGACACCGGCCCCGTCGTCATAGGCGGGGACCAGTACCGCGGGATCGATGACCAGGCCCGCGCCGAGCAGTAGCCGCTCACCAGGCTCGAGCACCTCGTAGATGCTGGACAGGAATTCGGCCCGCTCGGCGGGGACGAGGTTGCCGACGGTGCCGCCGAGGAAGGCGATCATCCGGCGGCCACCGCGCGGCAGATTGTGCAGGGTGTCGGTGAAATCGCTGACCACGCCGTGCACCGCTAGGCCGGGAAACTCCGCCGCGATCTCCGCGGCGGCAGCCCGCAGCGCCGAGGACGAGACATCCTGCGGAACATAGGTTTTCAGCGGCCCCTCGGCGGTCAGCGCGGATAGCAGCAGCCGGGTCTTGGCGGCCGAGCCCGATCCGAGTTCGACCAGGACCTCGGCCTGTGCGGTGCGGGCGATCTCGCCGACGACCCGCTCCAGCAGCGCGCGTTCGGTGCGGGTCGGGTAGTACTCGGCCAGTTCGGTGATCTGCTCGAACAATTCACTGCCGCGGGCGTCGTAGAACCACTTGGGTGGCAACCATTTCGGATCCGCGGTGAGGCCGAGCCTGGCATCCGTGCGCAACGCCGAGGTGAGGTCGTCGTCGGATAGGTGGATCTCCAGCGTCGGTGCGGTCATAGGAGCGAGCCTTTCGTGCTTGGAACGTCGAGAAGCGGTGTGACGGACAGCGCGCCGGGACGGGCGCTGACCAGCTGGCGATCCGGAATCGGCTGCCAGCGCGGGTCGTCGTCGAAGGGTTCCGATGACAGGATGGCGAAATCATCGGTGACCAGGGCTGATAGCGAGTGATAGACAGTGGTCGCCCACATCTGCTTGCCGTCACCGAGCAGGAAATTCAGTCGGGCGCCGGGGGCTTGGGCCAGGACGGCCGCGACCAGCAGGCGCAATGCCGCCGGTGCCGCCGCCCACGAACCATCGGGAGTGTCGGTCGAGAGCAGACTGCGCAGGAGCACCCACAGCGTCGCCGAATCGGTCGCGGATTCGGCCTCCAGCAATCGCACCGAGTCGAACAGCTGATCGGCGCCGAGTTCGGTTGCGGTGGAGCCGAATTCCTCGGCGACCGCGCTGAGCGCCCGTCGCCAATCGGGCACCACCCCGTTATGGCTGAATGCCCATCGGCCGTGCGTGAACGGCGCACAGGCGTTCCGCTCGACCGGCATACCTATGGTCGCCGAGCGAACCGCCCCCAATACCGCCCACGACTCCAGTTGCGGCAGTACCTCTTCCACCGCCGGATCGGTCCAGATGGGCGCGGAGTTGCGATACCGGCTGACGGTTACCCCATCCTCGTCACGCCACCAGGCCACCCCGAACCCATCCGCATTGATCGTCCCGCCCCCGCGCATATCCTTCGGCGCCCACGCCTGGGTTCGCAGGGAATGCGAACCGAGCGTCAACATGTCGCCCACGCGCACGGAAGGGCCGATGTAACCGAGTTGACGACACATCAGTGCGCACCTCCCACCGTCATGTGTCGGGTGCGGGCTCGGCGGGCCGGGCCGCTGGTAGGCCGTTGCGGCACCTCTGCCGACCGCCCTCCGATCGGGTTCGGCTGTGCGTCAGCACTCGATACGCTCACTCGCTCTCGCCTTTTCGCAGGTCGCGGGCCAGGCGGAAGCCGGAGAAGATCTGTCGGCGGACGGGGTGATCCCAGTTGCGGAAGGTGCCGCGACAGGCGACCGGATCGGTGCCGAAGGAGCCGCCGCGCAGGACTCGGTAGTCGCCGCCGAAGAACACATCGGAGTATTCGGCGTACGGGAATGCGCGGAAACCCGGATAGGCCTCGAAACCCGATGCGGTCCATTCCCATACGTCGCCGATGAGCTGGTGCACACCGGTCGCAGAGGCACCGGCCGGGTACGCACCGACCTCGGCGGGTTCCAGGTGCCGCTGGCCGAGATTCGCGGTAGCGGAATCGGGTTCGGTATCACCCCACGGGTAGCGGCGGGACGTGCCGGTCTCCGGATCGAAGCGCGCCGCCTTCTCCCATTCGGCCTCGGTGGGCAGGCGTTTGCCTGCCCAGTTGGCGTAGGCCTCGGCCTCGAACCAGCAGACGTGCACCACCGGCTGCTGCGGACGCACCGGTGTCATCACGCCGAATGCCCGACGCCACCAGTGCCCGGCCGGATCGCACTCCCAGAACTGCGGCGCCGCCAGCCCCGCGTCCTGCCGGTGCGCCCAACCGCGTTCGGACCACAGCTCGGCCCGCTCGTAACCGCCGTCGGCGATGAAGGCCTGGTACTGCGCATTGGTGATCGGTGCGACATCGATGGCGAAGCCGGGCACATGAACCGGATGCGCCGGACGCTCATTGTCCAGTGCCCATGGGTCGGTCGAGGTACCCATGACGAATTCGCCCGCGGGAATGACGACTTCGCCACCCGCCGGGGTCGCCGCCGAGGGTGCGTCGGGTGCGGAAAGCACGGCGGGGCCGGTGCGCAATTGGTGGGTGGCGAGCATGGTTTCGTCATGCTGCTGCTCGTGCTGGGCGATCATGCCGAATGCGAAGCCGCCGTCGACCAGCGGATCACCGCGTAATGTATTGGTTTCCAATACATCCAACACCTTGTCGCGCACGGTGCCGACATAGCCGCGGGCCTGGGTGGGGTTGAGCAGCGGCAGTTCGGGGCGATTGGCGCGCGCGTGTTTGAAAGCGTCGTACAGCTCGTCGATATCGGCGCGTACCGCTTCGCGTCGGCCGACATCGCGGACCAGCCAGAGTTCTTCCTGATTGCCGATATGGGCGAGATCCCAGACGAGCGGGCTCATCAGTCGCGAATGCTGGGCGACCAGCTCTGCTTCATCGAGGGTGGTGAGGCCGGTGGTGCGATCCCTTGCGCGGGTGAGCACTTCGGCGATCCGGTCACGCAATTGTTCGGTGCCGGAATTATCCGTTGCGGGGTACTGAATGGTCACGATGGGTATCTCCCGAACTCGTTCTGGTCGGCGATTCGAGGCTGCGGCGCCACGGTCACGGGTGGTGGTCCTCGGGCTGATCCGCACTGCGCGAAACGAGTTCATCGGTCGGGGTGCGACCGCTGCGACATCGCTCGGCCGCGGATTCGATCTCGTGGGCCGCCGCCGGACTCGCCGCATGTGTCGCGGCCAGGGTCAGCAATTCGACCGCGACGCCGCGGATCTCCGGATCGGCCAACCCGCAGCGCGCCGCATCGAGCCAGCGGCCCGCGAGTGGCGCGGCGAGCGCCGTCGCCTCGGCCACAACCGCCGGAGACGACAGCAAAGCGTCGAAGACGTGGATCGGGACGGTCCAGTCGTTATCGGGCTGGGCGTCCAGATAACGGACCTCGAGGTGTCCGGAGGCCCGTACCGGTGGGAACAGTGTGGTCAGGTGATAGTCGAGATCGCCGATATCGGGACGCCGACCGATCTCGTCGTCCAACGCACCGGACAACCAGTCCGCGAAGGTCGCCTCCGGCGGCGCTGCCCAGCTGATACCGCTGCCATTGCCGGATACGCCATCGGGGCGACGAACGCACAGCAGCGGGACATCCAGGGCCCAGCGCGCATAGCCGCTGACCGGATCCGGCCAGGACTGCACCGCGGGACGAGTGCGGGCGTGGTCGAGACGCAACCAGGTACGCATTCGCTGCGATGCCCACGCACCCACCGGCGCACCGTGCAATTCGGGCGAGCAGGCGAACGCGGCGAGTAGCGCGGGACCGATCGCGTACAGCGCATTCCACCGGCCGGTGACCTCGGCACGGTCCGCACCGGCATCGACGCTGACCTGCGTCGCCGCGGTATTGCACATCATCAATTTGCCGAACGGGCCGATACCTGCGAAGGACTGTTCCATGGCGCGGTAGCGCGGCAACCGCAAGACCCGCTTGGGGCGGCGGTCCGCATCGGCGGCGCCGGAAATGGTGCGGATGGATCGGGATTCGAGTAGATCGCGCAGCATCCGAGCATCGGCGTGCAAACCCTCGCACAACTGCGCGGCAGCGGCGAACGGGGCACTGGAGAGTTCGATCTGACCGCCGGGTTCGATGGTGACCCGGCTGCCCCCTGGCAGCGGAAGTGCCGGTGAATCGGGGGCGATGGACCGCGGTGCATGGGGTCCGAGTGCATCTGCGAGTGCAGCCAGTTGCGGGCGGGGGGCGGCCGATGGGCCGGACGACGAACACTCACCCTGCACGGTGAGCCATTCCAGTTCGGCGCCGATGAGCGTTGGTGGGCCCAGTTTGAAACAGATTTTCTCGAGATAGGCCTCGGCCGCGGCCCGCGATGAGAGCTCGCCATTTTCCAGCGCGATCACTCGCTTCGGATGCTCGAGCGTGACTGCCATACCAACCTCCACCATGTGAAACCAGGTAACTGTGGCTGTGCCGCATCTGTGCCGCCGACAGTTGTTCAGGTAGTTCTGTATCGCCTCGGGCGTCGGTCGTATTCCAGTGCACCGACCCAAACCAGCGTAGCGAGGGGTACCGACAAGAAATGTGACAAGAATCTGAATTCGTAGTCATGCACAGCGGGGGACGCGCGCACCGTGGCCAGGACCTGCGCCGACTCGTGCGACAGCCCAATGCGCCGATTTCGGCGATACTGTCGAGGCCATGCTCGACGAGAATCGCGTACGTGCCGACATACCGGGCTACGGCACCGGATCCGATCTGGTCTTCCTCGACAGCGCGGGCTCCTCGTTACCGCCCCGAGTCGTCGTCGATACCGTTGTGGCGCATCTGCGACGCGAGGCCGAAATCGGCGGCTACCGCGCGGCGAACGAGCGACTCGACGACCTCGCCGCGGTGAAAACCGATATCGGCCGGCTCATCAACGCCGATCCGACCAGCATCGCGCTCAGCGATAGCGCGACCCGCGCGTGGGCAGACTTCTTCTATTCGGTGCCACTCGCACCCGGCGACCGTATCCTCATCTCCGGCGCCGACTATGCGAGCAATGCCATTGCTGCGCTGCAGCGGGCCAAGGCAACCGGTGCGGTGGTCGAACAGATTCCCAGCGACGGCAGCGGCCAACTCGACCTCGACGCACTCGCCGACATGGTCGACGAACGGGTCGAGTTGGTGTCGGTGCTGCACGTCCCGACCAATGGCGGTCTGGTCAACCCGGCCGCCGATGCCACTCGGATCGCGCATTCGGTCGGCGCGCTGGTGCTGCTCGATGCCTGCCAGTCGGCCGGGCAGCTGCCGATCGATGTGGCCGAACTCGATGTCGACGCACTCTCGGTCACCGGCCGCAAATGGCTGCGCGGCCCGCGCGGCACCGGATTCCTTTATGTGCGACCGGAATTGGCCGCGTCGATGGAGCCGCAGCGACTGGATCTGCACAGTGCGCAGTGGACCGGTGCGCAGGAGTACGCCCTGGTCCCCGACGCGAGTCGCTTCGAATTCTGGGAATGCGATGTCGCTGCGCGACTCGGTCTCGGCGCGGCCGTGCGATATCTGCTCGAGCTGGGACCGGAGGACGTCTACGACGCGATCGCGGTCCGCGCGGAACACCTGCGCAAATCGCTGCCGGAAATCAACGGAGTCACGGTGCGCGACATCGGGATTCGGCACAGCGGCATCGTTTCGTTCACCGTCGACGGGAAATCGGCGGTCGAGGTACGCGATTGCCTTGCGGCACAGAATATTACGGTGACGGCGAGCCATGCCAGCTCTACGCTGCTGGATATGACCGCCCGTGGCCTGGATTCGGTGGTGCGCGCCTCGCCACACTGCTTCGTGAGTTTCGAGGAGCTGGACCGGTTCGTCGGCGCGGTCGCGG
Source organism: Nocardia sp. NPDC050408 (assembly GCF_044458905.1). Lineage (NCBI taxonomy): Bacteria > Bacillati > Actinomycetota > Actinomycetes > Mycobacteriales > Nocardiaceae > Nocardia > Nocardia sp. NPDC050408. The sequence continues at coordinate 640,454 of NZ_JBITIL010000001.1, read as the reverse complement.
CGCTGTAGATGTCACCTCGCGAACTGGTCGTCCTCGGCACCGCGAGTCAGGTTCCGACCAAGCAGCGCAATCACAATGGGTATCTGCTGCGCTGGGGCGAGGAGGGCATCCTCTTCGATCCGGGCGAGGGCACCCAGCGGCAGATGACCTACGCGGGCGTGTCGGTCACCGACATTACCCGGATCGCGGTGACGCATTTCCACGGCGACCACTGCCTCGGGCTACCCGGCATCATCCAGCGGATCAATCTGGACAAGGTCGCCCATCCGGTCGATGTGTATTACCCCGCATCGGGTGCGGTGTTCTTCGATCGGCTGAGCAATGCCAGCTCGTTCTATCGCACCGTCGAGCTTCGGCCGCATCCGATCGCCGACCCGGGTGCGCTGGACGCACCGGGCGCACCGTTCGTCCTGGAGGCGGTCGAGCTATCGCACCCGATCGAAACCTTCGGCTACCGGCTCACCGAACCGAGCGGTGTGCGCATCCTGCCGGAGCGGCTCGCCGAATTCGGCCTGCACGGCCCGGCGGTCGGACAACTGCAGCGCACGGGCAGTATCGAATTCGACGGGCGCACAATCACGCTGGCCGAAGTCAGCGAGCCGAGGCCGGGCCAGAGCTTCGCATTCGTCATGGACACCCGCCTGTGCCCGGGCGTGCTGTCCCTCGCCTCGGGCGTGGACATGCTGGTGATCGAGGCGACCTTCCTGGACGCCGACGCCCAGCTCGCCGAGGAATACGGCCACCTGACCGCGGGCCAGGCCGCCCGAGTCGCCGCCGAAGCCGGTGTGCACACCCTGGTCCTGACCCACTTCTCCCAACGCTACCGCGACCTCGACGCCCACCGCGCCGAGGCGGCCCTGCACTTCACCGGCGATATCGTCATCGCCACAGACCTGGCGAGGATCACCCTGCCGCCCCGACACTGAGCACCAACCGCATGGTGGCATAAGTAGTGGTTACGTCGCACTGGGCATTCGGTGTGCGACGTAGTCAGCGGTCGTGCGCGGTCAACTGATGTGTAGGTCGATTGCGTGCGTTGCGAGGGCCGGAGCGTTGGCGGTGGGGGCCACTAGGCGCAAACTGCGGTTGGCCTGGAGGGCGGCGATGCCGTGCAGGCTGGTCCACAGGGCGATCGCGCGCTTTTCTGGGCTGTCCGATGCCGGGGCGGCCTCGCGAACCAGCGTCGCGAAGCGCTCGAACAACGGCAGAGTGATCCCGCGGAGGTTCTCGCCGGAGCCCTCGAGTAGGTCGTGGCGAAACATGAGCGTGAACATTTCCGGGCGCTCGCCGGCGAATTCGACGTACTCGGCGGCCATCCGTTCCAGTTGTTCCCTCGGCGTGCTCGCGCCTACCTCCACCTTGGCGAATCGCTCGATGAGATCGGCGAAACCGCGCGCCGCGATGGCGGCCAGGAGCGCGCGGTGCGTCGGAAAGTGCCTGCGCGGCGCACCGTGGGAAACCCCGGCCGCACGGGTGATCGCACGCAGACCCAACTGGGCCGCGCCGACCTCTTCGAGCATGTCGACCCCGGCGCCGACCAATCGTTCCCGCAACGGCTCACTTCCAACCATGGAGACATTGTCTACGGCGCTCATCGATCACTCCTTCCCGACTGCGTCACATAAGTAGCCGTTCTCTACCAACAACCGTAGACAATGTCTACGCTCTTTGGTAGACATTGTCTACGGCAACTTTCTCGGAGGCTCATGTGTGGTACCGGTTGTTCAAGCACGTTCTGCTCGGTCCGCTGCTGCGGCTGCTCGGCCGCCCCGAAGTGGAAGGACTGCGGCACGTACCCCGCACCGGACCGGTGATCATCGCGGCCAACCATCTCGCGATGCTCGACTCGATGTATCTCGCGCTGGCCCTGCCGCGCCGGGTCACCTTCCTGGCCAAGCAGGAGTACTTCACCGGGACCGGATTCAAAGGCCGGTTCAAGCGCTGGTTCTTCACCGTCGCGGGTCAGGTCCCGGTGAACCGCACCGGCGGCACCGCCGCCGCGGACGCACTGGCCGCCGCCACCAGGATCCTGGAATCCGGTGACGTCTGGGCCATCCATCCGGAGGGCACCCGCTCCCCCGACGGCCGCATCTACCGCGGCCGCACCGGCGCACTACGCGTCGCCATGGCCACCGGCGCTCCGGTCATCCCGGCGACACTCTCGGGCACCGACAAGGTGAATCCGCGCGGCCGCCGGCTGCCGCGCTTCGGCAAGGTGCACATCAGCTTCGGCGCGCCGCGCTACTACCCGCAGCCCACCCCGACCCACCCGGCACCGGACACGTGTCAGGTTCGCGCCGCGACCGACGAACTGATGCGGGAATTGGCCGCCCGATCCGGCCGGCACTACGTCGATCGCTACGCGGCAACTTTCTCGAATCGCCCATAACGCCACCGCGACACGGGCATGTCCTCGGAATGGTTAACGCGGGGACGAATTGGCGGGATAGTTGGGGAGCAGGCCGGTCACCCATGTCCGGCTACCGCATCGGGGTGACAAGGGAGTTGGACTTTGAGCAGGTTCACCGACGAGATGTACGCAACGGCACAAATCTCGGATCGCGGATTGGTGACCGGGGAGCCAAACGCGCCATTTCGGCAGACCTGGGGTGAGATCCATCGAATCGCACGACGTATGGCGGGCGGACTCGCCGAAGCCGGCATCGGACACGGTGACGCCGTCGGCGTGCTGGCCGGGATGCCGGTCGATATCGCACCGGCCTGTCAGGCGATCTGGATGCGCGGCGCGTCGATCACCATGTTGCATCAGCCGACACCGCGCACGGATCTGGTGGTGTGGGCGCGCGATACCGAGACCGTGCTGTCGATGATCGACGCGCGCGCGGTGGTACTCGGCGCGCCCTTCGAGGCCGCCGAACCGCTGCTGCGCGAGCGCGGCATCACCGTGGTGCGCATCGATCAGCTACGCGATGGCGCGGAGACCGATCCGGTGCCGACCGTCGAGACCGATACCGCATTGCAGCAGTTGACCTCCGGTTCGACCGGATCGCCGAAGGCCGTGCGGATCACGCACGGGAACTTCTACGTCAACGCCTACGCCATGTTCGATCGGGTGAAGTTCCAGCTCGACGAGGATGTGATGATCAGCTGGCTGCCGCTGTTCCACGATATGGGGATGGTCGGATTCCTCAGCGTTCCCATGCAATTCGGGGCCGAGGTGGTCTGTGTGACGCCGATCGACTTCCTGATGCGTCCACTGCTGTGGGCCGAGCTGATCGACAAATACCGCGGCACCGTCACGGCCGCACCGAATTTCGCGTACTCGCTGCTGGCCCGCCGGCTCAAGCAGGCCGAGGACGGCGCCTACGATCTCAGCAGCGTGCGCTATATGTGGAATGGTGCCGAACCCGTCGATCCGGACACCATGGAGGCACTCGCCGCGGCCGGCGAACGCTTCCGGCTCAATCCGATGGCACTCACCCCCGTCTACGGCATGGCCGAAACCACACTGGCCGTATCGGTTCCGGATCCCGGACACGGGCAGGTCCTCGACGTCATCGATGGCGATCTGCTGGAGGCGCTTGGCAAGGCCGTGCCCGCCCACGAACACCACGGCAATATCCGCCGCATGCCCACCCTCGGCTATCTGGTCGACAATCTCGAGGGGCGGGTCGTCGATGCCGAGCGCCAGCCGCTGCCGACCCGTTCGGTCGGCGTGATCGAACTCCGCGGTCCCGCCGTCACTTCCGGCTATGTCACGGTCAACGGCTTCCGTCCGGCGCAGGATGCGGACGGCTGGCTCGACACCGGCGATATCGGCTACTTCACCGATGAGGGTCTGATCGTGGTGTGCGGCCGGATCAAGGACGTCATCATCATGGGCGGGCGCAATATCTATCCGACCGATATCGAGCGTGCCGCCATGCGCGTAAGGGGTGTGCGTCCCGGCAATGCCGTCGCGGTTCGCTTGGACGCGGGCGAGAAACGCGAAAGCTTCGCCGTCGTGGTGGAAAGCAACGACCACCAGAATGCCGACGAGGTCAAGCGCATCGAACGTGAAATTGTGCATGCGGTGTTCTCCGAGGTCGGCGCCCGCCCCCGCACCGTCGCGGTCCTCGGCCCCGGCGCCCTGCCCAAAACCTCCTCGGGCAAGCTGCGCCGCTCCGCCACCGCGATCCATCTGCGATGAACCGCGGTAGCACTAGTGCAATTGGTTCTGGGCCGGTTCGAGCCCCACGCGCAGTAGCAGTTCGACCGCGTCCGCGGCCTGTTCGACGAGCACCGGCACTTCCTTGCGCTCCACCGACGAAAACGGTTTGAGCACATAGTCCGCCGGGTCCTGGCGACCCGGCGGACGGCCGATGCCGATGCGGGTGCGCAGATATTCCTTGGTGGTCAGGGCACTGGAGACCGAACGCAATCCGTTGTGCCCGCCCTCACCGCCGCCGCGCTTGAGCCGGACCTGACCGAACGGCAGATCCAATTCGTCGTGCACGACGATCACCTCGGTCGGCGGCACCGAAAAGAATTTCGCCAGCGCCGCGACCGGGCGCCCGGACAGATTCATGAACGAGCGCGGCTTGGCGATCAATACCTGACGCCCGTCCAGCCGCGCCTGCAACAGATCCGCACCGGACTTCTTGTGCACAGCAAAACGGCCGCCGACGCGCTGCGCGAGCACGTCGGCGACCAGAAAGCCGATATTGTGCCGGGTGCGCTCGTACTCGGGACCTGGGTTGCCAAGTCCGACCACGAGCGCGGGCCCGGTCGAGGATTCGGTCATTCGGATAACCGAGCCGGGGAGTTCTTACTCGGCGCTCTCGGACTCCGCGGCGGCGGCCGCGGCGGCCTCTTCGGTCTCCTGCGCGGAAGCCGGGGCCGCGATGATGTTGACGATCAGGGCCTCCGGGTCACCGGCCAGGGTGACACCCTTCGGCAGCTCGATCTCGCCCGCGGTGATCTGGGTGCCCGCCTCGACGCCCTCGATCGAGACCTCGATGGATTCCGGGATGTTCAGCGCGTCGGCCTCGATGGACAGCGTGGTGACGTCCTGGGTGACCAGGGTGGCCGCGGCGGCCTCGCCGATCAGCGAGATGTTCACATCCGCGGTGACCTTCTCGCCGCGCTTGACGATCAGCAGGTCGGCGTGCTCGATGTAACGGCGAATCGGGTGCACCACAACGGATTTGGTCAGCGCGAGCTGCTTCTTGCCGTCGATGACGAGGTTCAGCACCGCATTGGTGCCGTGCTCGCGCAGGATGGCGGCGAAGGCCTGGGCGTTGAGCGAGAGGTGCTGCGGGTCGGCGGCGTGGCCGTACAGCACGGCGGGAACGTTACCCGCGCGACGGGTACGGCGGGCGGCACCCTTGCCGAACTCCGTGCGGACGGCGGCTTCGAGAAGGTTGGCGTCGGACATGACTGGATCTACTCCCTACGGCTCTTCCGGGCTGTCAACAGTGCGCCAGGGACTGTTATCCCCCCTGGCAAATGGTTGGTCTACTCGTCGGGCGAAGACCGAACGAGGACGGCCGAGAGCCGAGCCGCGTCGATCACGGTGAACGCATTACGTCTGCGGTCACCCTCGCCGAGACAACCCGAACACCATAGCGCAAGTGTTTATGTCCAGCTGAATCGGGTGGTCGGACTGGCCGGCTCACCGTCACCCCGGTCGCGTACGCTGGAGCGGTTGCCGATCGGCCGTCTGAAAGGTTGTTGCAGTTGACCGCCTCCACTGAGGGTGTCGTCACGCCCGCCCCGCGTGGGTTGCCCGCCGAGGTCGCCCGGCGACGCACATTCGCGGTGATCTCCCACCCCGACGCGGGCAAGTCGACGCTCACCGAGGCGCTGGCGTTGCACGCCAGAATGATCTCCGAGGCCGGCGCCATCCACGGTAAGGCCGGACGCAAGTCCACCGTGTCGGACTGGATGGAAATGGAGAAGGCGCGCGGAATCTCGGTGAGTTCGACCGCGCTGCAGTTCAACTACCGTGCCGCGGGCACGGATATCGACAACGTCATCAACCTGGTCGACACCCCCGGCCACTCGGATTTCTCCGAGGACACCTATCGCGTGCTCACCGCCGTCGACGCCGCGGTCATGCTCATCGACGCCGCCAAGGGCCTGGAGCCGCAGACACTGAAGCTGTTCCAGGTGTGTCGCCATCGCGGCATCCCGGTCATCACCGTGATCAACAAATGGGACCGTCCGGGCCGCGCGCCGCTGGAACTGCTGGATGAGATCAGCGAGCGGATCGGCCTCATCCCGACACCGCTGTTCCTGCCGGTCGGCATCGCCGGTGACTTCCGCGGACTGCTGCGTCGCGGCTCAGAGGGTGCGGCCGTCGAATACATCCACTTCACCCGGACCGCTGGTGGCGCGACCATCGCGCCGGAGGAATCGATCGCTCCGGAATCGGCCGAGGCGCGCGAGGGTGAAGCGTGGACGACCGCCGCCGAGGAGAGCGAACTGCTCTCGGCCACCGGGCAGGACCACGATCAGGAGATGTTCCTGGCCGGGCAGACCTCCCCGGTCATCTACGCCTCCGCGATGCTGAATTTCGGTGTGCGACAACTGCTGGAGACCTTGGTCGCGCTGGCGCCCGCACCCGGCTCGCGCGCCGATATCGGCGGCACGCAGCGCAACACCACCGATCCGTTCAGCGCGGTGGTATTCAAGGTGCAGGCCGGAATGGATGCGGCACACCGGGATCGGCTCGCGTTCATGCGGATCGTCTCCGGTGAATTCGAGCGCGGGATGGTCGTCACGCACGCCCAGACCGGTCGGCCGTTCGCGACCAAATACGCGCTCACCGTTTTCGGGCGGGAGCGCTCCACCGTCGACACCGCCTACCCGGGTGATGTGGTCGGCCTCGTGAATGCCACCGCGCTTGCGCCCGGACACACGCTGTTCGTGGACAAGAAGGTGGAGTTCCCGCCGATCCCGTCGTTCGCGCCGGAGCATTTCGCGGTGCTGCGGGCGCAGAGCGCGGGTAAGTACAAGCAGTTCCGCAAGGCGATCGACCAGCTCGATTCCGAAGGCGTGGTGCAGGTTTTGCGCAATGACGCGCGCGGTGATGCCTCCCCCGTACTCGCGGCGGTCGGTCCGATGCAGTTCGAGGTCGTCACCGCGCGGATGCTCGCCGAGTTCAACGTCGAGACGCATATGGAGCACCTGCCATACACGTTGGCCCGGCGTACCGATGCGGAGTCGATGACCGAACTCGATCGGCAGCGCGGGGTCGAGGTGTTCACCCGTTCCGATGGAGCGCTGTTGGCGCTGTTCAGTGACAAGTGGCGGTTGCAGTACATCGAGAAGGAGCATCCGAAGCTCACGCTCGAGCCTCTGGTCGCCACGGCGGACTGACCTCAGCGCAAATTCCTGTCCCGATTCCGGCGGAATCCCGCGGAGTCGATGTTCAGGCCGATGCGCTCACCCAGCCTCGGGCTCGGCCGCCTCCGGCACGGACTCCCGCCGCGGCGCGGCGGCGCCGGGGTTGCGTTCGACCGACGCGATGCCGTCCTCCCGCGCGATCAGCCCCCAGCGACTCGATGTCAGCCGCAGGCTCGGCAGATCGCTGAGCGAAAGCACCACCTCATAGGTGCGCTCATATCCGGTATGCGCGATGCGCCAGCGACCGTCCGTGCACCGAACGTAGCGATCGGTGTAAAAGGCCGCGCCGCGCAGCAGCATATTGTGCGCCGGTATGAGCACGGTATCGGCGAGATACCAAGTGCCGGTGGCGGTGTCGCCGTCGACATCGATCTCCGGATGGTCGCATCGGTGCTCGGTGATGACGTGCGGACCCAGGGTGTTGCGCATGAACGCCAGGAACGCATCCCGCGACTCGAACGACAGGTATTCGCTGTAGGTGGCCGTCGCCTCCGGGACCATGGTGTCCGCGAATTCGTCCCACGACTTGGTGTCGAGGGTGCGTAGGTACCTGAACTTCAGGCGACTGATCGCTGACACAGCATCCTGGTCCATATCTCAACAATCCCATTCGAAGTCGCCGCGCTACAGAGATTGGGAGATTTGTATCAGATTGCTATCACTTCGAGCCGAAACCGCCGGTCTGCCGTGCGAGTCAATTCCCGATGGTGAAGCAGGTCTTGCAGAAGTCGCTGCCGAATTCGGTCAGCCGCAGACTCTTGCGCACGATCTTGGGCGCGCGTCCGGCCTTCTTCAGCGCCGCCTCGACCACCGGCTGCACCTCGAGCACCATGTACCGGCTGAGCACCACCGGATCATCGGAAACCTGGGTCAGACCGAGGCGGTTGAGGTTGATCAGATAGGTGCGGGCGCGATCCGGATAACGGACACCGGCCTGTTCCGGTACCGAAGTGAGATCACCGGTCACCAATTCCGAGCCGATGCCGAGTGGACGGTTGGTGCGCACATCGACCAACGGTTGCGGACCGTTCAATGCCATGAACCGCAGAATGCGCGCCTCGTCCGGCGCCAACTCGTCGAGGATGCGATCGTAGGCGGGGTGCACGTCCTCGGTGAAGTAGACATCGGCCGAGCGGGCGAGCAGCGCATCGCCTCGGCGGCGCAACTCTTCGCTACTTGCCGAGCGCAACGGCGCGCCGATGCCGACCGGGGCCGGCTGCGGCGCGCCGTTGGAAGTCGGTACGTAGCTGACGATTTCGCGCACCGAACCCTCGGTGACGCCGAGCGCGCTGCGCGCGATGGAGCGCAACGCATTACCGGTGCGCTCGGCGATATCCGCCGACGATTCACCGTCGAGCGCGGCCTGGGTGATCTCCTTGGTCACCTCGTAGGTCGTTTCGACGGCCCACTGACTGCCGCGCACCACGGTGCCCGCCGCGAGCCCCGCCGCTCGGAACACACCGCGAATCAGCCGTGCCTCATTGCTGATCTGCCGCTGTTCGACATCCGAGCTGCGCTCCACCGAGCGGGAACCGGCCCGGGCTATGTCCTGTCCGGTCCTGTCGTCTGTCACGTTCTCTCCGATGTATTGCCAAGTGAACGAATACGCCCACAGATTATTGCCCGCCAGCCTTCCAGGTCTGCCTTACCGTGAGCCGATTGGGCCAGCAAACGCGCCGACCCCTGCTGTCGGTCGCGTGATGGTCGTCATTCTCTCCGGCGCTGGTTGACACTACGACATTCTGGACACACAGTGTGACTGATGTCTCAGACAATCCGCTTGTGGCCCAAGACACTCGCGATGGACCAGCGTCTGGACCGCACAGTAGGGTCCGTCTGCCGACTGGGTGCTAGTTTGGGTTGCCGGTGAGGCGGCGGTCACCGGTATATCGGCAGGAGGGTGTCGTGTTGGAGAGTGTTTTCGGGATGCATCCGACGGTCCTCCTGGAATTAGTGACTATCCCCCTTTTCACTGGCGTCATCGGTTACATCACAAACTGGACCGGCATCCTGATGTTGTTCAAGCCGGTCGCGTTCCACGGTATTCGTTTACCTGGATTGCGTGCGCTGTTTCCATTCCTGCCCAAGCGAATTCAGGTGCTGCCGCTGCTGAGCTACGACGGCAGAATTGGCTGGCAGGGCATCGTGCCATCGCGTGCGGACAAAATGGCGAGCATCGCCGTCGACAAGGGTCTGGCGAAACTCGGCAGCGTCGCCGACTTCTATCGCGAGCTCGAGCCGGACAAGCTCGCCGAACACCTCGCGACTATCGCCGACGCGCAGATCAAGGACATAGTCGAAGAAATCCTGCGCCGCGAACATCCGCAGCTCTGGTACAACCTGCCGACCGGGGTGCGCGACATGATTCACGCGCGGGTCCGCCAGCAGCTGCCCGATATCCTGCGCGAGCTGACCGAGGAATTGGGCGCCAATATCGATCAGCTGCTCGACGTCAAGCAGATGGTCATCCGTTATTTCCAGGCGCGGCCGCATCTGCTCAACACCCTTTTCCAGGTACTCGGCGCCAAGGAACTGCGCTTCATGCAGAACTTCGGTTTCTACTTCGGCGCACCTATGGGCGTGGTGCTGGTCGCTGTTTTGCATATGACCGGCTGGTCGACGCTGGTGGTGCTGCCGGTCGGCGGCGTCATCATCGGCTGGGTGGTCAACTGGATCGGCCTGAATATGATCTTCGCGCCGGCCTACCCGAAGTGGTGGTGCCCGTGGCGGCAGGGCCTGCTGATCAAGCGGCAGCTCGAAATCACCGACGGCTACGCGGAATTGGTCTCGAGTCAGGTGATGACCGTCGCTAATATCGGTGACGAACTGCTGAACGGCCCGCGCTCGGACCGGACCATGCAGATGCTCGAGGACACGCTGCGCCCCGCGGCGGACCGGGCGCTCGGGCCGGCGCGACCGGCGGTGAAGTTCATGCTCGGCAGCCGGGAGTACGACTCGCTGCAGTCGACGCTGACCACCGAGGCGATGACCATCGCGCCGATCGCCTTCGCGGATCCGGACTTCAACGTCCAGCAGGGCAGGCAAATCAACGACTACATCGCCAAACAGATGTCGGCACTATCGCCCCCCGACTTCGTGGATATGCTGCGAGCGGCCATCAAACAGGACGAATGGCTCCTTTTTCTGCATGGCGGCGTGTTGGGGCTCTTCGCCGGATACGCTCACATCCTGATCTTCGGAACGGGAGTGGCGACAACATGGCTGTGACGGAAGCTGACGGCGACGATCTGCGGGCCGCTGGGCAGGGCTCCGAGCGAACCGAGCAGTCCGAAGTGGCCGAAACCCCAAGAACTTCCGAGTCGTCGACATCCGAGCAGTCGACGCAGATCGCGCGGTTGCCGCTCGGCGCGGTCGAGCAGAAACGACAGGTCGGCTCGGTACGCAAGACCGTTCGCGCGACCACCGGGGTAGCCCGGGTCGCGGTGAGCGCGGCGGCCGAGGTGACCGCATGGGGCATCGACACCGCCCTCGGCGTCGGGGCCACCGTGGTGCGCGGCAGTATCGCTGGAAATCCCCCGCGGGAAGTGCTCGCCGAGGCGGAGGCCGAGGTTCGTGACGCCGTGCGGCGTGCATTGCGGCTGCCCGCGACGCCCGAACAGCCTGCGCCCGATGCCGTTCCAACTTTGCGTGAGCAGGGGGCCGCGCTGCTGCGGCTGTCGGCGAGCACGCAGGGTGAGCACCACGAAACCCACCCGGCCTTCGCGCGCATGCTCGAGGAGCTGACCCCCGACGAGGCACGCATTCTGCGCTTCCTGCACCTCGACGGTCCGCAGCCCTCGATCGATATTCGCGCCGGACGACCGCGCGGCATCGGTGTCGAGCGAATCATCTCCGGGCTCAATCTGATCGGTGAGCACGCGGGGCTGCGCTTCCCCAACCGGATCCAGCAGTACCTGCCGAATCTGCGCCGCCTCGGCCTGATCGAATTCGTCAAGGAGCCGGTAGGCAACCCGAACCGCTACCAACTCCTCGAGGCCCAATCACCGGTCCGAGAAGTATTGAAGCGCTCCGGTTTCGGCACCAAGGTCTACTACCGCAGCATCTCGCTCACCGGCTTCGGCGCCGACTTCGTCCAAACCTGCCTGCCGGTCGTTGTCCAGGACGGCCGCGTCTCCGGCACCAGCTAGGCCAGCGCCGTCGAGGCGAGTCGAATGGTTGTTGTGGCTGGGGTTTGGAACGACCATTTGACTAGCGACGATGGGGTTCAGGCGGTGTCGGCGAGTTCCAGCCAGCGCTGCTCGGTGGATTCCTTTTCGGCCAGGACCTGTTTCAGCTCGGCGCCCAGGGTGATGAGTTTGTCCGGATCGGTGGCGGCGTCGGCGAGGGCAGTGTGCAGGCGTTGCTCGCGTTCGGTGAGTTTGTCGATGGTGCGCTCTAGTTTGGCCAACTCCTTGCGGGCGGCGCGGTAGGCGGCCGAGTCGGTGGCGGGGGCTTCGGCGGGCTTGGAGTCGGTGGATCGCGTTGCGGCGGAGCTCGATACCGCGCGCTTCTTCAGATATTCGTCGATGCCGCCGGGGAGATTGGTGAGCTTTCCGTCGCCGAACAGGGCCCAGGTGGAGTCGCAGATGCGCTCGATCAGATAACGGTCGTGGCTGATCACGACCAGGGTGCCCGCCCAGTTGTCGAGCAGGTCTTCCAGTTGTTGCAGGGTGTCGATGTCCAGGTCGTTGGTCGGCTCGTCGAGGAGCAGGACATTCGGTTCCGACATCAGGATTCGGGTCAGTTGCAGCCTGCGTCGCTCGCCACCGGATAGTTCGCCGACCGGGGTGCGCTGACGAGCCGGGGTGAAGCCCAGGCGCTCGGCCAGCTGGCCTGCGGAGGTTTCCTTATCGCCCAGCATGATTCGCTGCGCGATTTGCTGCACTGCCTCCAGCACCCGAAGATCGGTTGGTAGGTCGTCGAGTTCCTGGCGTAGCCAACCGATCTGAACCGTCTGGCCCTGAATGCGTTTGCCCGCAGCCGGTTCGACGGCGCCGGCGAGCGTGCGTAGCAGGGTCGTCTTGCCGGAGCCGTTCACACCGACCAGGCCGACCCGCTCGCCAGGCGCCAGGCGCCAGGTCAAGTCGCGTACCAGCTCTCGGCCGTCCGGGGTGGTGAGGGTGGCGTCCTCGAGTTCGATGACGACGCGGCCGAGGCGCTTTCGCGCGAATGCGGCCAGCGAGACGCTATCGCGCGGCGGCGGCACGTCGGCGATCAGCGCCTCGGCCGCCTCCACCCGATAGCGCGGCTTGGAGGTGCGGGCTTTCGCGCCGCGGCGCAACCAGGCCAATTCCTTGCGCGCCAGATTCGCGCGCCTTGCCTCGGAGGCATCGGCCTGCCGCGCGCGCTCGGCGCGGGCGAAAATCCAGTCGCCGTAACCGCCTTCATAACTTTCGACCTTGCCGCCGACAACCTCCCAGGTGTCGGTGGCGACGGTGTCGAGGAACCAGCGATCGTGGGTCACGACCACCAGGGCGCTGCGGCGCTCGAGCAGATGTTGGGCCAGCCACTGCACGCCCTCGACATCGAGATGGTTGGTCGGCTCGTCGAGGACGAGCAGATCCAGGTCGCGAACCAGCGCGGCGGCCAGTGCGACGCGGCGGCGCTCGCCACCGGAGAGATTGTCGACCGAAGTGTCCAGACCGAGGCCCTCGATGCCGATGCCCGCCATCACCGACCGGATGCGCGGATTCGCGGCCCATTCGTGTTCGGCGACGCCGTATTCATCTCGGGGCCCTCCGGGGTCACGCGAGCTACCGCCTCCGTGCCCGTCGCTCGCGCCGGGGGGCATCGCGTCATCTGCCAGTCCGGCCAGCACGACGGATCCGATGCTCGCGCCCACGGGAAGTACGCCGCGCTGGGTGACCACCGCCACGCGCAGCCCGCCGACCCGGCTCACCCGGCCGCTGTCGGGCGGCTCCAGACCGGTCAGCACCTCCAACAGGGTGGTCTTGCCGCCGCCGTTCAGGCCGACGACACCGATTCGCTCGCCCGCGTGGATGCCGAGCGAAACATTGTCCAGGAGTGGTTTGATGCCGAAGCTCTTGGAGACCTGTTCGAGATTGATCAGGTTGGACATGGATCCTTCCGAGTCAAGCGCCGGGCGAGTACTCGCCCCGCGCAAGCGTACCGAGCACGCAGAACTCACCGTCGGCCCACCGAACGCTCCGCCCGGGCCCGGCCACGCCCCGCGCTGGTTCTGATCGTTCCGGCGGACATGTTCGGCGTGATTAGCGACCAGCGCACTCGCCTAAACCTCGACAACCGCAGTGCGCAGCCGGATGTCAGGGCCGCATCCGTTCACGTAACTACATCGCTTCATGCCCCGTGTCCAGGGCCTGCTCAGGCAAAGAGTGCGGGCTGGTCTCACAACTGAGACTTGCGTGACGAACGCCGTTCGTTTAGAGTTGGGCGCAGCGAACGGCGTTCGTTACGAACAATGTTACGGCGCTCCTGAGACATAGCCGCAGAATGGGAGCCCCGCCTCGGGTTCGAGGTGAGTGGGGCGGCACGGTTTCAACTACCCCTTACCTGGAGGTTCTCATGCACGTCGGACTCGGTCTGCCCATTTCCGATCCCGCCGCCCTGCTCGACTGGGCCCACCGCGCCGATGCGGGTCCGTTCTCCACGCTCGGTCTGCTCGACCGGCTCGTCTACGACAATCCCGAACCCCTGGTCGCACTCGGCATGATCGCCGGTGCCACCAGCCGCATCAAGGTGCAGACCGAGGTGCTCATCGCGCCGCTGCGTGAGCCGACGCTGCTCGCCAAGCAGGCCGCCACCCTCGATCGCATGTCCGGCGGCCGCCTGGTGCTCGGTCTCGGCGTCGGCGGTCGCGAGGACGATCACATCGCCTCCGGCACCGAGCTGCGCTCGCGCGGCCGTCGCCTGGACGAACAGTTGGCGATCATGCGCCGCCTGTGGTCCGGCCAGCCGTACAGCACCGACTGCGGACCGATCGGTCCGGCGCCGCTGCGTCCCGAGGGACCCGAACTACTCTTCGGCGGCTTCCAGCCCGCCGCCATCGATCGCGTCGGTCGTTGGGGTGGCGGCTTTCTCGCCGCCGCCGCACCGTCGTGGGCCGGTGGCCTGTTCGACATCGCCCGCCGCTCGTGGAAGGAGCACGGCCGCGACGGCGAGCCCCGCATTGTCGCCCAGGTCAATGTCGCGCTCGGCGCGCCCAACCTGATCGAAGACGCCCGCGCATCGATGGGCGCCTACTACGAATTCAGCGGTCGCGCCGACTTCATGCTCGCCGGCATGCTCACCACACCCGCGGAGATCCGCACGGCCATCGGCCAATTCGAAGATCTCGGCGCAGACGAGGTCATGCTCTACTGCTACGGGCGCGACGCCGATCAAGTCGACCGCCTCGCCGACGTCATTGCATAACCGCCGAAACATCAGCGCTTGCCAGACGTGTCGCTGCTGATGACCCGAGCGCCGGGCACCGGTCCACTGGCGGTGCGCACGCTGCGGCACACACCAGCACCCGCGAGCTCGGCCGCGACCGCCACCGCGCCGTCCTCGCTGTCACATAGGAATGCGCAGGTCGGCCCGGAGCCGGAGACCAGCCCGGCAAGCGCGCCCGCACCGACGCCCGCGCGCAACGTCCGCCGCAACTCCGGCTTCAGCGACAGCGCGGCTGCCTGCAAATCGTTACCCAGCAGGGGCGCGAGCTGTTTCGGGTCACCGGAGGCCAGCGCCTGCATCAACGCCTGCGGCTCACCGAGCCGGGGCGGGCTGCCGACCTCGCGTAGTCGGTCCAGTTCGGTGAAGACCGCGGGCGTGGACAATCCACCCTTGGCCAGCGCCAGTACCCAGTGAAAGGTATTGCGGGACAACACCGGAAGCAGTCGCTCGCCCCGACCCGTACCGAGCGCCGTTCCGCCGTGCAGCGCGAACGGCACATCGCTGCCGAGTTCGGTTGCGACCGCGAACAATTCGTCGCGGGTCAGCCCGACATCCCAGAGTTCGTTCAGGCCCACCAGCGCCGCGGCCGCATCCGCACTGCCGCCCGCCATACCACCGGCCACCGGAATGCCCTTGTTGATGGCGATTTCCACCAGCGGGGCGCGGCCGGCCAGATGTGCGACGCGCACGGCGGCCTTCCACACCAGATTGGTGCGGTCGGTCGGCACATCGTCGGCGCCCTCGCCGCTGACCCGCACGGTCAACGAGGCGGCGGGTGCGAGTTCCAGATCATCGCCGAGCGAGAGGGCTTGGAACACCGTGGTCAGATCGTGATAGCCGTCCGCGCGCACATCACCGACGCCTAGGTGCAGATTCACCTTGGACGGCGCGCGCACGATGACGGGACTTGGCACAACTGACAACACGGTGCTCAAGCCTATCCCGTGGGTACGACAGGTGCTCAGCTCGAGATGAGACATTCACCGCCCACGCGTCGGACGGTTACCACAGCGCTGCGCCGATGGCATCGATCCGCTGTCCGGTGACCCACCGACCAGGGGACGTCCTCGCTCGTTCGATCGCGACGCCGCGCTGAAACGGCGCTGCGGCTGTTCTGGGAGCGTGGTTACGAGGCGACCTCGATCGGCGATCCGACTGCGGCGATGGGCATCCGCGCACCGAGTCCGTATGCCGCCTTCGGCGATAAGGCGACGCTGTTCAACGAGGCGATACAGGTCTTCGGCGCTACGGCAGCTTCATTCCACGCGCGCTCGGCGAGGAGCCGACCGCCGAGGCGGTAGTGCGCCGTATCCTGCGCGCGGCGGCAGCGGGGTGCCGAAATGGCCATGCAGGGTTGGCCTTCCGCCGTTCACGGCTGATACAACCGGGCCGGGAACTATCCGGACATTCGTAGCGACCAGTCAACGGAATCCCGGAACGGCAAAGGCAACTCACACTTGCGCCCAATACCCGCCGGGGGTATGTTCATTTGCGTCGGGGATACCCCCGCACCGTATGATCGAATGCGAGCGAAGGAGTCGGAAATGGCCACCAGCACTTACACCGTCACGGGGATGACCTGCGGACATTGCGTCAACTCGGTCAAGACGGAGATCGGCAAGATCGATGGCGTGACCAGCGTGGACGTCGACCTCGCCAGCGGTGCAGTCCGGGTGGACAGCACCGCACCGCTCGCCGACGCCGATATCGTCGCCGCCGTTGACGAGGCGGGATACGAGGTCGCCGTCTGATGCATGCCCGGCTGAGATTCGCCGCGGTCGGCGGCGGTCTCATCACACTGTTCGGCGTCGCGCTCGGTATCGGCGCCCTGGTGGGCGATCCGACCGGGTCGACACCGGACCCCGGCGCGCACACCGAACAGGACACCGGGCTGTCGGATTCGCGATCGGGCTACACCCTGACCGACCTGAGCGCACCCGCGGACCCGAATCGATCCGGGGCCCTGCGTTTTCGGATCACCGGACCGGATGGCGCTCCGGTCACGCGATTCACCACCCAGCACGACAAGAAGCTGCACCTGATCGTGGCCCGCTCCGATACCACCGGATATCGGCACGTGCATCCGACCATGGACGACACGGGCATCTGGTCGATCGCTTGGAATTGGACAGCGCCGGGCACCTACCGCGTCTTCGCCGATTTCGTCCCCGAGCAGGGGCACGGCAATCTGGTTCTGAGTCGCACCGTCGCGGTCGCGGGACCGGCCGAGTCGAAACCACTCCCGCCCGAATCCCGAATGGCGGCGGTGGACGGATACCAAGTGCACATGGCGGGCGATCTGAGCACCGCGGGCGGCGAACTTCGTTTCACCATTACCCGCGACGGCGCGCCGGTGACAGATCTCGAGCCGTATCTCGGCGCGTACGCACATCTAGTGGTCTTGCGCGCCAACGACCTTGCCTACCTGCACGTCCATCCGCAGGGCGAAATCGGTCGCACCCCAGCGGGTCCGGAGGTCGGCTTCCATGCCCAGACCCCGAGTGCGGGCACATTTCGGCTGTATCTAGACTTCTCCCACGGCGGCGTCGTGCATACCGCCGAGTTCACCGCGCGCGTCGAATCATCCACAGCGCCATCCACATCCGATGGTGGACACCATTCGGGTGGCGGTCACCCCTGACCGTATGCGCCGACCAGCGCGTGGCCGAGCTGGGCATTCAGCGCGATGACCTGCACTTTCTGTTCGACACACAGAGTGTGACGACACGCATGAATTGATTGCCGCAGCACATGAATCCGGTTTCACAACCAACAAGGCAAAAGTTGGTTATCCACAATCTGTTTCGCCTCGGCGATGCCGCAGCAAGCGAACCGTATGGATAACGCGGTGCATGATCTCGCCTCATCCGCAACAGAAACCGACCAGTCCGCCCTACCAGCAGATTATTCACCGCGGCGGGGAAGGCCGAGATCCGATGACAGCCAGGCGACACCGCCCGGGACGAAGTTACGACCGCCGGCAAGATGGACCCCCGAGCCGCAAAGTAGAGATCACTGCGGCGGGTCGATATCCGATAGCAACCAGGCGAAACCACGCGGCGCCGCCCGGAGGAAGTTACGGCTGGGAAGTTACGGCTGGAAAGTTACGGCTGGGCGGCGAGGCGGACGAAGGCCGCGGTGTCCAGAGTTTCGCCGCGGGCGGTCGGGTCGATTCCGGCGGCGACCAGGCGGCGTTCGGCCTCGGCGGGGGAACCGGCCCAATTGCCGAGGGCGGCGCGGAGGGTTTTGCGGCGCTGAGCGAAGGCGGCGTCGACGACCTCGAAGACCCGGCGGCGGTGTACGTCGTCCATCGGCCAGGGCGGTTCGGCGTAGCGCTCGATGCGGACCAGGCCGGATTCGACGCGTGGCACCGGCCAGAACACCTGGGTGCCCACCGCGCCCGCGCGACGCACGGTGCCGAAGAAGCCCGCCTTGACGCTCGGTACGCCATAGATGCGGCCGCCGGGTTCGGCGGCAAGGCGGTCCGCGACCTCAGCCTGCACCATCACCAATGAGGTTGTGATGCTGGGCAATTCGGCAAGCAGGTGCAGCAGCACCGGCACGGCGACGTTGTACGGCAGATTCGCCACCAGTGCCGACGGTGCCGCGGGCAGGTTGGCCGCACGAACCCGCAGCGCATCGGCTTGCACGACGGTCAACTGTCCGGCCAGTTCCGGTGCGCGATCCGCGACGGTCACCGGAAGATGTTTCGCCAGCACGGGATCGATCTCGACGGCGACGACCGAATCAACCACATCGAGCAGCGCCAATGTCAAGGAACCGAGCCCCGGCCCGACCTCGAGTACCGTATCCGCGCGCTCCACCCCGGCTGCCGCGACAATCCGGCGCACCGTATTGGCATCGTGCACGAAGTTTTGTCCGAGTTGCTTGGTCGGCCGCACGCCGAGCCGCTCGGCCAGCGCCCGCACCTCAGCGGGCCCGAGCAGAGCAGCACTCCCACGAGCGGAAATATCGGGTTCGGACACGCCCGACAACGTATCAACTCAACTTTCCACCCCCGCACCTCGGAGGGTGCTGTGATCAGCCGATGCCCAAGCGGCTGGTGCAGGCGGGCCAGGCACCCCAACCCTGGCGGGCGCGGGTGACTTCTGCGATGGCGATCTGTTCCTCGCGGGTGGCCAGGTCCGGACGCGGGGCGTACTTGAGACCGCCCTGGCGTTCCCAGGTGTTTTGGTCGAACTGGATGCCGCCGTAGTAACCGTTGCCGGTATTGATGGCCCAGTTCCCGGTGGATTCGCAGTGGGCCAGCGCATCCCAGATATCGCCGTCACGCACCGGCGGCACCTCGGTGCCGGGCTTGGCACCCTTGCGGACGGTCTTCGGCTGAGCCGTCACCTTCACATTGGAGGCGATCGGCCGCCGACTGACCTCCTGGCCGTTGACCATGGTGACCGCGAACGTCACGTCCTGCACGCCGGGCGCACCCTGGCTCTCCACCACGGTCCGGCTCATATTCAGGGTCGGATCCTCGATCACATTCTCCGGCGGATCCAGCGGCACCGTCTCGACCTTGTTCTCGACGCGCTGACGGGTCACCACGATCCGCATTCCATCGGTGAGCGGCGTGATCGCCGCGGGCTCGACGGTGTCCTGTTCGATCAGCGGAATGCCGGCAACGGCAAGGAAGTCACCGACGGTCGGCGCGGCCAGTCGAACATCGACCGGACTGCCGATGCCGTCGAGCAGCGATACCGAACGCGGGCTTGCTATCTGCAGCGCGGCGCCTTCGAGCGGCAACTTCTCGTTGCGCGCCGGGGAAACGAATACTTCGCGGGGCAGATGCAGTTGGTCGACCACATCGCCCGCGGTCAGACCGGTCGACCACACCTTCTCGGCCTTGCCGTCCAGCGATACCGCGACCTCGCGCGCCCGGTTGTAGGTGATGGTCGCGCCATCGGTAATCGCCGCGGCCAGCGCGGGCCGGACCAGGTCGCGGTCGTTCACATCGAACCCCGCGGCCTTCAACACTCCGCTGACGTTGCGCGACATGGTGGTCTGCGTTATCTGCTGACCATCCACGACGACCGTGACCGTCTTGCGGTTCACGATTGCCATCGCGGCACCGACGATCAGCGTCACCAGCAGCGCCGCGACCGCCGCATACAGCAGCGGCGAGCGGGACTGGTTGATCCTCGTGAATGGAGACATGGTCACAGTACGATAACGAAGGGGTCAGCGGTCGACAACCGTAGTGTTACGAGCGGCGGGTATCAATATCACAAACGAATATCGACGCCGCAGGTAAATCGCGAAACGTACCGACCGAAGTGACCTAGGACACATTTACCCGTCCAAATGTGAAACAAGATCAGGTGAAATTGCGAGCCACTCGCGATTCCACCCGATCTCGAATTCAGAGGCCGTAGACGCGGCGGGCGTTGGCTGTGGTGATTTCGGCGAGGGCCACCGGATCTTGTTCCCGCAATTCCGCTAAGGCGCGGACGGTGTAGGGAAGGCAATACGATTCGTTGGGAGCGCCACGGAATGGATGCGGCGTGAGATACGGCGCATCGGTTTCGACCAGGATCTGGTCATCGGGCACCACCTTGGCGGCCTCGCGCAATTCATGCGCGTTCTTGAAACTCACCGTGCCCGAGAAGCTTAGGACGTATCCCTGCGCCACACACGACATCGCCATATTGGTGTCGGAGGAGAAGCAATGGAAGATCACGGTTTCCGGAGCGCCCTCGTCCAGCAATACCGTCAGCAGATCGTGGTCGGCCTCGCGGTTGTGGATCATCAGCGGTTTGCGCAGCCGTTTGGCCAGGTCGATGTGCCAGCGGAAGCCTTCGACCTGATCTTCGATATCGGCGCAGCCCGCCAACTTGCCCGGCCAGTAGTAATCCAGACCGGTTTCGCCGATGGCGACCACACGCGGGTCGGCGGCCAAACGCTCGAGTTCGGCCTTGGCCGCGTCGTCGAGCGCATTCGCCCGCGTCGGATGCAGCGCCACGGCGGCGAACACCCGGCGATCCCAGTTCGCGGCCTGTACGGCCCACTGCGCCGCGGCCAAATCGTCGGCGACGGTCACCACCTGGCCGACCCCGACCGAGGCCGCGCGGTCCACGATCACCGCCGTCGACTCCGCATCGGTGGCCCCGCAGGCGTCCAGATGGGTATGCGCGTCCACCAGCGGTGCGAGCGGTTCCGGCAGCTCCGGCGCGCGACGGCGGCCATCACCTCGGGGGATATTCACGTGAGCGTCGGAATCCACGCGCATTACAGTAGATGCACCATGAGCGAAGCTGACCGTCCCGCCTTCTACATCACAACGGCCATCGCATACCCGAATGGTGCGCCACACATCGGGCATGCGTACGAGTACATCTCGGCCGACGCCCTCGCCCGCTTCAAGCGGCTCGACGGTTATGACGTCTTCTTCATGACCGGCACCGATGAGCACGGGCAGAAGATGCAGCAGACCGCGGTCGCCGAGGGTGTGCCGGTGGAGGAGCTCGCCGCGCGCAACTCGGATGTGTTCGAGGCGATGGACAAGACGCTCGACATCTCCTACGACCGCTTCATCCGCACCACCGATGACGACCATCAGGTGGCCAGCGCCGCGATCTGGGAGCAAATGCTCGCCAACGGCGATATCTACCTGGACAACTACTCGGGTTGGTACTCAGTGCGCGACGAGGCGTTCTACGCCGAGGAAGAGACGTCGCTGCTCGAGGACGGCACCCGGATATCGACCGAATCGAAGACGCCGGTCACCTGGACCGAGGAGTCGAACTACTTCTTCCGGCTGTCGAACTACCAGGATAAGCTGCTTGCGCTCTACGACGAACATCCCGAATTCATCGCGCCCGCAACGGCTCGCAACGAGATGGTGAGTTATGTGAAGGCGGGTCTGAAGGACCTGTCCATTTCGCGCACCACCTTCGACTGGGGCGTGCCGGTGCCCGGACATCCCGATCACGTGATGTACGTATGGGTGGACGCGCTCACCAACTACATCACCGGCGTCGGCTTCCCGGATACGGAATCGGTTGCGTTCCAGCGCTTCTGGCCCGCCGATGTGCACATCATCGGTAAGGACATCACCCGGTTCCACACCGTGTACTGGCCCGCTTTCCTGATGTCGGCCGGGATCGAATTGCCGAAACGCGTTTTCGTGCACGGGTTCCTGTACAACAAGGGCGAGAAGATGTCCAAGTCGGTCGGCAATGTGGTCGACCCGCTCGCGCTGGTCGACGAATACGGCGTGGACGCGGTGCGCTTCTTCCTGCTGCGCGAGATCTCCTATGGTCAGGACGGCAGCTACAGCCACGAGGCGATCGTCGGGCGGATCAATACCGATCTGGCCAATGAATTCGGAAATCTGGTGCAGCGCAGCCTGAAGCTGGTCGCGCGTGACTGCGGCGGTGTGGTGCCGACGCCGGGCGAATTCACCGAGGCCGATCGCGCCCTGCTCGACCGCGCGAACGGTCTTTTGGAGCGCTGCCGCACCGAATTCGATGCCCAGCAAATGCATTTGGCGCTGGAGGCGATCTGGCTGACGCTCGGCGAGGCCAACCGCTACTTCTCCGCGGAGGCGCCGTGGGCGCTGGCCAAGACCGGCACCGAGGAGTCGCTGGCCCGTGAGGCGACCGTGCTGTACGTGACCATCGAACTGCTGCGCATCGTCGCCATCCTAGTCCAGCCGGTGATGCCCGAATCCGCTGGCAAGATCCTCGATCTGCTGGCCAGCCAGAACCGTACCTTCGCCGATATCGCGACCCCGCTGGTCTCGGGCACCTCATTGCCGGAGCCCGAAGCGGTCTACCCGCGCTACGTGGAGCCGAAGAAGTAAATCAGCGGAAGGCGATACGTAGCACGAGGCGTTCCAGGCGGCTACCGCATCTGGGACAACAAGACGCGCCGCTACTGGGGTGACTATTACGAGCTGTGCCCGGACGAGTTGCTGATAGAGCTCAATGGCGCGGCCGACTACGCGAAGATCACCGCATTACTGAAGCGCTACCGCTCGATAAAGCGGTAGCGCTTCGCTCGAGCCGGACCCTCGGGGAGGGCTACTTCCAGCGGTCGAGCAGCCGATTGATCTCCGCGGTCAGCGCCCATTGCAGCATGGGGCCGAAGGTGATGCGGCCGACGCCCTGTTCGGCGAAGACGGCCTTATCCGACTTATCGGGCAGCCCGACAGCGCTGATCGGCAGCGGCAATTCGCTGGTCAGTCGGCGCATATCAGTATCGGAGTGCCGACCCGCCGGGAACAGCGAATCCGCACCCGCCGCGGCAGCAAGCCGCAGGCGCGCGATGGCGCGATCGACGCGGTCGCTCGCGTCACCGTCCTCGCGCATGAACAGGTCGGTGCGCGCATTGATCACCACGTGCACGCCCGCCGCGTCGGCGAATTGCCGCAGCCCCCGCACGAAATCGGCATGCTCCTCGGGCGTGCGCAACCGGCCACCCTCGCTGTGCACCGTGTCCTCGATATTGAGGCCGATCGCGCCCGCATCCAGCAGCCCCTCGATCAACTGGGCGGGTTCGAGCCCGTAGCCGGATTCGATATCGACGGAGACCGGAACGTCGACCGCACCGGTGATCTGCCGGACGCGAGTCAACAGTTCCGCGAATGTCATCCCTTCCTTATCGCTGCGCCCGACCGAATCGGCGACCGGATGACTGCCCAGGGTCAGCGCCGAAAACCCTGCCGCGACAGCGACATTCGCTGACCACGCATCCCACACCGTCGGAAAGACACCGGGATCGCCCGGCACGTGCAATTCGAGAAACGCCTTCGCCTTGCTTTCCAAAGAGGTCATGACCCGATCATCGTCGCACCCGTGATCGATAGCACTATGACACTCCCCATCCGGCCGCCCGAGAGTGTCGACGATGGCGAGTCGCGCTAGGAACTGTCACCGCCGTCGCGGCGTGCGGTCAGTACCGCGTCGTACAGTTCGCGGCGGGAAACGCCGGTCTCGGCGGCCACCTGAGCGCACGCGTCCTTGAGGCGAATACCTTCGGCGGTCAGTGATTCGACCTCGTCGACCAGATCGGCGGGATCAGCCGCCACGGGTTGGGCGCCTTCGAGGACGACGGTGATTTCCCCGCGCGCCCCATCGACCGCCCAGGCCGCGAGTTCTCCGAGAGTGCCGCGCACGACCTCCTCGTAGGTCTTGGTCAGTTCCCGGCAGACCGCGGCCCGCCGGTCCGGACCGAGCACCTGCACCGCATCGGCCAGGCAGTCGGCGAGCCGGTGCGGCGCCTCGAAGAACACACAGGCGCGCGACTCGGTGAGCAAGGTGCGCAACCACTCTCGACGCTGGCCGGATTTGCGCGGCGCGAATCCGTCGAAGCAGAAGCGTTCCACCGGGAGCGCGGACAGTGCCAGGGCGGTGGTCACCGCCGACGGTCCCGGCAGGCAGGTGACCGGGAGCTGACGCTGCACACAGGCCACCACCATGCGGTAGCCCGGATCGCTCACCGTCGGCATGCCCGCATCGGTCACCAGCAGCACTGTGCGGCCGCTTTCGATCTCGTCGAGCAGCGCCGGAATCTTCGCGGACTCCACGTGGTCATCGAAGCGCAGGACCCGCCCGGTGATCGCCACGTCCAGGGCCTTTGCGAGGGCGCGGGTGCGCCGGGTGTCCTCGGCCGCGAGGATATCGGCGGAGCCGAGTGCCTCGCGTAGCCGCTGTGAGGCATCGCCGATCTCGCCCATCGGCGTCGCCGCGAGCACCAATCGACCCACCTGGTCCGCCACAATGCTCCCGTTCCTCGACCGCGTAGTTCCAAGGCAGCGTATCGGGCCACTGCGGCCGACCACGCCGCAGTCTGCCACCGCCATACCATCCCCATCTCCGCCGCACCCCGTGGATCTCGGCATCGAATGGCGGCGCCCATGGAAAAATCCGTGAATGCAGCTCAGGGTGTGATTCGCGCGGCGGCGCGCTCACCGGTGCGGGTCACGGCGGCGCGCACAGCATACGATCGGGGCGTGACCCAGGTGACCGACCAGCGCGCGACCGTAGCCGGGGCGGTGCCTTCTTGGTCGAGCCCCGCGCCCCTGCGTCCGTCGCCCGACTTCGGGCCGCTCGACAAGCTGCAGGGGTGGGTGGTCACCGCGGTACTCACCGCGATCGCGGCGTTGACGCGGTTCATCATGTTGGACTATCCGACCGACGCCTACACCCCGGTTTTCGACGAGAAGCATTACGCACCACAGGCCTGGCAGATCCTCACCGGCGGCGGTGTCGAGGACAATCCCGCCTACGGGCTGGTGGTGCATCCTCCGATCGGCAAGCAGCTGATCGCGGTGGGCGAGTGGATGTTCGGCTACAACGGCTGGGGTTGGCGATTCAGTGCGGCGCTGGCGGGCACGATCCTGGTACTGCTGGTCATCCGGATCGTGCGCCGGATGGCGCGCTCCACCATGGTCGGCGCGATCGCGGGCATTCTGCTGATCGCCGACGGACTCACCTTCGTCTCCTCGCGCATCGGCATGCTCGACATTTTCATGGGGGTGCTGGTCACCGCTGCCTTCGGCTGTCTGATCGTGGACCGCGACGAGGTCAGGGCACGAATCGCCAAGGTGGACTACGAGGGTCGGATCGATGCGAACGAATGGGGGCCGCGACTAGGAGTGCGCTGGTGGCGTTTCGGCGCGGGGGTACTGCTCGGACTCTCCTGCGGCACAAAGTGGTCCGGGATGTATTTCATCCTCGCTTTCGGGCTCATGAGCGTCTATTTCGACGTCTCCGCGCGGCGCGCCTATGGTGTGCGGCGGCCCTGGGTCGGTGCGGCGGTGCGCGATGTCGGGCCCGCGCTGTACTCGTTGGTGCTGATTCCGCTCGGCGTATATCTGGCCAGTTACTGGGCCTGGTTCGGCAGTGAGGACGGTGTCTTCCGTTATGCGGTCGGCAATCAGGTCGGTCGCGACGGTCGGTGGTCGTGGCTGCCGAATGCGCTGCGCTCGCTGTGGTACTACAGCGGCGAAACGCTGCGCTTCCACGAAGGGCTGACCAATTCGGCCGGGAACCATCACCCCTGGGAATCCAAGCCGTGGACCTGGCCGATGGGGCTGCGGCCGATGCTCTACTACTACGCCGACACCGGTGTCACCGGCTGCGGTCAGACCCAGTGTGTGAAGGCCGTGATGCTGATCGGCACCCCGGCGATCTGGTGGATCGCCTTCCCGGTGCTGGGCTGGATGCTGTGGCGCAGTGTGGTCCGTCGCGACTGGCGCTACGCGGCGGTACTCACCGGATACGGCGCCGGACTCATTCCCTGGTTCTTCACCCTCGATCGGCAGATGTACTACTTCTACGCAGTACCGCTGGCGCCGTTCCTGGTGATGGGGATCGCGCTGGTGTGCGGCGATATCCTCGGCCCGGCCCGATCGGTACGAATACCGCGAAGCCCGGCGGGCACCTACCGGCCCGCCGTGCCCAGTGAACGACGCAGCCTCGGACTACTCGCGGTCTGTATCTATCTCGGCCTGGTGATCGCCAATTTCATCTGGCTCTGGCCGATTCTGACCGCGTTGCCGATCACCCCCGGCAACTGGCACGACCACCTGTGGCTGCCCAGTTGGCGCTGATGACTAACCCTCCAGAGCCGACCTGACGTACTGCAGGGCCACCTCATCATCGAGACCGAGCCGTCGAATGGTGGCGACGTAATCGGTCGCGGCGCGGCCCGCCAGATCCTTGGTCGGGTCCCCGGAGGATGCGATGAAAGACCCTTGCCTGCCCCGGGTTTCGACCACCCCATCGGCCTCGAGTTCTCGATACGCCCGAGCGACCGTATTCGGCGCGAGTCCGAGTTGCGCGGCCAGAGCTCGCACCGTCGGGATCTTCGTCCCGGCCGTCAACTCGCCCGATCGCACCTGCGCGATGACACCGAGCCGCAACTGCTCGTAGGGCGGAATCGACGAATCGTGGGTCACGGAAATGGTGAACATCGCACGCTCACACGTCATCTCGGGACAGCGGGCAGGACATGCATCGCGGTCCACCACGGCCGGAACCCAATTCGGAGCCCGGTATGCGCAGCACCTCGATGCCAGCATCCTCGAGCCGCGTATTGGTCATATCGTTGCGCTCGTAGGCCACGACCACGCCGGGCGCGAGCGCCAGAGTGTTGTTGCCGTCGTCCCACTGCTCGCGTTCGGCCGTGACGCCATCGAGTCCGGTATCGATGACCCGTAGTTTGCCGATGCCCATCGCGTCCGCGGCCGCGGGCAGGAACGGGTCGGGACCGCGCACACTCACCCGGGCCTGGTCGTTGCGTCCGCCGTAATCGTCCTCGCGATGAATCGTGAACGCGCACAGCGAATCCCGCACCGCCGGATACATCACGATGGCATCGGTGTCGACCATGGTGCAGACGGTGTCCAGATGCATGGTCGCGCGATTCTGGGCGATCGGGACGACCAGCACGGTGTGCGCGAGATCGTCGTCGAACAGACTGCGCGCCAACGCTTCCGCGCCCGCCGGCGAGGTGCGCTCACCAACGCCCACCGCGACCACGCCCGGCGCGAGCAACAGCACATCACCGCCCTCGATCGGCGCGGTATGCGATTCGTAGGCCCGCCGCACGCCGAGGAAGCGCGGGTGGAATGCGTAGATGAGATCGGTCAGCGATGTCTCGCGCATCCGGGCGGGCAGGGCGAGTGAGGTGATCGCCACCCTCGGGCCGACCCAGAATGACGAATCCCTGGTGAACAGCAGATTCGGCAGCGGATCGATGACGAAATCCGCACCGTGGTGCATCCGCCGCACGAGCGAGGTGTTGTCACCTTCGAAGGGCAGTTCGTCGAAGGTCATCCCGGCCATGAGGATATTGGCCAAATCCCGGGCCCGGACGCCGCGTAGGAAGGCCGCGAGTTCGTCGGCCAGCATATGTCCGAGTTTGCGCGCGTCGACCGCGCCGGAGATGCCCTGGATGCGGGCCGCGCCGCTGACCGAGAGGGTTTCGGCGAGCAGATCGGCCAGCAGTAGCACCTCGACGCCGCGTTCGCGCAGCACACCGGAGAAGATGTCGTGCTCCTGCTGGGCCCGCTCGACCCACGGAATGCCGTCGAATAGCAATTGATCGTTATTGCGCGGGGTCAGCCGCCGCAATTCGTCGCCGGGCCGGTGCAGCAGCACCGTGCGCAGGGTCCCCACCTCCGAGGTGACCGCAAGTCGACCACCCGGCTCGCCGACACCATCGAACCTATCGTCCGCACCGCCATCGTGCCCCGCCCGCACCGCGTCTGCTCCCATGATCCGACCGTAGTTCGCCGAGGGCGTAAGAGCACGCAATTGGGTGTCTTGCGATTCCGACCCCAGCACATCCTAACCTGAAGTATTGTTGAGGTGAATGGAGGAGCGTAATGTCGACAACCGATTGGCGAGCGAAGGAGCTGACCCCCGGGCAGCTGTCCGAGCGTAGCGGAGTAGCAGTCTCCGCGTTGCACTTCTACGAACGCGAGGGTCTCATTTCGAGTCGCCGCACCAGTGGAAATCAACGCAGATACGCCCGCGAAACGCTGCGCCGCGTCGCCTTCATCCGCATCTCCCAACGGGTCGGCATCCCATTGAGCGAAATCCGTGCGGCACTGGACAAACTCCCCGAGGGCCGCACCCCCACCCGGCGCGACTGGGAGACCCTGTCCACCGCGTGGCAGGCCGACCTCGACGACCGCATCACCCAGCTGACTCGCCTGCGCGACAACCTGACCGGCTGCATCGGCTGCGGCTGCCTGTCACTGGGCAGCTGCCGATTGGTCAACGAACACGACCGTCTCGGTGAACAGGGACCGGGTGCCCGCGTACTCGATGTGACGCTCAACTGCCCATCGAAGCCAGCAGCCTGCTGAATCGATCGCTGGTGCGGCGAATTACGAATTCGTAGGGGTAGGCGAATTTGCGGGCCCACCAATAGCCGAAGCGGATATCGAAGGAAGTGTAGACGAGGAACCGATTGCGCTCGATACCGCGAAGGATCTCCGCCGCAACATGTTCCGGCGATACGGCATGCTTGGTGAACGCCGCGATGAGTCGCTTTATCCTCGGGTCTTCCTTGTCGACCCCGACCAGCTCGACGCTGTGCACCAGCGGGGTGTTCACCGCACCTGGCACCACCACGTGCACCGAAATATCGTGGCTCCGCAGGTCGAATCGCAAGACCTCGGAGACGCCACGGATACCGAATTTGCCCGCGCTGTAGGCGGCATGCCATGGCAGCGCGAGGATTCCGGCGGCCGAGGAGACATTCACCAGTGCCCCACCGCGTTTCGCCCGGACCATCGGCGGCACGAAATTCTCGATCACATGAATGGGGCCCATCAAGTTGACATCCACCATCTTGCGCCAATGGCGATGCTCGAGATTCTCGACGGTGCCCCAAGTGGAGGCGCCCGCGATATTCATGACGATATCGAGGCTGCCGAATTGGGCATGCACATCGGTGGCGAAGGCGGTGACCGCACCGTAGTCGGTGATATCGAGGGCACGCGCGGCGAGTACGGTGCCGCCCGCGTCCTTGATGGCGCGAACCGTATCCTCGAGGCCCTCGGCATTGATATCGGTCAGCACCAGTTCGGCACCCCCAGCCGCAGATGCCAGGGCAGTCGCCCGGCCTATTCCGCTCGCCGCCCCGGTGACGAGCACCTTCGCATCCCGCACTGTCTTCCTGCGCCCAAAACCAAGCACACCGGATCCCATCTCGAATAGGCCGAATCGGTTGCACGCAGGGTACGCGGCAACAGGTTCATACGGTGCAAGCGAGTCGGGGAGTTCGAATCAGGAGTGCGAGTGCGCCGCAAGTGTCCCGGCCACCGCCCTGGGCCACGTGAACTGCACAGCCCGGCTATGGCCTTCGACCACCGGCGATCGGAATCGCGACCACATCGGCGACCGCTGGACGAAGGCGGACCGGCGATCGGCGGCGCTGCAACGGATTCGGCGAGCAAGTGCAGGCTGAGATCCTGTGGCGCGAATTATCGCCCGAGCACCGCCAGCATCCCCGCGACTGCCCGAGGCCAAGTGAACTGCTCCGCTCGGCTGCGCGCCGCCCTGCGACGACCGGCGGTCGGCATCGCGAGCACATCGGTGACGGCCTGGGCGAAGGCGGACGGGCGATCGGCGGCGACCGCGCCGCATTCGGTCGTGACGATATCGGCGAGTGCCGAGGATCGGCTGGCGACGACCGGCGTACCTGCGGCCAAGGCCTCGAGCGCGGCGAGACCGAAGGTTTCGTGCGGACCGGGTGCCAGCGAAACATCTGCGGTGGCAAGCAGTTTGGCTACCATGGCCCGGTCGGTGATGAATCCGGTGAAGTGCACCGCAGGCAGACCACCGGTCAGTGGCGGTAGCGCACGGGCCCGACGCTCCAGGGCTTCGCGCCGCGGCCCCTCCCCTGCGACGACCAGTCTGGCCTCGATGCCCGCCTTGCGCAGCGCGCCGATGGCCTCGACACTGCGATCGACCCGCTTCTCCACCGACAATCTGCCGCAGTGCACCAGCAGCGGATGTCCGGGCACGCCGAGATCGGCACGCAAGCGATTGTCGCGGCGACGCGGGCTGAACAGCTCCAGATCCACTCCGAGCGGCACCAGTTCGACATTGGGCGCGTCGATGCGCAGGAACTCCGCGCGCGCGAATTCCGTTGTGCAGACCACGATGTCGTAGTCGTCGGCAGTGCGCCGGTTGGCGATATCGGCACATCGGCGGGCCACCGGTGCCGGCATGACCTGGCCCAGTAGTCGGTCCAGGCGCTCGTGCGAGATCATTACGCTCGCCACGTCGCGGGTGCGCGCCCAGCGTCCAAAGCCCCGCAGCGTCAGCCGATCCGAAACCTCGAGCACGTCCGGGCGCAACCCGGCCAGTACATCGGCCACCCGGCGCGGATCCGCCGCCCGATAACCGCCAGTCCACGGAATCGCCAAGGCGGGCAGGGTGATCCGTACCGCACCGGTCGGCAGGATCTCCTCGGTCCGGCGCGGTCCGGGCACGATCAGCACCACCTCGTGCCCGGCAGCCACATAGCCCTCGCCCAGATGATGCAATGCGGTGCGCAGCCCACCCGACCGCGGACCGTAGAAGTTCGCCAGTTGCACGATGCGCACATCGCCGATCGTGCAGCGAATCGGGTTCCTCCCGGAACCGATGCGCCCAACACCGCATGAACACCCGTGAAAGACCCTGCTAACGGGTACGACGGCCCAGTAGCCCAACACCCGGGAGGTCGCAAGCGACCCTCCTCGACGTCGAGACCACTCCTCGCCGAGCATTTCGATCAGCAGCTCACAGATCACGCCCACACACGCAACACCTCGTGCTCACTCTCCGGCGCTCGCACCGGCGTCAGCTCGGCTGGCACCGGAATCCAGTCGGTGTCGGCGAAACGCAACGGCCCTATCCTTGATCCGCGGCCCCATCGGCGACCAATGTCGACGTATCGCCCAACGTCTCGATCAGCGGCCACGGACCGGACCTGCCGGTCACGCGCGCGTGGTACCCCGGCCCGCCCGAGGCAGATCGAGATCCAGTGGAATGCGCCCGACCGCCAGATGCGCCTCCACCTCATCGGCGGGCATCGGCCGCGCGATCAGAAAACCTTGCGCCCGGTAGCAACCCAGCCCGACCAGGGTCCGCGCGGCGACCGGCGTCTCGACGCCTTCCCCCACCACACCGAGCCCGAACGACCCGGCCAATCCGATAATAGATTTCACGATCGCGAGGTCGTCCGTGCTCGCACCGAGCCGCTGCACGAAGCCGCGGTCGATCTTCACCGCATCGACCGGAAGCGCCTTCAGATGCGAGAGCGAGCTGTATCCGGTGCCGAAATCGTCGATGGCGATCTGTACGCCCATTCGCTTGAGTCCGCGCAGTGTGACCTGCGTGCGCGCCAAATCCTGTACGACCACATGTTCGGTGATCTCCAGGCAGACCGAACTGCCATCGATCCCGAACAGCCGCAGAATATCCTCGATCCGCTCCACGAAATCCAGGCTGACCAGCTGAACCGGCGAAACATTGATCCGCATCACCACATTCGCCGCCAGCCCCCGCCTGCGCCATTCGGCGAATTGCGCGCAGGCCGACCGAATCACCCAGCGCCCCAGCTCACCCGCGAGATTGGTGGCCTCGGCAACGGTGACGAACGCACCGGGCGGCAGCAGCCCCCTGGTCGGATGCAACCAGCGCACCAGCGCCTCCAGCGCCACCACCCGGCCGGTGCGCAGATCGACCTCGGGCTGATAGTGCAGCAGCAGCGAGCCGTCGGAGACCGCGCCGCGCAGATTCAGCTCCACATCGTCCTGCAGTTCGAACTGCGCGCGCATGGCGTCGGTGAAGACCGCGACCCCATTGCCGCCGCCCGATTTCGCCGACAGCAGCGCGTGATCGGCCCGGCGCAGCACATCCGCGACCGTGGTCTCCCCCGGAATACCTACCGCGACACCGACGCTGGCGCCGCGGCTGACCGATTCCCCGCCGACGGTGACCCGCCGTCCGATGAGCTGCTGGATCCGCGTCGCTTCCAACTCGGCCGCCACCGCGTCCATGGGTTTGGCAGGCACGATGACGAACTCGTCGCCACCGAGTCGGGCGATCATGTCATTGGGATCGAGATTCTCCCGCAATCGCGAGGAGAGCGTGCGAATGAAGTTGTCGCCCGCGGTATGTCCGAGAAAATCGTTGAGCGCTTTGAGCCGGTCGAGATCGAGGAAGAAGGCGGCCACCGGTCCCGGACTGCCCTGTCTGAGCCGCTCCTCCATATGTTCGAGTAGTGCCCGCCGGTTCGCCAATCCGGTCAGATCGTCGTGCAGGGCGATATAGCGCAATCGCTCCTCGGCCACCACGCGCGCCTGCAACTGGGCGAAGAGTGCGGCGATCGCCTTGAGCACATTCAGTTCCCGAGTGCTCCAGTCGCGATCGCCCTGTTTGATGAATCCCAACACGCCGGTCGACTCGCCGCGCGACAACAACGGCACCGCGGCCATGGCGACCTGCGGTATACCCGACGAGCGCCGGATCGTCTCCTGATAATCGGCGGATTGCTGGGACGGCCGCACGATGATCGGCTCGGTGGCGTGTTCCAATTCCCGGAATACCGAGTCGGCGTGCTCGAAATGCACGATCTTCAGCGGGTCCGGATCCGGTATGTCGCCACGGTGCGGCCATTCCGCGATGAGCACGGTCGCCCGCTGCTCTCGATCGGTGTGGCGTAGGTAGCTGAAATCGACATCGAAATGCTCCACCAACCTGGCCAGCACACGTTCACTCGCCGCCACCATCGTTGTGGCGTCGACGCCCATCAACTCGGAGGCGACCTGGGTCACCAATGAGTCGAGCGTTCGCCGAGGCACCCTATCTCCGATCGCGCTAGCTGCGGTTGCCCGCGCCCGGCACTGGAAGCCGCCTACTGCGGACCGTGGCTGCTGTCGCAAAGCTCAGGCGAAGCACCAATGCCATGATCTCATGTTTAGGCACTCCCAGCAGGTCCAGGAAACGGCCCTGAAGTGAGGTAAGTGTATCCGCGAAATCCGGGGAAATCCCTTTCAGCTCGTCGGGGTGCCGCGCATATAGGAACAAAGGCGAGACCGGTTGCACCGCAAGACCGAGCCGCTGCGCCGCGATCCAGACCCGCTGCACGGCCGCGCCACCGCGCGCGTAATCGGCAAGTGATACCGACTCTGCGCCGGATCGACGCGGAAAAGTTATCGCGAGCACCGCCGAACTCGACAGCACGCGGTCGCGCGTGTACTCGCCGAGCGCGGCACCGCCGGACCATTCGCGCAACCGATCCATCACATCCGAGCGCTCGCCGATGCGGATCTTGGCCTGCTCGTCGGGGGCCAATTCCATACTCCGGATATCGATCCCGGTGCGCGAATCCTCACCGGGCCAGCGCAGTTCGCCGAACATCTCCTGATGCAGGCGCGGGGTCAGGTAGCGGATGCGATCGGATTCACCGAGCAGTGCGGCCGCGGCGGCGAGCTCATCGGGTTCGGTGATGGCGTGGACCGACGCATCGATGGCGGCCGCGGCCAGGTCGGGCAGGACGTGATCGGCCAGTGGCGCGCCCGCGCCGAGGTGTCGGTTCGTCTCGCGGGTCAGTGTGTACGGATAGTCCGCGGCCAGTGCGGAATCGGTGCCGTCGCCCAGATGCAGCACCGCGGAAAATGGGGTGGAGTTGTTCTCGATGAACTCGTGCGCGCCGAGTAGACCGTGCGCGGCGGCCGCGGTGCGCGCGTTGTACAGCGCCGCGCCGATCGATACCGCGCTGGCGCGATAGCCGATATCCAGTGCCGACGAGCGGGTTCGGACGAGATCGATGCGTAGTTCATCGCCATCGACGCGCAGGTACCACGGTTGGGTATTGCCGCCCGAGGGCGCTCGCCGCGCGGATTCGAGCATCTTCTCGACGGCGGACCCGTCCGGATCCGGCACACTGCCTTCGGCCACCGGAAATTCGTCGGACACCTTCTCGCACCCGGGCTCCGGTTCGGCCAGCTCGTCCAGACCACGTTCCAGATCGAACCGGGTCCGGCCCGAGGACAACTTCTGGCCGAGCCCGATCCGGCGCACCGCCGCCGCCACGATGGCCGCACCCAATTGGACGTCACCGCCGAGTTGCGGCCAGGTCGTCACGGTTTCGTCGATCTCGACCAGACTCGCGGCCATCCGGGCCGATAGCTCCTTCGGGTCGAGAATCCGCATGACGTGCGGCGCCTTGTCTTTCGTGGACAATCCGCGCAGATCCGCGCCCATGGTCGCGCCGAGCAGACCGTGGAACGGCGGACGGTCCGGTTCCAGGTCATAGCGCTCGACATCGAGCAGGCCGCGATCGCTGGTATCCATCACCAGCGGAATGCGCTGTCGGCGTGCGCCTTCCCGGACGGCGAATTTGATATCGAGCGAATCGCATTCCTCGACGACCAGCGACAATCCATGCAGGAATGTGTCTACGGTGTCCTCGTCGATGCCCGCGGTGGCGACCTCGACCGGTAGATACGGATCGAGTTCGGCGATCCGGCGCGCGGTCACGATGGACTTGTTCACGCCGATATCGAAGATCCCACCGGGCACCCGATTCAGATTCGACAACTCGATATCGTCGAAGTCGGCCAGGCGCAATAGGCCGCAGGTGCCCTCGAGGGCCAGTGTGTAAGCGACCGCGTGGCCGACGCTCTGCCCGACGACCCCGATCGCGAGACCGGCACAGCG
This sequence comes from Nocardia sp. NPDC050408, assembly GCF_044458905.1. Lineage (NCBI taxonomy): Bacteria > Bacillati > Actinomycetota > Actinomycetes > Mycobacteriales > Nocardiaceae > Nocardia > Nocardia sp. NPDC050408. The sequence goes on along the minus strand of NZ_JBITIL010000001.1, from coordinate 605,502 downwards.
TTCCTGTTCGGCGCGGGTGAGCTTGTTCTGGTTGCGGTCCAAGCGAATTGCCCGAAATGTCTTTTCACCGGGCAACCCGACGAGCGCGCGCCGCCACGGGTAATAAACCCATCGGTCCGTCTCCGGCCCCCCGAGGTCCGGCGGCGGCCGACGCACCTTGGCGAGTTCGGCGCGCAGCACATCACGCAGATCGAGAATGCGGACCTGCGGTGATTTCCGTAATTGCACGAGGATCGGGGCATCGACTGAGGCATTTTCGTCGAGAATCAGCGGGCGGTGGTCCGCGGTGAGGTCACCGTTCATACCTGCGCCAATCCTCCGATCCCTGGTCCACTCGAGGGCGCTCGACCATGCGGCGACAGCCAGGCATCGAGCGCCGCACGCTCCAGCGCTGTCAACGAACTCTGCAATTTGGTGGCTAATGACCGATATGTCCGGGTATCCCACCACATCGGGATAGTCTGATAGCGATCGTCAGGATAGGGCACAGCCGGTACCCGATCGGCGACATACCCACCACTCGAGCGGTACAGTCCGACATTTCGCGTGGCAGTGGTGATGAAACCGAACCTGGCATCGAGCAGTCGGGCGGCGTGGACGACACAGCGGGAGACCGCCGCGGCGAGCGCGGCACGGTGCTCGGCCGCTCGGGAGACCCAAACCGCCTTCACCTCGACCACACCTTCCGGTATCCGGTCGGCAACCATCGCGCGCAACTCGGCGGCACCCGGTCGGCCGGCCCAGGCGCGCAGTGCGTGCACTTCGTCGGCCACACCGTAGGGACCCTGTGCCCGCAATCCCGCGACGACGGCGCCGGACGGATCTACGGCGGTGAAGAACAACGAAGTCGAACGGCCGTCGACAACGCTGTCGTATTCCAAAGCGTGATCCACACCGTAGTGCCGGTAAACCTGCAGCGCACCGCGCAGATAACGACGCCACAGATCGGGATGAGCCTGCGGAGTAGCGACATGAAAGACATATCCGGAATGCATGTCGCGGAACCGCAAAACCTCGGCATCGCGTGTGCCCCCCGGGCCGACTGCGATTGTTTCGACAGTCATGGTGTTCCTATTCCGTTTGCTACCGCACATCTGCACGGTCATCGAGCCGGCCTGACCGACCCGCCAGATGACTCGCCGATCAGGTGAGTTTGCCTAAGGCAGTATCCGTCATCCTTGAAGAATTGACCAGATATCTGGTTAATCTTCCGAAAACTAATTGCCCGCGCCGAAATTACTGCAGGTCAGAACACTCGAACATGCCATCGAATAGATCGTGGAGACCAGTTGGTACTGACGTAGCTAACAGACGGCTAACTTAGACCAGGATGGAGATGAACAGTTCGACCGACTCCGGCCCACGCCAGATCTCGATCTCCTCCCGGTACGCACGGGTGATCTCGGCGGACGCCGTCGCATCGTCGACCTGGGCCCACACATCCTCGACCGGATCGTGGTAGTCCCCGTTCGGCTCGAACCGAGCGTAGACACCCTTGGGCACCTTGACCAGTACGTCACCGACCGGAACCGCGCCCGGAGCGGAGTACTCGAAACATACGACGGCGTTGTAGTTTCCGGCCGGATCCGGCACGTACACCGTGTACATCGGCTGGTCGGCGCCCGCGCGGTCGCGTAGCCGATCCTTGAGGAATTCGATCAGGTCGCTATTGCTGACCTTGAAACTCGGACGTACCCGCGGCACCACCAGACCGCCGTAGATGGCCTCGCGGCGCACCACGATCGCGTATGTCATCGCGCCTCGACCGCCAGGTAGAGATCGATCTTGTACGCGTGCGGATAACACTCGAAATCGCCGGTATAGGTGCGTTTGATCTGGTTGTGTTCCTCGGCGTAGGCGATCTGCGTCCACAGGTCGGTCATCACCTGCGGGAAGTTACCGACCGAGGAGAATCTGGCATAGGTGCCGCGCGGCAGCCGCGCCACCAGGTGACCGCGGGTGACCTCGCCGAAGGACACGCACTCATAGCCGACGATCTGGGTGTTGTAGGTACCGAGTTCACCGGAGTAATCGGTGTACGCGCTGGCCAGCTGGCCGCCGAGTTCCTGATGCAGCACTGCCGCCCACGCGGCCTCGAGGTCGTGGTCACGCAGTTCCCCGAGCGCACGTTTCGGGCTGCGCACCGGGAGCCCGGCAACCCACGTTTCGTCTCGCTCGACGATTTCAAACTGCATGGAAAGACTCTTTCGAGGTGAACCCGGGGGCGTTGCCCGCATCCGGACGGCCAGGAAGGCCATGCTATCAACTCGACCGCGTGGTCCGGCTCACGTGTCCGGTCCGTTATGCACACCTCCCCACGGCGTTGAACTGGTCGTGCGACCTGTACGCAAACGGATGGCTATCGATACATACCTGCGGCAGCATGTGATCGTGTGCGAGACCATCGCCGAACTGGATGCCGCGGTCGCGGATTGCTTCGCCTGCCCGCGGCTGGTCGCCTGGCGGGAACGAGCGGCCAGGGAGAAGCGCGCCGCGTACCGTGACGAAACCTATTGGGGCAGGCCGGTTCCCGGCTACGGTCCGGATGACGCACGACTGCTGGTCGTCGGGCTCGCCCCAGCCGCCCACGGCGGCAATAGGACCGGGCGAATGTTCACCGGCGACCGCAGTGGGGATTTCCTCTATGCCGCCATGTACAACGTCGGGCTGACCAATCAACCGACGGCGGTGCACCGCGACGACGGGCTGCGGCTGATCGGCGCTCGAGTCACCGCGCCGGTGCACTGCGCGCCGCCCGACAATAAGCCGACACCCGACGAGCGGGATCGCTGCAGTCACTGGCTGAAGACCGAACTGGGTCTGCTCACACCGACAGTGCGAGCGGTGGTTGTACTCGGCGCGTTCGGCTGGCAGGCGCTGCTTCCGGTGCTTGCCGCATCGGGCTGGACTATGCCGCGTCCGCGTCCCAAATTCGGGCACGGCGCTCACGTCGTGCTGCCGCCGACCGTCGATGACCGAGCGCCGCTGCACCTATTCGGCTGCTACCACGTCAGCCAGCAGAACACCTTCACCGGTCGGCTCACCCCCGACATGCTGGAGGCGGTGCTGGCCGCCGCGGCGACCGCCGCGGGTCTTCCCGGCCGCCGGAGCTGAGCAGCGAGTCAGGACGGCGCGGTGATCTTGGTAATGACGGTGATGCCTTCGTGGGACGTGACGCTGACGAACTGTCGATAGGTGCGCACTGTCGCATCTAGTCGGAATTCGGTGATGACGACGTCGAAGCGGCCGTCGAGCATCGGGGTGATCATTACGCAGTGCTGGGTGCCGGGCGGAATCGATTTGATGCCCGCATCGATCAATGCGACCGAGGACACCGCCGCATCCGGTGTGGTCAGTGCGCGGGCATCCGAGGCCGAGCGAGTCATGTAATAGGCGTATTGGAAGGCCAGGATCACATCCGGTCCGGAATCGGTCGAGCCGGTTCCGTTGCCGCGCACCAACTGTTCGGTGCGCGTCGGCTCGCAGTTCGGTCCGCCACCGAGCACCGGATCGGTGATCGTGGCCGTCGACTGCCGGGTATTGCTCGCCTCGGCCGTGTACACGAGCACCAACGCCACCGCCGCCAACGTGCCGAATATTGCGGCACTGCCGACCAGCCAGGGCCGACGCGCCGGACGCCGCTTCCGGCGATGTGGGCGCGCCGGTGGGAGGACATGCGGTGCCGGTCCAGGCGGGAGCATGCCCGGCCACAGCGGATCGGTCGCGCGACTACCGCGCGTGCCGACGTGCCGGGGGATGGCAGCAGGCGGGGTGGGTGAACTCTGCGCGGCGGTATTGCCGCCGGACTCGGCCGTGTTCGACGACACCATGATCTCGCCACACCCCTTCACCGTGCCGCTGGGGCGACCCTTTCAATGCCGTTGTGCAATAACAAGATTGCATAGATGCGCCGGTAAGGCGACCGAATGGGCCGGACAGAACCGGTCAGTGGACCAGCACACTACGCTGCAACCGCCTGCGGATGCGCGCGCTTCCTGCGACTTTAGAGGTTTCCCACAACCGCCGGGCCTAAGGTTCGTAATGACGGGCATACCGTGATCAATCCGCGCCGGTATGCTCTTCCGGAAACGATGTCCAGCGGAAATACCAGCTCAGCAATGCATTTCAACGCATTCGGGGGCATAGTAGAACGCCTGCGACGATGCCGTACGACAACGATGTCCGGCCGCCGTAGTCCGTCGAACGCCTGTCCAATTCGGATAAGGCACTCGCCAGGACACCGAAAACTGCGTTATCGGAAGAGAAACCAGGAGTGACTCTCGTGCGAAACCTCTTTGCCGCCGACGGGCGATTCCCGAATATCGTCGTGACAAGTCTCGCGGCGACCACGTCGATCGCGGGTGATGTCGACGCGACGTGGAAGGGACTGCTCAACGGCGAGAGCGGAATCGACGTGTTGGAGGATCCCTTCGTCGAGGAGTACGACCTCCCCGTCCGCATCGGCGGTCAGTTGAAGGTTCGCCCCGAGACCCTGCTGACGCGGGTCGAACAGCGTCGGATGTCCTATGTCGAACAGCTCGCGACGGTCCTCGGACGCGAGGTGTGGCGCAATGCGGGCAGTCCGGAGGTGGATCCCGAACGGCTCGGTGTGGCGATCGGCACCGGACTCGGTGGCGCCGATGCGATCACCGATGCGAACACTAAGCTGAAAAATGGTGGCTATCGCAAGATTTCGCCGCTGGCCGTGCAGATGATCATGCCCAATGGTCCGTCGGCGGTCGTCGGTCTCGAATTGAAGGCGAAGGCCGGCGTGATCACGCCGGTCTCTGCGTGCTCGTCCGGGTCCGAGGCAATTGTCAACGCATGGCGGATGATTGCGATGGGCGACGCCGATATGGTCGTCACCGGCGGCGTCGAGGGATATATCGATGTCCTCCCGATCGCGGCCTTCACCATGATGCGCGCGATGAGCACCCGCAACGACGACCCGAAGGGCGCCTCGCGTCCCTTCGACTCCGACCGCGACGGTTTCGTCTTCGGCGAGGCCGGTGCGCTGATGGTCCTCGAGACCGAGGAGCACGCCAAGGCCCGCGGCGCGACTATCCACGCGCGCGTGCTCGGAGCCGGAATCACTTCCGACGGTTACCATTTGGTTGCTCCGGCGCCCGATGGTGATGGCGCGGCACGCGCGATGACCCGGGCCATGCAGATCGCAGGTCTGACCCCGAAGGACATCACCCACATCAACGCGCACGCGACCGCGACCCCGATCGGCGACACCGCCGAGGCCAATGCGATCAACAAAGCCGTCGGTAACCACGCCTCGGTTTACGCGCCGAAATCCGCACTCGGCCATTCGATCGGCGCGGTGGGCGCGTTGGAATCGATTCTGACCGTACTCAGCATCCGCGACGGCGTCGTGCCGCCGACGCTGAACCTGGACAACCAGGATCCGGAGATCGATCTGGATGTGGTGCACGGCGAGGCGCGCAACCAGGAGATCGAGTACGCGATCAACAACTCGTTCGGTTTCGGCGGGCACAATGTCGCGCTCGCCTTCGGCCGGTACTAGCGGACGAGAATGGCGCGCGGGTAGAGCAGTTGGAAGCCGAGCTTCTGGACGTTCTGCTGTGACTTCGAACCCGGCAGGGTCGTAACCACCGCGAGGTCACAGCCCGCGGCCGCCGCGGCGGCGAGGCGCATCGAAAGCAGTGCGCCCTGCACGCCGCGGCGGCGGTATTCGGGAAGGGTTGCCGCACCGCATAATTGGGCAATGCCATCGCTGAGGCGCAAGCTCGCGCCACCGACGGGCTTACCGTCGATCATGGCGAGCGAGCCGACGAAACCATTCGTCGCGGTGAGGTCCCGCTCGGCGCGTTCGATGGCCTCGCGCGGGAATTCCTCATGGGAGGCGACGCCCTGAGTGTCCGGGGTGGCGAAGCCGTCGACGACGACATTCACCCAGGTGTCGAATTCGTCGTGCCCGACATCGCGGATCTCGACGCCCTCGGCCGGTCGCGCCTGCCGCCCCGGCTCGAGCCGCAAGCCCAGCACATTCTCGAAGCCGAACAGCACATAGCCGCGCCGCGTCAGGCGTTCGACAACGGTCGGATCGGCCAGCGTGGAGACCTCGACCTGGACCGGCGCTTCCCGCTCGGCGAAGGCTTGTTCGACCGCGTCCAGCTCGGCGTCATCGAAGGCAGCGCCGTTCATTCCGACGCCGACCACCTTGTCCAGCGGTGAACCCGGGCCCGCCCACACCGCGAGGCCGCCGCCGATGGGCCGCACCAGCACTCGCTGCTGCGGGTCCCGGCGGGCGGCCGCGCGAGCACCCTCCTCGATCAGCGTGCGTTCGGCGTGCTCGACCCGCGCGGCGAGGTCCTGTCCGGCGAATAAACCGGGGGCGGTTTCAGTTGGCATGAGGAATTACTACCTTGTCGGTAGCGCCGGATTCACCTGGTTTTAGCGCCGAGCGGGTTCGGCGCGTTCAAAGGTGGCCACTGCTCACCAGCGGCTTTCGATTCACTTGTGCTGGTTGCCGTCCTGAGCGAGGACCGAGCGGCGTGACGCGCGGCCTTCTCTACGGTCGCGCCGATGAACCGACCCTCAGATCGCCGAAATGGCCACTGCGGCCGCACGACTAGCAGACCCGCCTCATGGTGGTCCGACGAAGCGCTATCCGACCACGGGCGGTGGTGCGAATCCGACTGCAGAAGGTGGTTCCGCAGACGCTCGGCGAACTATCGTGGGCGTTATGCCTGTTACCGACGGTACCGAACCGCCAGTCATCCCCGGGGTGCGCCGGACGTTCGTGACAGCCCGCGATGTCCGGTTCCACGTCACTGAATCCGGACCGGAGGACGGTCGCCCGGTCGTGCTGCTGCACGGCTGGCCACAGCACCACTACGCCTACCGGAATCTGCTTGCCGACCCGCCCGAAGGACTGCGGATCATCGCCCCCGACCTGCCCGGATACGGCTGGTCGGGTGCACCGCCGCATCGGTGGTCGAAGGAGGAAGTGGCCTCCGATGTGTTAGCCCTCCTCGATGCGATGGGCCTGCGACGGGTGCTGCTCGTCGGCCATGACTGGGGCGGTTACATCGGCTACCGCATGGTGCTGCGTGAACCCGACCGCTTCGGCGGCTACCTGGTGCTGAATATGGCCCATCCGTGGGTACCGCCGACGACAGTCATGCGACAGATCTGGCGCCTGCTCACTTACCAGCCGCTGGTCGCCACCGTGGGCGTACCGCTGCAGCAGCGCACCCGCTTCCTCGAATGGCTGATCAGAGGGGCGATCACCGACCGCAGCACGGTCAGCCCCGAGGTGATCCGCATCTTCGCCGACCGCTTCCGCGATCCGGTCTGTGCCCGCGCCGCCACCGACACCTATCGCACCTTCTGGCTGCGCGAAATTCCGAATGCCGCACGTCATCCCGAACGCCGCCGCGCCACCATCCCGATCCGCGCCCTGTTCGGCGTAGACGACCCCGCCGTCCACCGCTCCCTGGCGGCCGCCGAAACGGCCCGCGCCGACGACTACACCTTCGAACCGGTCACCGGCTGTGGACATTTCGTCGCCGACGAACGCCCCGGACTTGTCCGCGCCCGCTTGATCGAACTTGCGGCAGACACGAAGTAGCCCTTGTCACTCCGGCTTTCGCACCCATACCGTTGGCCGCCGAGGTATTCAATGCTGAGGTATTCAATGCTGAGGTACTCAAAGCTGAGGTACTCAAAGCTGAGGTACTCAAAGCTGAGGTACTCAAAGCTGAGGTACTCAAAGCTGGGCGCGAAAGACTGAGGAGAACCTATGACCCGATTGGCAGTCGTGACCGGTGCGTCCTCCGGCATCGGAAAGGCAACCGCTGCGGCCCTGGTCGCGCGCGGCTTCCAAGTGATCGGGACGAGCCGGAATCCGGAGTCGATCGCGGCCGCCGACCGAGTGGCCGATGTCGACTATCGCGCGCTCGATCTGACCGATGCCGAGTCGATCGCCGAATTCGTCGACGGCCTCGACGGTGTCGACGTGCTGATCAACAATGCGGGCGAGAGCCAGGCCGGTCCGCTCGCCGAATTACCGACCGCGGCGGTCGAGCGGCTGTTCCAGCTCAATGTGCTCGGGCCGGTCACGCTCACCCAGGCAGTGCTCCCCGAAATGCGGAGCCGAGGTTACGGCCGGGTTGTCATGGTCGGTTCCATGCTCGCCAGCTTTCCGATGCCATACCGGTCCTCTTATGTCGCAACCAAGGCAGCGGTGCGGGGATTCGCCACGGCGGCTCGATTCGAGGAGTCACCGTTCGGCGTGTGGATCACCACCGTCGAACCCGGCCAGATCGATACCGGGCTGCGTGAGCGACGCACCAAGTACATCGACGAGAACTCCCCGCACACAGCGGATTTCACCCATTTCATGACCGCACTCGATCGACAGCAAGCCAAAGGCATTACGCCACAACGGGTTGCCGCCACCATCGTCTCCGCCGTCGAGGCCAGCCGTCCGCGGCCGTTGTACGCGGTCGGCAGCAACGCACCTGCGATGTTCGCGTTGCGCCGCCTATTGCCGCGCACGGTCATCGAGAAGGTCATCGCCAGGGCCTATGGGTTGTCCCGGTGATTTCGGCAATGACATCATTGGATGCATTCGGCCCCGCCGCTCGGACAGGTGAGCATCGGCGGTGTATGCGGCTCCGGCGACGGCGGCGGCTGATAGGCCCCATGGCAGATACGTCCCGTTCGGCTCGAACAACAGTCGATTGATCTCCGCCAATGCCGACATGGGCGGCAGGCCCGCGATCACAGCAACAGCGGCGAGGCAAATGCGTCGTCTTCAGCCAACACCCCGTGCGTGGCTGGCTATACGCCGCCGAATATCGGCCCGGCCTTGATCATTTGTGCCGCGATGCGCCCGGCTCTGCCCTCGGTAGCGCCGAAGTCACCGCGATCACGGCCAGACCGGCATCGCGAATGATGCGGTCGAGATCGTCGATGATGTCGCTTATCGCATCGCGCGTCCGATCCGCCTGCGCGGATGCGGCTGATTCCCTGTCGAATTCGATACCGATCTTGTTGAGCTGCAGCCCGGTATCGAGCAGATTTCGCACCAGATTATCCGCGATCTCAGCGAAAGCGACTGTGCTGCTGTCCAATTCGCCGCCCTCGGATTGCCGATGCGTGGTGTGGTCGAACCGCTTGTCCCACATAATAATCCCTTTTGCCGGACAGGTTCCCTGACTGCCACGGCCGCCGGTTGCCTGGAGTTCGTTCAGCGCCGGAAGTACCCCAGATCCAGCTACCGCAAACTCCGGCAGCGGCAGCGGCGGTCTCCGGTCATGAACAGGTGTTGCAGAGAGTGTGCTGAAGCTATTGCCATGAGCGCCGCGGCGGGGCAGTGTGAACATGTCGGTGGCGCCAGCGGGGCGCTGCCCTGAACACCCGAGGGAGTCGCTCGTGTACGCACGTTCTACGACTATTCAGGCGCAACCCTCCGCTATCGATGCCGGGATTGCGCATGTACGCGACGAGGTAATGCCGGCTGTGGAAGACATACCCGGCTGTGTCGGACTATCGTTGCTGGTCGATCGCCAGTCCGGCCGGTGCATCGTAACTACCTCATGGGAAACCGAAGATGCGATGACCGCCAGCGCCGACCGGGTCCGCCCCATTCGAGATCGTGCGGCCGCGGCATTCGGCGGCGGCGGCACCCAGATCGAGCAGTGGGAAATCGCCGCCCTACATCGTGACCACCGCGCAAAGCAGGGCGCCTGCGCCCGCGTTGTCTGGGTCAAGACGAACCCGGATCGTCAGGACGCGGCGATCGAGACATACAAATCCCAAGCTCTACACGGCATGGAATCCCTCGACGGGTTCTCCAGCGCGAGTCTCTTGGTCGAGCGCGCGTCCGGCCGTGGCGTCTCCTGCGTCACCTTCGACAGCGCCGACGCCATGGAACGCAATCGCGAGGACGCAACCGCCCTGCGCGAGCGAATCACCCGCCAAGCCGGTATGCAGGTCATGGACATGTGCGAGTGTGAGCTGGCCATCGCCCACCTCCGCGTACCCGAATTGGTGTAAATCGCACGGCTGTGGCTCCCGACCGGTTGACCGGTCGGGAGCCGTCGGCGTCGCGCCTGATCCACCACCGTTTCATGCGCGCATTCTGTCCGGTGCTGAAATGCCGAAGAACTCGGCAAGCATCCGGCGTCGACCACTGCGCACCTGCTCATCGGTCATTCGGCGGGCGCGTACTACAGGCATGGGATCGCCGCGAGACCCCAGCGCAGCTCGCCGCGCCAGCGGCCGCGCTCGTCGACCAGCTTCGGGCATGCCAAGCTGGCGGGATGAAGTCGGAGGCGGCGGAGATACTCGACATCCTCGATCAGGTGATGGCGATCGTGCAGGCCGGGCCACAGGATATGAGCTGGCAATCTCGGTACACGGATGCGGCGGAGCTCGTGGACGATCTCACCGACCATTCCGAACTGATTCGGCGAGGTGATATGAGCCGGTTGCCCGATCTGAGATTTCTGTTCATCGCGACCGGCCCGCTGTGTGAGATCGCGGCCAGCAGTGGGTGGTTGGAGACTTACACGGTGCTGGGAAACCAATTCGATCGATTGTATGAGCGGTCGCGGTAGCGTGATGCCGGCCGCAGTCCGGATGAACAGGCCATCCTTGCGACCGCGTCCGACAACACACTCTACTGCCGCGACCCGCGCTTTCGACCGTGCCGATCGCACGCCAGTAACGGCTGCGCCCTGTTTGCTTGTGCCGCGTCAGATAGCTTGTCAGGTATCGAGATCCGTCGGGCACGGTCATACGGCGATGCCGCGGGGTCTGTAGTGCAGCGTTTCGACTGCGCTCGGCAAGCGAGCCGGATCTGATAGCGCGGCAACCTATCTGGACGGGGCACCAGCCCAGCAAGACTTCCCGCGTTTCCGCACTGCGCCGTATTGCAGATTTCCGGTCGATCGAGAGGGCCGATCGTTGAGGGCACAGGGCGTTTTCAGGGGTGGGTCGAACCAGAGCGCTTCGCGCAGCGTGGTCGCGACGGTGTCGGTGATGAAATACTCAGGGGGCCCAACGCTTTTCGAGCCATGAGGCCTGGCTATCGTTGCCGGCGACGATCAGCCTACGGGGAGCGTGAACGTGACCGGAACTGCGCGGCTACCGGCAATCGAGGTCATGATCCCGGTAGCAGCCAAGGATCTGCCCAGCCTCGACGCCTGTATCACCGGGCTGAGGGCACACTGTCGCAATCCGATCCGATCGGTGAATATCGTCGGATCCGCGCGCCTGCATGCACAGGTACGGACCGACCATATGGTGCAGTGGATCGATGAGGAAGCGGTCTCACCGACACCGGCCGCCATCGAGGCGACCCTGCGCACAGCCGGCGGTGATCACCAGAATTCGTCCTGGTATTTCCAGCAGCTGATCAAACTGAGTTGCTTCCGCATCCTGGCGAGTACGGTCCAGCACCTGCTGGTGCTCGACGCGGACTACGCGCTCGTCGAGGATGTCGTGTTCGTCGAAAACGACGGCAGATCCTATCTGGCACTCGGCTATCCGCTGCAATGGCGCCTCGACACCCGCCAGCACGCGATCCCCGACCGCCACTCCGCGATCACCGCGGCGACCCGGCTGCTCGCCGAATGGCGGCCGGTCGACCCGTACAGCGGGATGCAGCATCACATGGTGTTCGACAGACAAATCCTCGCGGACCTGATGCGGCGAGTCGAAGACCAGCACCGGCGACCGTTCTGGGAGGCATTCCTGACGACGATTGAACACGCCAAATGGACCGGTGCTTCGGAGTATGTGCTCTACCGCCACTTCGCGGCGAAGTTCTTCCCGGAACAGATCCGGTCACGGCACCTCGACGCCATCGACATCATCCAGCCCGCCGAAAACGCTTTGTGGACATTGACCGACGCTGTCACCAGCCTCCGCCGGGCGGGAGTCAAGGCGATCGGATGCCACAGTTTTCTCAGCTACCGCAACCGAATCGCCACAATGGACTACATACCCGACCAGTTACGCAGCCAGCTGCAGACAACACCCGGGGCGCTGATGCTCGACCTCAACCAAGGCGCCCTCCACATCACCCCCGCAACCCCACCCCTGGGTCACGCCGAGCGCCTGCGTCGAACCCCAGGTCGTGGGTGAAGTGTCGTTCGCCCAGTGACGGCCGCTCTCGCCTGGCGGTTGAGTCCAGGAAGATGGTGTACGACCTAAACGCCCTTGCAGCGCAGGGTGTGTCGTAACCAGGAATTGGGTGGCCACCGCGTGATCCCCATTGGACGCCAAGCACTTGGTCCTTGGCCGGGAACGGGCACTCGGACAACCTGCCGATGGGCAAGTAGTAGTAGTTCTTAGCAAGAACAATCGGGCAATTCTCGACCAGTATTGTGCCAGCAGCCACGTCGGACGCAGTGGTTGCCCTTGAGGCGCTTGTCGCTGGTGCTACAACGGCTATTGAGGTAGGGCTGGCAGGTTGTGGCGCGTCCGGGGCCGTAGCCCGCCCAACGAACACCCCAGCACTGGTGAGAGCAACGATAAGGCCCGATATCGCCGTGATCCATGCCGGTCCGATGTCGCCGATTTTGCTTCGAGTGGCGCGGTCAGGTCTAGGCGTGTCCTGATCGGATGTAGGTTGCTGGCGGTTCGGCTGGTTCTCACCGGAGCCCCCGCCGGCGGATTCTGCTCGCTCACGCGGCAGAATCTATGGCGCTACCGGCCTCTCTGTCATGAAACATATTGCTAGACACTAGATCTGTTCGTCGAATCCTTCGGGATGACATTGCGGATGACCTGTTGGGCGGGGCCGGCGAGTGCAGGTTTTCTTTCCAGGGCTCCCAAACTTTCCCGCTCTCTACCTGGCTCATCAAGGCTTCCGGCTCCTGCGCTCTTCGCGAATCTGGCCAGTGCATCTCCGATCGGTGAAGCTTCCGTATGGCACTCCCGAAGTGGGGCACCAAATCCGGCACGACGGGGACTCAGCACGCGCAGAGACCGGACACCAGCGCCTTCTCGTTGGCCAGCTGGCCGTTGAAGCCGAATTCGACCTGATCAGGGGTGGCCGTCGATAGGCGGGCTCAGCGTGGTGCTTCGCCTGGGTGCAGCCAAGTCGCGATGTTGTGGACGTAGTTCTTGTAGATGGTCAGCCGGGAGGCGTCGGCTTTGATTTGGGTGCCGGGCGGCTCGCTGACGAATGATGGTGCGCCGCAATCGAGATCCCAGTTGTAGTCGGCGAAGTGGTGGAATGTCGATTCGGCGAGTGCACGGCCGATCGGTCGGCCCGCCGCAGTGAGTTCTCCATCCAATACGACTGCGAGGTTGAATCGGCGGCCGGACACTTTGCTTCGGCCTTGGGCGAGAACGGTGGCGTGGGGCACGCATGCTGTTACCGCGCCCTCGTGTGGGTGGGCCGGGAACCATTCGATGTGGCCGCTGGTGGAGGCGCTCGTGCGCAGGAGGGCGTGCGCCGGGTTGTCAGCGAAGATGGGCTGATAGTCGCCGTTGGCGCCGGAGTGGTAGTTGGGCCAGGAGATGGCCGGTGTGTCCTGGTCGTCGCGAATTCCGCTCGCCTCGGGGTTCTTCATGTGGAAATGGTTGACCTCGCCCAATGAGCCGAGTCCGAGGAGACTGCTGCCCAGGTCCTGATGGTCGCGTGCGGTGAGCACGCCACCGCCCTGCTCGCGGAAACGCACAATCGCCTGCGACTCGGCAACGGTGAGGCCGTCGCCGATATCCACGGCCAGCAACCATAATTGGTCGAAGTCCATGGTGTCGAGGCGGCTCAGAATCGGGTCGTTCTCGCCGCGGCTGACTCGGTTGCGCGTGATGACATCGTGGCCCGCGGCGCGTAGTTCGTCAGCCAACAGTGTGAAGCGACTGATGTCCCAGTCGTCGGTGCGCTGGGTGATCGTGGTTTGCAGCAGGATCTTCGACATCGAAAATGCCCTTCCTTACGGAGCTCACTGTGCGGCCGGGTCCTTACAAAGGACCGAGGACGCCGCCGATCTGTGACATCGGGGCCAGGGGTTGCCGCTCACATCGGATCCGAGCGGAGCGGATCGTGTCACGGTTCGCCCGCATGTCTTGTCCAAGTTGCTGACACACCTGACGACTTGCCGAGAAGAGGTTCGATATGGACAGCACTGGCCGAGCCATACAGACATTGGAGGATCTGCGCCGACATCTGCAGTGGGCGATCGAATTGGAACACGCGACCATACCGCCCTACCTATGCGCGCTGTACTCCTTGGAGCCGGGACGCAATACCGATGCGGCACAGGTGATCGGCAGCGTATTCGTGGAGGAGATGCTGCATCTGGCATTGGCCGCGAATCTGCTGAACGCCGTGGGCGGCGAGCCGAAAATCGATGCACCGGAACTGCTTCCGGCCTATCCGCACCCGCTGCCACACGGCGATCGGTCGTTGCAGATCAACCTCGTGCCGTTCGGATCCATTGCGCTGGAACAGTTTCTGGCCATCGAAAAGCCGGCTTCGGCCGACGCGCAGCCCGAATCCGATGAGTACGAAACGATCGGGCAGTTCTACGCGGCCATCGACGCCGGTATCCGAGTCCTGTGTGACACCCTCGGCGAAGACGTGGTCTTCTGCGGCGACCCGGGACGCCAGCTGAACGAGATGCACTTCAACAGCGGCGGCGGCAAGGTCATCCCCGTGCACGATCTGAAGTCCGCGCTGTCCGCGCTGGCGGAGATCATCGAGCAGGGTGAGGGCGCGGCACGGACCGAAGTGTGGGATGGCGACAAGGACGTCTTCCATCCCGAACGCGACGAAGTCGCGCACTACTACCGCTTCGTCGAACTCGCGCAGGGCCGCCGGTTTCAGCGCGGTGACACCCCACAGTCCGGGCCGACCGGCGAGGCGGTGCAGATCGATCAGGCCGGGATTCTTCCGATGCGCCCGAATCCACGCACGACCGATTACCCGCAAGGCAGTGAAATCCGCCGCGCACAAGAGGAATTCAACAACACGTACTGCCTGCTCCTGTACCTGCTGGAGGACACCTTCAACGGCAGTCCCGCCCAGATGCGAGATGCCGTCGGGGCCATGTACGCGCTGAAGTCGCAAGCCCAGGCGCTGATGAAGATGCCGAGCGGCGTCGGCTCGATGACCGCGGGACCGACCTTCGAGTACGTACCGCCCGAGCAGCGGGCGTAGAGCACCGACCGGTCTGTCACAAATCCGGCCTGCTGTCTTGTCCTAACTAACGATGTGTTCGGCCGAGTCGCGAGATAAGAGCGGGAGCGCCGGGTTTCAGACGGCTCCCCGGAGTACGCGTCAAGCAGAGCGTGACTGGTCCCACCCGCCGCCGCACATACGACGGATCAAGCGGATTCGAAAGGAAATCACCGTGAGTACAGAACCAGCCCACCAGGTCGAGAATCGGGACGCCGAGCTACTCGCCCCCCGAATCGCTGTGATCGGGAACGTCTCCGGCGCGCCGCAGATCCCGGCCGGCGCCGAGGCCATGACAATTCTCGTCACGCTCCCTCCGGGAAGCCCCGGGTCCCCGCCGCACCGGCATCCAGGCCCCGCCTACGGCTATGTCCTCAGAGGCGAGGTCATCTTCGAGCTCGAGGGCGAGCCGCAGCGAATCATCAAGGCGGGGCAGACATTCTGGGAGCCTGGTGGCGACACCATCCACTATCACGACGGCAATAACCTCACTGATGCCGAGTCGGCCTTTCTGGTGACGATGTTCTGCGCCCCGGGCCGGCCGATGCTGATTCCGGTCAGCGAGGACGAACTCGAGCAGCGCCGCGATCGGCGAGCGCCCCGCGCATAGCGCGCCCGGTCGGCCACCGTCACAAAATCGCCGACTGTCCTGTCCTTGCTACAGGGGAACCGCGTCGGCCCCGCACACAGCGTCAACGAAAGGAATGACCATGAAGATCGTCGTTATCGGTGGCACCGGGCTGATCGGCTCGAAGGTTGTCACGCGGCTGGGCGAACACGGCCACCAAGCGGTTGCGGCCGCGCCCAATACGGGAGTGAATACGCTCACCGGTGAAGGAGTCAAAGAAGTCCTGCAGGGCGCGGACGTGGTCATCGACGTCTCCAACTCGCCGTCGTTCGCCGACGACGATGTCATGAAGTTCTTCCGGACCTCCACCACCAATCTGCTCGATGCCGCGGGTGGAGCCGGGGTCGGCCACTACGTCGCCCTCTCGATCGTCGGTACCGATCGGCTGCCGGAGTCGGGGTACTTCCGGGCGAAGGTGGCGCAGGAGGAACTGATCAAGGGATCGGGTCTGCCGTACTCGCTGGTGCACGCCACGCAGTTCTTCGAATTCGCCGGTGGCATAGCCGATTCCGCAACCGCCGGCGGTGAGGTGCGGTTGTCCGGCGCGAACGTGCGGCCGATGGCCGCGGCCGATGTCGCGGCCGCGGTGGGGCGCGCCGCGGCGGGCGCACCGAGCAATGGGACCGTCGAGGTCGCGGGCCCGGAGGTGTTCGGACTGGACCAGTGGATCCGCACCGTGCTGATCGCCCGCTCGGATCCGCGTGAGGTCGTCACCGATCCGCAGTCGCGGTATTTCGGTGCGGTGCTGAAGCTCGACAGCCTGTTGCCCGGCCGGGACGCGCAGATCGCGCAGACCCACCTGTCGGAGTGGCTGGCGCGCCAGTGATCCCGGACGAACGTCAGATCGCGACCTCGGTACTGGTGATCGGTACCGGGGGTGGCGGCCTGCGGGCCGCGATCGAACTCGCCGAGCGCGGCATCGACGTGCTGATGGTCGGCAAACGGCCCAAGGCCGATGCGCACACCACACTCGCCGCGGGCGGAATCAATGCCGCGCTCTCGACGATGGACCCCGAGGACAGCTGGCAACAGCATGCGGCGGACACGATCACCGAGAGCTATCTGCTGGCCCGCCCCGATACGGTGCGCATCGTCACCGAGAATGCCGCGCGCGGAATCGAGGATCTGGAGCGGTGGGGGATGCCCTTCGCCCGCGAGGCCGACGGGCGTATCTCGCAGCGGTTCTTCGGAGCCCATACCTTCCGGCGCACCGCGTTCGCGGGCGACTACACCGGCCTGGAGATCCAGCGAACGCTGGTGAACCGTGCTGCGCAGCTCGGCATCCGAATCATCGACACCTGTTATGTGACTCGAATCCTGGTGCGGGACAATGTTGTTTTCGGCGCGTACGGTTTCGATCTCGACAATGGCGCACGCTACACGTTCCGGGCCGACGCGGTGATCCTCGCCGCGGGCGGGCATACCCGGATCTGGCGGCGCACGTCCTCGCGTCGCGATGAGAACACCGGCGACTCCTTTCGGCTCGCGGTGCTGGCGGGCGGGCGAATCCGGGATCCGGAGCTGGTGCAATTCCACCCGTCCGGGCTGATCGAGCCCGAGAATGCCGCCGGCACACTGGTTTCGGAGGCCGCGCGCGGCGAGGGCGGTGTGCTCCGCAACGCCGTGGGCGAGCGTTTCATGAAGCGATACGACCCCGAGCGGATGGAGCTATCGACCCGCGACCGCGTCGCACTGGCCGCCTACACCGAGATCAAAGAGGGTCGAGGCACAGCGAACGGAGGTGTGTGGCTTGATGTTTCGCACCTGCCCCGGGAGACGATCATGCGTCGGCTGCCGCGCGTCTATCAGACGATGCTCGAGTTGCAGATGCTCGATATCACCCGGGATCCGATCGAAATCGCGCCCACCGCACACTATTCGATGGGTGGCGTCTGGGTGCGGGCGCAGGACCACGGCACGGGTGTCGAGGGTCTGTACGCGGTAGGCGAGGCGTCCAGCGGTTTGCACGGTGCCAACCGGCTCGGCGGCAATTCGCTGATCGAACTGTTCGTTTACGGCCGGATCGTCGGAGCGGCCGCGGCGGAGTACTCGACCGCGTTGTCCGCGCAGCGGCGATCGGAGGGCGCGCTCGCCGACGCCCGTCGTGAGGTCGACGAACTGCTGGCGGCGGACGGCCGGGAGAACGTGCGGGCCCTACAGCGCACGCTCCGCGACACGATGACCGAGCATGCCGGTGTGGTCCGCGACGACGCCGGGCTGCGAAAGGGTTTAGCCGAACTCGACGGGCTCGAGGAACGAATGACGGATATCGGGGTGCACCCCGATCCCGCCGGCTTCCAGGATCTGGCGCATGCCTTCGATCTGAAATCCTCGGCGCTCGCCGCCCGCGCCACCTTGGACGCGGCCCTGGAACGGCGCGAAACGCGAGGCTGCCACAATCGTTCGGACTACCCGGAACTCGATCCCGAGTTGCGCGTGAACCTCGTGTGGTCGGGGTCCGGGCGCATCGAACGGGAAATGATTCCCGACGTTCCAGCCGAAATAGCCCGCCTGATGCGTGATGTGTCGACTATCGGGAAGCTGGTCGAATGATCCCGGCGCGCAATCGAATTGCCGAAATTTTCAACCAATCAATAATGAATTCAGGGAAAGGTCCGGAGCTATGAAGGTCGCTGTTTTCGGTGGTACGGGATTGATCGGATCCAAGGTCGTGGACCTGCTGAACACGCAGGGCCACGAGGCGGTGCCGCACTCGATATCCACGGGCGTCGATGTGATCACCGGGGAGGGGGTGGACAAGGCGATGGCGGACAATGATGTGGCGATCAACCTGACGAATTCGCCGACCTTCGATGCGGCGTCCGCGGACTTCTTCCGCACGTCGATGGACAACCTGGTGGCGGCCGCGGACAAGGCCGGTGTCCGGCACTTCGTCATCCTGTCGATCGTCGGCGTGGATCAGGTCCCGAATCTGGACTACTACCGGGCGAAGGCGTTGCAGGAGCTCATCCTCGCGAACGGACCGGTCCCGTATTCGATCGTCCGGGCAACGCAATTCATGGAGTTCATCGACTCGGTGCTGTCCTGGACCGCCGATGACGAGACCGTCCGCCTGCCGAGTACTCCGATTCAGCCGATCGCCGCGGCGGATGTCGCCGCGACCGTGGCGGAGGTGGCGGTCGGCGCACCGATCAACGGTGTGCTGAATGTCGGTGGACCCGACACCTATCCGCTTACCGAGCTCGGCCGAATCACGCTGTCCACCAAGGGAGATCAGCGCAGCGTGACGGTCGATGAGACCGCCGGAATGTTCGCCGCCGTTCCGGGGGACGTGCTCACCACCAAGGGTGACGCAATCATCGCACCCACCCATTACCTCGACTGGCTCCGCTGAGTCCTTGGACAACACAACGGGCAAAGCGGTGGAAGACTTCGCCACGATCAGGCCACGGCTGTTCGGCATCGCCTACCGCATGCTGGGCAGCGTCGCCGACGCCGAGGACATCGTCCAGGACGCGTGGGTGAAGTGGCAGTCGTATGAGCAGCGCGATTCGGTCCGCGATTCCACCGCTTTCCTCGTCACCATGGTCACTCGGCTATCGATCAACGCCACGCAGACCGCGCGTGCGCGTCGCGAAACCTATATCGGCCCATGGCTTCCCGAGCCGGTGGATACCAGCGCCGATCCGCTGCTCGGCGCCGAAACCGCCGAGGCCTTGGAGACCGTGATGCTCGTGGTACTGGAGCGGCTCACGCCGACCGAGCGGGCGGCTTTCGTGCTGCGGGAAGCCTTCGGCTACCCCTTCGGTCGAATCGCCGATGTGCTCGATGTCAAGGAAGCCACCGCTCGCAAACTCTTGAGCAGGGCGCGCCGGAGCATCGATACCGAGTGCCGGGTGGCGGTCGATGAAATACATCAACGTCGTTTGCTCGCAGCATTTCTCGCCGCCGCACGGTCCGGTGACTTCAACGATCTGGAGGCGTTGTTCGCCACCGATGTCGCCAGTTACGCCGATGGCGGCGGCAAGTTGCGCAACGTCTCGCTGATCCCGGTGCTGGGGCGTACCCGGGTGGCGAAATACGTGGCGGCGTTCGCCTCGCGTTTCTGGGCCGGAACCGCTGCCGAGTCAATCCAAGCCAACGGTCGCCCCTCGGTGCTGATCCCGGGATGGCATTCCGGTTGCTTGGCTCACGATCAGCGCGTCCGGCAACGAGCGTATCGACGGTATCTACTGGGTTTTCAACCCCGAGAAGATCGCCCGAATCGCCGCGGCAGCCGCGAACCGGCCCGCGGCGGAGTGATGGTGATCGCCACGACTGCCGCGGCGACGAATGCGACCACCGCAACCGTCACCACCGGAATTCCGGCCGTGGCTACCGGTGCGATGAGCACCACCGCCGCCGCACCGAACAGCACTCGTGCGCGAATCGGAGTGCGCGCAGTGATTCCCGCATGCGCCACCCACAACAGCACCAGGAACAGCGCGGTCGGCAGCGCCACCGCGTAACCGGTGACGAGTGAGCTCGATCCGGTATCGCCGCTGCGCACAGCGACTTCCAGCCCGGCGCCGAGCGCGGCCAAGGCCGCGAAGACCGCGTAATGGGTGTAACCCCACAGGAATGACCACGTTCGCCGTTCGGTCAATCCCTCCCCGCTCGGTTCGAGTTCGTACAGCCACCACACCGCGAACAAGAGGATCAGCCCCGAAAGCGCGGTCACCACGAGCGATGGGCGGAACCCGCTGTCCAGGGCGTCGGCGATACCGGTGGATACCGCGAGCACGCTCTCGCCGAGCAGGATGATCGTGAAAAGGGCATAGCGCTCGGCGATATGGTGCGGATGCCATGCGGTGCCGTGCGCGCGCTCGGCCCATACCGGTACCGCGAGCTCCGCGGCCGCGAGCGCGAGGAACGCCAGATGCGTTGTGAATCCGTGGAATACGCCGAGTTCTGCCAGTAGCAAGCGCAGCAGCCACAGCACTTGGAGTACCGCGATGCCGGCCGCGTATCGCAGCGCGGTCCGTCGCCCCGTCGGGTCCTCCCGTGCCGCTCGGAGCCATTGCGCCGCCAAGGCACCGCGCATCACCAGGTAGCCGAGCGAGATCGCCAGGTAGTCCTCGTGCCCGAACGCGGCGGGCACGCCCGCGGCCAGCACCAGCACACCGGCCATCTGTGCCAAGGTCAGCAGGCGATAGGGGACATCGTCGGTGTCGTAGGACGAGGCGAACCAGGTGAAATTCATCCACGCCCACCAGATGGCGAAGAAGACCTGAAGGAACGGCAGCACACTCGGCAGTGGATGACCGGCGCTGACGGTGTGCGCGAGCTGCGCGACGATGGCGGCGACCGCGACCACGAATGTCAGGTCGAACAGCAACTCGAGCTGCGTCGACGCGCGATGGGGTTCGTCGACGGACCTGCCGCGCATCCGGGCATGCAGGAGCACACCGGGTCTCGCGCCGGTGGGGAATGAGGTCGGCGTCGTGGTCATGGATGGCCGCTCCTGACATGGTCCGAGGGTTTGCAAGTAGGACAAGGCAACGGGTGTCATTTGTGACGCGGCGGCGTCACGTCTGCCGCCGCGAAATCGGAGCAGGACTTCCGAATTAAAATGGTTCAAGCCAGGATGATGTCTGCACGGTTGCTGGACCAACCGGCACGGATCTACCGCAGCGGAGGCAGGCGATGATGGCGTTTCGGGGGCAGCTCGAACTGGTAGGCCGGGGAGCCGAGAGCGCGGTCCTCGATCAGATGATCGCGGCGGTCCGCACGGGTGAGAGCCGGGTGCTCGTCGTGCACGGCGCGCCCGGCGTCGGAAAGTCCGCGCTGCTGGCGTATTTGGAGGATGCGGCGACGGACCTGCGGGTACTGCGCGCGGTCGGCGTCGAGTCCGAGATGGAGTTGGCGTTTGCCACCCTGCACCAACTGTGTGTGCCGCTGCTCGATCGGCTCAATGCGCTGCCCGCACCGCAGCGCGACGCACTCGAGACCGTGTTCGGAATGCTGACGGGCACACCGCCGGACGGGTTCCTGGTCGGGCTGGCGGTACTGAGTCTGCTCTCCGACGCCTCGACGAACGCACCGGTGCTGTGTGTCGTCGACGACGCGCAATGGATGGACCGGGCCTCCGCGCAGGTGCTGGGCTTCGTAGCCCGCCGGCTGCTCGCAGAGTCGGTCGCGCTGGTCTTCGCCTCCCGCCGGCGGGGTCAGGATCTGCTCGGTCTTCCCGAGTTGGAGGTCGCCGGGCTCGGCGAGGCCGATGCGCAGGCCCTGCTGGATTCGGCGACCCACACCCGGCTCGACCGCCATATCCGCGATCGAATCGTGGCCGAGGCCAGGGGAAACCCGCTCGCGCTGCTGGAATTGCCCCGCGAGCGGACCGTCACCCAGCTCGCGGGTGGGTTCGGCCTGCTGCACACCGATACACTGCCCAACCGGATCGAACAGAGCTTTCTGGCCAGGATCGAAAGGCTACCCGAGCAGAGCCGACTGCTCCTGCTGATCGCTGCCGCCGAGCCGGTCGGTGATCCCGCCCTGGTGTGGCGGGCCGCCGAGCGTCTCGGCATCACACCGGCGGCGGCCATCGGCGAGGAGACCGAGGAGCTGCTGTCGTTCGATATCCGAGTGACCTTCCGTCACCCGCTCGTACGTTCGGCCGTGTACCGAGCCGCCCAGGACGAGGATCGCCGTGCGGTGCACCTGGCCTTGGCGGAGGTGTCCGATCCGCAGCTCGACCCTGACCGTCGGGCCTGGCATCTGGCCTCCGCCGCCGCTGAACCGGATGAGTTCGTCGCCGCCGAGCTCGAGCGTTCCGCCGGCCGTGCCCAGGCGCGCGGTGGACTGGCCGCCGCGGCCGCATTCCTGCAGCGGTCCGTGGCCCTGACCATCGATCCCGCGCGGCGCGCCGAACGGGCGGTGGCCGCCGCGGATGCCAGCGTGCGCGCGGGCGACCTCGATGCCGCCCGTGGTCTCGTCGACATCGCGGAACTCGACGCACCGGATGAATTGCTGCGCGCGCGAGCTCTTCTGGTGCGTGGCCGGATCGCGCACGCGGCCGGGTTCAACAGCGAAGCTCCGCCGATGCTGCTGGCGGCGGCGCGGCGGCTCGAACCCTTCGATTCGGATCTGGCGCGTGAGACCTATCTGCTGGCCTGGGGCGCGGCGGCCTGGGGCGCGGCTGATGCCGAAAGCCTCGCCGCGATCTCCGAGGCGATCAAGAAACTGCCTGCGCCGCAGGGTAATCTGCGCCCCATCGATCTGGTGCTCGACGGCTGTGCGCTACTCGTCACCGAAGGTCGCGGCACCGCGATCACCGCTTTGCGTACCGCGATGACCGCACTCGTCGACCTGCCTGTACCGGACGTACTGAAGTGGGGCTGGGCGGCCTGCGGGCTGAGCCCGGCGGTCTGGGACGAACAGGTCATGCTCGAAACCTACAGTCGCGCGGCGGAAGTGGTGCGCGCCGCGGGCATCCTGACCGAGCTCCCGATCTACCTCGCCTCGCTGGGCGCGGCGACCTCGCTGGTCGGGGACTTCGCCGCCGCGGCCGGAATCGTCATCGAATCCGAAGGCATCGCCGCCGCCACCGGCATCCCCCTCGCCCCGTACACCACGATCATTTTGACCGCGATGCAGGGCAAAGAGGCCGAAGCGTCGGCGTTGATCGCCGCCACCATCGACGAGGCCGGAGCGAGTGGCCAATTGACAGGGGTGACCACAGCCAACTGGGCTGCGGCCGTCCTCTACAACGGACTCGCCCGCTATGACGAGGCGCTCACCGCGGCGCATGCCAGCACTCACATCGCTCAGCTGGTCGTCTCCGTATGGGTGCTGCCCGAGCTCATCGAGGCGGCCGTGCGCACGGGAGAAGACCAGGTCGCTCACGACGCACTCGCTCGACTCGCCGAGGCGGCGCAGGCGTGCGATACCGATTGGGCGCAAGGGGTTTTGGCGCGCTGCCAAGCCCTACTGGACGACGGGGACACCGCGGACGAGCGCTATCGCGAGGCGGTCGAGCGGTTGGGCCGGACACTGTTGCGCCCCGATCTGGCGCGCGCCCATCTGCTGTACGGCGAATGGCTGCGGCGGCACTCCCGGCGCGTCGACGCGCGGGAGCAACTGCGCACCGCCTACGACATGTTCGTCTCGATCGGTATGGCGGCATTCGCCGAACGCGCCCGCCGCGAACTCCTCGCCAGTGGTGAGAAGGTCCGCAAGCGCACCGTCGAAGCCACCAGCGATGAGCTGACACCGCAGGAGCGGCAGATCGCGGTCCTCGTCGCCGAGGGACTCTCCAACCCGGAGGTGGGTGCGCGGTTGTTCCTGAGCCCGCGAACGGTCGAGTGGCATCTGCGCAAGGTCTTCACGAAGTTGTCGATCACCTCTCGCCGTCAGCTTCGGGGCGCGGTGCCGTTCGCCGAATAAGGTCCCGTACCGCCCACTTTCGGCTGTGCGTCAATCCCTGGTCCGCAGAACCAGGGGGTCTCCCCGGGGCGACCGGGGGCCTGGACGCGCGAGTCTGATCGGGTCGGCGCCACCCGCCGAATACATCCCGACCCGGGGAAATGAGGCAGTCATGTCAGATCGGCAATTGGATGGAGCGGTCGCGCTCGTGACCGGCGCGAGCAGCGGCATCGGCGAGGCGACCGCGCGTCGTCTCGTCCGTGAAGGGGCGGCCGTCGCGCTGGTCGCGCGCCGCGGTGACCGGCTGGACCGGGTCGTCGACGCACTCACGAGCCTGGGCGGTTGCGCCATCGCGGTGGCCGCCGACATCACCGAACCGGAGCTCGCCTATCAGGCGGTGGAGCAGGCGCACGATCGGCTCGGCCGCCTGGACGTGCTGGTCAACAGCGCCAGCATCATGGTGTTCGATACCGCGTTGCATACCCCGATCGAGGAGTGGGACCGGATGATCTCGCTCAACGTGTCCGCGCTGCTGCATGTTACGCACGCCGCCGTCCCCTACTTGATCGACGCGGCCGCGACATCGGCACGGCGGGTAGCGGATCTGGTGAATGTGGGCTCACCGGCGGGTCGGGTGGCCCGCCCGGCCGGCAGCGTCTACAACCTGACAAAGTTCGGCCTCAACGGGTTCACCGAATCGCTACGCCAGGAGCTGCTGCCCGAATGCGTGCGGGTCAGTGTGGTCGCGCCCGGCATTGTGGATCAAACTGGCGGCGATGGGGTCCGCGTGCAGGTGAGCGGCATCGATGCACTGCGAACCGAGGACATCGCGGACACCATCGCCTACATCGTCACACGGGAGCGGCGGGTGGCCATCAACGAGGTGTTGGTCCGGGCGGGCGGGCAGATCTGGTAGCCGGACCGCACGATGGATCAGCTGTCGAGCGCGCCGCGGAGCTCTTTGCGTGAGGTGAGATCGAGCTTGGTGAAGACCTTGCGCAGATGCCACTCCACCGTGCGGGGACTGATGAACAGCTCGGCACCGATTTCGGAGTTCGTGAGCCCTGCGCCGACCAGCCGTGCGATCTGCGCTTCCTGCGCGGTGAGAGCCGCACGGGCCTCGATGGCGGGCTGACGTACCGACTCGCCGGTGGCCAGCAGTTCGCGGCGGGCGCGTTCCGCGAAAGCGTTGGCGCCGAACCGATTCAGCATGCCATAGGCGGTCCGCAGGTGCTCCCGTGCTTCCACGCGCCGGTTCTCCCGGCGCAGCCACTCGCCGTACACCAGATGGGTGCGCGCGAGGTGGACCGCGATCCGGCTGCGTTCGAGGCGTTCGATCGCCTCGCGGTACAGCTGATCGGCGGTGTCGCCGGCGCTGACCAGCGCTCTCGATCGAGCAAGCACGCCGAGCGCCCAATCGGTGCCGCTGGCGTCCACTCGTTCCTCGAGTCTTCGCACCGCGGCCTCAGCAGTCTCGCGCGCGCCGAGGCGGACCGCCGCCTCCACCAACTCGACGACCGCGAAACCGAATCCCCCCAATTCATCGTATTCGCAAGCCTCTTCAGCGCTGGCCAGGGCAGCCTCGTATTGACCGAAACCGTTGTGCAGCACCGCGAGCAAACCGTGCCCCATACCGATCGCTCGCCCCTCGCCCCAGGTGGACGCCCAGCGACACTTCGCCTCGATCATCGTCGCGGCCTGGGCGTCCTCGCCGCGCCAGGCGACGAGTAGCAGCGTGGAGAATCCGAGGGGCGAGTTGCCGGCCGCCCTGGTGATCTCGTCGGACTCCTCGATCAACGTCGCGGCCGTGTCGAACTCTCCGGCGTGTACATGCACGGCCGCGCGGTAGGTGAGCGCCAGCGGGAGGAAATTGAGCGCCCCGGTTTCCCGTGCCGTCCGGAGTGCATAGCTGCTCAGTTCGTGCCAGGTCTCGTCCTCCCATAGGTCGGCAGAGGCCGGCCAGGTCAGCCAGAGCCAGCGCATGATGTCATGGGCATTGCCACCGGCATCCTTGCGGAATGCCCGCAGCGCATGCTTCAGCGCGGCGGCACTCTCGACATAGCCTTCGGCGTACCGCGCCGCCAAGCCGTCGAGTAGCGTGTCGACCAGCCGTGGTGGGTGTGGTCCCGGTGGTGCGGCGCGGGCCGCCTCGGCCACGGTGCGAACGCGGTCGGGGCCGTTGCGGAGGCCGCCGAAAACCGCGGATCCCATCGCTTCGAGGTAGGCTTCGCGCGCCTGGTCGGGATCGCTGGATTCCAGTTGGACTGCTGCGTCGAGCAGTAGCGGCAGCGCATCGCCTCCGCGCTTGCGTGCGAACACTATCCGGCCGCGCAACCGTGCCAGGCGTCCGCGCTGGAGTTCGTTCAGCGGTCCCATCTCCGCCGCGGCAAGCAGTTCGAGCGCGGCGTCGGGGACGCCGGCGTCGAATGCGGCCTGCGCGGCCGCCATCGCTCGCACTCCGCGTCGGCTCAGGTCGGGCGTCAGCCCGGTCGCTCGGCGCAGGAATGCGGCGGCGGCCGCGACGCCGCCGCGGGCCTGTGCGCGCTCGGCTGACCGTTCCAGTTCACTGGCGACCGCCTCGTCCGGTTCGACCACCGCGCTGGCGCGATGCCAGGCCCGGCGGTCCGGGTCGGACACCGGATCGGTCGCGTCGGCCAAGGCGCGATGGACATTTCGGCGATCGTGGGGGTCCGCCGCGCGGTAGGCGGCCGAGCGGACCAGTGGATGGCGGAAGCGCACCCGCGCACCGAATTCGATGAGTCCTGCGGCCTCGGCCGCCGCCACGGCGTCCGGTCCGATGTCGAGGCGCTCGGCCACGCGCCGCAATAACGACACGTCACCCACCGGTTCGGCCGCCGCCACCAGCAGCAGTCGTTGCGCCGCCACGGGAAGCGATTCGATCCGGCGCAGGAAACTCTGCTCGATCCGGCTCGGCACCGGTTGTGCGTCCGGGCGACCGAACCCACCGGCCAGCTCCGCGGGAGTCAAGCCGCGTGGTAATTCCAACAGCGCCAACGGGTTACCGCGAGCCTCGGCGACGATCCGGTCCGCAACCCGCTCGTCGAGCCGCCCGGGGATCGCCGATTCCAGCAGTGCGCGTGCGTCACCGTCGCGCAGACCGCGGATCGTCAGCTCGGGCAAACCCGCCAGCGGATCACTGCCCGCATCGGGGGTCGGAGTCCGCACCGCGAACACCAGCGCCACCCGCTCGGCGAACAGTCGGCGCGCGACGAAGGCCAGTGTCTGCGCGGACACCTGATCGAGCCATTGAGCGTCATCGACCACGCAGATCAGCGGCTGCTCCTCGGCCACCTCCGCCAGCAGACTGAGCACCGCCAACCCGACCAGAAACCGGTCCGGCGCGCTCCCGGAACTGAGACCGAACGCGACGGCCAAGGCCTCCCGCTGCGGGGCCGGCAGCCGGTCGAGATGCTCCATCATCGGCGCGCACAGCTGGTGCAAACCGGCGAACGCCAGCTCCATCTGAGATTCGACACCTGAGGCCCGCGCGATCCGGCATTCTTCCGCATTGCCGGCCAGGTACTCCAGCAACGCGGACTTGCCGATTCCGGCCTCGCCGCGCAACACCAGGGTCCGACTCCGGCCGGAACCGGCGTCGCTCAACAACCGGTCCAGCGGCTCACACTCGGCACGCCGGCCCTGCAGCCTACGCAGAGCGTCGCTGCGCGACATCACACCACCGCCGAACTCGAGAAGCCCGACCACTGTCGGCGCGGGCGCATTCATGATGTCACCTCGTGGCCGTGGGCTCGAGATCCGTCCCCGGTGGCCTCTGCCACAGGGCAGGGATGCGAGAGACACGTGTCCCTGGCCAGTGTCCCCCGGGGATTCGCCCGGGATTGCCAAGGGCGCGACCGGGCATCGCGCCGAGAGACGGTGAATGAGCGGCTTACCTGCGCCGTTCATTCGATCGCCGAGTCAGGTGGCGGTCGAGGCAGCCACGAAAGGACGACCCCATGTGCATGCCGAGCACCGCCGATGTCATGTCCGAGCCGGACTCGCGGACCGGTCCACCTTCGCCGGAGGCAGCCCGATACGTATCGGATTTCCAGGGCCTGCGTCCGCGCCTGTTCGGAATCGCATACCGGATGCTGGGTCGTGCGACCGACGCCGAGGACGTCGTCCAGGATGTCTGGCTCCGGTGGCAGGGCACCGATCAGACCCTGGTGCGTGACCGGATCGCGTTCCTGGTAACCATCACCACGCGAGTCACGCTCAATACCGCCGGTTCGGCCCGCGCTCGCCGGGAGATTCCTGTCGACCGCTGGCTACCCGGACAGGTGGTCACTTCTGAGGACCCGGCATCGGTGGCCGAACTGTCAGCGGACCTCGAGGATGCCGTCCTGGTCCTGCTGCGCCGATTGTCGCCCACCGAACGTGCCGTCTTCGTGCTGCGTGAAGCATTCGACTATTCGTTCCGTGACATCGCCGAGCGGCTCGACATCAGCGAGGCCAACGCACGGCAACTCGGACGGCGCGCCCGCACACACCTCGCCGGGGTACGTCATCAGCCCGTCGATCGAGCAGCCTGCGGTCAGTTGCTGAGGGCTTTCCTCGCCGCCGCTCAGGGTGGCGCTGTAGCGCACCTGGAACGACTGCTCGTCGACGATATCCGCGCGGCCGCGCAAGCCATTCCTGTTGTCCCGTCACGAAATTCGAGAGCTGCGCGGACCTTGGTATGACGACAACACAGAAAGGCATTCAGATGAAGCCCAGCCTCGAAGCGTCGGCGCAGCAGTTCGCCGCCACTGCCGCGCATCCCCCGTTCCTATATGAACTCGGCCCCGACGGTGCCCGCAAAGTACTCGACGACATCCAGGCCGCGCCGATCGAGATGCCGCCGGTTCAAGTGCAATGGGTGACCGTGCCCGCCGAGGTCGGCGATGTGCGGGTGCGCATCGTCAAACCCGCTGACGCCGTGGGGTATTTGTCGTTGTCCGGTAGGTAGGCATCCCAACGCGCCGCCGGCACGCTCACCGTGGCGCTAGCCGTCGGTGGCCTCACCGTCGCATGTACCGGCAGCACTTCCCACGCCGGGCCGGCCGAGGACGCGCCCAAACCGACGATCGTGCTGGTGCACGGCGCGTTCGCCGACGGATCGAGCTGGAACGACGTCATCGACAAGCTCCGCAGGGATCGGTATCCCGTTGTGGCGGCGGCCAATCCGCTGGGCGGCCCGGCCTCCGACGCCGCCGCCCTGCGCGGGTTGATCAGCCATATCAACGGTCCTGTGACCGTGGCGTCCGCACCCGCGACACCCACGGGCGGGCTCGGTCTTGACATCAATCCGCGAGGACCAGGTGAGACCCCACTCATGGCGAGCACGGCTCGCGGTCGCGGTATTGACAGTGCGCCTACAGACGTAATCAACACCGACGACCACACACCTTGGGGCGCTTACTAGAACACGAAAACAGGTAGTGACCAGGTGATACACGGTATCCGGCCAGGGGTGGCCTTATGCCCGAAAGGTGGCAAACCCCTGATCAAAATGCTTTTCTTGTCAATTTGTGGAGCTAAGGGGAATCGAACCCCTGACCTTCTCGATGCGAACGAGACGCGCTACCAACTGCGCTATAGCCCCGTGCGGCTCCGGGGAACCGCGCTGTGACACTGTATCAGGCGGGGTGGGCAGACTCCGAATCGTGTGGTTGACCTGTGCGGATGGGTCAGGCGCCTGCTGCGCGGCGCATGTCGGCGGCGCTGCGGCGCAGGGCGCGGGCAGTGGCGGGGTCGAAGGTTTCCAGGTGTTCGAACATGGGTTCTTCGTCGTCCACCTCGATGAGGACGGAACGGCGGCGCAGGGCGCGGGCGGTGTCGCGGTCCATGACGCGCTGTTGGGCGCGCTGCTCTGCCTCGCGTTCCGCCTCGATGTGCTCGCCGCGGCTGCGGGCCAGGCGGGCGAGGCGGCGGCGGCGGATTTCCTCCTCCATGCGGACCTGCTTGCGTAGGTACGCCAGGTAGGTCACCAGGACGAGTGCGGAGCCGCCGCAGCCCCACCAGAACATGGGGCTCAGCGCCACCGAGAGTCCGCCGCAGGTGAGGACGGCCAGGACGAGGCCGAGGACCGCGCGCTGGCGGAAGGTGTAGCGTGCCGCGCGCGCGATGGCGTCGGCTTCCGGGTCGAAGCCGCCGCGGCCGCGCCGGGTCGGCACGAAATCCGAGTCGTCGGAGTCGGATTCGTCGAATCGAGCGGGCGCCGCTGTCCGGGCCGGAGGGATTCGGGCACCGGTCGATTCGGTGTGCTCTAAAGCCACCCGGTCATCATCGGCGGTCGCCGGTTGCTTCGCAGCCGTTCGGGCCGTTGCGATTTCGGCATTGTCGGAATCGGCGGCGTCGAGTTCTTCGGCATCGTCGTCGAATTCACCCTCCGCACCGTCGAATTCGTCGATTTCGGCATCAGATATCGCCGACTCGGCTTCAGGCGGGTTGTCCGCGGGATCGTCGTCCTCGGTGACCTGCTCGTCGGCCGGTGGGGTCATCCGGTCCTCCGCATCATCGCTGTGGGAAAGCTTTCTCTGCACTCGGGTCGGCCGGTAATCCGGATCACTGTCGTGGCCGGCGGCCGGGCCACTCTTGGTGCGCCGCTTGGAACCTCCGCGGTGCAATACGCGGGTCGCCAACGCCGCGTCGGTCGTCTGCCTGATCCTGGGGTGCCGGTCGGCGAGGATCGGGAACAGCACGAAGACCCAGAGCACTACCAGGCCGATCCACAGGATCGAATTCGGCATCTCGCCTCCGCACCTCCGTCCCCGCCGCATCGTCCGCTCGACCTTTCGACCGGGTCGCACCGCGCCCCGTCGCGGTGCGTTCGCTCGCCGCAAAACGCCTCGGACGGACGGACGTCCGGCCGCCGTGAGGTGTATTCGGCACCGCCTCACAGGCTGGATGCCGGGGGCGCGGGGCGCACCTCCGACGTCCGTAGGTTAATTCCGTGTCGCACCAAGTTCGGTCAGGCGCGCCGTGCACATACGCCACACCTGTCACAGTTCCACCATTTGCGCCGCGCGTCGAAAACGGCCGGGCGCGTCGAAAACGGCACGGGCGTACAAGTATTTCAGGGCAGCGCGGCCCGCCCATCGCGCACAAGTCGATCGATGACGGTCCCCGCCACCTCCTCGACGGTGATGCCGACCAGCAGGTGATCACGCCAGGCCCCGTCCACATCCAGGTACCGCTTCAGCAGCCCCTCCTCGCGGAACCCCACATTGCGCAGAACCGCTTGACTGGCCAGGTTTTCCGGCCGCACGGTCGCCTCGACCCGATGTAATCCGACCGGCCCGAAGCAGTGGTCCAGCCCGAGCGCCAACGCGGCTGTCGCCACACCCTTCCCGCCCGAATCCTTGGCCACCCAATAGCCGATCCACGCCGACCGCAGTGCACCGCGCACGATATTGCCGACGGTCAACTGCCCGCTGAACGCGCCGTCGACCTCGATCACGAGCGGAATCATCGCACCGCGCCTGGCCTCGGACTTCAGACTCGACCACAGCGACGGCCAGTTCGACACGTGGTTGCGCGCCTCCCAGGCACCGCGCCCGGTCGGCTCCCACGGCTCCAGATGCGCCCTGTCGCGCAACCGGATCCGGCTCCATGCCGCCGCATCGCGCAACCGCACCGGACGCAACGTCACCTCCCCGGCCGCGACGCGCACCGGCCCCAGATGCGCGGGCCAACCGGGATGCTGCGTGGCCCGGAACACATTCATCGTCTCCACGCCTCAGCCACGCTGTGCGAGAAATGCGACCCGGACCTCGTCACCGGTTCTGATCTCGGTGTCGTCCGGGTCGATCACGATCAGACTGTTCGCCTCGGCCAGCGTGGCGAGCAGATGCGACGAACCGCCCGTGCCGCCGCCCAACGGCTGCACCAGGTAGTCGCCGGTAGCCTCATCACGCATGAGTTGCGCGCGAAGGTAGCCCTTGCGTCCGGCCATGGAGGTGATCGGGGTGATCGTTCTGGCGCGAATGATCCGGCGCATGGGATGTCTGCGCCCCAACGCGATTCGGATCAACGGTCGCACCATAACTTCGAAAACCACCAGCGCGCCAACGGGATTCGACGGCAGCAGGAAGGTCGGCACCTCATCGCGCCCGAGTCGCCCGAAACCCTGTACGGAGCCGGGATGCATAGCGACCCTAGTGATTTCGAGTTCACCGAGCCCCTCGAGTGCCTCGCGCACCTGCTCCGAAGCCCACCCCCCGATGGCCCCCGCGATCACCACGACCTCGGAGCGAACCAACTGCCCCTCCACCACATCGCGCAGCCGCCGCGCATCCGAACTCACGATGCCGACCCGGTTCACATCCGCGCCCGCATCGCGCGCGGCGGCCGCCAGCGCATAGGAATTCACGTCGTAGACCTGTCCCGGTCCAGGCGTGCGATCGATATCGATCAACTCGCCGCCCACCGAAATCACCGACAGCCGCGGGCGTGGATGCACGAGCACTTTGTCCTGACCGACCGCGGCGAGCAGACCGACTTGCGGCGCACCGATGATGGTGCCCGCACGCACCGCGACATCGCCGGGCTGCACATCGTCACCGATACGCCGGACATAGTCACCGGATCGCACCGGCTCGTACACCTTGATCCTGGCGCGGCCGCCATCGGTGAAATCCAAGGGCAGCACGGCATCGGCCAGTGTCGGCAGCGGCGCACCGGTATCGACCCGCACGGTCTGGCGCGGCTGCAATCGGATCGGCTGCTTGGAACCGGCGACCACCTCGCCGACGACAGGCAGCGTCAGATCGACCAATTCGCCGTCCTCGTCACGGATATCGGTGCCCGCGGCGGACACATCGACGCTGCGCACCGCGTAACCGTCGATGGCGGCCTGATCGAAGCCGGGCAGCGGCCGCTCGGTGACGACGTCCTCGGCACACAGCAGGCCTTGCGCCTCGGAGATCGCGACCCGGACCGGCCGGGGCGCGACCGCCGCGGCCGTCACCTTGATCTGCTGATCCTCAACCGAGCGCATCCAGCCCTTCCTGATCTCTGTCGCCGACCCGATTCCGCGACCGCGCAACCGAACCCGCGCGGCTCTGCCCGATCCGCGGTGTTCCCGGGGCTCTGCGTGGTTACGCGAGCTGCCGCCTCCGAGCCCGTCGCTCACACCGCAGATGAACCATCATTCGTACCCGACGGTCCACTATCGGCGAAACCCGACGCCCGCGCCTATCAGTCGTAGGTCGTCAGCTGCGGGTCCCAGTCCGCACTGAGCCGATGCTGCAGCCACTCCCGCAGGGCGGGGCCGTATTCCTCTCGTTCCAAAGCGAAATCGACCGCAGCACGAAGATAACCGCCCGGGTTGCCCAAATCGTGGCGCGACCCACGGTGGACCACCACATGGACCGGATGGCCCTCCGCGATGAGCAGTGCGATCGCGTCGGTGAGTTGTAGCTCCCCGCCCGTGCCGGGTTCGATCCGGCGCAGCGCATCGAAGATGGCGCGGTCCAACAGGTATCGCCCCGCGGCCGCGTAGGTCGACGGTGCGTCCGCAAGCGCGGGCTTTTCCACCATTCCGTTGACCCGCAGCACATTCGGGTTCACCGCATCGGGCACCGGCGCGACATCGAAGACACCGTAGGCGCTGACCTGATCCTTGGGAACGTCGATGGCGCACAACACAGTTCCGCCGCGCTTGCGCCGGACCCGGCTCATCACATCGAGCACGCCACACGGCAGCACCAGGTCATCGGGCAGCAGTACGGCGATGGCGTCCTCGTCGTCATCTAGGACGCCCTCGGCCTGAGCGACGGCGTGACCGAGGCCCAGCGGCTCGTCCTGGACCACCGAGGTGACATCCAGCAGCGCGGGCGCCTTGCGCACCTTCTCCAACAACTGGAACTTGCCGCGCTCGGCGAGTGTGCTCTCCAGCACCAAGTCCTCTACGAAGTGTGCGACCACGCCGTCTTTACCCGGCGAGGTCACGATGACCAGCCGCTGCGCACCGGAATCGGCGGCTTCCGTCGCAACCAGTTCGATGCCAGGAGTGTCCACCACCGGCAGCAACTCCTTGGGCACGGTCTTGGTCGCGGGCAGGAACCGCGTCCCAAGTCCGGCCGCGGGCACGACGGCCGTGCGGAAACACGACACGACTGCGCCATTCGCGGATTGTCCGGCCTTTGCTGTCATACGCCTACCCTATCCATCCGTCACCGGCCCGAAGCAGCCGTCACGCCGACTCGGGTCCCGGTGAGCTTAAGGTGATCACTGTGGAGATGCCCGGCGAGCGCGACAAACATGCCTGGCGGGCGGAAATTACTGCTCGACGGGCCGCGATGACCAGGGCAGACCAGGAAACCGAGGCGCGTGAGCTGGCCCACAGTGTCGCCGGACTCGACGTCCCCGCATGGGTGTGCGCGTACGTGCCGATGCACGACGAACCGGGATCGACGGCGATGCTGACGGCACTGCGCGCGGCTGGCGCCCGGGTATTGCTGCCGGTCACGGGGCCGCCGGGTCCCTTGCAATGGGCCGAGTTCATCAGCACCGATGATCTGCGGCGCGCCAGATTCGGACTGCTGGAGCCCGCGGGTGAGGTGCTAACCGATGCGATCGCCCTGGCGGAGCTGGTCCTGGTCCCGGCGCTGGCGGTGGATCGTCGCGGCGTTCGACTCGGCCGCGGCGCTGGGTACTACGACCGAACACTGGCCGCGGCTCGGCCGACGGCGCGGTTTATCGCGGTGGTACGCGACGACGAACTGCTCGACCGGCTCCCCGAGGAACCACACGATCTGCGCATGGGCTGGGCACTCACCCCGCATGGCGGACTGCATCGATTGGGTAGCGCTGGGGCTGCGGAATGAAATGCCGATTAGCGGTGTTGGCACTGTCGGCTGTAGAGTGCCAGATTGACGAACCCTGCGGAGGATCCAGTGCCAACTTATTCATATGCGTGCACCCAGTGTGACAACCGCTTCGACATCGTTCAGTCCTTCACCGATGAGGCGCTGAGCGTCTGCTCGGAGTGCTCTGGCAAGCTGCGCAAGCTCTTCAACTCGGTCGGCATCGTGTTCAAGGGCAGCGGTTTCTACCGCACCGACAGCCGCGGCGGCTCCTCGACCGCCAGCGAGCCCGCGAAGTCGGACAGCGGTGCAAGCAGCTCCACGTCGAGTTCGGATTCCGGCTCGTCGAGCAGCTCCAGCACCACCAGCACGGCCGTCGCCAGCTGAGTTCCGCCTGATAGAAGCAGCCCTGCGGGAGCTATCCCCAGGGCTGTCGATATCCACAGGACAGACTTTTCTCGGGCGAGTCGCGGTGCTGGTGACCATAGGCTCCCCGGCATGGCTCCCCTGGGCATCATTCCGTCGGGCACGACCCGATCGTTCGCCGATCTCGGCCGCGGCGACTCGCTTCGCTCGACTATCTGGAACAGACCGCCATGGGCGGACGCGCTACTCGCTCGACGCCTGCTCGCAGCCGCCCTCACCGCACTCGCGATCGTCCTGTTCCTGCGCGGCGATCCCGGCAGCGCACGCACCGAGGTCTTGGTCGCCGGACGCGATCTGCCGCCGGGTCATCTGCTCGAGGCGACCGATCTGCGCTCGACACCTCTCGAATCCGGCACACTGCCCGCGGGCGCGGTCGACGATGTCGCCGTTCTGGTCGGCGCGACGCTGACCGGCGGAATGCGCACCGGCGAGATATTCACCGATCTGCGCATTGTCGGACCGCGACTGGCGGCGGTCGCCGCCGGGGCGGGTGATGCCCGCATCGTGCCCATTCGACTGGCGGATACGGCAGTCGCGGAAATCCTGCGGACGGGCGACCGGGTGGATGTCATCGGGGCCGAGGAACAGAGCGGTCCCGGCACTCGGCCCGCCCGGCTACTCGCGATCAATGCCGCGGTCGTGCTGGTATCGGATCCCGGTGATCGGCGCGGCGCGCCCGAGCGCGTGGTGTTGGTAGCGATGGACGCCGAACACGCCACCGCGGTGGCCGCCGCATCGCTGCGCACCGCCCTGACGGTGGTTTTTCATTGAGCAATGTTGCCGAGCATTTGCCATCAAGGTCAACTAGCATCGGTCGATACGGCAGCCCGAACCGCCGAGCACAACGAGTCAGCTCCCACCCGAAGAGGAGATATCGGCAATGTTGAAGGGTTTCAAGGAATTCCTACTCCGCGGAAACGTCGTCGACCTGGCGGTAGCCGTGGTGATCGGTACCGCGTTCGTCGCGATCGTCACCGCGTTCACCAATGGCATCATCAATCCGATTCTGGCCGTCTTCGGCGAACGCGATGACCTCGGCCTCGGTTTCCAGTTAGTTGCTGACAAACCGGCGACCTTCGTGCAGGTGGGTCCGATCATCACCGCGGCCATCAATTTCGTGGTCATCGCGGCGGTGCTGTACTTCGTGCTGGTGCTGCCCGCACTGCACGCGAAGAAGCGGTTCGGCACCACCCCGGACACCAAACTCAGCGATTCCGAGGTGCTGATCCAAATCCGCGACCTGCTCTCCGACAGCCAGCGCAGCGGGGGCGGACGTCACGAATTCTAATCGAATTCCCCTGCCCGACAGATAAACACCGAATTCGACTGCGCCACAATCACATACGGCAATTCCCTGCGCCACAAGGCAAACGGGCCCGTCGCACACGCGACGGGCCCGTTCAAATATTCGATCAGCCGAGGCTGAACGGCTGGCCCCACAGAGTGGTCCAGGTGATGACGTTGTCGGTCTCCACCTCGACACTGACGAAGGCCCGCGCCTGCGCGTAGCCACCACAGCCGCTGAGACCGATCGTCTCATCGGCCCAGGTGACCGAGCCACTGCCGCCCTTGAACTTATTGCGCTTCTTGTGCGCCTCATTGCCGAAGTCGTCGGCCTGCTCGAGATCGAGCACGTAGAACGACTGCGCCTGGCCGGGACCCAGACTCAGGTTGGCGCCGCTGCTGGCGCTCACCTTCGGCTTGACGTTCTGGCTGTCGCTCCAGTCCAGACCACCGGTGACGCCGCCCTCGGCACCGCCGCCGTCGATATTCACTTGGCAGGCAACGACATAACCCGGGAAGATCGCGCCGTTCCAGCCGTCGGTCACCTCGACCTGCGCGCTACCCGACACCCACGCATTGCGATGCACCGGTGTTGCGCCCATGGACGGATTGATATCGGCCGATTCGCCGACCAGCCGGATGGTGAGAACCGTTCCGTCGGACAGCGTTTTGACTATTTGGCCGCCCGGCAACGGAACAAAGGTGTCGGCATTGGCCGCACCGGTGGACAACAGGCCCAGCGCCAGCGCGGCGGCGCCGCCGAGCCCGGCGACGCGCGCCACAAACTTACGATCGATCATGATTGGTACTGCCCCTAGCGATTGAGTTCGATGAATTCGATTCGGCGAGTGGATATTCGACAGATCCCCGCGGCGTTGCCGTCAGGTCCGGACGCGGCAACATGCGTAACCACGTAGGGCCCGGGAACGCCGCGAATCGGATACTGCGGTCAGCCGATGCTGAACGGCGCTCCGTACAGGGTGACCTTGGAGTAGTTGTCGCCGATGATCTCGACCACGGTGTAGGCACGCGCCTGGGCATAACCCGCGCAGCCCTGGATCTCGATCTCCGCATCCTGATATTCGACCGAGTAGCGTCCCGGCTTCAGAATGTCCTTGTAATCGATTTGAACGAACTTGACATCGCCCGGGCCGAGATTGAGCCCGATCGACCCACCGAGCGAACCGCCCGAGAGGTTGATGCCGCCGGAAACACCGGCCGAGATCGCGTTATCGGCGATGCTGACCTGGCAGCCGACGATATAACCGGTACTCAGCTGCGAAGCACCGTGCGTCGAGGAGTTATTCGTACCCGGCGCTCCAGAAGCGCCGTTATTCGGGCCGATGCTGCCCTCGGGAGTGACGGACACATCGGCATTGGCGTTACCCGAGACCCACACGACTCGGCCTGCGCCATTGGCGGCCAAAGATGGTGAAATCAAGGCGTGTTCGGCCGTCCGGCTGACGGTCACGCCCGGGCCCAGCTTCTGGCCGTCCGGCAACGGCACAAAAACATCGGCGTTGGCAGCGCCGGTCGAAAGCAGGCCCATCCCAGCAGCGGCGGCGACAACGGCACCCGCGATGCGGACACCTCGACGCAGACCGCTGGTGCGGTTCTTGCTCATACTTCCCCTCATCGGATTCTAGCGGTCGCCCTCGGGGTACCGAGGCCGAAAACCCTTTCATGCCGACACCGCTCGCTGGAAAGACATTGGCCATCAAGCGGTTTGCCGACAATCTCGTCGGTGGACGATCTTGGGTGCGCCCAATATTAGTGGTTTGCGCCGAATTCCTGTGAGATTTCGCACATGTTACCGTTCGATCCGCTACGATCTGCGAATTTGGCTGGGCGCTAAGGGGTTTCATCACGAAAACGGGCCCGCCGCGAATGCGACGAGCCCGCTCGGGTTTTCAGGGGGCGATGCCCCTGCCGATCAGCCGAGGCTGAACGGCTGGCCCCACAGAGTGGTCCAGGTGATGACGTTGTCGGTCTCCACCTCGACGCTGACGAAGGCCCGCGCCTGCGCGTAGCCACCACAGCCGGTCAGACCGATGGTCTCATCGGCCCAGGTGACCGAGCCACTGCCGTTCTTGAACTTATTGCGCTTCTTGTGCGCCTCATTGCCGAAGTCGTCGGCCTGCTCGAGATCGAGCACGTAGAACGACTGCGACTGGCCGGGGCCGAGGGTGAGGTTGGCGCCACTGGTCGCGCCGACACCACCGGTGACATTCTGACCATCACTCCAGTCCGCGGTGCCCTCGACACCACCGGTGGCGCCACCACCGGAGATGTTCACCTGGCAGCCGACGGTGTAGCCCGGGAAGATCGAGCCGCCGCCGTCACCGGATACCGAGACCTGAGCGCTACCCGAAACCCACGCGTTGCGGTGCAGCGGGGTCGAGCCCATGGACGGGTTGATGTTGGCGGATTCGCCGGTCAGGCTGATGGTGACGACGGTGCCGTCGGACAGCGTCTTGGTGATCGAGCCACCCGGCAGCGGCACAAAGGTATCGGCGTTCGCGGCGCCGGTGGAGAACAGGCCAAGAGCGACAGTGGCAGCGGCGCCGACACCGGCCACCCGTGCCACGTTCTTACGGTTGATCATGCTAATAATCCCTCGAGGGTTGATTCGCTTGAGCGAGAAGAATATTCGTGGATTGACCGACGTCAGCCGATGCTGAACGGCTGCCCGTAGAGGGTGGTCTTCGAGTAGTTGTCACCGATGATCTCGACGACGGTGTAGGCACGCGCCTGGGCGTAGCCCGCGCAGCCCTGGATCTCGATCTCGGCATCCTGGTACTCGACCGAGTAGCGACCCGGCTTCAGAATGTCCTTGTAGTCGATCTGCACGAATTTCACCTCGCCGGGGCCGAGGTTGATGCCGATCGAACCGCCGAGCGAACCACCCGAGAGGTTGATACCGCCGGAGAGACCGGCGGAGATGGCATCGCTGGCGATGCTGACCTGGCAGCCGACGATGTAGCCGGTGCTCAGCTGTGATGCGCCGTGGGTGGAGGAGTTGTTGGTACCGGGAGCACCGGAGGCGCCGTTGTTCGGGCCGACAGTGCCTTCCGGCGTAACGTTCACATCCGCGACGGCGTTGCCCGAAACCCAGACCACACGGCCGGCACCGTTGGCTGCCAACGAAGGCGAAATCAGGGCGTGCTCACCGGTTCGGGCGAGCGTCACGTCGGGGCCGTTCTTCTGGCCGTCCGGCAACGGCACGAAGGTATCGGCATTGGCAGCACCGGTCGAAAGCAGGCCCATGGCCACGGCCGCGGCAGCGCCGACGCCCGCGATCCGGGCACCGCGGCGCAGACCGTTGGTGCGGTTCTCGCTCATACTTCCCCTCATCAGGTTCTAACAGTCAACCTCGACCATCGAGGCTGGACGTTGGTCCTCTCAGGCCCAGCTCAGTTTGTGCCCCGATTGTTGCCGATGTGTAACCGGCTGTTATTTCGGCGCAACGGTCAGTGCTGGCATCGGAACCGAGCCGAGTTCCGCCGAGTCGACAAACGTACGTGCCGCACCCGGGCCCGCGAGGTCCAGCAGCGTGGGTGGCTCGTGGCGAGATTAAACCGACCAGTAACGGTCTGGCAACGTAAGTTTTCGTTAAGATCAATGTGATCTAGCTCACACCGTCTCAAATGCTCATATTGCTTGACGTGCATAAACAGGAACGAAGCGCCAGCCGAGCAACTCCAAAAGGCGGCCGCAGTCGCAACGATGCCGTCGGTAACTACGAGACAGCACCGTACTTGAAGGTCTAGCAAACCTCACCGTGAGGAATTCACGGTGGATGTAGGCGCAACCGCGAACGATGGTACGTGGCCGGACCGTAGATGGGTCAGGAGCCGTGATGGGGTGGGACCTGCGACCGGAGCCAGTCGTCCGATAACGATTCGGTCTCGTCGCCGCGCTCGTCACCGGTCGTCTCCGGAAGGACCTCACCGAAAATTTTTGCCAGACGCGCCGCATCCCTCGCCCGGCGTGTCGCCGGACGAGGGTCGTCGGAGGAGTCCGCGGCGGTAATTTATTCCGCCAATCCGGACAGCTCGCCGATCACTCGGCTGGCGAGCGGACCGAGGGTTGCCATGCCGTCGCGGACCGCGGCCCGGCTGCCCGGCAGGTTTACCACCAGTGTGCTGCCGGAGATTCCGGCCAGACCGCGCGAGAGGCCGGCATCGAGCGAACCGGCGACGCGCCCCGAGGAACGCAGCGCCTCGCTGATTCCGGGCAGTTCCCGGTCGAGCACCTGCGAGGTGGCCTCCGGGGTGACATCGCGCGGGGACATACCGGTGCCGCCGACGGAGATGACCAGGTCGACACCGCCGATCACCGCGGTGTTGAGCGCATTGCGGATCTCCACCTCATCGGCCTGCACCGATACCGAAGCGTCCACCAGGAAACCCGCCTCGGTGAGCAGCTCGGTGACCAGCGGCCCGAGCGAGTCCACACCTCCATGCGCCGTTCGATCGTCGACGACCACCACCAGAGCACGCCCCGCGACAGGAGCATCGATTTCCATGTTGGTAACCGTAGCGTCCAGATCGACGAGGTGGGCGTCGGCTCCCGGTCGTGCCGACAATCCGCCGGGCAGCACCCGCATCATCGGCCACCGTCCGCGGCCGCACCGGAGAGCGTCACGTCGACTGTCTTGGGGTTGTTACCTTGTTCATCGGTGTAGGTGACCTTCACCTTGTCTCCAGGCTGATGAGAACGGACCGCGGCGATGAGTGCGTCACCCGAGTCGATGGTGCGGCTGTCCACCTTGGTGATGATGGCATTGGCAGGAATGCCCGCCTTGGCGGCCGGACCGTCCGGCGTCGCCTCCAGCACCCGTGCCGCGGAGTCCTGCGGGCGCAGTTTGATGCCGATCTGGGCGTAGGTGGCGTGACCGGTCTTGATCAGTTCGTCGGCAACCCGGCGGGCTTGATCGACCGGGATGGCGAAGCCGAGGCCGATGGAACCGCTCTGCTGACCGGTCGCCTCGCTGCCGCCGAGGCTCGCGATGGCGGTATTGATGCCGATGAGTTTGCCGCTGGCGTCGACCAGCGCGCCACCGGAGTTGCCCGGGTTGATCGCGGCGTCGGTCTGGACCGCGTCGATGACCGGCTGCACCTGGCTGGGGGTGCCCTCACCGTTGGTGGAGACCGGACGGTTGAGTGCCGAGACGATGCCCGTGGTCACCGTGCCGGCCAGCCCGAGCGGCGAGCCGATAGCGATGACCGGCTGGCCGACCGCTAGATTCGACGAGCTACCCAGTTCGATCGGGGTCAGTCCGTCCTTGCCCTGCACCTTGATGACGGCCAGATCGGAGACCGGATCGGCGCCGACCAGTGTGGCGGGTGCGGTGGTGCCGTCGGCGAAGGCGACCTCCATTTTGGCGTTGGCGCCACCGCCGGAGGCGACATGGTTATTGGTCAGGATCAGACCGTCGGAGGACAGCACCACACCGGAGCCCTCGCCC
The DNA here is from genome assembly GCF_044458905.1 of Nocardia sp. NPDC050408. Lineage (NCBI taxonomy): Bacteria > Bacillati > Actinomycetota > Actinomycetes > Mycobacteriales > Nocardiaceae > Nocardia > Nocardia sp. NPDC050408. The sequence goes on along the minus strand of NZ_JBITIL010000001.1, from coordinate 563,344 downwards.
TGTGCGCGGTTGCTGGCGACCTTGATCATCACCACACTCGGCAGCACCTTCTGTGCCACCGCCTGGGTGGAGCCGGCCGGTGCGTTGGCGACATTGCTGACATTGGGCTTCGGTGCGTCCAGCGCATTGGTCACCGTGGCGTGCCCGTTATCGGTCCGGGTGACCAGCGAGCCGACCGCGCCACCGACGCCACCGCTGACGAGTGCGAGCGCGAGCGCGCCGACGACCAGGCCGGTGCGGACCGGGCGGCGCGCGGGTTCGGGCTGCGGCTCGGCGGCGAATGCGGCGCCGGGATACGGCCCGCCGGGTGGGCGCGGCGGCGCGTAGGACGGCTGGGCGTATTCCGGGCCGGCTTCGGGCCCCGGGAACTGCTGAGTCGGGTTCTGCGACATGCGTTGCTGCCAGATCGTTGGATGTGGTGTCGGTTCCTGAGGCCCGTATCCGGACCGCGCGTAGGACTCGCCCGGCGCAACGACCGGGATCTCCTGGGTCGGATGCGGACCGGGCACGGTATCGGCGTGATCCGGCTGCGGCGTCACGCCTTCCTTGGAATCCTCGGTCATTTTTCTCCTTACGTCTCCGACCAGCTTGGCGACGACGACTGAGAGCGAACTGAGACCCCGCTTTCAGTTTTCCGAGATATCGGCGAACGGACCGGAACCGGCCTTCCCGCCTTCACTCGGCAATACCATACGGACCGAGGCGCCAACACGCATCGCGCTGCGGTATCACGGCCGGGTCTCGAAGGGCGTCAATCGGTTACGGAATCGACGGCCCCGTCGAGCATGGTCGCCGCACCTGGCAACACGATCCGGACCAAGGCGCCGCCGCGCTCGGAGGTCTCGATGGTGATCGTGCCGCCGTGCTTGGTCACCACCTGTTTGACGATCGCCAGGCCGAGCCCCGAACCAGGCATGGAACGCGATGCCGTGGTCCGATAGAAACGGTCGAACACCAGCTCGCGCTCGGCGCTCGGAATGCCGGGTCCGGCGTCGTCGACATCGAGCTCGAGCAATCCCCGACCGGTTTCCCGCATGGTGACCTTCACCTGCGCGCCCGCCGGACTCCACTTGGCGGCATTGTCGAGCACATTCAGAATCGCTCGCTCCAGGCCGGCCTCATGGCCGTATACGAACCAGGGCTGCAACTGCGCGGCGAACTCGATGGAACCGCGGCGACGCCGGGCCCGCTCCAGCGCACGCTCGGCCACCTCGCCGAGATCCACTCGTTCATAAACGGTTTCGGGTGCGTCCTCGCGAGCCAAATCGACCAGATCGCCGACCAGGGTCGACAGTTCCTCGATCTGAGCCATCACATCGGCACGCAGCTCGGCCATATCCTGCTCCGGAATCTGCGGCGCACCAGGGCGACTGGAGGCGATAAGCAATTCCATATTGGTGCGCAACGATGTCAGCGGCGTGCGCAATTCATGTCCGGCGTCGGCGACCAATCGACGTTGCCGACCGCGCGATTCGGCGAGTGCGCGCAACATTGTGTTGAAGCTCTCTGTGAGCCTCGCGAGTTCATCGTCACCCGTCACCGGAATAGGTGTCAGATCGTCGGTGCGGGCGACCCGTTCGGTCGCCGCGGTGAGCCGTCCGATCGGGCGCAGCCCGGTGCGGCCGACCGCGGTACCCGCCGCCGCCGCCAGCACAACGCCACAACCGCCGACGACGAACAACAACCAGGCCAACCGGTCCAATACCTCGCGGGTCGGTTGCAGCCGCTGCGAGATGACCAACGTCGCACCGGAATGCGTCGGCACCGCAAGTACCCGCTGATTACTCACCGTACGTAGTGACGACGGCAACTCACCGTTCGCGACCGCGAGTTCCTGGGTGCCGACCGGTGGAATCGTTTGCTGCGGTGGCATATACGCCTTGTCTTTCGCGTATATCAGCGCAACTCCGACATCATTGGAGTACAGGCCGGCCAGCACGATCGACTGAAAACCCAAACTGTCGAAATTATTGTTGATCATGGTGTTCGCGCGCGCCTTCAGCTGAGCATCCACATCGGCATTCAGGGCGCGCGCCACCATGGCATAGGCGGCGATCGAGGTGACGGCCACCGCGATGGCGACCACCGAGGCCGCGAGCAGGGTGACCCGCCAGCGCAGGGAGACCGATCTGGTCAGTGGCATGGGCGGGCGCATATCCGGCGGTTCCGGGGGATATGCGCCGAGCGCCGCGACAACTTGTCGCTTGGGATTGGTTCTGGCCATGGGATGTCGACTCGCCTACGGGGGTGTTTCGCGCAGCACGTAGCCGACACCGCGCACGGTGTGGATGAGCCGGGCCTCGCCCTCGGCCTCGGTCTTGCGGCGCAGGTAGCCGATATAGACCTCGAGCGCATTGCCGGACGTCGGGAAGTCGTAACCCCAGACCTCTTCGAGGATGCGGCTGCGGGTCAGCACTCGGCGCGGATTCGCCATCAGCATTTCCAGCAGTGAGAACTCGGTGCGGGTGAGGCTGATCGACCGGTCGCCACGGGTCACCTCGCGGGTCACCGGATCCAGCGACAGATCGGCGAACGTCATGGTCTCGGAAACCTCGCCGGGATCGGCGGCCCGGCGGCGCAACAACGCGCGCAATCGGGCCAGCAATTCCTCGAGCGCGAATGGTTTCGGCAAATAGTCATCGGCACCGGCATCGAGTCCGGCTACCCGTTCGGAAACCGAATCCCGCGCCGTCAAAACCAGAATCGGCAGATCGTCTCCGGTGCTGCGCAAGCGTCGGCAAACTTCGAGCCCATCCATCCGGGGCATCATCACGTCGAGTACGAGGGCATCCGGTCGCTGCGTGGTTGCTTTCTCCAGCGCGTCCACACCGTCGACCGCGAGCTCTACGGAGTAGCCGTTGAAGGTCAGTGACCGGCGCAGCGATTCCCGGACGGCACGATCGTCGTCGACTACCAGAATGCGCATGCCCCCAGTTTGACCGCATCGACTGAGAGTCCACTGAGAGCGCGCTGCTCGACACGCCGTGCCCAGCATCGATGCGGCCCACTAGGGGCTGGACGAGCGACCAGCACGTTTGTGATCACGTACAGATCTCGACGGAAACCGGCAACCGTTTTGGGCACCGAAACCCGTTCTGAGTAGCCATATTCGAGTGAATTACAGAGCGACTGCCCCAGATTGCCGTTAGTCACTCTGCGCGGTATGTTCCCTGCGGTAAAAAGAAGACCTCTAGTTGGTTCTCAGCGGGTTGAATCAAAACCGAACAGCCACGCGCCATCCGGGGGCACACGTGCAAGCTCGTGAAGCGGAGGCAACGGAAGCGGATGGAAGCTGCACCGCGGTCCTGGCAATTCAGTCTGTCCAACTGGTCGGTCACTCGCAAGGTTGGCATCGTGCTGGTCCTGCCCGTGCTGCTGGCCACCGTCTTCGCCGTGCTCCGTATCAACAACGAACTGCGCACCATGTCCCAGTTGGATGCGGCGACCGAACAGGTCATCATCATTCGCCCGATCGTCAAGTTCGGAACGGCCACCGAACAACTCGCGGTCGCGGCGACCGCCTCCTGGGGTAACACCGCGGATCCGGCGACCGACGCGGCATTGACGAAATTCGATCAGGCACTCGCCGATCTCGAGGCCGGAATGCGCACGACCAAGGTGAGCACCCGGGTCACCTCCGAATTGGCCTCGGCTGTCGCCACCGGCACCACCATGCGTAATAGCCTGCGCAACGGATCGCCGATGATGGTCGGTGAGCAGGCCGATGAGATCGCGGTTCGCATCGGCAACGCCTACGCCCTCTCGCCCTCGGTCGAGGACCTCGTCATCCAGCGCTACTTCCTGCAGATCGGCGCGATCCAGAACGCTCGCCGCGTGCTCACCCAGCAGCGCATGATGGTCGGCTCCCCCGATGCCGCCCACAATCCGAGCGTGCGCGCGAAGGTACTCACCTCCGCCGGCGCCGAGATGACCATGATCAATACCTACGGCATCATCCTGCCGGACAATGCGCCGAATATGCGGCCACTGCTGGACGCGGTCGGCATCCGCCTCGGCGCATTCAGTCAGAACGGCGGGGATCCGACATCGAATCCGGCCGTACTGGATTCACTACAGATCAGCTCGGACACCTACGAGAAGACCACCAATTCCCTGGCCGGCACCATCGATAGAGCACTGGCGCATCGGACCACCGAGGCGCAGACCGGTGCGCTGCGCGAGACCACGATCGTCATCGGCATGCTGCTGGCCGGTCTGGCGCTGGCGCTGGCCGTCGCGCGCACCCTGGTCGTCCCGGTGCGCAGGCTGCGTCGCGACGCGCTCGAGGTCGCGCATGTCAAACTGCCAGACGAGCTCGCAGTCGTGCGCAGCGGTGGCGCCACCCCAGAGATCACCCCGGTCGGCGTGCACACCACCGACGAGGTCGGCCAGCTGGCCCGCGCCGTCGACGAAATCCACGAGCAGGCGCTGAATCTCGCCGCCGATCAGGCCCGACTGCGATTGCAGATCGGGAATATGTTCGAAACCCTTTCCCGCCGTAGTCAATCCCTGGTCGAACAGCAGCTGTCGCTGATCGAGGATCTGGAACACGACGAGGACAATGCCGAACGACTACAAAGCCTGTTCCGCCTCGACCACCTCGCCACCCGCATGCGCCGCAACGGCGACAACCTGCTGGTGCTCGCCGGTACCGCACTGCGCCGCGGACAACTACATCCGGTGCCGCTATCGGACATGCTCTGGAGTGCGGTCTCCCAGGTGGAGGACTACCAGCGGGTCGAAATCGGCGCGGTGCCCGACGGCATCGTCGCCGGTGAGCCCGCGGTCGATATCGAACATCTGCTGGCCGAACTGATCGATAACGCGCTGCGCTACTCCCCGCCGACCACCCCGGTCGCGGTGATGGTGGCGCGCGCGGTCGACGGCGGCTACCTGATCGAGATCACCGACCGCGGCCTCGGCATGTCGCTGGAGGATCTGCAGCTCACCAATGACCGGCTCGCCTCCGGTGGTGAGGTCACCGTCGAAACCGCCCGCCGCATGGGCCTTTTCGTCGTCGGCCGACTCGCCAAGCGACATACCATCACGGTGAACCTGCGTCGCACCTCGACCATGGCACAGCAGCCCGGCATCACCGCAAGCGTGCACCTGCCCGGCGCACTTGTCGCGCCGCCCCTGGATGCGACCGATCCGAACCAGCGGGCCATCGAGTCGCAGACCATGGCCGCACTGCCCGCCCCCTCGCAACAGCAGCCGCCGCGCACGCTGGTGCCGGTGCCGAGCCTACCGCAGCGTGAGCCATCCCGGTTCGGGGTCACCAGTTCCGGTCTGCCACAACGTCGTCCGACCATGCGCGTTGCCGACGCGCCTGAGGTACCAATACCCGGCGACGATCATACCGAAACCTCGGTCGACGTATTCGCGGAGAATCCGAGCGGCCGTCGCGGCGAGCACGACCGGTCCCGCAGCGCACCGTTCGGGCCGCCGACTCCGACGGATGAGCCTGCCACCGGACCGAATTCGGTCGTCGATGTGGAACCGCAGGTGCCCCTCGGCGCGGTCACCGATCTGTGGGCCGAACAACCCGACGAACCGATGAACACCGGATCGAACCCGATCGTCTCCCACGAGCCGGCCGAGCCGTACCCGACCGGCCAACAGCCGACCCTACGGCCGTCGCTGCCGACCAGAAGACCGGCCGCCGCAACCGAACCCGAGCAGACCTCGACTCGACTACAGCCGGTCTCGGCCGAAACCGCGACCAATACCTCGACCCGACTACAGCCCGTGCAGGGCGAATCGCCCACGCCGATCTATCAGCGGATGGTCTCGGAGTGGTTGGTCGAACCCGCGACGTCGCAAACCGCGCCGTCGGCATGGTCCTCCCCCGCCGATGCGGGCTGGACGGCCGCCGAACAGGCCAGTCATCCGACCGCCGAGGCCCGTACCGTCGGCGGACTGCCGATCCGCAGGCCCGGAGCGCAATTGGTGCCCGGCGGCCTCGCGCCGGTCGAGGAACCCGGCATACGCGATCCGGAGGAGATCCGGAACAACCTGACCAGGCATCTCAGTGGGGTCCGCAGCGGGCGGGCCGAAGCGCAGTACAACGACGGAGGGCTTGTATGACCAACCCGAACAGCACCACGGACGAGAACCTCAACTGGCTGGTTGCCCGCTTCACCAAGGATGTGCCCGGGGTGTCGCATGCGGTGCTGGTGACCGCGGACGGTCTGCTGCAGGCGACCAGTCCGAATCTACCCGCGGACCGCGCCGAACAGCTTTCCGCGGTGACCGCGGGTCTGGCCAGCCTGTCCACCGGAGCGGCATCGCTGTTCGACGGCGGGAAGGTGATGCAGTCGATCGTGGAGATGCAGCGCGGCTACCTGTTGGTGATGAGCGTCGGCAACGGGTCGCACCTGGCCGTGCTCGCCAACAAGTCGCACGATATCGGCCGGATCGGCTACGAAATGGCACTGCTCGTCGACCGTGTGGGCACGGTGGTCACGGCCACCGCCCGGACAGCCGTCTGATCCAACGATGTCGAGTCCATTCGGCCACGGACCGAACCGGCCGACCACCCGCGTCAGACCGTACGCCCTGACCTCCGGGCGTACCGAACCCGCGGTCGACCTACCGCTCGAAGCGGTTATCGAAACCCTGTCGTACACTGCGCATCTCGACTGGCCGGCGGGCGATCTGCGCACCGAGATCCTGCGGCTCGGCACGCACCGGCTGTCGGTCGCCGAGATCGCCGCCCACCTGGATCGACCACTCGGCATGGTCCGGGTCATGGTCGGTGACCTCGTCGTCGACGGCGCGCTGCGCGTGCATTCGACCCTGACCGACGAGGCGAGCTTCGACGAGCGCCGTTCCCTTATGGAGAGGACTTTGCGTGGACTCCGTGCCCTATAGGCAAGGCGGAAATTACGGGCAGCCCGGCAACTCCGGATCCGGCACCGCCGGACCCGCCGATGCCGATACTCGCGTCGCCTCGACCAAGATCGTGGTCGCGGGCGGCTTCGGCGCGGGTAAGACGACTTTCGTCGGCGCGGTATCGGAGATCGTCCCACTACGCACCGAGGCCATGGTGACCCGCTTCTCCGACGGTATCGACGATCTCGCCGATACCCCGGATAAGGAAACCACCACGGTCGCCATGGATTTCGGCCGCATCATCCTGCCGGGCAACCTGGTGCTGTACCTGTTCGGTACGCCCGGCCAGCGCCGCTTCTGGTTCATGTGGGACGACCTGATCCGCGGCGCCATCGGCGCGGTGGTGCTCATCGACACCCGGCGACTGGAAGATAGCTTCGCCGCGGTCGACTTCTTCGAGGCGCGCAACCTGCCGTTCCTGATCGCGGTCAACCGGTTCCCGGATGCGCCGCGCTTCCCGATCGCCGAACTGCGCGAGGCGCTTTCGGTGCGCGAGGGGGTGCCCATCGTGGATATCGACGCGCGCAATGCCATGGAGGTCCGCCAAGCGCTGGCGGCCGTCACCGAATACGCGATCGCCCAACTGAAGGCGCTCGAATTGGAAGGAACCGCCCGACATGCATGACGTCCGGTTGTTCGCTGCGGCGGACAACGGCGCTGCGGTGGACCAGTTCTCGATGGGGTACTGGGTCGCCGCACTTTCCTTCGGTGTTTCGGTGCTCGGCGCCGTGGTCGGCCTGGCATGCATACTGCACGCGGCGCGTTCGTCCCGGTTCCGGTTGGTGTGGGTGACCTCGGCCGCGGTGGCGCTCGGCGGGGTCGGGGCCTGGCTGTCGACCTCGGTCGCGCTGCTCGGCCTCGATATTTCGGGTACCGCTGCGCGCTTCGATGGCGGCAAGATGATCGCGGCCATGGTGACGTCGTTCGTGGCGGTATTCGTCGCGCTGATCGTCATCGGCCGTCGGCTGCAACTGGCCCGGCTTATTCCGGGCGGCCTGGTCATGGGGTTCGGCATCGGCCTCACCCTGTATCTGGGACTCGGGTCCATCCGCATCCAGGGTTCGGTCGATATCTCCCCGTGGCTCGCGGCGGTCGCGCTGGTGATCGCGCTGATCACCGGTGTGGGCACGTTGTGGTCATTCCAGGCGCTGCATGGCCTGCTCGCGCGAGCGGCCACGGTACTGCTGTTCGCCGCCGGTGTGGCGGGCATGTACTACGCCGGGGTCGCGGCCCTCGATCCGAACATCGATACCACCGCGAAGGCACCGGACGGACTCACCCTGTTCGAGTTCGTCTTTCCCATGTTCGTTATCGGATCGCTCGCGCTGACGGTTCCGATCAGTGCGGTGCTGATCGCACCGGACCGGCGCGAGACGGCGGCGGCGCTCGAGGCCAAGCGCCGGGCCGAGCTGCGTTCGGATCGGTCCGAGCTCCAGTCGGTGCGCTGAACCGGCTGGAGCTCGCTGGTCAGGCCTTGGGTGCGGGCATCTCTCCGACGGCCTTACTCGGATCGATGATGCCGATCGCCTCGCCCTGCGGACCGGCGATTACGGCCGAGCGTCCGGCGGGTGAATCCGCTATCGCCTGTAGCACCCGGCCACCCAATTCCGTGGTCTTCGCCACCCCCGCGTCCACGTCGTCGTGCTGGAACCACACCAGCCAGTACGAGGGCATACCGTCGGCGTGCTTACCGGACTCGTCGGCGATGCCACCGACGCCCTCGGTTCTGGTCGGCGGTGTGAACACCACGTACCCGGCGTCGCCGAAGTCGAATTCGGTGTAGCTGAAGCCGAATACGTCGCTGTAGAACTTCTTGGCCGGACGAATAGGCACCTCCACGGCCCCAGTCGACCACCGGGCACCGACGGTTTTGGCGGGTTCGGCGATGCCGCCGATTTCGGCCGCCGACACCCCCTACAGTTACTGATATGCGTTTGGGGCTGGACTACGCAGCGGGCCGTCCCGGCGGCGCGGCCGTCCGAGCGGCCGGTTTCGATTTCGTCGTGCGCTACCTCTCCGAGGGCGGTCCGACCCTACCCGGCAAGCAATTGACCCCCGCCGAGGCCGATGACCTGCGGGCCAACGGCATCTCCATCGTGTCGAACTGGGAGACGACCGCGGCCAGGATGCTGGACGGCTACGGCGCCGGAATCATCGATGCCCGTGCGGGTTTGGCGCAGGTGCTGCGCTGTGGCGGGCGCTCGGACCGGCCGATTTACTTCTCCGCGGATTTCGATTCGGCGCCGCAGGACCAGATGGCGATCAATGGCTATCTCGAAGGCGCGGCCACCGTGCTCGGCGCCGCGAATGTGGGTATCTACGGCGGTTTCTGGTCGATCAGCCGGGCACTGGACGCGGGCGTCGCGGCCTGGTCGTGGCAGACCGACGCCTGGTCGGGCACCAATGTGGAGACCAGGCGCAATATCCATCAAACATTGCGGCAGGTGGTTGTCGGCGGCGTGCTCTGCGATGTAAATGAGTCCGAGACAATAGATTTCGGCCAGTGGGACTTCGTACAGGAGGAACCGGATGTGACGCCGGAACAAGAGGCAGTGCTGCGCGATATCCAGATCCAGCTGCGCGGTCCGGAGTTGTCCGGTTGGCCGCAGCTCGGCACCGATACCCAGGGCCGCCATCGCACCCTGGTCGATGGTGTGGCGGCGGCGCTGCAGCGGATCAAGGAGCTGGAGGACGAATCGGCCGATTTGCGTACGCAAGTCGGCGAATTGCGCACGGAGATCAGCGAACTCGAAGCGACCACCGCGGATCTGGTCGAGGAGGTCAAGCGGTTGGCAGGGCCGCATTGGCCGTGGCCGCTCTCACTGATCGAGGGGCCGGCCGATTTCGTGGGTGAGCAACTGGCCCGGCTGGAGTCCCTATTGTCGGACTTGCCAGGTTTGCCCGGTAACCGGGAAGTGGGGAAATCGGCTTAGCTGCCGGAAGTTTGGCGATGAGCGGGTTCTCGGAGATTCGGTGAACCGGGGTTCCGAGAACCCGCCCTCCTGGATGAGGGTACCGGCGCGAGAGCACGAAATCATCACTGCGCCAGGACTTTTACGGACACGAAAAACCAACTCACAGTACGTAATTGATCAATGAGCTACCGCATCGCAATCACAGAAATAGAAAATCGCCACGTGACATGCATCACATGGATAGCTCTCCGATTGCCATGCTGTCGAGCGGTTCCGATCCGAGACCGGCATCGAGCCGTTCTGGTCGATCGACCATCGACCCTGCGCGTTCAGTCCCACCCAGCAGCGCGCGAGTTACCGTCAGCTTGCACATACCGGTTCGTACGAAGGAGTTCGCATGACCGTAAACGTGGTGCTCGACAAGGCTCGAACGCAAGACGGGCCGCTCGTGAGACGAGCTTCGTAGTGCTTACGCAGGCATCAAAGTCGCTCTAGATCAACGAGTCCGCGTTTCACCGCCTGCACCAGCCGGCGCGGCACTTTGTGTACGACCCCACCGACACTGACCGGCACCAGGGCCGGTGGGGTCGCCTTCCACTGCGAGCGGCGGCTGCGGGTATTCGACCGCGACATCCTGCGCTTGGGCACCGCCATGTCAGCCCTCCCCTCGTACGGGCCGGGACGAGGCCCGCTTGCCGTATTTGCGCTCGAACTTCTCCACCCGGCCCTGGGTATCCAGCACGCGGTGCGCGCCGGTCCAGAACGGGTGCGAATCGGAGGTGACGTCCACGACCAGCAGCGGGTAGGTATTGCCGTCCTCCCACTCGACGGTGCGGGCGCTGCTGGCGGTGGATCGGGTCAGGAACCGCTTTCCGGTGCTCGAATCCTCGAACACCACCGGGTGGTAGTCCGGATGGCTTGTGACGCTTTTTCGGCCAGTCATCATTTCGCTTCTCCTCTCGGGCTTTTCGCCTGGCCGTCTATCGGCAGGCCGGTAGGTTCGCAGGGGTCGGCATGCCATTCGCCGAAGGGGTCCTCCCATTGCGCGACCCGCTCGGGTGCGCGTTCCACCAGGCGCAGTTCGTCGTCCTCGACCAGCGCCCAGTGCAGGGCCCGCCGAATCTCGGCCGGGTCCGCGTCGTGGGCCAGGATGACCAGGGAAATGTCGCGGTCGCCGAACTGCTCGTCCCAGCGCAGTGCGGCCATGGCCCGGCGCGTAGGGTCGGCCTGTTCCAACTCGCTCGGACTCATGGCGGCCAGCCACGATCCGGCGCCTCCTACGCGCAATCCACCGCCCGCCGATTCCAGCCACACCACCTCGTTCGGCTGGGTGGCCAGCCATATCCGGCCACGCGCGGTCACGACTCCGTCGAAGAGCACGTCGAGGGCCTCGTGCAGGCGGGCCGGATGGAATGGGCGGCTCGCGGCGAATTCGACAAGGACGACACCGCATTCGGCGCCGAGCGGCGGCTGGCCGCGCAGCAGCGGCGCGTGGGCATCGAAGACGCGGCCGCGCCGCGACTGGGCCGGGATGCGCGCGAGCAATGCCTCGATATCGGCTGAGTCGAGCAGATCGATATCGTCGATCCAGGCCACCGGCGCTTCGGGCACGAGCCGGGAAAGCACCGCGGCGAGGCGAGCCCGATCGATCGGGTCGCCGGTATCGCCGTGTGCCACAACGGCATCCGCGAATTCGACCTGACCGACCGCAACCTGGGCCACGGTCCGGTCGTCCTCGGCGGTCGCGAGTCCGCGCTCGGCAAGGGTGTCCTCGCTGGTGGCATCGGCCAACCAGATTCGCGCGTCCACACAGGTGAGGACGGCCTCGACCCGCACATCTCGACCGGCGGGGCCGTTGACGCGACCGACCACACCGGTGACGTCGATATTCTCGATCGCCTGGCATACCGCTTCCGCCTCGAAGGCCGAATCCAGTTCCAGCACAATGCGATCCACCGATTGACGGGCAGCGAGCACGCACAGCAGCGGCAGCAGATCGATGCGCAGGGTGCATGAGACGCAGCCGTGCGCCAATTCGAGCACGGTCGCGGTCTCCTGCTCGCCGATGCGCACCGTGCGATGCACGATGCCTTCACCGAGTTCACTGAGGTCGTGGCGGATGGTGACGGTGCCCGGTGTCTCGCACAGTGCGGCGGCCAACCGTGCCACACCCGCGGCGGCGGCTCCGGAGCATCCGGCGAGCACCACGACGGGCGTTCTCCGGTCGGACTGCCTCCCGGGTGGGAGTAGGTCGGGTTCCACGCGGCACCCCTTTCGGTATCCAATTCGGCATGTGCGGTGGCCTCGGTGAGTACACGTGCCGATCCGCCATATCGGAAATGATTTTCATTTGCTGTCAAGCAACGGTACATTGTCGATCGGCTGTTGTCGAAAATGATTGTCAAATACTGGAAGGAGTCCGCATGCCGGCCCACTGCCACGTCACCGGGCGCAAACCGGGATTCGGCAAGTCCGTATCGCACTCGCACAAGCGGACGAGCCGGCGCTGGAATCCCAATATCCAGCGCAAGACCTACTACCTGCCCAGCGAGGACCGGCGCATCACGCTGAACGTCTCCGCCAAGGGCATCAAGACCATCGACCGGGATGGGATCGAGGCCGTGGTGGCTCGCATCCGAGCCCGCGGCGACAAGATCTGACGGGAGCACCATGGCCTCGAAATCGACCGAGATCCGGCCGATCATCAAGCTGAAATCCACTGCGGGAACCGGATATACGTACGTCACACGGAAGAACCGGCGCAACGATCCGGACCGGATGGTGTTGCGCAAATACGATCCGGTAGTGCGCAAGCACGTCGAGTTCCGCGAGGAGCGCTGATGGCCAAGAAGTCGAAGATCGCCCGCAATGAGCAGCGCAAACAGATCGTCGCCCGCCATGCGGCGCGGCGCGCGGAGCTCGCGGAGTTGATCCGCAAGCCGAGCACCTCGAGGAAGACCGCGCCGCGGCACAGTCCGCGCTACAGCGCCTGCCCCGCGATGCCAGTCCGGTACGATTGCGCAATCGGGACGTCGCGGACGGACGACCGCGCGGTCATCTCCGGAAGTTCGGACTTTCCCGGGTACGTGTGCGCGAGATGGCCCATCGGGGTGAACTCCCCGGTGTGCATAAATCGAGCTGGTAGACCACCACTGATCTCGAGAAGGAAACCCGTCACATGGCAGTCAAGCGAGCACCCTCTAAGAAGGTTCGCGCCGAGCAGGCCCGTCGCCCGAAGAAGAACCCGCTGATCGCGGCGGGCGTCGAGACGGTCGATTACAAGGACGTCAACCTGCTGCGCACCTTCATCTCCGACCGCGGCAAGATCCGCAGCCGCCGGGTCACCGGACTCACCCCGCAGCAGCAGCGCCAGGTCGCCGTCGCGGTGAAGAATGCCCGCGAGATGGCACTTTTGCCGTTCACAAGCCGATAGACACCGACGCGGAAGGGCCCCGAAGCTGACGCAGCCTCGGGGCCCTTCGTCGTCAACTCGTCACGGTGGGTGTTACGGGATGGTCAGCACCTGGCCGGGGTTGATGGCATCCGGGTTGCCGATACCGCTGGCGTCGGCAATCTCCTGATAGCGGTTGCCGTCGCCATAGAAGCGCTCGGCGATCGCCCACAGGGTGTCGCCCGGCTCGACCGTGTAGGTCTGTACGGCCGGCGGCGGGGGCGGAACCTCTTCGGCGACGGGCTCGGCGACCGGCTCGGCAACCGGCTGGGGCTCCGGCTCCGGGGCGGGCAGCGGGTTGTCGGTCTGGGTGTCCGAGGCCCACAGCGCGCTGCCGTCCTTGCCGTACAGCACCACATTGCGGTCGGCCTGTACGGTCAGCCGGTCCGCTTCCCGGCCATTGGTTTCGGTGGCCCAGGCGGCACCCTCGCCCTTGTAGAGCACGAAGTTGCCGTCCTCCTGCAGCACGGCCCGCTCGACACCTTGATCGTGAGTCAGGGTGGACCACACGACATTTCCATCCGGTTCCGACAACACCAGATTGCCGTCGGGCTGCAGGGTAAGGGTGTACGCACCGCCGACCAGAGTCTGGCCGAGCCCGAGTTCTTCACCAACGCGCAGCGTGTCGCCCACGTTCTTCCTTTCGAAGGTTTACTGTGCCAAGCATTTCGACTCGATGCGTGCCGCTCGGCGCGCATCGGCCCCCGAATCTACTGGGCGAGCGGGCGGTGCGGAGGTATTACGCGCAGGCTTAGCAGAATGTTCACTGTGTGGGCTTCATCGCTCTATCATCTTGTCGCACAATCCAACCGACAATTTTCTTGATTTGCTGGTACGGCTCGACTCGAGGCGTCGGCGCGTCGTTTAGGGTGGTCGGTATGTATCGGATGTCGCGAGTTCGGCCCGCCGCAGTCGCCGTCGCATTGTTCGTCGGCCTCGCCGTCACCGCATGCGGTGGCTCCGATAACGGTGGGACACAACAGAAGACGACCACCAGTGCGGCGAAGAGTACGCCGACCGAGGGTACACCCGCCGACGCGGGCCGGATGTTCGTCGCCGATCCGACGATCGTTGGCGCACATCCGATTCCGTTCACGTCCTGGTCACGGGTGGCCGATGATCGGATCGCCGTCAACTTCGAGATCGGATCCCCGGAGTGCTACGGCGTTGATGCCGGCGTGACCGAGACCGATTCAACGGTCACCGTGGAACTGCGCTCCGGTACAAGGGCCGATGCCGTCGGCCGAATGTGCACTATGATAGCGGTTTTCGGCACCCTCGAAGTGCCGCTGAAGGCACCCGTCGGAACTCGACAGGTGCTCAGCGCGGTCTAGACCGGAGCGGGCGGGAGCCGGTAGTCTCCGCCCGCTTCAGGGGTAACTCAGTGGGCGAAGTGGCGAGAGCCCGTCAGGTAGAGGGTGACGCCAGCTTCGCGGGCGAGGTCGATAGTGTCCTGGTCGCGGACCGAACCGCCGGGCTGCACGATAGCCCGGATACCGGCCTGGATGAGCTGCTGCGGACCGTCGGAGAACGGGAAGAACGCATCCGATGCGGCGACCGACCCCTTGGCCCGGTCACCGGCGCGCTGCACCGCGAGACCGACCGCATCGACCCGGTTGACCTGGCCCATGCCGACACCGACCGAGGCTCCGTCGTGGGCCAGCAGGATCGCATTGGACTTCACGGCACGGCAGGCCCGCCAAGCGAATTCGAGATCGGCGAGGGTTTCGGCATCGGCTGCCTCGCCCGCCACCAGGGTCCAGTTCTCCGGGTTGTCGCCGGGGGCGTCGAGGATATCGCGGCTCTGCAGCAGTGCGCCGCCGCTGATGGGGCGCAGCTCAGCACCGGCGCGCCGCGGCGGCTCGGCGACCAGGATGCGCACATTCTTCTTGCGCTGCAAAACCTCGACGGCGCCGTCGGCATAGGACGGTGCGACGATCACCTCGGTGAAGATCTCGGCGACCTGTTCGGCCATCTCCACGGTGATCTCACCGTTGGCCGCGATCACACCGCCGTAGGCGCTCACCGGATCGCATGCGTGTGCCTTGCGGTGGGCCTCGGCGAGATCCGAGCCGATCGCGATGCCGCAGGGGTTGGCGTGCTTGATGATCGCGACCGCGGGCGCGGCATGGTCGTAGGCGGCGCGCCAGGCGGCATCGGCATCGGTGTAGTTGTTGTACGACATTTCCTTGCCGTGCAACTGCTTTGCCTGCGCCAGGCCCCGGCTGCCGTCGTTCTGGGTGTACAGCGCGGCGGCCTGATGCGGGTTCTCGCCGTAGCGCAGCACCGAGGTGCGCTCCCAGGAGCCACCGATCCAGCTCGGGAACTGCTGTGCCGCAGTCTCATTCGGCTCGGTGGCGGGGGCGAGCACGCTCGTCATCCAACTCGCGACCGCGACGTCATAGCTTGCGGTGTGCTGAAAAGCCTTGGCCGCCAACGCGGTCCGCTCCGACAGGGTGAAGCCGCCCGCCTGCACCGCGGCGAGTACGTCATCGTAGTCGCCGCTGTCGACGACCACCGCGACCGACGGATGGTTCTTGGCGGCCGCACGCACCATGGACGGACCGCCGATATCGATCTGCTCGACGCATTCGTCATTGCTCGCGCCGCTGGCCACGGTCTGGGTGAACGGGTACAGATTCACTACCACGAGCTGGAATGCCTCGACACCGAGTTCGACCAGCTGATCGACATGTTCTGCCTTGCGGGTATCGGCGAGGATGCCCGCGTGCACCCGCGGGTGCAGAGTCTTGACCCGGCCGTCCAGGGTCTCCGGGAATCCGGTCAGATCCTCGACCTTGGTCACCGGAATGCCCGCATCGGCGATCTTGCCCGCGGTCGATCCGGTGGAGACCAATTCGACGCCAGCGGCGTTCAGCCCAGTCGCGAGCTCGATGAGCCCGGTCTTGTCGTAGACGCTGATCAGCGCCCTGTGAATCCCCTTGCGCTCAGCTGGGTCGATTTGCCGTTCGCTCCGCTCACTCACCGAAGTACCCGCTCATCTGGAATTACTGCCTTTCGTCCGTCGGAGACAATGCCTCTGGTTGCGACGGCGGCGACAACCTCCGCCAGCAACCGTCGCTCGACAACCTTGATGCGCTCGTGCAGCGTGGCCTCATCGTCATCATCGAGCACCGGTACCGCCTCCTGAGCCAGGATCGGCCCGGTATCGATGCCGGAATCGACCAGGTGCACGGTCGAACCGGTGACCTTCACCCCATAGGCGAGTGCGTCGCGAACCCCGTGCGCGCCCGGGAATGCGGGCAGCAGCGCAGGGTGGGTATTGATGATCCGGCCGCCATAGCGGGCCAGGAAGACCGGGCCGAGGATCTTCATGAATCCGGCCGAGACCACCAGGTCGGGTTCGTAGGCGGCGACCGCATCGGTCAGCGCGACATCCCAGGCGGCGCGATCGGGGAAGTCCCGCACTGCCATCCGGAAGGCCGGAATCCCCGCGACGGCCGCGTGTTCGGTGGCCTGGCAGACGCGATCGACCCCGACGGCGACGACGGTCGCCGGATACTCCGGAGCGGCGGCGGCCTCGATGAGGGCGCGCAGCAGAGAACCGGTGCCGGAGGCCAGCACGACGACGGTTGCCGGGGTCGCGCTCGGCACCCACGGGGCATTCGAAGACGGCTGGGGGGCGGCAGTCGGCGGGGTGGGTGAGCTCAGCGGTCCACTCCTGCGGTTCGGTCGAATGGCGGAGGCGGTATTACACCGCCGGGTAGAGCCTAACGACCGTCCACCCGGTCACTTTCCGGCAGGTCCGCCTCGACCACTTCGGCATCGACGATGTCGGGCACGGTATTGCTGCCCGCGGCGCCCGAGGTGGCGAGGGCGATGTGCTCCTCGACCAGTTCGCCCTCGAGTTCCACCTCGAAGTCGGGATCGACGTAGTCCTCGTATTCGTCGTCCTCGTATTCATCGTCGTAGTCGTCGTAATCGACGTAGTGATCGTCCTCGTAATGATCGTCGTAGTGGTCACTGTCGTCGTAGAACTCGTCGTAATCGTCGTTGTACGCGGGCACGGGTGCGCCGATGGGAACGACGAACCAGCGCGCGAACATCAGACCCACGTATCCGGCTACGGCCAACCACCCGAAGGTCACCGCCGCGAAGATCGGGTTGAGCCCCAGGTAGCCGAAGGTCCCGAGGTCACCGCCCGCGACCACGCCGAGTAGCACCAAACCCACGGTGGCGAGCGCAGCCGAGCTCAAAGTCGCCCACGGTGCGGCGGCACGATCGTGCGAGGTCCGTCCGATATCGAGCCCGCCGAGCACACCCACCGTGGCCGGAATCAACAGCAGCAGCGGCCACCAGCCTTCGGCCGGGCCGGTCGGCACCACCGCCATGAGCGGAACGCCCGGAATCGGGCCGCCGACAACGGAAAACACGCTGATCGACGCATCCCCGAAGTGTGCGCCGGAGCCGAGGAGCACACCGACCGTCGCGACCACCACATTCGGCAGATACGCCAGAGAGAGCAGGATCAGCCCGAGCACCCCGGCCGCATTGCCTGCGCTGTGAAAGGTGTCACCGATGCGCGACCAGTGCGCGAAGAAGGACACGATGACGACCGCGGCGGCGCAGGCCAGCAGGCGCACCACCGTCCGGCCGGCACCGAAGATGCCCGCGACCGCCCAGTCCGGCAGCCGCGCCGCGGTGAACAGCCGACGCCGGTTCCGGCTGGCGATGCCACCGGCCGCACCGACCAGGTGTACGGCGCCGACCCAGCCGAAGGCGGCGAGCGTATTCGGCGGCTGCAACGCGACCACACCGGAGGCGTCCTCAGCGACCGCCAGACAGACGGCCGTGACCAGCAGCGGTCCGGCCAGCGCCGCACCGACGAGCCAACCGAGATCCGCGCGCGAACTGTCCGGTTCGACCGCGCGAGCACAATCCCGGGCCGTCAGCCAGACCAGCAGGCCGGTGGGCAGCAGCGGTAGGAGTTCGAGTGAAGTTTTGCCGATCACCATCGGAACCTGGTGTGCCGCAAGCCAACCCGCGGCGATCGCGCCCGAAGTACCGGCCAGGTTGCTGCCCGAGGACAGCAGGGCGGCGAGCATGAGAACGACGACGGCGACGAGCGCGTAGGTCGTCGGCCGGGCGGCAACCAGGAGCAGCACGCGGGCGCGCTCAGGGGTCAGCGATAGAAATCCGGCCTCGTCGAAAACGTCCGCGGCTGTGCGCGGCGTCGATCGGTCGCTCCGCGCCGAACGTTCCGGCGCGCCGCGGGACTCGGCGGTCCGGCGAACAAGAGAGGATCTCGAGGAGCTCATGGAAATTCAGCGTGGCAGCTCCCCCGGCGCGAGCGGGTCAGGCGCGCCGACCCGGTCTGGGATGCGCCGGGAGAGCCGACGAATTACTTGTTCTCGTCCGGACGGAATGCGTGAGTGGCGTCCGAGGACGGGTCCGAACCGGTTTCACCGCCGAACGGCTGGTTCTGGCCCTGTTGGCCCTGTTGGCCCTGTTGACCCTGCTGGCCTTGTTGACCCTGCTGGCCCTGACCGAAACCCGGTGTGCCGTACTGCTGTCCGGACTGCGGGGTCCCGAAGTGCTGGGTGGCACTCTCATCCGGGCGCGGCTGCGCGGCAGGCGAGGAACCGTAGGGCGAACCCTGTTGTGCCGCACCGTATCCGGGCTGCTGCCCATAGGAGGGCGGCTGCTGTCCATAGGACGGCTGCTGCCCCTGACCGTAGGTCGGCTGGCTCGGCTGGCTCTGACCGTAGGGCTGCTGCGGCTGGTACTGACCACCCTGGCCGAATTGCCCCGGCTGGCTCTGGCCGAACTGGCCCGGCTGGCCCTGACCGTACTGCCCCGGCTGACCGAAGGCCGAGGGCTGGCCCTGGCCGAACGCACCCTGCTGGCCGTAACCACCGGAGCCGAAACCGCTCGGCGGGGCCTGCGGGGTGGCGGGCTTCGGCGCGGGCGGGGTCAGGATGCCGGCTTCGAACAGCACCGCGACGACCGCGACCGCCGTCTGCACGAGCGCCAGGAATAGCAGCACGTACGCGCCCCACTTCAGCTCGAGCTTCAAAGTGTCGGGCGTGGCGAAGGACAGGAACAGCGTGCCGAAGAAACCGGCGGCCGATGCCGCGGCCGCGGCGCCGGTCCAA
Source organism: Nocardia sp. NPDC050408 (assembly GCF_044458905.1). Lineage (NCBI taxonomy): Bacteria > Bacillati > Actinomycetota > Actinomycetes > Mycobacteriales > Nocardiaceae > Nocardia > Nocardia sp. NPDC050408. Next base: position 543,968 of record NZ_JBITIL010000001.1, on the reverse strand, counting down.
TTCTGCTTGGGCAGCAACGAAAGTCCGGCGAGCAGTCCGCCGAGTAGCAGGATCGCCAGCAGTCCCGCCGCGCCGAAGTACTGGAAGAGGCTGAACGTGTCACCATCCACGCCCCGCTGCGGCTTTTCACCGAAGAACGGGAGGAAACCGAGCAGGAAGTTGATCACACCGAGCACGGCGACGCCGACCACCAGGAAGAACGGCAGGCCCTTTGCGGTGGACTCGGCGCCGATACCAGCCGACTGGCCGGAGCTGGAAGATGCGGGCGGCGTCGCGGGTGCGTTGTACCCGGAGCCCCCGGTCGGGTATGACATGGTCGTCGTCTCCTAGGTCGAGTCGTACGTAGTCTGAACGGCTGGATCTCCTCCTGACGCTACTGCACTCGCTGGCCCAGGTCACCCGTGACCAACTGGCCGGGCGACCGAAAAACGGCGTCTACGCTGGTCCTGTGTGGATCGGCGCCGACCGATAACAATTCTGCGCTACCACCTCCGATGGGAACGCACTTCCCTCCGTGCGCCCCAGCATTCCAAAACGGACACAGGTCTGTTTCAGTGCGGTGTCGTGGCAGGGCGGGCGTGCCAAGCTGTCAGGCGATGCTCACGTACCCGCAAGCCGTTGTGATCGGCGCACTGCAAGGCATAACCGAACTGTTCCCGATTTCCAGCCTAGGTCATTCTGTTTTGGTGCCCGCATGGCTGGGTGGGTCCTGGAGCGATCTGGTCACCCAGGGCGATTCCGATTCCGGCACACCGTATCTCGCGTTCGTGGTCGGGTTGCATGTGGCGACGGCGATCGCGCTGCTGGTGTTCTACTGGCGCGACTGGGTCGAGCTCGTGGTCGGCTTCCTCACCACATTGCGTACTCGCCGGATCGAAACTTCGACACAGCGCCTGGCTTGGCTGGTGGTCCTGGCGACCGTGCCGGTCGGTGTTCTCGGTTTGCTGCTGGAACATCCGCTGCGCACCTTGTTCGCGAAACCCCTTGCAGCAGGCCTATTTCTGACATTGAACGGAATCGTGCTCGCCACCGGTGAGGTGATGCGTCGCCGCAGCCAGCCGACGCTGTCCGACTACGGCCGGCGCTTCGCCGAGGCCGAGGCGCGGGCCAAGGCCATCGAAGAGGGATATTTCGTCGCGACGGTGGAGGAGCCGACCGGCCTCGGCGACCTATCGGTCAAAGACGCGTTGATCATCGGTGTCTCGCAGGCAGGCGCACTGTTCGCGGGCATCAGCCGCTCCGGCATGACGATGGTCGGCGGCCTGCTGCGCGGTTTGGATCATGAGGACGCGGCGAAATTCGCCTTCCTACTTGCCACTCCGATCATTCTGGCCGCGGGCGTGCTAAAGCTGCCAACGCTGGCCGGGCCGCAAGGCGAGGGCATCCTCGGTCAGGTGCTGGTCGGATCGATCGTCGCGGGCGGCGCGGCGTATCTAGCGGTCCGCTTCCTGGAGCGGTACTTCAAATCGAATTCGCTGTTGCCGTTCGCGATATACAGCCTCGTTTTCGGGATCGCTTCGGTAGTCCACTTCTACTGAATACGACGAAGGCCGCCATCCAATTGGGATGGCGGCCTTCGTGTGAGTCAGCGAATCAGGCGGTGACGCTTGCCTTCTCCAGAATCTCGCGCGCCAGCGCGGCGGTCTCGGACGGCGTCTTGCCGACCTTCACACCGGCGGCCTCGAGCGCATCCTTCTTCGCCTGGGCGGTACCGGCCGAACCGGACACGATGGCGCCCGCGTGGCCCATGGTCTTACCCTCGGGCGCGGTGAAGCCCGCGACGTAGCCGACGACCGGCTTGGTGACATTGGCCTTGATGTAGGCCGCGGCCCGCTCCTCGGCGTCGCCGCCGATCTCACCGATCATCACGATCAGCTTGGTCTCCGGGTCCTTCTCGAACGCCTCGATGGCGTCGATGTGGGTGGTGCCGATGACCGGGTCGCCGCCGATGCCGATGGCGGTGGAGAAGCCGAAATCACGCAGCTCGTACATCATCTGGTAGGTCAGGGTGCCGGACTTCGAAACCAGGCCGACCGGGCCCTTGCCGGTGATGTTGGCCGGGGTGATGCCGACCAGCGATTCGCCGGGGGTGATGATGCCGGGGCAGTTCGGGCCGATGATCCGGGTCTTGTTGCCCTTCTCCACGTTGTAGGCCCACGCGTAGGCGGTGTCCTGCACCGGAATGCCCTCGGTGATGACCACGAGCAGCGGGATCTCCGCGTCGATGGCCTCGATGATGGCGTCCTTGGCGAACTTCGGCGGCACGAAGGCGATGGAGACATCGGCGCCGGTCTCCTTGATGGCCTCGGCGACGCTGCCGAACACCGGCAGCTCGACCGCGTTGCCGTCCTTGTCGGTGTGCGCGACGGTGGTGCCCGCCTTGCGCGCGTTGACGCCGCCCACGACCTGGGTGCCGGCCTTGAGCATCAGCGCGGTGTGCTTGGTGCCCTCACCGCCGGTGATGCCCTGGACGATGACCTTGGAATCCTTGTTGAGGAAGATAGACATTTCCGGTTTCCTTACTTGGCCGCTGCCAGTTCGGCGGCCTTGTCGGCGCCTTCGTCCATTGTCTGCGCAAGTGTGATCAGCGGATGCGCGGCATCGACGAGAATCTTGCGACCCTCGTCCACCTTGTTGCCGTCGAGACGGACGACCAGCGGCTTGTTCGCCTCGGCGCCAAGGATTTCCAGCGCCTTCACGATGCCGTTGGCGACCGCGTCACAGGCGGTGATTCCACCGAAAACATTGACGAACACGCTCTTGACCTGGGCGTCACCCAGGATGACATCGAGGCCGGCGGCCATGACCTCGGCCGAGGCGCCACCACCGATGTCGAGGAAGTTGGCGGGCTTGACGCCGCCGTGGTTCTCACCCGCGTAGGCGACCACGTCGAGGGTGGACATGACCAGACCCGCACCGTTGCCGATGATGCCGACCTCGCCGTCGAGCTTGACGTAGTTGAGGTCGTTCTCCTTGGCCTTGAGTTCCAGCGGATCGGTCGCGTCCTTGTCCGCGAAGGCCTCGTGGTCCGCGTGGCGGAATTCGGCGTTCTCGTCCAGGGTCACCTTGCCGTCGAGCGCGAGGATCTCGTTGTCTGGGGTGCGGACCAGCGGGTTGACCTCCACCAGGGTGGCGTCCTCGCCGATGAACACCTCCCAGAGCTTCTGGATGGTCACGGCCGCGGCGTCGAGCACGTCGGCGGGCAGGTGGCCCTGCTCGGCGATCGAGCGGGCGAAAGCGAGGTCGACACCCTTGACGGCGTCGACGGGCACCTTGGCGAGGCGCTCGGGCTTGGTCGCGGCGACCTCTTCGATCTCCATGCCGCCTTCGACCGAGCACATGGCCAGGTAGGTGCGGTTGGAGCGGTCCAGCAGGAAGGAGATGTAGTACTCCTCCGCGATGTCCTTGGCTTCGGCGACAAGGATCTTCTTGGTGATGTGGCCCTTGATATCCAGGCCGATGATGTTCTGCGCGTGCGTGAACGCGTCGTCCGCGGTGGCGGCGAACTTGACTCCACCCGCCTTGCCGCGGCCACCGGCCTTCACCTGGGCCTTGATCATCACCGGCTTGCCGATTTCGGCCGCGATGGCGCGGGCGTCCTCGGCCGTGTCCGTGACGCGGCCCTCGGACGAAGGCACTCCGTGCTTAACGAAGAGCTCCTTCGCCTGATATTCGAAGAGATCCATGTACTCACCGTCTCGTCTGCGTTGTGATGACAACGTCTTTGTTGGCGGCCCGACGTCGGAAGCGGGTCGGGTCGGACTTTAACCAGTCACATGGAGGGCCAAACGGCCACATTCATCCTAAGTGGCGCAGGTCACGGGCTGTTGCCCAGGGCGGGAAAATGCCTGGCCAAGGCTACTCGCCAGTAGGTTGCTGACGGCGCGCCAGGTAGAGCCGCCGAACCGGTTGACCGAGGGCCTTCTACTACGGTTCGTCGTCGCTCAGTCTCACCCGCGTGCCCCGATCGCAGTGAGTTATTCCGGTGCGTTACCGTGATCAATCTCACATGTTTGGATTGATCGCACCTAGCGCTTGCGGACCTCGCAATCGTTTCGTTACCGTCATTGCGGTCGATGTCACAACACGGTCACGACTAGGAGGACGGCAAGCTTGACGCAGCACAGCGCTCCGCAGACGGAGAGCCGTTCCTTAACGCCTCTGATCAGGCAATTCGACACCGTGATCTCTCGCTCGATGATGTGGCACCACCGATGAACCATCGCTCGACCTTCGCAACCGAAAATCGCGCTCGCTCCGGCCATCCTTACCGGCCCGATGAGGACGAGTCGTTCGGTGAACATTCCAGTGCTGCGGTAAATCCTTTCGGGACTTCGTCGCGGCGTGCCGGTGGGCATCGGTACGCTGCGGGTGGACATGAGGACAGCTCGTTGAGTGCGAACGATTCTTGGGCACAGCCCGATTCGGCCTGGGGCCAGTCGCGGGATGCTTCGTGGGCACAGCCGCAGGCCGATTCATCGCCGCAAGTTGATTCCTGGGGACAGTCACAGGCTTGGGCGCAAGGCAATTCCTGGTCCGATGGCAGTGCATGGTCGTCCGACGATGCTTGGACTCCCGAGAGCGACGAGACCTGGAACGCCGACTCCGAGGCGTCATGGACGCCGGAGGCAGACGAGTCCTGGGACGCCGAGGAGTCCTGGGACGGCGAAGGATCGTGGGATGGCAGCGACGCTTCCTGGGAGCCCGAGGATCCGGAAGGGCCGGCACGGCCCACTGTGATTCCGGGCCGCCGCGCGAACCGCGGTAATGGTGGCGCGCATCGGATGCCCGCGCCCCCCGCCTCGCTCAAGGGCCGCGCCGCGGTCGTCGCCGTTGCCGCTGGTGCGGTGGTTGCCGCCGGACAGGCCGCCTTCGCCGCGCCCGAACAGCCTTCGCAGGCCGTCGATTACGAGGCCGCCGGACAGATTCACGAAATCGCGGCGCAGTCGGTCAGTGTGGCCGATCCGAATACCTTGCCGGATTCGCCTCAGGTGCTGAATGTTTCGGCCCCGACGAATCTCGGTCAGTTCGGTGACATGCTGCAAAAGGGGCAGAAGTTCGCCGACGATATGGCGGCGCAGGAGGCCTCGAAACTCCGCCCACTGTTCACCAAATTCGCCGCGGGCAATTTCACCTCCGGGTTCGGTGCCCGCTGGGGCGTACAGCATCTCGGCGTCGATATCGCGGGCCCGATCGGCACTCCGATCTACGCCGTCGCCGACGCCACCGTGATCGAAGCGGGTCCGGCATCCGGTTTCGGCATGTGGGTGCGACTGCTGCACGACGACGGAACCGTCACCATCTACGGCCACATCGACACCGCGACGGTGTCGGCGGGTCAGCGCGTGCTGGCCGGTGATCAGATCGCCACCATCGGCAACCGCGGTTTCTCCACCGGCCCGCACTGCCATTTCGAGGTGTGGTTGAACGGGGTCGACAAGGTCGATCCGCTGCCCTGGTTGGCCACGCGCGGTATCAGCTTGGGTCCGCAGCGCGACTGAGTCCCTTCACCGCAAGTCCCTTCATCGTAAGCTGGACAGCGGGGTTCACTGATGCCGGGCTACGGCGCGGCGGCGATCGCCAGTCCGATCAAGCTCACGACCTTGACCACTTCCAAGCCCACATACCAGTAGTGAGCATGGGAGCGCGGCAACTCCGCGCCCGCGAGCACGCGGTTCGAGCGGCGAGTGAGCAGTGGACGGACCGCGAGGAGCTGGATAGCGAGGATCGCGGCGGCGACACCCAGCCAGACCCGAACAGCACCGCTTGGCGCGACCACCAGGGTCGCCACGATCAACAGCGCGGCGAGGACGGTCTCGACGATATTCAGCGCACGGAATACCAGCCGTCCGATGCCGAGGCCGAGCGGCACGGTGATCCCCGGCGCCCGGAACTTCAGCGGCGCTTCCAGGAACGAGATGGCCAGCACCATGCCGAGCCACAGCATCGGAAGCATCCACAGCAGGTATTGCGCGACGGTTTCCATGTCGCGCACGCTACCGACACCACCGGCGATAGGTCAGGGTCGAAGGCCCCTGATCAGAGCTTGACCAGGGTTCGGCTGTATTGCGGGATGAGCCGGATCTTGCCCGCGGTACCGAAGTCGATGGTGACGGTGGCCAGGGGCCCGAAGCCTTCGGCGGCTACCACGCGACCGAGGCCGTACTTGTCATCGCTGACTCGATCGCCAACAGCCAGTACGAGATTGGCATTGTTGCGGCTGGCACCGCCGGGTGCGGGACGGCGTGGTCCGCGATCGTTGACGCCCGGCCGCTGATTCCAGCCGTCACGGGTCCAGTCGTGCTCCAGGCCGTCGTCCTCACCGCGGCGGCGGATGCCGCGGGTGAGCGGCGACCCCTTCGGCTCCAACCGCTTCCAGTCGACGAGGTGAGCCGGAATCTCTTGCAGAAATCGGGATTCCGGATTCGAGACCGGCTGCCCCCAACCGGAGCGCACCACCGCGCGGGTGACGTAGAGCCGTTGCCGCGCCCGGGTGATGCCGACGTAGGCGAGGCGGCGTTCCTCGGCCAGTTCGGTGGGATCGCCGAGTGCACGCATATGCGGGAACTGCCCGTCCTCCCAGCCGGTCACGAATACCACCGGGAATTCCAGACCCTTGGCGGTGTGCAACGTCATCATGGTGACCACACCGGAGCCCTCCTCGGGCAGCTGGTCACTATCGGCCACCAGCGAGACGCGCTCCAGGAAGGCGGCCAGTGAGCCCGGATCTGGTTCGCCCTCGGCCGCCTCCGGCACCAGCCCCTCTTCCCGGGCGGCCTCGGCATTGTTGTATGCCTCGGAGCTGAATTCCCGCGCGACGCTCACCAATTCGTTCAGGTTGTCCAGCCGGGCGCCGTCCTGCGGATCGTCGGAGCCCTCCAACTCGGCCCGGTAGCCGGTGCGGTCGAGTACCGCTTCGACCATATTGCCGAGGTCGGGGAAGTCCTGATCCGTCTGGGCACCGGCCTCCCGCACCTCTTCGAGTAGATCGAGGAATCCGGCGATAGCGCGCTGCGCTCGCGTATTGAGCAGCGCCACTTTGCCATCGGCCGCAGCGCGCAGTGCCTCGGCGAAACCGATGCCGCGCTGTTCGGCGTGCACCGCGACACAGGCCTCGGCCCGGTCGCCGATGCCGCGGCGCGGGGTGTTGAGGATGCGGCGCAGGCTCACCGTGTCATCCGGATTGTCGAGCACGCGCAGGTACGCGACGATGTCGCGCACCTCCTTGCGCTCGTAGAAGCGCACGCCGCCGACCACCTTGTAGGGCAGGCCCATGCGAATGAAGATTTCTTCCAGCGCGCGGGAGTTGTTGTTGGTGCGGTAGAAGACCGCGACATCGCTGTAGTTGGCATCGCCGGCATCCACCAGCCGGTCGATCTCCCGCGCCACGAACGAGGCCTCGTCGTGCTCGTTGTCAGCGACGTAGCCGGTGATCAGATCGCCCTCACCGGAATCGGTCCACAGCCGCTTGTCCCTGCGCTTCTCATTGCGCGATATCACCGCGTTGGCGGCGGACAGGATGTTCTGGGTGGAGCGGTAATTCTGTTCCAGCAGAATGGTTTCCGCATCCGGGAAATCGCGTTCGAATTCCTCGATATTGCGGATGGTCGCGCCACGGAAGGCGTAGATGGACTGGTCCGCATCACCGACCACGCACAGTTCGCTCGGCGCGACCGCGTCTTCGGCCTGCTCCTGCGCATGATGCCCGACCAACTCGCGGACCAGGATGTACTGGGCATGGTTGGTGTCCTGGTACTCATCGACCAGCACATGCCGGAACCGGCGGCGGTAGTACTCGGCGACCTGCGGATGGTTCTGCAGCAGCGCCACCGTTTCACCGATCAGATCGTCGAAGTCCATGGCGTTCGCCGAACGCAACCGACGCTGATATTCGGTGTACACGCGAGCGACGAGCCCGGGCAGTTCGGTTTCGTCGGTTTCGGCATCGGCGGTGGCCCGCTCCGGACCGATGAGCTCGTTCTTCAAATTCGAGATGGCGGTGGCCAGCAGCCGCGCCGAATATTTCTTGACGTCGATATCGAAGTCACGGCTGATCATGGTGAGCAACCGCCGGGAATCGTCGGCGTCGTAGATGGAGAAATTCGAATTCAGACCGGGCAGCAGCGCGGCCTGCATGCGCAGGATGCGCACGCAGCTGGAGTGGAAGGTCGAGACCCACATGTTGTTCGCACGCGGACCGACCAGCCCGCTCACCCGCTCACGCATTTCGGCGGCGGCCTTATTGGTGAAGGTGATGGCCAGGACCTGGCCCGGAGTCACCCCGCGGGCGGCGAGCAAGTAGGCGATGCGGCGGGTGAGCACAGCGGTCTTGCCCGACCCCGCGCCCGCGACGATCAGCAGCGGCGCACCGGTGTGCACGACGGCGGCGCGCTGGGGCGGGTTGAGGCCGTCGAGCAGTCGCTCGGCCTCCTCGGCGCGACGTTGCTCACGTTCGGCGCGGCGCTTTTCTTGTTCGACACGGTGCTTGTCGTCCACGACATGCCGCGAGGCATCATCTATGGCCGGGTGCGGGACCCCCGCCGCGGTAGGCACGGCAGAGTCGCCCATCTCCTCGGCGTGAACAGCGTCGACCTGCGATTTCTGGGCTGAATCCGGATGCCGAGTCCGCCCGGCCTGCGTCTTGGGAGCCACCGTGATGTCCATCGTCCATCCACGCTACCGGCGGGCACCGACAGAGATGAAGTCCCGGTCGACATCGGTGTCCATTCGGCGAACTGCAGATGAACCGCCCCGGGTCGACACGGGCGTCACAACGTGCAAGCCTTCTCAGGAGATTTACAAAATGAAGTGTTTTGCATTGCCTCGGCCCCATGGCAGACTGGCCCATATGACCTGCGCGACCGCCGCGAAGCATCCGATTCGGCTTACAGCCGGATATCGTGATCGCGGACTTTGTACCTGAGCGCGCTGCCTGGGGGGAGGATTGCAATACCTACCAGGTTTGTTCTGCACGGTGAAAGAACCGATCGGTAACGAGCTCGGCTCACCAGCCGATCCATGTTCTGACACGAGGAGATGAATGATGAGCACCCCCGCCACGACGACCGGGTCCGATTCGGCTCTGCCCCACACCGAGGCCGAGATCGACAAGCTCCGCAAGGAGATCGACCAGCTCGACGCGGAAATCCTGGCCGCCATCAAGCGCCGCACCGAGATCTCGCGGATCATCGGTCGCACGCGCATGGCCTCCGGCGGTCCCCGCCTCGTACACAGTCGTGAGATGAAGGTGCTCGAGCGCTTCAGCGAACTCGGCCAGGAGGGCCACACCCTCGCCATGCTGTTGCTGCGCCTCGGTCGCGGCCGACTCGGCCACTGACCGTCTACGGCCGCCACTAGCGGCCCAATCGAACTACGCGACGTTCGCAAGATCGCCGCCTTCCACAAGGCCGCCCCGGGTGTATTTCACCCCGGGGCGGTCGTTTCATGTCCGCGGGTCAGGTAAGGGCGATGTACTTGGTGGACAGGTACTCCTCGATGCCCTCGCTACCGCCTTCGCGGCCGAAGCCGGAGGCCTTGACGCCGCCGAAAGGTGCTGCGGGATCGGAGATTACGCCGCGGTTGATGCCGACCATGCCGGATTCGATGCCCTCGGCAATGCGCAAGGCGCGGTCGAGATCGCGGGTATAGACGTAGCTGACCAGGCCGAATTCGGTGTTGTTTGCGGCGGCGAGGCCCTCTTCCTCGGTTTCGAAGCCGACAACGGGTGCGACCGGGCCGAAGACCTCCTCACGCAGGATCCGAGCATTCGCGGGTACCTCGCTGAGGATGGTCGCGGGATAGAACCAGCCAGGGCCGCCGGGTGCCTTGCCACCGAGGCGGACCTGCGCGCCGACCGCCACCGCGTCGTCGACCAGTTCGCTGACGGTATTGAGCTGCTCCTCGTTGATCAGCGGACCGAGCGTGGTGTTCGGGTCGGTACCCGGCCCGAGGGTCACCGTATTCGACATCGCCTCGACGAGTTTGGTGGTGAACTCCGCCAGCACACCGTTCTGTACGTGGAAGCGGTTGGCCGCCGTGCACGCCTCGCCGCCATTGCGCAGTTTGGCCAGCATCGCGCCCTGTACGGCGGCGTCGATATCGGCATCGTCGAAGACCACGAACGGCGCGTTGCCGCCGAGCTCCATCGAGGTGCGCAACAGGCCGTTCGCCGACTTCTCCACAAGCTTCTTGCCGACTTCGGTGGATCCGGTGAAGGTGAGCTTGCGCAGGCGCGGATCGTCGAGCAGCGGCTGGGTGACGGCGCCGGACCGGCTGGAGGTGATCACCGAGAGCACCCCGTCCGGCAGCCCCGCATCGCTGCACAGCTTCGCCAGCGCCAACATAGTCAACGGTGTGGCCGATGCGGGCTTGACAATCATCGTGCAGCCAGCGGCCAGCGCGGGTCCGATCTTGCGGGTGCCCATGGCGAGCGGGAAGTTCCACGGCGTGATGGCCAGACACGGCCCGACCGGCTGCTTGTGCACCATGATCCGCCCGGTGCCGGACGGCGCATGCAGATAGCGTCCGTGCACCCGGACCGCCTCCTCGCTGAACCAGCGGAAGAATTCGGCCCCGTAGCGCACCTCGTTGCGGCTCTCCGGCAGCGCCTTGCCCATTTCCAGGGTCATCAGCAGCGCGAATTCCTCGGCGCGCGCGGTCAGCTGTTCGAAGACTCGCCGCAGGATCTCGCCGCGTTCCCGCGACGGAGTCGCCGCCCATTCGGCCTGCACCGCGACGGCCGCGTCGAGCGCGCGCACGGCATCTTCCGGCGTGGCGTCGGCGACCTCGGTCAGCACCTGCCCGTCGGCCGGATTGTGCACCGGGAAGGTGCCGCCCCCGGTGGCATCGACGGGACCGCCGATCCACAGCTGCGTCGGCACGGATTGGAGTACTTCGCGTTCGGACACCATGTTCCCCAGCCTAAGCCGCATGCTCGCACAGCACCCTCGACTCATCGATCCGAAATCACCGAGCTTCGAGCGGGCCGCATACGCTCGCCACCGCCCCGTTCGAGCGACCCGCGAATCATCGACACGGGTAGCCATCAGGACAACATGGGCGAAAGTATGCGGTCCTTGCCTGCGCGCCCGAACGAGTGCTTGTAACCTCGCGGACGTGAGCAGCGACATCACCGCATCGGCGGCCTGGCGGAAACTGCACGAGCACCACAGTGCCGTCGCCGGACGACATCTGCGTGAATTCTTCGCCGAGGATCCCGACCGCGGCCGCGAGCTGATCGTGCAGGTCGCAGACCTGCACATCGACTACAGCAAGCATCGCGTCAGCCGGGAAACCCTGCACCTGCTGGTCGAATTGGCGCACGAGGCGGGGGTGACCGAGCGGCGTAATGCGATGTACCACGGCGACCACATCAACACCTCGGAGGACCGCGCGGTCGAACATATCGCGCTGCGCCTGCCCGAGGGCGAGTCGGTCATCGTGGACGGCGCGGACGCGGGCGCCGAGGTGCATGAGGTGCTGCGGCGGATGGGTGAATTCACCGACACCGTGCGCTCGGGTTCCTGGCGCGGCGCGACCGGCGAGCGCATCAAGACCGTGGTGAACATCGGCATCGGCGGTTCGGACCTCGGCCCGGATATGGTGCACCGCGCGCTGCGGCACTATGCCGATGCCGGGATCGGCGCCCGATTCGTCTCGAATGTCGATCCGGCCGATCTGCTCGCGAAACTCGACGGACTCGATCCGGCCACCACGCTGTTCATCGTTGCCTCCAAGACGTTTTCGACGCTGGAGACGCTGACCAATGCCACCGCCGCCCGGCGTTGGCTGGTCGCCGCGCTCGGCGAGGACGCCGTCGCCAAGCATTTCGTGGCCGTCTCGACGAATGCCGAGCGGGTTGCCGAATTCGGCATCGACACCGCGAATATGTTCGGCTTCTGGGACTGGGTCGGCGGCCGCTATTCGGTGGATTCGGCCATCGGCCTTTCGGTCATGGCGACCATCGGCAAGGAGCGCTTCGCCGAATTCCTGGCCGGAATGCACGCCGTCGACCGACATTTCGCGACCGAGCCGCTGGACCGCAACGGTCCGGTGCTGCTCGGTTTGCTCGGCATCTGGTATTCGAACTTCTTCGGGGCGGAATCGCGTGCGGTGTTGCCGTATTCGAATGATCTGGCGCGCTTCCCGGCCTATCTACAGCAGCTGACCATGGAATCCAACGGCAAATCGGTGCGCGCCGACGGCACCCCGGTCACCACCTCGACCGGCGAAATCTTCTGGGGCGAACCGGGAACCAACGGCCAGCACGCCTTCTACCAGCTGCTACACCAGGGCACCCGGCTGATTCCGGCCGATTTCATCGGATTCGCCCGTCCCACCGATGATCTGCCCACCCGCGACGGCACCGGCAGCATGCACGACATTTTGATGAGCAATCTGTTCGCGCAGACCAAGGTGCTCGCCTTCGGCAAAACCGCCGAGGAGATCGCGGCCGAGGGCACCGATCCGAAGGTGGTGCCGCACAAGGTGATGCCGGGCAATCGGCCGAGCACGACGATTCTCGCGCCGCAGCTGACACCGTCGGTCCTCGGCCAGTTGATCGCGCTCTACGAACACCAGGTATTCGTAGAGGGCACCATTTGGGGCATCGACAGCTTCGACCAGTGGGGCGTGGAACTCGGCAAGCAGCAGGCGCTCGCGCTGGCCCCCTTGCTGACTTCTCCGGACGAGCCGCAGCCGCAAGGGGACTCCTCCACCGACGCCCTGATCGGCTGGTACCGCGACAACCGCTGAGCCGCACGTACACCGGTAGTGGCCACTGCGAGGGAGATTCGCCGGGGCTCGTGCGCGCTTAGGCGGCGTAGTAGCGGCCACCGCGCTGGCGCAGCACGAGGTCGGCTCGGAGCCTGGTATCGGCGATCAGGTCGGCATTGGGCAGATCGCTGTTGTGCACCTTGGTTTGCGCGGCCTGAGCGGTGCGACCGCCGCGAATGTGGCGGCGCAGCAGGCGTTGTTCGAGCACGTCGCGGGTCACGTCCAGATACCAGACCTCGTCGAGGAATTCGCGCACGCCCGACCAGGCACCGTCGGACAGCAGCAGATAGTTGCCCTCGGTAATGGCGATCTCCTGCCGATCGAAGACGACACCCGCCGGAGTCGGTTCCTCGATGGCGCGGTCGAAGGTCGGCCACGGCACCGGCTCGCCGAGTGGGGTATCGCGCAGGCGGCGCAGGGTTTCCAGGAAGGCGGCGACGTCGAAGGTGTGCGGTTCGCCCTTGCGCTCCAGATTCGCCGTCGCGCGCAGTACTGCGTTGGGCAGATGGAAGCCGTCCATCGGTGCGATTTCGGCGATTCGGGCACCGGCTCGGTGGTTCAGATCCTCGCGAATGGCCTTGGACAGCGTGGATTTACCCGCACCCGGCGGACCCGCGATACCGAGCACGTACCGTCGGGCGCAACCCGCCGCCCGGATCCGCAGGTGCTCGACGAGCGAGCGCAACGGCATTTCGACGGAAGTCCGTGTCATCGAAATCACAGTACTCAGCCTGAGTCGGTCCGCCGCGAATTTGGGCGCGTGGCTATGTAAGTCGGCTATCGAAGTCGGTGCCGGACTTCGGCGGAGAGGTCGGCGGCGGCGTCCCGAAGTGCCTCGATGAAGACCTGTCCGGCCGAGTCCACGCCGCGATGGACGACGGATGTCGTGCGAGCCGCGGCGGGATGGTCGATTCGGACCAGTGCGATACCTGGCGGCAGCACCGGGACCGCGATCCCGGGCACCACCGTGCTGCCCATACCGGCCGCGACCAGACCGATTTTGGCGAACCAGTCGCGGGCGACGAAGGCGATCTCCGGTTCCCAAGTGGCGTCGCGCCATGCGCCGAGCAGGGTGCCGCTCACCTCGGTGCTGCCCGCGATCCAGCGCTCACCGCGCAGTTGTGCGGGCGTGACGCTGGTGCGGTCCGCGAGTGGATGGTCCGGTGCGACCGCGATGAGCAGTGGGTCGTCCAGGAGTGGCTCGATCTCGGTGTCCGCGGGGATATTGCGCGTCTCGGTCACCACCGCCAGATCCAGTCGACCGCGCGCGACGGCGGATACCAATCGCGGACTGGTTCCTTCGCGCAGCGGTACTCGCGCGAGTCGAGACGCGGTAGCGGCAATGGACCGGGGCACCAACGCGGCCATGGCGGTCGAGAATGCGCCGACCCGGAGCGTGGCGGGCGTGCGCGCGGTGAGTTCGTCGAGTTCCTGCCGCGCGGAGCCGAGTCCGCCGAGCACCGTTTCGGCATGGCGCAGCAGGATCCGTCCAGCGTCGGTGGCCCGCACGCCGCGCGCGTGCCGCTCGAACAAGGCCCGGCCGGCCGCCTGCTCCATGAGGGCGATTTGCCGGGAGACCGCCGATTGCGTGTAGCCCAGATTCTCCGCGGCGGTCGAGAACGACCCGCTCCGTGCCGCCTCCTGGACCACCCTCAATCCGACGATCGTGAACTCACCCATGCTGTTTACTCATACCAAATATGCGAGACTCTCGCTTGTCGCATATCTCGGCCGTACTAGCGTCGTGTGTATGAGTAAGCGAAGCGAGCGAATTATCAACACAGCTGCCAGTGCGGTCATACCGGAACCGAGCGCCCGCGAGGTGCGGGCATGAGCGCAGCGGCGAACAAGAAACTGATCGAGCACATCTTCGACCAGATGGCCCAGGGCAATACCCGAGCGATGAGTGCGGCAATGGCCGAGGACTTCCGCTGGATCTTTCCGGGGAACTGGTCCTGGTCGGGCATCTGGGAGCCGAAAACGGTTGTGTTGAACGAACTTCTGCGACCCCTGATGGCCCAGTTCACCGAGTACCGCAGCGCGGCCGACTTCGTGATCGCCGAAGACGACAGGGTCGTCGCCCAGGTTCGCGGGCACGGCATCACTGCCGGGGGCGAGCCGTACGAGCAGACATACTGTTTCATCTTCCGGATCGCGAACGGTCGGCTCACCGAGGTGATCGAGCATTGCGATACCGCGCTGGTCGAGCGGGTGCTCCAGCGTGTCGGTGGCTAGTTCGGGCGGGTGCCGCGGTAGAAGGTGACGCGACCGAGGCGACGATGGCGCTGCGAGGCGACCACGGCACACTCGAAGCCGACGGCGCGCAGGAGTCGGGGGATGCCGTCGCCGAGGTGGTCCTGGGTGTGGTGGGTGTGCAGCAGCATCCGGGCCATCAGGCCGTCGTCCGGGGTCACTTCGCCGCCGATATCGACGATGTGCAGGCTGCCGCCGGGGCGCAGGACGCGCAGCGCCTCGGCTAGTGCGGCGGTTTTGATGTCGGCGTCGAGGTGGTGCAGCATCATCGACGACAGCACCCGGTCGAATTCCTCGTCCGGATAGGGCAGTTCCTGCGCGTAGGCGCGTTCGAAGCGGATTCCGTTCAGCCCGTGCGCCTTTCGTTCGGCGCGGGCGAGTGCGAGCGGGTCCGGATCGGAGCCGATCACCGCTGCGGCAGGTTGGGTACGTTTGACTCTCAGCGTGAGATTGCCGGTGCCACAACCGATTTCCAGTACACGATGCTCGGGTGTGAGTTCAGCCTGCGCCACCAGGGTTTCGTGGAGTTTGTACATGCCGAGCAGGCGGGTGAGTAGATCGTAGGTGGGCAGCAGTGCGTCACGACCCGCCGCGGGCAGGTAGTCGTGCCGGTTTCCCATGGCTTTGACTACAGAATGTGGATGATCTTTGGTCATAATTCTCATGGTGCCCGCAGATCCAGACGTATAATTGGGTGATTGTTTGCATAATTTGGACTATTTTCGGTGTCATGATCGAGGCTACCCGGATAGTCCATCACCGCCATGGTGTTCCGGTGTACGACTACCGGAGCGATCAGGTCACGCCGCCGGTGTCACTGCTGCGGTTCGATCGCCATGCCGAACGCGGCCACCGCCCGCATATTCACAACTTTCCGGTGTTGCTGTATGTCCGGTCCGCCGGCGTGGTGTACGTCATCGCGGCAGGTCAGGTGATCGAGGCGGCGCCGCCGCATCGGTTCGAAAGTGCGGTCGGTGTGTTCTTCGATCCCGCGGCGCTCGGTGATGCCGGGCGGGCGCCCTGGCCCGCGTGGCGGGCGCATCCGTTGTTGTTCCCGTTCTTGCACGAGCATTCGGGTGGGGTGCTGGAGTTGGCGCTCCCGGTGGAACGAAGACCCTTGTGGGACAGCACGATTGCCGCTATCGAAGCCGAGCTGGCACAGCGGCAGGAGGGATATCGGCAGGCGGCGTCGGCACATCTGACGCTACTGCTCATCGACCTCGCGCGGCTGGCCGCCGATGTGGTGGGTGATCTGCGGCGCAGCGGTGAGCCGTTGCTCGCCGAGGTCTTCGACGTGATAGACCAGCGGCACACCGCACCGCTGTCGCTGCGCGACGTGGCGGATGCGGTCGGCATGACGCCGGGGCATCTGACCACTGTGGTGCGCCGCCGCACTGGACGCACGGTGCAGGCGTGGATTACCGAGCGGCGAATGACCGAGGCGCGCCGTCTCTTGGCCGAGACGGACCTGCCGGTGGGCGAGATTGCCCGACGGGTCGGGATTCCGGACGCGGGCTATTTCACCCGCTTGTTCCGGCGCAACAACGACCTCTCACCGCGACAGTGGCGCGCCCAGCCCGCGTCCCTCGCGCGCTGATTGCGGGGGGCCGCAGCGGGCCGGGGCGAGCGCAGGCACCTGTAGTCGGCTGACGCGAGCGGCGGGCACGTGCAGCAGGCTGACCCGAGCGCCCGCAGCGCGCCGACCCGAGCACCGGCAGCAGCCTGACCTGAGCACTCACAGCCGGCCGCCCCCGGCACTCACAGCGGGCTAACGAGGCGCGTGTAGCCCGTAGCGCGCTGCAGCACCGTCGTCGGTGCCCATACGGATGACCGGGAGCGGCCGGGTCAGGTGAGGGCGCGGGCGATGATGTCGGTGGTGTTCACGCCGGTGGGGAGGGTGCCGAAGGCGATGCCCCAGTCGTCGCCGAGACGGGTGGCGCAGAAGGCGTCGGCAACCGCTGGATGGCCGTGGCGGACCAGTTGCGCGCCCTGTAGGACCAGGGCCATGAGTTCGACGACGCGACGGGCGCGGTATTCGATCTCGTCGAGGTCGGACAACTCCTTGCCGAGGCGGGCGATGGCATCGTCGAGGCGGGGGTCGGCGCCTGCGGCGAGGGAGACTTCGTTGAAGAAGGCCTCCACGGTTTCGGGCTGACGGCCCATGGCGCGCAAGGCATCCAGCGCCGCGACATTGCCGGAGCCTTCCCAGATGGACATGAGCGGGGCCTCGCGGTAGAGCCGGGGCATACCGGATTCCTCGGCATAACCATTGCCGCCGAAACATTCCAGGGCCTCGGCCGCATGCGCGGGGGCACGCTTGCATACCCAGTACTTGGTGACCGCCAATGCGATTCGGCGCAGAGCAGCCTCGGCGGGATCTGTGCCCGCGCGGTCGGTCGCCCCGGCCAGGCGCATCATGACCGTGGTTGCGGCATCGGATTCGATCACCAGGTCGGCGAGCACATTCCGCATCGCGGGTTGGTCGATCAGCTTGGCCCCGAACGCTTCTCGGTGCCGCGCGTGGTGGGCGGCGTAGACGGCGCCGACGCGCAGGCCGGTGGCGGAGCCGATGACGCAGTCCAGGCGGGTCATATTGACCATTTCGATGATGGTCTTGACACCCGCCCCTTCCGCGCCGACCAGCCAGCCGGTGGCGTTGTCGTATTCGATCTCCGACGAGGCGTTCGACTTGTTGCCGAGCTTGTCCTTGAGGCGTTGAATCCGGATGGGGTTGCGGGTGTCGTCCGGGAGGACGCGTGGCAGCAGGAAGCAGGACAAGCCGCCGGGTGCCTGGGCCAGGGTGAGGAACATATCCGACATGGGCGCCGAGGTGAACCACTTGTGGCCGACGATGCGGTAGCTGCCATCGGGTTGCGGTGTGGCGGTGGTGGTATTGGCGCGGACGTCGGAGCCGCCCTGCTTCTCCGTCATCGACATGCCCGCGATCAGACCCGCCTTGGTCGACGGTTCACGCAGGCCGAAATCGTAAGTGCGGGAACCGAGTAGCGGTTCGTACTTGGCCGCGAGTTCCGGATTGTGGCGCAGCGCGGGCACGACGGCATAGGTCATCGAGATCGGACACATATGCCCGGCGTCGGCAACACCCCAGGTGTAGAACTTGGCCGCGCGAGCGGCATGCGTGCCCGGCCGGTCGTCGAGCCAGGGCGAGCCGTGGAGTCCATGCGCGACAGCGACTTTCATCAGCTCATGCCAGTACGGATGGAATTCGACCTCGTCGATGCGATTGCCGTAGCGGTCATGCGTGTGCAGGACGGGCGGGTATTCGTTGGCGAGGCGGCCCCACTCTTGCGCTTCGAATCCGCCTGCGAGCGTGCCGAGTTCGCGCACTTCCGGTTCGGCCCAGCCCGCGCCTTCGCGGTGCAGCCCCTCGAGCAGGGCCGGGTTCTGCGCGACATCGAAGGGCACGATATCGGGAACCTGGTTGAAGACTTCATGCGTCGACATCGGACACTCCTGAGTCGGATTCATCGCGCACACCGAGTGCGCGTAACGCGAAACTGATGAGTTCGGGCACAACGGATTCGCTGTGCGGTGCGTCGGCCAGCGGGCCGACCAGGACCTCACCGATCGCGCCGACGAGCGCGGCCGCGCTGGTCTTGGCATCCTGCGCGGGCAGTTCACCACGCGAAACACCTTCCGCGACAGCGGATTCGAAAGCTTCGGCGAAGGCGCGACGGAAACGCAGACGCTCGGTGTCGACCACGGTATCGACGGGTTCGACGAGCAGGACGTAGGCGAGCTTCGGATTCTTCAGCGCCCGGCCCGCGAAGGTCTCCACCGCCGCGGTGACCCGCTCCACGGCAGTTCCGGCGGCGCTTGCGGAGACCACCGCTGCCACCTCGTGTGCGACCACCTTCCGGAATACCGCGCTCACCAGGTCTGCCTTGCCGCTGAAGTTCTTGTAGACCGTCCCGGTGGCCACGCCGGCCTCGGCGGCGACGGCTGCCATGGACAGTCCGGCATAGCCCGCGCGAGACAGCACCTTGGTCGCAGCCTGCACGATCAGGCCCGCCTGGGCATCGAGGCGGGCCTGCACAGCAGGGGTTCTGCGGTAGGCCATACAAGAAGTGAACCACAAATTCATTTCTTTACACAAGGGTACTTCTGACGGCGTATGGTCGTGCTCGTGACTGTGCGAATCGAACGCAATGGGCCCGTGACCACTGTGATCCTGCACCGCCCCGAGGCACGCAATGCCGTCGACGGTCCGACCGCCGCCGCCCTGGTCGACGCATTCCGCGAATTCGACACCGATCCGGATGCGGCGGTCGCTGTGCTGTGGGGCGAGGGCGGCACCTTCTGCGCCGGCGCGGACCTGAAGGCGCTCGGCACCGAGCGCTCCAATCGGGTCACCGAGGACGGTGACGGCCCGATGGGGCCAACCCGAATGCGGCTGTCCAAACCGGTGATCGCCGCAGTCTCGGGATATGCGGTCGCGGGTGGACTGGAGCTGGCCCTGTGGTGCGATATGCGAGTTGCCGAGCAGGACAGCACGTTCGGCGTGTTCTGTCGCCGCTGGGGTGTGCCGCTGATCGACGGCGGCACGATTCGGTTGCCGCGCATTGTCGGCACCGGACGTGCGATGGATATGGTGCTCACCGGTCGCGCCGTCGCCGCCACTGAGGCATTGCAGATCGGGCTGATCAATCGGGTGGCGCCGAATGGCGAATCCCGCAGCGCCGCCGAACAACTCGCCGCCGAACTGGCCGCACTGCCGCAAACCTGTCTGCGCTCGGACCGCCTGTCGCTGCTGGAGCAGGACGGTATGGACGAGGAGGCTGCGCTGCTCAATGAATACCGACACGGTCTGAAGGCTCTGGCCGACGGAGCGCTGGACGGAGCGCAACGGTTCGCCGCCGGTGCGGGCCGTCACGGTACGCGTACCTGACAATGGTGCCTGCCCGACGCTCGAGCGTCGTCGACGAGATCTTCCTGCGCACGCATCGCGGGCTGGGCACCCCGATCGCGCTCCAGGGTCTGTGGCGCACCGCCGATCGCGTCGATCCGGAGTTACTGCGGCAGGTACACGCGGCACTGCGGGTCGGACCGTTGGGGCGCAGGGTGATTCGTCCTCGGGTGCCGGGTGCACGTCGTAGTTGGCGAGCGAACATTCGGGCGCATCCGCTCGAGTTCACCGACGGCACGATCGCCGCTGCCGACCTGCTCGATTGGGCCGACGAGCAGGGCGCGGACCTCGATCCCGAATACGGTCCGGGCTGGCGGTTGTCGACCGCAGCCCTGGACGACGGCGGATCGATTGTGTCGCTGACCTGCTCACACGCGCTCGCTGACGGGAGAGCCCTTGTGCTGGCGGTCGATGATGCGCTGGGCGGCTCGGGCTCGACCACATCGCCGGTGCGGGCAATGCGTCCCCCGGATGCCTGGTCACGTATGAATTCGGTGGAATCGACGGTCAGCGAATCGTCCACGGAATCTTCTGCGCCGGAATCAAAACGCTCCGGCGAGAACGACCAGGCGACACCGCCCACACCAGAATCGAACCACCCCCACGAGAACGAACGGTTGACCGGCACCACGCACGACACGGCCAGATCTGTCCCAACAACCGGCAACACGCCGACGGATAGCGATCCGGCCACCGACGAGTCGGCTTATCCGGAGCTGCCCGACCGATCGAATGCGGGCGATTCGATGATGCTGTCGAGAGCCTCGTCGACACCCACCGCGCGGGGAGCAGACCGATCCGATGTAGGCGTGAATGCCTGGCTGGGCCGGGCAGCCCGAGATCCAGTATCGGATTGGTCCGACGCTTGGCGACAGTGGTCGATTGTTGTGCGCGGCACGTTCCGCGCGCTTCGTCACGGGATCCCCGAACGTCCCGCCCGGACGGCATCGACTCGCGAAACTGGGTTGTCGACCCGTGAACGCAGGTCGATCGCCGGACGCGCAAGTGTGGATAGCGCGTCGACCTTCGGCTTCGTACTGCACTGTCCCGCTACGGACTGGGAGTCGGCAGCTGCGGCGCAGGGCGGTACTGCCAACAGTCTCTTCATCACGCTGATCGCGAAGATGTTGTGGGCCAGTGGATTTTCCGGTGCGACGATCGACGCCAGCCTTCCGGTCGACACCCGCGACGAGCCGCGCGTCGACAATGACCTCGCGATGACCGAGATCACCATCGAGCGCGGCGATACTCCGGCCACCATTCGCGAGAAGGCGCGAATCGCCTACGAGCGGCGCATGTCCAGCCCCGGCGGGATGCCGGAGGAACTGCTGCAGGTGATTCCGGACCGCTGGGCCTACGCCTTGTCCAAGGGTGCCGGTGAACGAGACATCCTGTGCTCCAATATCGGAACACTCCCCGACTCCCTGCGCACCCTCGGCCCACACCGCTGCATCGGCGTCGCCGCCCGCGCCATCCACCCAGGCCTCACCGCGGACCGCCTCCCCCGCACCCGACTATCCGGCTATCTCTGCCGCATCGCGGACACCTACACCCTCGCCATCGTCAGCCTCGACCCCGCCCATATCGACACCCCCGAAACCCTGCACACCCTGGCACACGAAACCGCAACCGCCCTCGGCCTCCCGATCACCCGCTGGTGACCGCCGACCCCGTAGTGCCGATCGGTGCGCGCAGGTCCGCAAGCCGGGCTGGCGGTGAGGGCTCCTTACTCCAATCCGAGCCCGCTGCCGAGGCCGACCTGGTCTCCTGATGCGGCGGGCGACGGCGGGTAGTCATCCAGGGTCATCGAGTTGTAGAGGCGTGCGCTCTTGGTGGTGAGGCGGACGAAGGCGCGGCTGGGTCCCGCGGGCAGGGCGGAAATCAGGCGGGCACCTTGGACCAGTCCTGACACGCCGAGTCGGGAGGTGGGGATCAGGGTCTTCGCCGCGTTCAGCGCGACCGCATGGCTGCCGCGCACGTGCTCGGCCATCGCGCGTTCGTAGGCGGGAAAGGCGCGCTCGTGGTCGCCGCCCGCCCGCGCCAGTTCCCCGGCGAGGATGTACGCGCCGACGACGGCCAGGCTGGTGCTGCCGCCTACGGCCGGGCCGGGGCAGTAGCCCGCGTCGCCGACGAGTGTCACCCGCCCCCGCGACCAGGTGTCCATGCGGAGCTGGGTGATCGAGTCGAAGTAGAACGCCGGGGTGCGGTCGAGCTCGTCCAGCCAGCGGTCCACCTCGGCGTGCATGCCATCGAACGCCTTGCGCAGCAAGTCCTTCTGCCGGGGCACGTCACGGTGGTGGTAGTCGAGCTCGCCGCGGAACAGGAACAACGCCCGCGCGTCGCCGAGGTGCCGCGCGGCGTACATGCCGGCAGTACGGCCGACGCCGACGTGGATGCGGAGCTCGCCGTCGACACCGAAGCCGTTGGGCAGGGTCACCACCGCGAGGTAGGCCCCGGTGAAGGTGCTGAAGCGGGACTCGTCGCCGAAGACGAGGCGACGCACGTTGGAGTGCAGCCCGTCGGCGCCGACGACGAGGTCGAAGTGGCGCGGTGCGGCGTTCTCGAATCGCACCTCGCCCTCGGGTGAGATCGCGGTGATCGAGTCGCCGAAGACATACTCGACGTCCTCGCTCGCGGCGTCGTAGTAGATCTCGCTCAACTCGTCACGCATTATCTCGACGTGTCGGTCGGAGGTGGCGCCGAAGATCTTGGACAGGTCCACCCCGACGGGACGCCGTGCGCCCTCCCGGTAGAGGTTCATTCGCTTCGTGCCGGTGGCCCGCTCCTCGACGCGTGGGAGCACGCCCATCTTCTCCGAGATGTCCATCGCGGGCCGGAATAGGTCGACCGCGTGGCCGCCGGTCTTGCGTAGAGCCGGCGCGCGCTCGACAACGGTGACCGAGAAGCCGTGCCTGGTGAGCCAGTACGCCAACACCGGACCGGCGACGCTGGCACCGGAAATGAGAATCCGCATGAGCAAATCTCCTTACTTAACGATAAGTAAGCGTAGCACCGTAACTTACCTATCGTTAAGTAAGATAGGCTCGCGGCATGCCTCGTCCTTCCGACACCAAGCAGCGGATCCAAGAGGTCGCCCGCGAGCTCTTCGCGCAGCAGGGTGTGCATCGGACCGGCCTGCAGGAGATCGCCGACCGGCTGGGCATCACCAAACCGGCGCTCTACTACCACTTCTCCTCACGCGAGGAACTGGTCCGCAGTATCGTGCAGCCGATCATCGACGAGGAAGAGGCGTTCCTGGAGGGGCAGGAGGCGCTGAGCGAGGTCGAACCCCGCGCACTACTCGAGGGCTACTTCGACTTTCACTACCGCCACCGCAAAGACATCGTGCTCATGCTCGCCGAGCTGACCACCCTCGCCGACCTGGGCCTGATCGACCTGGTGCTGGCCTGGCGCGGCCGGCTGGTGAAGCTGTTGTGCGGCCCCGAACCCACACTGGAGCAGGCCACCCGGGCCGTGATCGCCTTCGGCGGCCTCCAGGACTGCACGATCCAGTTCGCCGACGTGCCGAAGGACGAACTCCGTCGGGCAGCCGTGGACGGCGCCTGCGCCACGCTGGGCATCGAGGTGCGGCCCGAAGCCTGACGATGCCCGGCCTCGAGGGTGATCCATGTCACTGGATAGTGCTGTCAGGAGTTCGGGGGCTGTCTCGTTCAGGAAGCACGCGAACCAGACAGGAGCGAACCATGAAGCACCGCATCGTCGTCCTCGGGGCCGGATACGCCGGAGCCTTCTCCGCCGGGTACCTGGCCCGCCAACTCCACCGCGACGACTTCGAGATCACCGTGGTCAACGCCGAACCCGATTTCGTCGAGCGGCTGCGCCTGCATCAGCTCGCCGCCGGACGGGATCTGCGGCACCGGCCGCTGGCGGAGGTCTTCGCGGGCACCGGCATCCGGTTGCGACTGGCGCGGGTAACCAACGTCGACGTCGAGCACCGGACTGTCACAGTCGCCGACGAGAAGGGGATCGACCGGCTCGAATACGACACCCTCCTCTACGCGCTCGGCAGCACCGCCGCCGACCACGGCGTTGCGGGCGTCGACGAGCACGCCTTCCCCGTGGCCGCGCGGCCGTCCGCGCTGCGCCTGCACGCACGCCTGGATGAGCTGGGCGAGGACGGAAACGTGCTGGTAGTCGGGGGCAACCTGACCGCGATCGAGGCCGCCACCGAGATCGCCGAATCCCGTCCAGGACTTCGGGTCAGCCTCGCCACCAGCGGCGAACTAGGCGGCTGGCTGGGCACGAAGGCCCGCCGTCACCTGCTGCGTGCCTTCGACCGGTTCGGGATCACGGTCCATGAGCACACCACCATCGAGTGCGTCGAGGAGGCGGCGGCGCTCGCCGCCGACGGCACCGCTTTCGCCTCCGACGCGACCGTGTGGGCCGCCGGTTTCGCCATCCACCCGATTGCCGCCGCCAGCGGCCTCGCGGTGGCACCCAACGGCCAGATCACGGTCGACCGTCAGATGCGGTCGGTCTCGCACCCGGATGTCTACGTTGCCGGTGACAGCGCCTTCGTCATCGGCGACAACGGTCGGCCGCTGCCGATGTCCTGCGCTTCCGCGGGGTACACCGGCACGCAGGCGACGGCCGCGATCGTCGGGGACCGGACCGGACGCAAGATCAAGGCGACCGCGCTGACATACTTCGGCAACCACATCAGCCTCGGACGCGAGGACGGGATCTTCCAGCTGGTCGACGGTGGCGGTCGGTCGAAGTCCGGGGCCCTGTGCGGACGGTCGGCGGCGCACGTCAAGGCGGCAATCGTGGCAGCCAGCGGCTGGGCCATCAGCCACCCGACCTTCGGAAGGCCGACTCACAAGTACCGCTTGGCCACCACCCGACAGCAATCGGCCGACGTGGTCGCCGCATAAAGTCGCGCTCATGGACACTGCCACCGTGGCGCGTTTCGAGGCCAGCCGGAATCGGCTGGCCTCGCTCGCCTACCGTCTGCTCGGCTCGGCCGCCGACGCCGAGGACACGGTGCAGGACGCGTTCCTGCGGTGGCAGGCCGCCGACCGGGAGTACGTCGAGGTGCCCGAGGCATGGCTGACCAAGATCGTCACCAACCTGGCGCTCGACCGGCTCCGTTCGGCGAAGGTGCGGCGCGAACGCGCGGTCGGCGCCTGGATGCCCGAACCGCTCCTCGACGGCGACCCGATGCTCGGCCCGGCCGATACCGTCGAGCAGCGCGAATCGGTGACCCTGGCGGTGCTGACGCTCATGGAGCGTCTGTCACCGGTGGAACGGGCTGTTTACGTGCTGCGCGAGGCCTTTGCGTACAGCCACGCCGAGATAGCCGAGATTCTCGGCATCACCGAGTCCGGGAGTCAGCAACACGCCCACCGAGCCCGGCGTCGAATCGCCGCCGCCGGCAACGGCACTGACATCGACCATGCCTCCGCGCGTCGAATTGTCGAGGCATTCGTCGATGCCGCCTCCTCGGGCCGGACCGAACGGCTGGTCGCGCTGCTGACCGACGATGCGACCGGTATTTCCGACAGCGCCGGGCTGGGGCTGGCCGGGAAGCTGATCCGGTACGCGACCCCGGAACGGATCGCCAGCGCCGTGCGGGCCGGTTTCAAACCGTCTGCGGCCAAGCGGCGACTCGCCGGTGGCTCGCCCTCGATCCATGCCGTCGTGGTCAACGGCTGCCCGGCCATGCTCGCCACGCTCGACGACCGGGTCGCGGGCGTCGTGGTCCTGGAGATCCGTGACGACAAGATCGCAGGTGTGCGCGGCATCGCCGCCCCGGACCGTCTCGGTCGCCTCACCGCGGAATGGCAGCGGCGCGAGCATGCTGCACCACTGATCGAATCGTGGTAACTGGCCGTCCGACAGTCGATCTCGGTTCGACTGTCAATTCTCGTCGAACTATTCGGCGAGCACCACGGCTTGGCCGTGGGTGGCGGTGAGCAGGGTGACGTGGTCCTCGCGCCAGTTCGCGGAGGTGACCAATCGAGGCCAGGGCTGTGTGGCGTTTGCCTCGGTTGTCGAGTCCGTACATCTGCCGGTCGAGCCATATGCCGAGTACGGGCGTCGGCATGCCGAATCGACTGAGTGCGTGCCGATTTCAGTGGACAGGTTGGGTCAACGGACGGGGACCGAGGCCATATCGGTTCGATCGAGTACTTCCTGTGGTACCTCGATGCCCGGCTCTAGATCGTCCGAGGGGATCGGGGCGTCCCAGACCTGACGCAAGGGCAGCACGCCTGCCCAGACGCCGCCGGTTTCGATATCGGCGGCGTCGTCCTTGGGGCCACCGGTTCGGACCTTCACCGATGCCTCGGTCAGGTCGAGGGCGAGGACCATGGTGGCGGCCATTTCCTTTTTGTTCGGCTGCCGTACGCGATCCCACGCACCTGGTGCGGAGTGTTCGACGATGACCCGCAGCGCGCGCATGCGCTCATCGGGGTCGGTGAGTTCGACGGCGCGGCCGCGCACCACTGCCGAGCGGAAGTTGGCGGAGAAGTGCATGGCCGAGCGGGCGTAGACGATGCCATCGACCAGGGTGACGGCGATGGAGATATCGCCGGTCAGCGCCGCACGCAGGTTTCCGGCACCGGTCGAGCCGTGCAGGTACAGCGTGTCGCCGTCGCGGCCGTAGACGGTCGGGAGCACCACCGGACTGCCGTCGAGCAGCACGCCGAGGTGGCACACGAGTCCGGCGTCGAGGACCGCATCCAATTCGGCTCGGTCGGTCCGGCCACGCTCCTTGGAACGTGTCAGGGTGGTACGTGAGGTAGGCGAAAGCGGCGGCCGAGAGTTCGTCATACCTCTAGCCTGGAGGCAAAAGTGGCATTCTGAAATAGCCAATTCATGGAAATTCGAAGAGTCCAATTCGGGAGGTGCGCGATGCTGGATGAACTTCCGCTCGTCCTCGACCGCGATGCTGAGCAGCCATTATCGGTTCAGGTCGCGGAAGGCCTGCGCGCCGCGGCGAGCAACGGACTCCTTCGTGCCGACGATCGACTCCCCTCGTCGCGAGCGCTGGCCCAGCGCCTCGGCGTGAGTCGCACGGTGGTCGCCGCGGCCTACGACCAACTGCACGCCGAGGGCTGGATCGCGGGCCGCCGCGGCTCGGGCACCTACCTGACGACCTCCCCTGCCGAACCGCCCGCACGACCGAGTACACACAGCACCGCCGAGCACGCGCCGGATCTGCTCGATCTCGGCCCCGGCGCGCCCTGCATCGAGGCCCTCGACCAGGCAGCCTGGCGACGTGCCTGGCGCGCGGCCGCAGACGAACCGCCCATCATCCGCAAGGACCGCGGCGGCGAACCGGAATACCGCGCGGCAGTCGCCGAACACCTGCTGCGCCACCGCGGGCTCGGTGCGGGCAGCAAGTCCGTGGTGCTCGCTACGGCCGGAACCAGTTCGGCCGTTGGCGAACTCGCGGCCGCCTTGCTCCGCCCCGGCGACGCCATTGCCATGGAAGACCCGGGCTACCAGCGGGCCGCAGGCGCGTTCGTAGCGGCCGGTGTCCGGGTACTACCGGTGCCGATCGATGCCGACGGCCTGCGCGTCGACCGACTGCCGCACGGCATCAAGGCGGTGTATTGCACTCCTGCACATCAATTTCCACTCGGCACCCGTATGCAAGCGGCACGTCGCGTGCAACTCGTCGAATTCGCCAGGCGCGCGGGCTTACTCATCATCGAGGACGACTACGACGGCGAATTACGCTACGACACTGCCCCTTTGCCGCTGCTGGCCGCGATGGCTCCGGACGTCGTCATCCATCTCGGCACAACGAGCAAGATCCTCTCGCCGACGTTGGGCATCGGCTGGCTCGTAGCGGCCCCGGATATCACCGAAGCCGTTGTCGCGCACCGTGAACGAACCGGCACCAGCCCGAGTCCGGCGGGCCAGCGCGTACTCGCCGAATTCGCCCGCCACGGCGATCTCGCCCGCCACCTGCGCCGACTACGCCGCGCGGTCCCCCCACGTCGAGCCCTGGTCGTGGACGAGCTGCGCCGCCGTGGACTCGAAGTACTCGGCGACGACGCGGGTTCACACGTGGTGGTGCCACTGGATTCAGGCGAAGCCGAACAGCTTGCCGTGGCAGCGGGCCGAACGCGCGGTGTGGCGATGGATGGACTGTCCCGTCATCACCTTGTGGCACAACAACATCCACTCGCAGCAGCAGTTGGTCCGCACACCTTCGGCATCGCGCTGGGCTACACAGCACTGAACTGGGCTGAGCTGCGTACCGCGATTCCGATTGCCGGAGACTGCCTTACACAGCCCTAGCACCTTGCCCCGCGGGGGCATACCCGGCCATCCGGTCTGCCCGTCCTCGGCACGAACCCCAGCAGTCACCGCCGGGTGTCTCCACCCCGAACCCGGGACCGTTCACCGTACGAGCCGTCCGCCGCAGGGTTGCGCGACGGCCTGATTGCGTTCGCGACCGTGCGAGCCGAGTCGACGGCCGCACTCGAGCAGGCACGGCGCGAAGCCGCCGAACGCCTGGCCGCACTGGACGACGCCCGCGGCCAAGCCCTGCGCCCTGCTGGCGCCGCGCACCGATTCGCGCGCCGCGCACCGTATCTCCCGCGAACTCGTGCGTGGCGTGCGAAAAGGTGCGCGGCGCCGAGACGATCGCCGCCATGGACGGCGCGGTGCTGGTGTACGGCGCGGAGGGTTGGCCCCGCGCACCGATTCGCGCGCCGCGCACGGTATCTCCCGCGAACTCGTGCGTGGCGCGCGAAAAGGTGCGCGGCGCCGAGACGATCGCCGCCACCGACGGCGCGGTGCTGGTGTACGGCGCGGAGGGTTGGGACCATGCCAGCTGGGCGATCTGCGCGTGGTTACGTTTCCCCATGGTCGTCGGGCCATCCGTCTGCGGCGACCGCGAGAACCTTGCCGTCTGATGTGTGGAGTTTCGGTGCGCTGTCCGTCGGGGCCAGTTCGAGCTTTCGCGGCGTGTCATTGTGGAATACCGCGAGGAGATCCCTAACCGAGGGCGCTATCTCGCCACGCCACGGTCGAAGTTCGAACACGGCGATCACATCCCCGACCGCGAGGCCGGACCGTTCGCCATGTTCAGCAGGACGGCCCAGTACTCCTCGCGGACCGCGTCCCACAAATCGCCGTGCTGGGGCAGCAACTCCCGGGCGTCGACCAGATCGGGATCCGCGTCGAAGATGATTGTTCCGGGCTGCACACCCGGCAGCGGCGTTCGCGACGGCATGCGATACGCGGTGAACGCCTCGCCGGTGAGCTGAACACGCAGTATGCGGGCAGCACGGTTGACCAGTTGCCACACCGCAACCTTCCCCGCCGGTATCTGCGTGGTACGCAACAGATTCGGGTTCATCGCCACCTCACACCCGATGTCGCTGCGCCACTGGGCCGTTCGGGAGGAGCCCACATCAGGAGGGCTTCGAGGTAGCGCTCGAGCACCTCGGTCGGCACATCGCAGTAGACCGTGGGCTGTGGCCCTTGAAACTTGGCTCGCTTCGGAAGATCTCGGCTCGGCATGTACCGACCTCCGTGCATCGATGGTTGTTTGGGTGCGCCCGGCTCTGAAACCCCTGACGGGGGAACGCGATTCGTCTCGCGGGGCACCCGATTAGCACACCACCAACCCGGCGTAATGACATTGTCATTACGACAATCCCGCGAAACTTGGGTCAAACCCCACGACAGATGCCATTCTGGCTGGCGATTACTGCCATTTCGAGAGTGCCGAGGAGCTGACGTGACCACAGATCCACCCCGAGCCTCACTTCCACGCCGCCAGTTGGGGCGCTTCATCCGCAGGCAACGCGAGGAGAACACCTCGCTTACGCAGGCGGAAGTGGCGAGTCAGATGCAGTGGAGCCACAGCAAGTATTCACGCCTCGAACGCGGCGAACCCGGCAAGGTTCTGGACCGCGATCTGACCGCACTCGGCGAGGTCCTAGAAATCACCGAGGACAAAGTCGCCGCGATGATCGATCTGGCGCATCAGGTCGCCGAGAAGACTTGGTACAACACCTTCAATGACTTGATCCGCCAGAACCTTGACGTGTACATGCGGCTGGAAACAGACGCACACGCGATGGAGATCTTTCGGCCCGACCTGGTGCCAGGCCTGTTTCAGACGGCTGACTATGCCCGTGCACTCAATCGGATCTACTTCCCCAAGGACTCCGAAGAGGAGCAGGATCGTCGAATCGAGCTGAAGTTGCAGCGCCAGAAGATCATTACGCGCAAGAAGTCCCCGGTCAGTGTCGACTTGGTACTGCATGAGTCGGCGGTGCACTCGATGGTCGGCAACGAAGCGGTCATGGCGGCCCAGCTACGGCATCTCGCCGATCTCAGCACCAGGCCGAACATCTCGATCCGCATACTTCCGTTCAAGGCAGGATTCCCACTCGGGATGGCGGTAGGTCCGTTCGTAATTTTGGACTTCAAGCCGGATGTAAAGGGCGTAGCCGATCCGACTGTGATTTATGTCGAGAACTTCACCGGTGATGCGTACCTTGAAGGAGAGTCGGACGTCGACAAGTACCGTAAGGCGTTCGCGATGATCCAGCACGCTGCGCTGGACGTGGTGGCCAGCAGGGCCCTGCTGCGGCAGGTGGCAAGAAGGGATTCGTGAAAGTGGACATCAACCGCCTGGCGGGGGCTAAGTGGTTCAAGAGCACCCGCAGTGCCGGGAACTCGGAGTGCGTCGAGGTCGCATTCCTCGATGAAGGCACGGTCGGGCTTCGGGATTCGAAGAACCCAGCTGGCCCCGTACTTGTCTTCACACCCGGTGAATGGGACGCCTTCACAGCAGGCGTCTCCGACGGCGAGTTCGACCCCGCGTAGTCCCGCGAGAACTAGAGCATCAGGCCCGGTCCGCAGCATTCGGATCGGGCCTTTTTCGTGCCCGCAGAACCCGTCGCTCGCGAGCCGATCGGGGATATGTACCTTGAGAAGGAAGTGGACCTAACGGCGTACCGTGAGGCATCTGCAACGATCCAGCACGCCGCGTTGGACGCTGTGGCAAGTAGAAGTATGTTGCGGCAGCTAGCGAAGGAGTTTTCGGGTGATCGTTTATTTGTCCGATGCGCGCTGGTTCAAGAGCACTCGTAGCGCGGGAGGCCAAGAGTGCGTCGAGGTCGCATTCCTCGACGGCGGCCAGGTCGGTGTCCGCGACTCCAAGAATCCGACCGGCCCGGCGCTAGTCTTCAGCCCTTCCGAGTGGGATGCGTTCACCGCTGGCGTGCACGATGGCGAATTCAACCGGTGAGTGCCGACCTGTCTGGAGCGCTCTGGTTCAAGAGCACCTATAGCGCGGGAGGAAGCGACTGCGTCGAAGTCGCGCATCTCGACGGCGGGTTGGTCGGAGTCCGCGACTCCAAGAACCCCGCTGGCCCCGCACTCGTCTTCACCCCCGGCGAATGGGATGCCTTCACCGCAGGCGTTTCCGACGGCGAGTTCGACCGCGCATAGTCGCGCGAGAACTAGAGCATCAGGCCCGGTCCGCAGCATTCGGATCGGGCCTTTTTCGTGCCCGCAGAACCAGCCGTTCCGGAGCCGATCGGGCCCGGGTCGATTCCCGAAGGACCGTGACCGCGCCGACGCGGTCGTAGCATGGTCCCCATGACCGAACAGGACATCCTGGCGCGTATCAAGAATCTGGTCGATCGTGAGCACGAGTTGCGGTCCAAGGCGACGGCCGGTGCTGTCGATCCGGTAAAGGAGCGGCAGCAACTCGCCGAACTCGAGGTAATGCTCGATCAAGCCTGGGATCTGCTGCGCCAGCGCCGGGCGCGCATCGACGCCGGTGCCACGCCCGAGGAGGCGCAGGAGAACCCGGCCCGTCAGGTCGAGGGTTATCTGCAGTGACCGCGGATTCCGCCGCCGAATACGACGTCATCGTGATCGGTGGTGGGCCGGCGGGCGAGAACGCCGCCGCCTACGCCATCGCGGACAGCGAGCGCACGGCCGTGATCGTAGAGCGGGAACTGATCGGCGGTGAATGTTCGTATTGGGCGTGCATGCCGAGCAAGGCGCTGCTGCGACCGGCCCATGTGCTCTCCGGGGCCAAGGCCATGGCCGGAATCACCGCGAGCGGGCTCGATGTCGACGCGGTGTTGAAGCGGCGCGATGCCTTCACGCACAAGCACGACGACAGCTCGCAGGTCGACTGGGCCACCGATAATCGCATCGAGGTGGTCCGCGGAACGGGACGGCTCGCGGGCGAGCGACTGGTCGAGGTCGACGGCCGCCGGCTGCGCGCCCGCCACGCGGTGGTGCTGGCCACCGGCACCAAGGCCGCGGTTCCCGATGTGCCCGGATTGCGCGATGCGCTGCCATGGATTTCCCGAGATGTGACCAATCTGCACGAGGTTCCGCGCCGCGTGGTGATCATCGGCGGCGGTGTGGTCGCGTGTGAGGCGGCCACCTGGCTCGCCGCGCTGGGCGCGAGTGAGATCACGATGCTGGTTCGCGGCAATGCGTTGCTGGGCAATGCCGAACCGTTCGCGGGGGAACGTGTGGCCGCGGCGCTGTCCGATGCCGGTGTGCGGGTTCGATTCGGCACCCAACCCACACGGGTGACGCGCGCCGACGCGAAGGACTCCGGCGAGGGCTGGATTCACGGCGGTGTGGTGACCGTCGAGATCGGCGATAGCGAGATCGAGGCCGACGAGATCGTGGTCGCTGCCGGACGCGGACCGGCGACGGCGGAACTCGGTGTGGGCTCGGTCGGGCTCGCGGACGGCTATGTCGAGGTGGACGACCGATTGACGGTGCGCGGTGTCGACGGTGACTGGCTGTATGCGGTCGGCGATGTGAATCACCGTGCCGCGCTTACGCATATGGGTAAATACCAGGCCAGAGTGTGTGGTGATGTCATTGCCGCGCGGGCCGAGGGGCGTCCGCTTGCGGATGGGCGATATGCGGCGACCGCCGATCACGGGCAGGTGCCGCAGGTGGTATTCACCGCACCGGAAGTCGCGTCCGTCGGACAGACCGAGGCGGCGGCGCGTAAAGCGGGCTATGCGGTCGAAACCGTGGAACTCGATATCGCGGTCGCCGGATCGTCGCTGGCACGTGACGATTACGCGGGACGCGCGAAAATCGTCATCGATACCGCGACCGACACGCTGCTCGGGGCCACTTTCGTCGGACCGGAGGTGGGCGAGCTGATCCACGCGGCGACCGTTGCCGTGGTCGGCAAGGTCCCGTTGGCGACGCTGTGGCATGCAGTGCCGGCCTATCCGACGGTGAGCGAGCTCTGGTTGCGTCTGTTGGAGGCCCGCCGCTCGTAGTTACCATCGGAAAGATGTCCGAAATCACGACCGCCGACGGAGTTGTCCGCGGTTACCGCGGCCGTCATGTACTGCGCTGGCGCTCCCTGCCCTATGCCGCGCCACCGGTCGGCGACCTGCGATTTCGAGCGCCGCAGCCGGTGGCGCCGTGGGCTGGTGTGCGCGAGGCCACCGCATTCGGGTTCGCCGCGATGCAGCATCGCTCCGGTGCCAGGATCGGTCCGCGCCGGTATCAACCGACCAGCGAAGACGCCCTGACACTCAATGTCGTCGCACCGATCGAACCATCCTCGACACCCCGGCCGGTGCTGGTCTTCATCCACGGCGGCGGATATCTGATCGGCACCTCGGCGCTCGGTCTGTATTCCGGTGCCCGACTGGCGGTCGGCGGCGATGTGATCGTGGTGTCGCTGAACTACCGGCTCGGCGCCTTCGGCTACGTCGATTTCGGTGAATTCAGCACGCCCGAACGACCTTTCGACAGCAACCTGGGCCTGCGCGATCAGGTCGCGGCGCTGGAGTGGGTGCAGCGCAATATCGCCGCATTCGGCGGAGATCCCGGCAATGTCACCATTTTCGGCGAATCCGCCGGTGCTCATGCGGTGCTCGCGCTGCTGGCCACGCCCGCGGCCAAGGGACTGTTCCATCGCGGCATCGCACAGAGTCCGCCCGCCGATTGGGGTATGAGTGCCGAGGACGGTCGCGCGTTCGCCCGGCGATGTATAGACGCCCTCGGCGCTACACCCGATACCGCCGCGAAGACGCTGATCACGGTCGGTGCCAACGACATTCGGCGCGCGGTCGACAAGACCAGCGATAAAGTGCTGCGGGAGCGCCCGGGACTGTTCCCGATCGCGCCCGTCGTGGACGGCGAATATCTGCGGCAGTCCCCGATCGATGCGATTACCAGCGGTGCCGCACACCAGGTTCCGCTCATCATCGGCACCAACCGCGACGAGGGCACATTGTTCGCGAAGTTCGCCGATGAACTGCCGACCACCCCGGATCGCCTACATGCCCTGCTCACCCGAGACGGCGGCGCGGAACTCGAATCCCGGGTCATCGCGGCCTATCCCGGCTATCCGGATGCGAAGGTCGCCGTTCGTGCCGGTGGTGATTACGTGTTCTGGCGGCCATCGGTAACCGTCGCGGCGGGGCACAGTCGCTACGCACCCACCTATTCCTACCGTTACGACTTCGCCCCGCGCGCACTGCGTCTCGCGGGGGTCGGCGCGACCCATGCCACGGAGCTGATCCCGGTCTTCGGTGCGGCCAATTCGCCGATCGGCCGGACCTTCACCGCGGCGGGCGGGCGCCGTGGGATGCTGTCGGTCACCCGGCAGTTCCAGGACAATTGGCTCGCATTCGCGCGGACCGGGCGACCACTCCCCTCGTGGCCCGCCTATACCGAGGACCGGCGCACCACGCTGATCATCGACGAGATCACCCGGTTGGAGAACGATCCGGACCAGGCCAAACGTATTGCCTGGCAGGGAATCCGGGTACCGACTTTGATCTGACCTACTTCAGCAGGCGTGACATGCGGCGGTCGGCGAGTACCTTCCCGCCGGTCTGGCAGGTCGGGCAGTACTGGAACGAGCGCTCGGCGTAGGAGACCTCGCGGACGGTGTCGCCACAGACCGGGCACGGTAGTCCGGTGCGGGCGTGTACCCGCATGCCGGAACGTTTTTCGCCCTTCAGGCGAGCGGCGTCCTGGCCGACAGAGCGCTGTACCGCATCGGCCAGCACCGAGCGCATGGCGTCGTACAGCACCGAAATGGTCTCAGCCGACATGGTTTTGGTACTGGCGAAGGGTGAGATCTTGGCGGTGTGCAGGATCTCGTCGGAGTAGGCATTCCCGATTCCGGCCAGCAGCGACTGGTCGACGATCGCGGTCTTGACGCGCTGTGATGCGCCGTGCAGGATCTCGGCGAATTGCTCCTCGGTCACCTCGAGTGCATCCGGACCGAGGCGCCCGATGCCGGGCACGAGTTTCGGATCGTCGACGATGTACGCCGCGAGCCGTTTCTTGGTGCCCGCCTCGGTCAGGTCGAATGCGGGCGTCATGCCTTCGGGGGTGAAGAAGTGCACCCGCAGCGCGAGCGGGCTCTTGCCGCCCGGTTTGGGTGGTGTCTGGCTGGGCTCATCGATCCACCGCAACCACCCGCCGCGCGACAGATGGGTGATCAACCAGAGCCCGTCGCACTCCATCCCCAGAAATTTCCCCCACCGCCCCGCCCCGGTCACATCTCGACCGGACAGCGCCGTAACCGGCGGATCGAACGTCTTGACCGCACTCAAGGCCGCCACATCGACACGCCCCACCACGGCGCCGACCGCGTGCTCCCGCAGGAACTGCGCCAACGCCTCCACTTCCGGTAGCTCAGGCACGACCCTCAGGCTACCCGGCCCCACTGACATCGGCGCAGTTCAGGATCAAGATCAGGTGGATATGGCGGCGCGGGCGACTCGGGCGATGGCACGCCATCTGATCTTGATCGCCGGGCACTCGACGCCGAGCGGCGAGCAGTCCGGCACCCCTGGGCCGGCACACCGGGGCGACGCGCGTGGGCCGACGCGCGACAGCAGGCGGCCCGCAGCAGGGCAGCTCGCCCGGGCAGGAGTGGAGGCGCTTGTGCCGCGTCCAGATAGCTTGTGAGGTATCGAGATCCGTTGAGCGCAGTCACATGGCGGTGCCGCGGGGCGCATGATGCGGCGTTTCGACTGCGCTCGGCGAGCTGGCCGGACCTGACAGCGCGGCAACCTATCTGGGCGGGGCGGGCTAGGCGGCGGGGGCGAAGTCGGTGCGGTGGTTTTCGGCCCAGGTACGGAAGGAGCGGGGCTGGGGGATGCCGCGCTACTGAATGCCCTGCAACAAGACGGCCGCGCGACCTTGGCCCAACTCGCCACGGCCACCGGCTGGTCGCAAGCCACCGTCACCCGACGGCTCGCGGAACTACGAGCAGCAGAAGCGATCTTCTTCGATGTCGAACTCGACGACGCTCGCTTCGGCGCGACCACCCAAGCGCTGCTGTGGATGTCGGTGGCACCAGCACAGCTCGACCACGTCGCGACCGCGCTCGCCGAGCACGACGAACTGGCTTTCGCCGCCACCACCACCGGCCCGACAAACCTTGTCGCCCAAGCCATGTGCTCGGATCCCACGGCCCTGCACCGCTACCTCAACCAGCGCCTCGGCGCTTTCGAGGCTATCCATACATTGGAAACCACACCCGTCCTCGCCACCGTGAAGGCGGTCGCGCTTCAGGAGCCCGGACGCAGAAGATAAACGTCCATAATCCAACCCTTTTCGGCGCGCAGTCGAGTGCGCCGCTCGACGATCTCCTGCTCGACCGCACGCAGCGGCCCCTCGATCAACGTCTCATCGGGCATTCCCAGATAAGCACCCCACCAGATGTGCACGTCGTCGCCGGGCACCGCCGAGAACGAACAGTCACCATCCAGCATCACCAAGGTCGAACCGCTGAGCCCATCCTCGCGCAACCGACGCCCGGTGGTGATGTGCACCGGCTCGCCGATGCGATGCAGCACCATCCGATGCCGAGCGGCCAAGGCCTGCACACTGGTGACGCCCGGGATCACCTCGTAATCGAAGCTCTGGGCAGCACGAGCCAGCACCCGTTCGATCATCCGCAGCGTGCTGTCGTAGAGCGACGGGTCACCCCAGACGAGAATGCCGCCGACCCCGTCGACCTGCGCGAACGCATCCTCCAGCAGCGCCGAACGGCGATCGTGCCAGTCCTCGACAACGCCCCGGTAATCGGCCGGATCCCGGTCGCGCGGCGGATCGACGATCTCCACGATGCGGTACGGGTGATCGAGGTGTTCGGTGAGAATCGACGTGCGCACATCGACCAGTTCCTGCTTCTCGGCACCCTTGCCGATGACGAAAAACACCTCGACCTGCCGCATTGCCTTGATCGCCTGGACCGTCACCTGGTCCGGATCCCCGGCACCGATGCCGATCACGTAGAGCTTGCGCATGGCTCGAGCTTGCCAGGCACGACATGGGTAAGCTCGCCAGGCGTGGCCAACAATGCTGATACCCAGTACGAAGACCTGCTGCGACTGGTCCTGGAGTCCGGTACCGCGAAGGCGGATCGCACCGGCACCGGCACCCGCAGCATCTTCGGCCACCAGCTGCGCTACGACCTCGGCGCGGGCTTTCCGCTGATCACCACCAAAAAGGTGCACCTGAAGTCGATCGTCTACGAATTGCTGTGGTTCCTGCGCGGCGATTCGAATGTCGCCTGGCTGCACGAACACGGTGTCACCATCTGGGACGAATGGGCGGATCGGCACGGCGAACTCGGACCGGTCTACGGCGTGCAGTGGCGATCATGGCCCACCCCCAACGGCACCCATATCGACCAGATCGCCGAAGTACTGCACACCCTGCGCACCAATCCGGATTCCCGACGCATCATCGTCTCGGCCTGGAATGTGGCCGACCTCGACAAGATGGCGCTGGCACCGTGCCACGCGTTCTTCCAGTTCTATGTGGCCGACGGCAAGCTGTCGTGCCAGCTATACCAGCGCAGTGCGGATCTGTTCCTCGGCGTGCCGTTCAATATCGCCAGTTATGCCCTGCTCACGCACATGATCGCGCAGCAGACCGAGTTGGAACCCGGTGATTTCATCTGGACCGGCGGCGACTGCCATATCTACGACAACCATGTCGCGCAGGTCACCGAGCAGTTGAGCAGGCAGCCCTACCCGTTCCCGATGCTGAACCTGCGGCCCGCGCCGACGCTGTTCGATTACGCCTACGAAGATGTGGAAGTGGTTGGCTATCAACACCATCCAGCGATCAAGGCGCGGGTTGCGGTATGAACGCGGCATCGCGTAGTGATTCGTTGCGGCGTGCTGGTCGGGCGACGGGAGGGCATGTGCGCACCATCGGTCTGATCTGGGCACAGACTCCCGATGGAGTCATCGGCTTCGAGAACACCATCCCCTGGCGCGTGCCCGAGGATATGGCAAATTTCAAGGCCGTCACCATGGGTCATCCGGTCATCATGGGCCGTCGCACCTGGGATTCTCTGCCGCCCAGATTCCGCCCGCTCGATGGCCGCCGCAATATCGTGGTCACCCGGCAGCCCGACTGGTCGGGTGCGGGTGCCGAACGCGCCGCATCGCTGTCGGACGCACTCGCCGCGACCGCACCGCAGGACGTCTGGATCATCGGTGGTGGCGAAATCTACCGAGCTGCCATGGAATTCGCGACCGACCTGCTGGTCACCGAGGTGGACACCGCCGTCGACGGCGATGCCTACGCACCCGCCATCGGCTCCGAATGGCACGCCGAGGACACCGAGCCGTGGGACGAGTCGAAGTCGGGCCTGCGCTTCCGGATTCGTCGCTACATCCGAAAGTAAGCCAGCCAGTCGGCAAACCTTCAGCATCAGGCATTCGAGACCGCGCAACCTCCTTCGAGCACCGACCAGCGGCGAACACGCCGCATACCGTCGCGGCGACCAAACCGGACACAAGTCGCCCGCCGGTCGGGCATACTCCTGGATATCAGCCCGTGTCACCAGCCCTGATCTGGCTGATTGCATCTGCGGAAGGTGGTCCATGGACAAAAAATCGCTGACTGCGGTCGCGCGCCAACAGCTCAAGTTGGCCAGCACCGCCACGAGCGGGCGCAGTTCGCAAACCATCTACGGCGGTCATGCCAATGCGCTGCGACAGACCGTGGTCGGTCTGTCGGCGGGCCAGAGCCTGGCCGAACACGACAATGCGGGAGAGTCCACTCTGCTGGTACTCAGCGGCACACTGACCTTGATCAGCGGTGCCAACGAATGGAAGGGATCGGCCGGAGACCTGCTGGTCATCCCCAAGGCGCGGCACAGCGTCAAGGCCGTCGACGACGTCGCATTCCTGCTGACAGTTGCCAAGTCGTAGCCGATGTAACGCACCGCTCGGCCGGTTTGTCGCTGCCGCCCTTTAGGGTGGAGCGCATGGGTGAGCCGCAGCCGATCCTCGAACCGCTCACGCCGGCCGCGATCTTCCTCGTCGCCACGATCGACGAGGGTGGCGAGGCGGCGGTGCGTGACCTGCTCGCCGATCTCTCCGGAATACGTCGTTCGGTCGGTTTTCGGCTGCCCGGCGCCGGGCTCACCTGCGTCGCATCAATCGGCTCCGAGGCGTGGGATCGCCTTTTCACGGGCCCACGACCCGCCGAACTGCATGTGCTGCCCGAATTCGTCGGCACGCACCACAGCGCGCCGACCACGCCGGGCGATCTTCTGTTCCACATCAAATCCGAATTCCAGGACGCCTGCTTCGAATTGGCGATGACGATCAACGACCGGCTCGCCGGCGCGGTCACCATCGTCGATCAGACCGTCGGATTCCGGTATTTCGAGCAGCGCGATCTGCTCGGCTTCGTGGACGGCACGGAGAACCCGGAGGGCTCCACGGCCTTCAGCGCGGCGTTCGTCGGCGATGCGGATCCGGAGTTCACCGGCGGCAGTTATGTCATCGTGCAGAAGTATCTGCACACCATGGCGCAGTGGCGGGCGCTCTCGGTCGAGGAGCAGGAGCGGGTGATCGGGCGCACCAAACTCGACGATTTCGAGCTCTCCGATGCGGATAAGCCCGCGAATTCGCATGTCGCGGTGAACACCGTCACCGATGACGAAGGCAACGAACGAAAGATCCTGCGCGCCAATATGCCCTTCGGCAGCATCAAGGACGGCGAATTCGGCACCTATTACGTCGCCTACGCGGCCACGCCGAGCGTCACCGAAACCATGCTGTCCCGGATGTTCATCGGGACGGAGGAGGCCGCCTATGACCGGATCCTGGACTTCTCCATCGCGGTGACCGGCACGCTGTTCTTCGCACCGCCACTCGACTTCTTCGACGACCTCCCCGACGCACCGGGGGTGGCGGCGACAGCGCTCGAGGAATCTTTATCGCCGAATAGTGTTGGCAGTAACGGTTCTCTGGGTATCGGCACGTTGAAAAGGAGCATGCAATCATGAACAACCTCCATCGCGAACTCGCGCCGATCACCGCCGAGGCATGGACCGCCATCGAGCAAGAGGCGACGCGCACCTTCAAGCGTCATATCGCCGGTCGCCGGGTGGTCGATCTGTCCGGACCGCACGGCACCGACTACTCCGCGGTCGGCCTCGGCCGCACCACCGTCATCACCGCACCGGATGAGGGTGTGCAGGCCCGGCAACGGGTGGTCGCGCCGCTGGTCGAGTTGCGGGTGCCGTTCACGTTGTCGCGCGAGGAACTCGACGATGTCGAGCGCGGCGCGCAGGACACCGATCTGGATGCGGTCAAGGAAGCCGCGCGCAAGATCGCCTTCGCCGAGGACCGGGCCATCTTCGAGGGCTATCAGGCCGCGAATATCACCGGCATTCGGGCGAGTTCGTCCAATTCCCCGATCACACTGCCCAGCGACCCACGGCTGGTGCCGGAGTCCGTCGCGCAGGCACTGAGCGCGCTGCGGCTGGCGGGCGTCGACGGCCCGTATTCGGTGCTGTTGAGCGCGGACCTGTACACGGCGGTCAGCGAGACCTCCGATCACGGCCACCCGATCCGCACCCATATCGAACGCCTCATCCCGGAAGGCGAGATCATCTGGGCCCCGGCCATCGACGGCGCGTTCGTACTGACCACGCGCGGCGGCGACTTCGATCTGCAGCTCGGCCAAGATCTGTCCATCGGCTACCTGACCCACGATGCGCAATCGGTGCAGCTGTATTTCCAGCAGAGTCTGCAGTTCCTCGTCTACACCGGCGAGGCGGCAGTCGCGCTGGCGTCCTGATAGTCGACCCGCCCGCATCGGGAAGCCGGCAGTAAACCGACCGACTAGGTTGGGGTGCGG
The DNA here is from genome assembly GCF_044458905.1 of Nocardia sp. NPDC050408. Lineage (NCBI taxonomy): Bacteria > Bacillati > Actinomycetota > Actinomycetes > Mycobacteriales > Nocardiaceae > Nocardia > Nocardia sp. NPDC050408. The sequence goes on along the minus strand of NZ_JBITIL010000001.1, from coordinate 502,873 downwards.
TATGCAGGAGGTCGAGATGACGATGGTGCGTGCGGGTGTGGTGCCGACCCGGCGAGCAATGCTGTACGGGATGGTCGGAATCGCGGTCACCGTGCTGGTCTGCGGTGCGATCGTGGAGGGATTCGGGGTCAACCGGATCTTCACCGGGCTGCTGGCCGGTGCGGTGGCCGGAATCGCATTGCTTGTCGCGCTGTTCGGACGCGATGTCGTCGTACTCACCGACGGGGCGATCTACCAGCGCACCCCGTGGCGGGAATCCAGTATCGACTGGGAGCGGGTGGTGGCCGGACGGTTCGCACTCGACGAGCGGGCCCGCTGGTCACTCGCACTGGATCTGATCGGTGGCGACGAGCGGCACGGCGAACTCGTGCTGCTGTCCATCCCGCCGGTGCGGCGGCCGGTCGCCGGGGCGTACGACATGCGCAAACGCGAGCAGGTCAACGAGATTCGGGCCATGTTGCGGCGCAAGCGCGTGCCGGTCACGGTGCTGCCGGAAATTGCCGGTGCGCTGCAACAACATTGGCAGATCGCGCCGCCCACCCGCTGATAGCCGGGGCGCGCGGTGACCGAGACAGGGTGCGCTCAGGTCGTATACCTTGGCAGATGTGTCGATGATGAAGGGCGCCAATGTCGCGGTGCCGATGTCTTCAGTCCGCGTCGAGCTGGGGTGGCAGTCAGGTCCAGGGGTTCCGGATGCGGATGCCTCCGCGCTGCTGCTCGTCTCCGGGAAAGTGCGGGCGGATAACGACTTCGTCTTCTATAACCAGCCGAATCATCCGTCCGGTGCGGTCCGGCACGAAGGGAAGCGGCCGGGACCGACGGTTATCGACACGTTGTCGGTGAATCTGGCGCAAGTCGAAGCGCAGGTCGACACGATTGTTATTGCGGCATCCGCGGACGGTGGCACATTCGGGCAATTCCATGGGCTGTATGTGCGGGTGCTCGATGCGGTGAGTGGCGCGGAGGCGGCGCGGTTCGACAGCACGGGGGCCAGTACCGAGACCGCATTCGTGCTCGGGGAGTTGTATCGACGGCAGGGGGCGTGGAAGTTCCGGGCGGTCGGTCAAGGGTATGCGACCGGGTTGGCCGGGCTGGCTACCGATTTCGGGATTTCGGTTGATGATCCGGGGCCGGGGCACACGCCCGCAGCGCAGCCGCAGCAGAACGCGCAACCGGCTTACCCACCGCCGCCCGCGCAGCCGTATACGCCACAGCAGTTCGGCGCACCGCCGCCACAGCAGCACACGCCGCCGCCCACGCCACCACAGTTCGGGGCACCGCCCGCACCGCAGCAGCACACGCCGCAGTTCGGGGCACCGCCCGAGCCGCAGCAGTTCGGCGCACCGTCCGCACCGCAGCAACAGACGCCACCGCAGTTCGGGGCACCTCCGCCGTATCCGCCTGCGGCACCGCCCGGATATCCGCCGAATCCGGCGCAGCCGTATCCGCCGAGCCCGACGTCGCAGAACCCTTATCCACCGGACCGAACGCCGCAGCCCTATGCGCCGCCGAATCAACCACCGCAGCCTTATGCGCCGCCGACCGGGTCCAGCCAATTCGCCGCAGCTGCTGCGGCTCCCGGCGCGCCGGTCAACCTCAGCAAGGTTTCGCTGACGAAGGAAGCGCCCACGGTTTCGCTGACCAAGCACGGCGCCACCTCGGGAACCATGCGGGTCAACCTGAATTGGACCACCGCGCAGACCGGGGGCGGTGGCCTGTTCGGCCGCAAGCGCGCCAATGCGCTCGATCTCGATCTGTGCTGCTTCTTCGAACTGGCCGACGGGCGGATCGGATCCGTTCGCGCCCTGGACCGTTCGTTCGGCGCGCTGGATCGCCCGCCGTTCATCCGGCTCGACCAAGATGACCGCACCGGTAGCAGCACAACCGGTGAGAATCTCGATATCAATCTCGACTACACCGCGCAGTTCCGCCGGATTCTGGTCTTCGCCTCGATCTACGAGGGTGCGAACAACTTCCAGGGCGTGCAGTCCACCGCCACGCTGTATCCGGTGAACTCGCCGCCGATCGAAATGATCATCAGCGGCTGCCAGGACAATTCGCGCGACGTGATCCTCGCGCATATCGAGAATGTCAACGGCGAGTTCATCGTTCGTCGCGACGGCACCTTCGTCCGGCCGCCCTCAGGGCATCCCGGTGGCGGAATCCGCGAAATCGCACGCATGTACAACTGGGGCTTCGAGTTCAAAGCCACACGCGGCAAAGGCTAGATGCTTGATTTCAAGGGGTGGGTGATCCGCGGAGCCGGCCACCCGCACCAGATCTGCTGCGTCGAGGATCGACTCCACCGCATCATCGGCGACCGGCCCTGGTCACCCACTGCACTACCCGCGGGCAGGCGGCCTCAGGTCGGATGGACGGTCCGGGTGGCAATGGCGTGCAGCTTGTCGGGATTGGCGACATTGTGGATCGCGGTGATCCGGCCAGTGGCGTCGACATCGAGGGTAACGGTGGCGATGACGCGCCCACCGCCGCTGAACACGACGCCGAGCCCGCCGTTGATCTCGACCATCTCTGCGGTCATGTCGGCTGGCTCGACACCCTGGTAGGTGCGCGTGCCCATGGACGCGAACCAGGATGCGACCGTGTCCGCGCCGCTGACGGGGAGCAGCGCCTGGCGCACCTTGCCGCCGCCGTCGGTCCACAACGTCACGTCCGGCGCGAGCAACTGCATCAAGGTGTTGATGTCACCGCCCATCGCGGCGGCGAAGAACCGCTCACTGACCTCGCGTTGGCGGTCGCGGTCGGCCTGGAACCGCGGCCGCCGCGCCTGCACATGGCTCCGGGCTCGCTGCGCGGCCTGGCGCACCGTTGCTTCGGAACGCTCTACGGCGTCGGCGATTTCGACATAGCTGAACCCGAACGCCTCCTTCAAGACGAATACGGCCCGTTCGAGCGGGGTCAACGTCTCCAGCACCACCAGCAGGGCCATCGAAACCGATTCGGCGGCGGTCGCGTCATCGACGGTACCGGTGAGGATCGGTTCGGGAAGCCAAGGGCCGACGTAGGTCTCGCGGCGGCTGGTGGCCGACCGCAGCCGATCCATCGCCAGGTTCGACACGATTCGTACCAGGTAGGCCTTCGGGTCGCTCACCTGGGAACGATCGGCAGCGGACCATTTGATCCAGGCGTCCTGCACCGCATCCTCGGCGTCGGCTGCGGTGCCGAGGATGCGGTACGCGACGGAGAACAGCAGGTTGCGATGCTCGGTGAACACCGCAACCGTGGCGGATGCGGCGGTCACCGGGTGTACCGCCCGCCCTGCGGCCACACCGCACCGGAAGTGGGGAACTCGAGAATCCGACCGAAGGTCGGCCAGGGCGCTGCACTCACCGTCTCCTTGTACCAGACGGCGCGCCGGCCGGTCAGCCGCAGCCTGCGGGGGCTGTTGTCCGGCTTGGTGAACTGGACCACCGCGTCGTGGCGGCCCAGGCTCACCGGGGTGTGGTAGTAGCCGAACCGGAACGGTTTGGGCTGCTTGCCTTTCAGCTCCCGCACGATCGATACCGCCGCGTGCACGCCGGTCGGCATACCGCTCTGGCAGGTGCCGTGCATCACGCCGTAGCCCTGTCCGATCGCGGCCGCGTCGCCGATGGCGTAGACGTTCGGATGCGACACCGACCGCAGCGCGGCGTCGGTGACGATCCGGCCGTGCTCGTCGACGGCCAGCCCCGCCGCAGCCGCCATCGGGGAAACCCGCACTCCGCTCGTCCACAGCACGGCGTCGACCGCAATGCTCTCTCCGCCGACGAGTTCCACGGTGTCCGGCAACACCTTGACGATCTCCACACCGCAGCGCACCTGTACCCCCAGTCGCGCCAGAGCGTCGTTCACATAGGCCTTGGCCTGCGCGCCCAGCGTCGATCCTGGCTCGTGGCGACCCAGCAATACAACGTCCAGGTCCGGGTATCGCTCGGCGAGCTCGGCGGCGGTCTCGACGCCGGTCAACCCGCTGCCGCAGACCGCCACGGTCCCGGCGCCGAGCCCGGCCAGTCGCTGCGCCAGCAACTCGGCGTCGTGCACGCTGTTCAGTGTGTAGGCGTTGTCGTCGACGCCAGGTACCGCGGTCGTGTCGGCGACCCCGCCCAACCCGTAGACCAGCGTGTCGTATTCGAGCACCCGCTCGTCGTCGATGCGGACGGTGCGTGCGGCCGCGTCGATGCCGGTGACCCAGCCACCTACGAACTCCACGCCGGTGCCCTCGAGCAATGCCGGAATATCGAACTCGGCCAGGTTCTGTCCGGACGCCGTCTGGTGCAACCGCAGCCGCTCGGTGAAGCGTGCGGTCGCATTGACGAGGACGATCTGCACATCGTCGCGTCGCTTGGTGCGTGCCGCCAAGCTCGTGGCCGCCGACATGCCCGCGTAGCCCGCGCCCAGAATCACCATCTTGTGCATTTGCCTATCCCTTCTCGCAATCACTGTCGACCACAAGACGAGACAGCCCCGGCGCACCGTAAAGCGAGGTGATGCAGGTCACAATCAACACTTGGCACCTGCCATGGCCGGCCGCCCATCAACCCCGCCGTTCCAGCAGGGCACGGGTCCGCGGCGTGCGGGCCACCGCAACGCTGTATCCGGTGGATTCTCCGCCGATCGAGATGAGTGTCGACGGTTGCACTAGTGATTCGCGGCGCATGGTGCTGGCGCTCATCGAGAACATCAATGGTGAGCTGGTGGTGCGCCGTATTCCTGCCGTCGTCCGACCGATCCGTCGATCTTCCTCAACCAGGGCGTCGATCTGGCGTACGGCTGGGGTGCAGAATGGGTGGCCGTCGACGAAAAGTCCTGACGCGCAGGCGATTCAGAATGTCAGACGCTGGAGGAGGGCGGTCGCGTCGGTGTGCAGGCCGTCCAGATCACCGCGCCAGCCGAGCATACGCATAATCGCGTCCGGAATGGCGCGTTCGGCGTGGGCGGGTGCGCTGCCCTCATCCGAGCGGATATTGATCACCGTCTCTACGAGCCGGAACGGCAGGCCCTCCGCCCCCGGCACCCCCGCATCGGCAGCGACCATCGCGGCCAAAATTTCGTAGTGCCCGCGTAATTCGTCGCGGCGTAATCGGAAGGCGGCGAAGCGTTCGGTGCGCAGTTCCGGAAGTAGATACAGCGCACCGAGATTCCGCCGCGATGCGCACAGCTGGCGCACGTCGAACCAGGCCAGCGCGTATAGCCGGATGCGTGCCGGCTCCGGCACCTCGCGGAGGCGTTCGGCGAGATCCAAGGGGCCTGCGATGGTTTCGGCGAGCAGAGCGTCGAGGATGTCGTCCTTGGACGCGAAGTGGTGGTAGAGCGACGCCTGGCGGATACCGACCGCATCCGCTACCGCACGCGTCGAGGTATTGGCATAGCCATTGGTGGTGAACAGTTCTCCGGCGGCGTCGAGGATCTCGGCGCGTGGCGTCCGACCGCGCCGGGGGCGCTGGTCGAGTCGGGGACGGCCGGGACCGAGATTTGCCACGACGTCATTCTGACACCGCGTTCGATGCGGTCGACCGCCGCCACAGCGATCGACCGGTCTGATGTTCGCAGCACGATTGCACACGTGTGAGGTTTCTGTCATTCGATAGAAATCCAGGCAACGCAGAAGTTACCGGCGATCGCGGAAGCGATACACCAGGGACACCGAAAGCGCGATCGCGAACGCAAAACTGTCATGCGATAGGTATTGGCCGCTCGCGAAGGAAACCCCATGGCCACCAAAGTCGATTCTCCCGCCCCCGTCCTCCCACAGCCCGACAGCCAGGACAATGCCGACCTGGCCGGCTTCGGCTATCAGCCGGTGCTGCACCGCAAACTCGGCCGCTATGCCTCATTCGCGGCCGGATTCTCCTTCGTCTCCATCCTCACCACGATCTTCCAGTTCTTCGGTTTCGGCTATTCGTTCGGTGCGGCCGCGTTCTTCTGGACCTGGCCGATCGTGTTCGTCGGACAGTTCCTGGTCGCGCTGAATTTCGCCGAACTGGCCGCGCGCTACCCGATTTCGGGCTGTATCTACCAGTGGTCGCGTCGGCTCGGCGGCGAGGTCATCGGCTGGTTCGCCGGGTGGATGATGGTCATCGCGCAGATTGTGACTGCCGCCGCGGCGGCGATCGCGCTGCAGGTAGTGCTGCCATCGATCTGGAGCGGATTCCAGATCGTCGGCGAGGACACCGCGCTCACCTCGACCTCCGGCGCCACCAATGCGGTACTGCTCGGCAGCATCCTGCTGGTGCTCACCACGGTGATCAATGTGATCGGTATCGACCTGATGGCGCGCATCAATTCGATCGGCGTCACCGTGGAGATCATCGGCGTGCTGGCCATCATCGCGCTGTTCTTCACCCACACCGAGCGCGGGCCGGGCGTGGTGCTGCAAACCGATCAGGCCGCGCCCGGATCGTATTGGGCCGCGTTCCTCGTCTCCGGCCTGATGGCGGCCTATGTAATGGTCGGATTCGATTCCGCCGGAGAGCTTTCCGAGGAAACGAAGAATCCGCGCCGGGTCGCGCCGCGCACCATTCTGACCGCGCTGGCTGTCTCCGCACTCGGCGGTGGACTGCTGCTGCTCGGTGCGCTGATGGCGGCACCGAGTCTGGACGACGGTTCATTGGGCACCGAGGGCCTGGCCTATGTGCTCACCTCGAAGCTGGACAGCCCGGCGGGTAAGGTGCTGCTCGGGTGTGTCGCGGTGGCGATTACAGTGTGCACCTTGGCAATTCAGACGGCTGGCTCGCGACTGATGTTCTCGATGGCGCGCGACGGCAAGCTGCCCTTCGCCCGTCGGCTGGCCGTGGTGCATCCACGCTTCGGCACACCGGTGCTGCCCGCGGTGATCATCGGCGTACTCGGTATCGGTCTGCTGGTGCTCAATCTCGGCAATGCGGCGATCTTCGCGACCTTGGCCAGTGTCTGCATCGTGACGCTCTATCTGGCATATCTGCTGGTCACCGTACCGCTGCTGATACGGCGGATCAGGGGCTGGGACAGCGGTGACGCCGGGTTGTTCAGCTTGGGGCGCTTCGGAATCCCGATCAACGCGCTAGCCGTCGTCTGGGGCATCGCGATGGCGGTGAACCTGGCCTGGCCGCGTGCCGAGGTCTATACGCCGAATGGTGGCAGCTGGTGGATGCTTTGGGCCGCACCGCTTTTCGTGGTGATCGTGGTCGCCGTCGGTGTTGTCGTGCATCGAATCGTCAATGCGAAGCCGAGCACTGAAAGCCTCGAACCCGCGGTCCAACCCGCCTGATGAGGTGTGCGGTGGTGGTCTCGACACCACCACCGCACACCGACCCGCCGAGTGGCGCACCTGCTGACCGCGCGCCCCACCACCGGCCAACACTCGCAACGCACCGCATCTGACACCGGTTCGAGCACGTGGACATCCCCGCCGACAAACCATGAACGACGACAGCTGTCGATCAGCAAGCGAAGCGTCCAGAACAGTGTGGAAGCCAGTCCTTCGAGACCCACCACAGGCGACCACCGATCAGGCACACCCCCGCCACCCTCGGCATCCAAAGCACCGGCACCCAGACACCTACGATCTTAGGAACCACCGATGACCAGCACCGCCTCCGCTCTCGGGGCTCGCGCGCACGCGAGATCCCAAGCAGCCACCGCGACCATCGCCGGACCGGAGTTACCCGATGACGTCGCGGCGGCGAGAATAACCTTCGCTCAACGCATTCCGGCCGGTGGTTACGCGAATGTCGTACTCGGTCGCGGGACCAGACTGCGTTTGCGCGATCCCGCCGGAGCCGCATGCCCGCACGTGTTGTTGCTGCGTGCCGACGCACCGTGGGAGCGGCTCAATGTGGCCGATACCGTGAAAGTGCCGTGGCAGGCATATCTGGGTATCGGACATCCACTGCTGTCGGATCAGGGCCGGGTGCTGGCCACCATTGTCGCCGACACGTCCGGCCAGCACGACGCCCTGTGCGGCCCGACGCCCGAAGGCCGTGCACTGCTGCGACTCGCGGGCGCAAAACAGGGTCTCGAGCCACGGGATATTGCGCCGACCGTGTCCTTCTTCCGCGGCGTCCGCGTCGAATCCGATGGTGCGCTGAGCGCCACCGGCAGCGCCGCGGCGGGTTCCTCGGTCGACCTGCTCATCCATCTGCCGGTGATCCTGCTCGTCACTGACACCACACACCCGCTCGATGATCGGCCCGCATCAGATCTCGACATCGTCGCCTGGGCCGCACCGGACGAGCTTGCCGTGCAGCACAATTCCGACCCGGAATATCTGCGAGCGGTCGAAAACACCGAACAGGCCTGGACGGCCGCGACTGTGGAGGTAGGGGCATGATCTCGGCACCGACCCGCACCATTGTGCTCGACGAAACCGTGCCGGCATGCGCGCCGTGGTCGACCGTGGTCGGCGCGGGCGAACAACTCGAAATCATCGACCTGCACGGCAATCAGGCGGTGGACTGTCTGCTGTATTCGGCTGCCGACCACACCGACCGCTACAGCGCGCAGGCCACCATTACCGCACAACGCAATATCTTCCTCGGCACCGGAAGCGTGCTGCGCACCGATGCCGGCACCGCGCTCATGACCGTGCTAGCCGACGAGGTCGGCAACCATGACACCATCGCGGGCGCCTGCTCCCAGGAGTCCAATACGCTGCGCTACGGCCATCACACCCGCCACCAGCACGCCTGTGTGGAGAACTTCCTCACCGAGGCGCTGAAATGGGGCCTGGGCAAACGTGATCTGGTGTCGAATATCAACTGGTTCATGAATGTCCCGGTCGAGGCCGACGGCACCCTCGGCATTGTCGACGGATTATCTGCTCCGGGAAAGAAAGTCACGTTGCGCGCCGAGATCGACACGTTGGTGCTGGTGTCGAATTGCCCGCAGATCAATAACCCCTGCAACGGATTCGATCCGACTCCCGTTCGGATGGTGGTGACCCGATGACCGTTGCCGACCTAGCGGTTGAACATGGCGAAGTCGTGGGCCACGGCGTGGGTGTGATAAACGCGGCCGACACTGCGCGTGCCGCATGTCCAGAGCAGGCAGCGCAGGTGATTCGGCCGGGAATGCTTACCACGGTGCAGGATTGGCCGGGCCGTATCGGATATTGGCACGTCGGAGTTCCGCCTTCGGGCCCGATGGACGATCTGTCGTTCCGGCTCGGCAACCGCGTGCTCGGCAATCCCGAGGGCGCTGCGGGCCTCGAATGCACACTCGACGGTCCCGCGCTGAAATTTTCCGCGCCGACATGGGTGTGCGTCACCGGCGCACCGACCGATGTCACCGTGAACGGGATCGGTGTCCAGCAGTGGCGAACGGTGCTGGTTCCGGCGGAAGCAACGCTGGACATCGGTTCGGTGCGTGGACCGGGCATGCGCTGCTACGTGCTGATCGCGGGGGGTATTCAGCTGCCCAAATATCTGGGCAGCGCAGCCACATTCACGCTCGGCAGATTCGGCGGCAGCGCGGGGAATGCGTTGCGTGCCGGTGAAATGCTCCCGCTCGGCGCACATCGGGGCCGAGTGGCGGCCGCGGTGCCGATGGAGGAGCAGCCGGTCCTGACGCGGCGGTGGGAATTGGCTGTCACCGAAGGCCCGCACGGCGCGCCGGAGTTCTTCACCCGCAAAGACTTCGACACGATTATCGGCACCGACTACGAAGTGCATTTCAATTCCGATCGCACCGGAGTGCGACTGATCGGCCCGAAACCCGAATGGGCCAGAACCGATGGCGGCGAGGCGGGACTACACCCCTCCAATATCCACGATACTCCGTATTCGGTTGGAGCACTGGACTTTACCGGCGATACACCCATCCTACTCGGCCCCGACGGCCCCAGCCTCGGTGGCTTCGTCTGCCCGGTGACGGTGGTCGCGGCCGACCGGTGGAAGCTCGGCCAACTCGCCCCCGGCGACATCGTGCGCTTCGTCCCGATCCGCAGCGCCCGCGCCGCCTCCGTTCGCGAACTCGGCACAGCCAGACGCGCCGCCTGGCCCACCGTGCTCTCCCCCGGCGGCGACGGCGATGACGGTGTACTGCGTCGCGCCGATGTCGACGACGAGACCGGGGTGACCTACCGCCGTCAGGGAGATGACGGCGTCCTCGTCGAATACGGCGCCATGACGCTGGATCTCGGTCTGCGCGCCCGTGTACACGCGTTGCATGAGCATCTACTCGGGGCCGGTGTGCGCGGCGTGACGGAACTGACGCCCGGTGTCCGTTCGCTGCAGGTCCGAGTCGATCCGACGGTGATGCCGGTCCCCGTCCTGCTCGATCTGCTGACCGAAGCCGAACAGCACATCCCCGCCGCCGATCAGCTCGTAGTGCCGAGCCGCACCGTGCACCTGCCGCTGTCCTGGGACGATCCAGCCACGCGGGAGGCGATCACCCGCTATATGCACGGGGTGCGCGCGGACGCACCCTGGTGCCCGTGGAATATCGAATTCATCCGGCGCATGAACGGTTTGGCTTCGGTACAGGAGGTCTACGAGACCGTCTTCGGGGCCGAATACCTGGTCCTCGGTCTCGGCGACGTCTACCTCGGCGCACCGGTCGCGACCCCGACCGATCCACGCCACCGGCTGGTCACCACGAAGTACAACCCGGCCCGCACCTGGACCCCCGAAAATGCCGTCGGTATCGGCGGCGCGTACCTGTGCATCTACGGAATGGAAGGTCCCGGCGGTTACCAATTCGTCGGCCGCACAACCCAAGTCTGGAATCACCGCCACCCCGGTGATGCGAGCGACGAATCGCCTTGGCTGCTGCGCTATTTCGACCGGATCCGCTGGCATCCGGTCGAAGCCGATGAACTCCTGGACCTGCGCGCCGATTTCGCGGCGGGCAAGGTACAGGTGCAGGTCGAGGACGGCGCGTTCGCACTCGCCGACTATCGGAAGTTCCTGTCCGACAATGCCGAATCCATCGACCGCTTCCGCGCGATACAGGCCGAAGCCTTTGCCGCCGAACGCGACTCCTGGCTGCAGGCGGGTGAACTCACCGCCTGATCGCGCATTACCAGCCGAACAGCTCCGCCATATCGATGGACTCGTCATCCCAGAGGTCCTCGATATGGCGTCGTTCCACCTCGGGCAAATCCGGCGACCAGCCGCAGCGTCGCCAGAACTCTTCCCGATATTGCTGAGTAATCCGTCTCGGCTCGCTCATGGCGCTCACCTCTGCATTGCCACCGTCCTGCTGCCTTTGATTGTGAGCCTGCTCCGGCCACGACATGCCGGAACAGGCCCAGGTTTTCAGCGCAGGTCGCGGAAGAACTCGCGGATGTCGTTCAGCAGCAGCACGGGCTCCTCCAGGGCCGCGAAATGTCCGCCGCGATCCACATCGACCCAGCGGGTCATTGTGTGCTGGGTCTCGCAATAGCGCCGAATTCCGACGTCCTGAGCGAAAACGATTGCCGCAGTGGGCACTCCGGAATTCGATTTACTCGTACCCCAGCCGGCGCGCTGCGCGTAGCCGACGAATGCGGCCGAACCCGCAGTGCCGTTGAGCCAGTACAGCATCACATTGGTCAGCAGCCGGTCGCGGTCGATGATCTTGTCCGGGTCCACGTTTCGCGGATAGGTCCATTCCCGGAATTTGTCCATGATCCAGGAGAGCTGACCGATCGGCGAATCGACCAGTCCGTAGGCCACGGTCTGCGGTCGGGTGGATTGAATCGCGATATAGCCGATCTCCTCCCGCAGGAATGCCTGGATGCGGTCGATCCGGTCGCGCTCGAGATCGGTCAAGCTGGCCAACTCGTCCTGGGAAAGCTGATGGGTCGCAATCGGATCCGGGCCGCCATTGGTGTGGACGCCAATCACATTTTTCGGCGCGCTCCGGGCCACCTCCGGACTCACCGCAGCGCCGATATCGCCGCCCTGTGTGCCATAGCGCTCGTAGCCGAGTCGGCGCATGAGTTCGGCCCAGGTGTCGCCGATCTTCGCGCTGGTCCAGCCCACTTCGCTGACGGGTCCGGAGAAGCCGAATCCGGGCAGCGATGGAATGACCAGATGGAAGGCATCGCGGGGATCGCCGCCGTGGGCACGCGGGTCGGTGAGCGGTCCGATCACGTCGAGGAATTCGACGACCGAACCTGGCCAGCCGTGTGTCATCAGCAGGGGCAGGGCATCGGACTCGGGTGAGCGGACGTGCAGGAAGTGGATGCGCTGTCCGTCGATTTCGGTGGTGAATTGCGGATAGGCGTTGAGCTGGGCCTCGGCGGCGCGCCAGTCGTAGCCGGTGCGCCAGTAGTCGACCAGTTCGCGCAGCCAGGTAGTCGGCACGCCGGTATCCCAGCCGTCGCCGGGCAGCGGTGCGGGCCAGCGCGCATTGTCGAGACGATTGCGCAGGTCATCGAGCTGCTGCTGCGGGATTTCGATGCGGAACGGAGTAATCTCTGTGCTCATGAAAACCACGCTATGACCCGCTTAGGACAGACTCTGCCCTAGCTTTGGGGCAGACTTTTCGTCATGTTGGAAACCTCCGCGCGCCTGCTGCGATTGCTGTCGCTACTGCAGACGCCTCGGGACTGGACCGGTACCGAACTCGCCGAACGCCTCGAGGTCGATGTGCGCACAGTGCGCCGCGATATCGACAAGTTGCGCAACCTCGGCTATCCGGTCGACGCAACCGCCGGTGTCGCGGGGTACCGCCTCGGGGCGGGTGCGAAACTGCCGCCGCTGCTGCTCGACGATGATGAGGCGGTGGCCGTTGCCGTCGGGCTGCGAACCGCGGCGGGTGGCACCATCGCGGGCATCGAGGACAGTTCGTTGCGCGCGCTCACCAAACTGGAGCAGGTGCTGCCGTCGAGGCTGCGGCATAGGGTCAGTCTGCTCCAATCGGTCACTGTCACAGTGCCTTCCGCCGGCCCGACCGTCGATCCCGATGTGCTGACCGCGGTCGCCGGTGCCATCCGCGACAATCACCGCCTGCGCTTCGACTACCGAACACACGGCGGGACAACATCATTGCGTACCGTCGAACCGCATCGTTTGGCGCACACCGGTCGGCACTGGTATCTCATCGCCTGGGATATCGAACGCGCGGACTGGCGCACCTATCGCGTCGACCGCCTACAACCCCGCGTTCCCACCGGCCCCCGCTTCACCCCGCGCGAGCCACCCGAGACCGACCTGGCGCACTACATAACCAGCGGCACAACAACTTCCCCCTATCGCTATGCCGCCCGCGTGACACTGTATGTGCCGGCCAAGGTCGCAGCCGAACGCATTGCCCCGACCGTCGGCGTCATCGAGGCCATCGACGATCGAAGCTGCCTCCTACGCACGGGTTCCAACTCCCTGGACGAACTCGCCGTCTACATAGCGACTTTCGGCTTCGCCTGCCGAATCCACGAACCTCCCGAGCTGATCGCCCACGTACGCGAACTCACCAATCGTCTCGCCGCGGCGATCGACTAGCGATCACACCGGAACGGCAGCGACGGCCTCGATCTCGACAACCGCGCCTGGCACGGCGAGCGCGGCCACCTTGGCGACGGTGATGGCGGGCGGATTCGGCCGTCGACGCCACACCTCGCCGAATGCCGCGAATCCGTCCTGCAGCGGCTGGCCGTCGACGATCAGGATCGTCCACTTCACGACTTGTTCGATGCTGCGCCCGCGGCTTCGAGGCATGTCACCAGATTCGCCAATGCCTGCCGGGCTTCCGCGAGGTCCGGGCCCGCCAACCGGCCGTTCGCATCGATACCGTTCTGTCCGCCCACGTAGATGGTGTCCGTGGCCGCCGAAACCCGCACCACCTGGGTAAACGCCGGATTGTTCGGCAAGGTCTCGGGGTTTATATGCGTCGTGGTCGTCATGTCGCGCAACATAACAACCGAGGCCGACATTTAGTCGGCCTCGCGCGCAGTGGCCTCCGGGTTCACCTGATCACGGATGGCGCGCAGGCTGGTAACGAAGGCATCGAGTTGGTCGGGCGGCAGCAGACCGGTGAACCAGCGCTCGATGACCTCGAGGTAGTCGGGGAGTACGCGCGCCAAGCGGGTCGCACCGGCGGCGGTGAGCACGGCGTAGGAACTGCGGCGGTCCACCGAGTCGAGTTCGCGGCGCGCGAGGCCGTTGCGCTGCAGGCGGTCGACCAGTCGGGTGACGCCGCTGGTGGACAGGTTGGTCTGGGCGGCGAGGTCGGTCATCCGCAGGCGACGGTCCGGTGAGCGGCTCAAGCGCATGAGTGCGTTGACATCGAGGCCGGACAGACCGTGTTTCTTCCAGGTCGGTTCCAACTTGCGGGTCAGGCCGTCGTACGCCTCGTAGAGCAGGCCCATGGTGGTGAGCCTGGGGTCGTCGAAGAGTTCTGCGTCCACGGTGGCGAGCTTAGCCGAGATAGTTGCGATGGGGATAGTTGACATGCGGAACATATGCGCTAGATTGTTGTCATCGCAATATTCCTCACCGCAACTAAATGGAGATTCCGATGACTACCTCTTCGCGCTGGGTCGCTGGCTTCCGTTCTACGCTGGTCGACCCCGCCGAGCGGATTCGTTTGGCCGAGCCGCGCGGCTTCGCCGATGAGACAGTGCGTCAGGTGCTGCACCTGGTCGGGGCCGGCGAGCAGCTGCGGGTGCGGCTGACGAACCGCTATGGTTCGACACCGGTGACCATCGGTGCGGCACGGATCGCGGTGCGCAAGTCCGGGGCCGAGATCGTCGCGGAGAGCGATACCGAGCTGCGCTTCGACGGCGAGGCTTCAGTTTCCATTCCAGCTGGAGCCGATATCGTCAGTGACCCAGTCGATTTCGCGACGACTGCCGGTACCGATCTGGTGCTGAGTATCTACTTGCCGAAAGAGACCGGCCTGGCACCCTTTTCGCACCTGCCGATGGAATCCGGTTTCGTGGCCGCCGGCGATCAGGTCACCGCACTCGCGCTATCCGGAGCCGAGGAGACGACCTCACGCTTCTATGTGACCGGTGTCGACGTGCTCACCCCGACAGATGGGCCGATCATCGTCGCGTTCGGCGACTCCTGGTTCGAAGGCGTCGGGTCCACACCCGGCGCGAACCATCGTTCCGTCGACGTCCTCAACGAACGTCTCACCAGCGGTTGGGTTCTCAATCAGGGCATCGGCGGGACCCGTTTGCTGACCGACCAGATCGGCGAACATGGTCTGGCCCGTTTCGACCGCGACGTGCTCGGGGTTCCCGGAGTCACCCATGTTGTCCTGAACTTCGGTATCAACGATCTGATCCTCGACAACCGCACGTCATCGGCCGATGCACTCATCGCCGGTTTCCGGCAATTGGCCGGGCGCGCGCATGCGGCCGGACTCGCGGTGTACGCCAACACCATCGGCCCCTTCGCCGGTGTCATCTATCCGGACCTCAATGTCGAAGAGGGCCGAGTAGTACGCCGCGCGGTCAACGAATGGCTGCGCACCACCCGCGTTTTCGATGCCGTGTTCGACGTCGCCGCCGCCGTCGAAGACCCGAATGACCCCGACTTCATCCACCCCGACCTGGACAGCGGCGACGGCCTGCACCTGAACGACGCAGGTCACCACATCATGGGAACAACCATATCCATCCCCGGCCTCACCAACTAGCGCCGCCCAATGACGCCGCGCACATTTTCTCGCGCCGCGCACGAATTCGCCGGGCGAAAACGTGCGCGGCGCGCGAATCGATGCGCGGCAACAGCTCTGGCGGTAGTCACCGGGGCTCAGGGGACAGACCGCGGAGGACGATTTCGATGCCGAGGTGGAATTCGGTGTTGGGGTCGATATTTTGGGCGTCGGTGGCGGTTTGGACGAGGAGTGGATAGTCGCTTGGGGGGAGGCGGGTCATGGCGGCGGTGCCTGCGCCGGAGAGTGGGCCGTAGTGCTCGTTCTGGAGGTGGCCGAGTAGGAAGGCGATGAGGGTGCGTTGGGCCAGGACTCGGCCGGTGCCGGTGAAGCCCGCATCGGTGAGGATGGTCAGCATCGCCTCGATCCAGCGCAGGCTGTTGGGGGCGGACTGGCGGTGGCGCACAACCAGCGGGACTGTTGCCGGATGGGCGGATACCGTCGTGCGCATGCGGTCGAGTAGGGCCGCGACGCGGTCGCGCCAGTCCGGGGCGGTCGGTGGCGCGAGGTCGATATCGGCCAGGAGATGGTCTACGACCAGCAGCTCGAGTTCGTCGCGGTCGGCGACATAGCGGTAGAGGCCCATGGTGGCGATGCGGAGTTCCTTCGCGACCGCGCGCATGGTGAGGCCGGACAGGCCATCGCGGTCGAGCACCGCGACGGCGGCGGCCGCGATGGCGGGGCTGGTCAGCGAGCGAGGGCGGGGCACGGGTTGACAGCGTACAAGGTACGCGCATACTGGCTGTAGGCGTACCTTGTACACCTATGAGAAGGAGTCCCCATGCCATTGCCGCGCACCGTGACCGACCGGACGCTGCTCACCATTGCCGACGCCGAGATTCCGGTCCCCGATCCGGATTGCCTGATACACCTGCAGTTTCGACGTTTCGCGGGCTGTCCGGTGTGCAATCTGCACCTGCGCTCGTTCGCCGTACGGCACGCCGAAATCTTGGCCGCGAACATCCGTGAGGTCGTCGTATTCCATTCCAGCGCAGCCGAATTGCGCACCTATGCGGGCGATCTGCCATTCGACCTGGTCGCCGATCCCGAGCGAAACCTGTACCGCGAGTTCGGCATCGAATCGGCACCGCGCGCCCTGCTCGACCCGCGCGCCTGGCCGACCATCGTCCGCGCCGCGACCCAGGCGACGGTAGCCGTACTGCGCAAGCAAAAGCCCGCTCCCCCGGGCAAACCCGAGGGTGGACGCCTCGGTCTGCCCGGCGACTTCCTCATAGCCTCCGATGGCCGCATACTGGCAAGCAAACTCGGCAAGCACGCCGACGATCAGTGGTCGGTCGACGAACTTCTAGCCCTGGTCCCCGCCGACGCGTCGATGAACCTGCCGAAGGAATCCCAATCATGATGACCGTCGAATTGTTCGTCTCCGAGGAGACGATGGACATCGAACGGCAGCAACAACTGGCCGACCGGGTGCTACACGAGCTGACCACCGGCGAATCCGCGCCGGACTCGGTGCTCGATATGGCACGCGAATTGACGCATGTAGTAGTGCACAAGCCGCAGGTCTGGGCTACCGGCGGCCCGGACATCACGGTCGAACCGCGCTATGTCGTGCGGATCACGGTTCCCGGATCATGGAGCAACAACCGCGAATTCGGCGACCACATCATCCCGATAGTCACCCGTGCGATCGCCGATACCGAAGCGGATCCGGACCGGCTCCTGCGTCGTCCGCATTGCATCGTGCAGATCGTCGGCGTCCGCGAACACGCGATCGGTGCGCTGGGCCGCTCCATGACCGCCACCGACATCACCCGGCTGATGACACAGGACTTCCGGGACTCCGGCGTGCGACCCGAAGCACCGAAGGGTTACACGATCGATCCGGTCTGCGGCATGACTATCGAATGGGCCACCGCCCAGATTACCCTGACCCACGACGGCACCGACTACGCCTTCTGTGCCCCGGTCTGCCGCAAGGTCTTCGCCGAGGAGCATGCCATCGCCGAACGATAAAGGCGGCTCAGGGCATCAGTGACGCCGGATCCACGGTGAATTCGAAGGGACTGCGCAGGGTGACGGACTCCCCAGCCGCCACCCGGTGCGTCCGTTCGTAGGTGCCCTCCGGCCCGAGGGCATGTGCGAACAGGACCGGCAACTTTTCGTCAGTGAGCTGGCCTTTGAACGGGTTGATCTCGACGCGCCAGTAGTTTGGAATTTCGGCTGCGGCATAGAGCACGGGCTTGACCATGCGATCCTGCATAGTCGTCGATTTGGAGACAACTTCGACGACCAGCTTCACCTGTTCGGCGGCGACCCCGCGGTCGTCCCAGTCGATCGCGCCAGCCGCCACCATGAGGTCGGGAATGGGCTCGTCGTCGCCGATCAGCACTCCCACGCCTTCCAGCACTACGTATCCGGGAGGCAGTGCGTCGTCGAGAGCGCGCACCAGCCATTTGATCAGCCACTGATGCCGCGGCTTAGGAGCAGCGTTCACGACGAGCTGGCCATTCAGCACCTCGTACCGTAATCCGTCTTCGGGAATGTGATCGAGGTCCGCGGCCGTCCAATGGTCGGACCGAGGAGCGGGCATTGCCAATGGAACCACCTCCAACCTCATCGAACGGGAGCGAACGACGTCCGCTCGGTCCCGTACGAGTCTAGCCCGCCAAAGCGGCGAGGTTCCGTCCGGTGATTCCGGCGCCTCTTCTGATCTCGCGGCGGCGCTTCCCGCTGTTCATGATCCGACCCAGCATCAACCCTTGATGCATATCCAGGTGTAAGTGCGTGGCCTTGCGGCGGTCACAAGTCCGCGGGTGTCGCATCATCCGTGGGGGAAAATGGCCATGGCAGCCCGCGTGGAGCTGAGCCGCATCCGACTCGGCAGTTCTTTCCCCGCCGCGACCGAACGCACCGTGCGCCTGACGCTTTGGACTATCCGACGCTATGCACGTGCAAAAGCCCCGCACCTTCGACTGTTCGAGGTTCGGGGCCCTTGCCTTCGTGTACCGCGCAGAGCGGTCCCGGTTACTCGACGATCACGATCCGCACGTCCTCGTCCGCCGCCTCGGTCGACTCGCCCACGGTGACGAACCAGTGGGTGACCTCTCCGTCGGCCAGGTCTGCCGCGATCTCGTCCGCGCCGGGCAGCACTGACAGTGCACCGGATATTGCTGCGGTCAGGAACTCGAGGAGTGCGGCTCGGCCGGAGATGGCGGTGGTGAAGGTTGTCGATTCGTAGTCGATGTCGTATTCCGAGCGGACCTGTTCGGCCTGTTCGAGTGCCTCGGTTTGGCTGAAGGCGCGGGGGGTGCCGTCGGCCGTGAGGACTACGAAGGCCGGGTGTTCCTCGGCGAGCGGGCGGACCCGATCGGCGTAGGAGACCGGGTGCGATGGGGCGGCGGCCAGTTCAGCTCGGACCGTCGGATCGCTCGGGACCAGCCAGTTGATCGAGCCGTCGGTTGGTTCCATGGTGATACCGAAAACAGCTCCGGCGGTGGCCATTTCGGCGGCGGTCAGGTCACCGGCGAACAGGCAGGCGGCACCGGCCTTCTGGATGGCCCAGACCGCGACCACCGCATCGACCGAACGCGGCAGCGCCAGGGCCACCACATCGCCCGGTCCGGCACCGTGTGCGATGAGCACCCGGGCCAGCTGCGAGGAACGGCGATCCAGGACGTGGTAGGCGATTTCGTCGCCGTCCGCCAGCAGCGCCGGCGCCTCGGGATCCGCCTCGACCACCTCGGCGAGCACCTTCGACACCGTGCGCGCACCGACCCGGCCCACCGGTTCCGGTGCGGGAGCCGTTGCCGCGATACCGGATTCGACGAGCAGGCGGGCCCGCTCATCGGTATCGAGGATATCGATATCACCGACCAGCCCGGCCGCATCGCCGATCAGCGCGTCCAGCACCCGAATCAGCCTGGTGGACAAGGTTTCCACCTCATCGGCGCTGAACCGGCTGATGAGGTACTCGAGGGTGAATTCGAGAGTGGACTCCGCGGTCACCTGCAGGGTGAGTGGATAGTGCGTCGCACTCTCCACACCGACATCGGTCACCGCCATGCCGTCGATCGAACTCGCCGCGGCGATCGCCTCCCGATCGATCGGGTACGACTCGAACACCAACAGCGTGTCGAAGTGCGAGGCGATTCCGGCGGCCCGCTGGATATCGGACAGGCCGACGTAGTGGTGATCGAGCAGCTCGGCCTGGTCACGCTGCAACCGCTTCAGCTGATCGTCGATCGTCGCGCGGTCATCGATGCGCACCCGCACCGGGAGCGTATTGATGAACAGACCGACCATCGACTCCACGCCGGTCAGCTCGGCGGGCCGACCAGACACCGTGGCGCCGAACACCACATCGGCGCGGCCGGTGAGCCTGCCGACCAGGATGCCCCAGGCCGCTTGCACCAGGGTGTTGACCGTGATGCCGAGTTCGGCGCAGTGCTTGGTCAGCTGACGGGTGCGGTCGGCGTCGATCTGGGTGATCAGCTTGGCGGTCTCGTAGGTCTCGACCGTCCGTGCGGGCGCGGCCAATTCGGTCGGTTCGGTCGCACCGTCGAAGGCATCGGCCCAGACCCGCAACGACGCGTCCTGATCGCGGGTGGCGAGCCAGTCCAGGAAGTCACGGTAGGAGGAGACCTGCGGCAGTGCCGACTGGTCGCCGCGCGTCGCGTAGAGCACCAGCAGATCCCGCATCAGCAGCGGCATCGACCAACCGTCGAGCAGCACGTGGTGCGTGGTGATTGCCAGCGACCATTCCTCGGCGGCGGTACGCAACAGCGTGTAGCGCACCAGCGGCGGGGTGGTCATATCGAAGCGCTCGGCGTGGTCGGCCTCGACCCGGCGACGCAGTTCCTCGGCCCGCCCCGCCTCCGGCAGTTCGGTGAGATCCACCACGCGCCAAGGCACTTCGACCCGATCGAGCACGACCTGCCGCACCTGTCCGGTGGAGTCGGTGACGAATGCGGTGCGCAGATTCGGGTACCGATCCAGGATCGCCTGCGCGGCCGCGTTCAGCCGTGCCACATCCACCGTTCCGGCCAACTGCACCACCGCCTGGATGGTGTAGACGTCCACGCTGGCCGTGGTCATCAGCGCGTGGAAGAGCAGGCCGGACTGCAGCGGCGAGACCGGCCAGACATCGTCGAGGCCCGGGTAGGTCTGTTCCCACAGTTCGATATCGGCCTGACCGACCTGCACCAGCGGCAGATCCGACGGCGTATGGCCACCGGCATTCGGCCGCTGCGCGTGCTCGGCCAGCGCGGTGAGCGCGGCAACCCACAGCTCCGCCAACTCCTGCACCTGCTCCGGGGACAGCAGCCCGACCGGGAACTCGAAGGTGGCAAGCAGCCGCGGACCATCGTCCTCATCGCCGACTGTCACGGCGACATCGAGCGCTCCGGTCGCGGGCATGGTGGCATCCCGCTCGGCCTTGATCGCCGCTTCCTGGTACCGGAAGCCGACCTGACCCGCCAGCGGCAGTTGTTCACCCACCCCGTCGGCTCCGCCGACTGCCGTCGCCCTGAGCAGCAGACCGTAGCCGACGCCCTGATCCGGCACCGCGAGCAGCTGTTCCTTCACCGACTTGATGAGCGCACCCGCGGCGTCGCCGCCGTCGAACGCCTCGGCCAGATCGATCCCGCCCAGCCCGAGCCGGGCCGGGTAGACGGAGGTGAAAGCGCCCACGGTGCGCGACAATTCGGCACCGCGGACCGCCGCACGACCGTCACCGTCGAGCCGGATCAGCACATCCGATCCTTGCTCTTCGCCACGCCAGCGCACCAGCGCCATGGCCAACGCCGACAGCAGCCCATCCGGCACGCGACCGTGGAACCGCGCAGGCACCGTGGTGAGCAGTACCTCGGAGATATCCGCCGGCACCTCGATGCGCACCCGTCGCGTGGTGGCGACGGTATCCAGCGCCGGATCGAAGGCCCGCGCGCCGAGCAGCGGCTCGGGCGTGGCCGAAACCTCCTGCCAGAATGGCAGTTCGGCGGCGCGGCCATTCGCTTGCTCGGTCAGGCCGTAGGCCCAACGCCGCAGCGAGGTACCGACCTCCGGCAGGGCGACCTGGTCGTCGGCGATCAGGTCGAGCAGATCGCCGGTCAGGATGTCGAGGGACTTCGGATCGGCAGCGAAGCCGTGGACCACGATCAGCATGAAGTTGCCGCCGTCGAGACGGTCGGCGGTGCAGCGCACGAACTGCGCCATCACGCCGTTGGCCGGATCGAGGCGATCCGCGGCGGCCGCGCGTTCGTTGTCGGCGCGCCGCATGAGCTCGTCATAGCCGTAGTCGTCGTCGAGGTCGGTATCGAAGGCGACCTCGTGCACAAGGGCATCGATATCGATCCCACCGCGCTCGAGCGCTTCGAATTCCCAGACCTCCTCGACCCGGCGCAAACGAGTGCGCAACGCATCGTGCCGGTCGACCAGTGCGGCGATCGCCGCACGCAGCCGATCCCCGTCGAGTTCGCTCGGCAGCGCCACCGCCGTCTCGTAGGAGAAGCGCTGGTAGGCCGTGCCGTTCGCCAGCACCGCGGCGATGCTCGGCGGCAGCGGGATCTCACCTATGCCACCACCGGGCAGCTCGGCCATGGTCGCCTGCCGCAGATCCGCGGCCGAGGTCGCGATGGCTGCGAGTCCGGCGACGCTGCGCTGTTCGAAGACGTCGCGCACGGAGAACACCACACCGAGCGTCTTCGCCCGCGATACCAGCTGGATCGACAGGATGCTGTTACCGCCGAGTGCGAAGAAGTCGTCGTCGGCACCGATCCGTTCGATGCCGAGTACATCGGCGAACACACCGGCCACGATCTGCTCCACCGGGGTGACCGGCGCGCGGAATGCGGCCTGTTCGAAGGTGGGCTGCGGCAGGGCCTTTCGATCGAGCTTGCCATTCGCATTGAGCGGCAGAGCTTCCAGCTCGAGGAAGGCGCTCGGCACCATGTACGAGGGCAGCTCCGCAGCCAACGCCGACTGGACCGCACTCTTATCGAGTTCGCCGGTGGTCGGGACCACATAGGCGACCAGGCGGTCACCGAGTGCCGGATCGGTATGCGCGAGCACCGCGGCCGAGCTGATCGAGGTCTGTCGCAGCAGCGCCGCCTCGATCTCGCCGAGTTCGATGCGGAAACCACGGATCTTGACCTGGAAGTCGGTGCGACCGCGATACTCCAGCTCACCGGCGGCATTCCAGGCCACCAGGTCACCGGTGCGGTACATCCGAGCACTGGATTCGAACGGGTCGGCCACGAACCGCTCCGCGGTCAGATCGACACGCCCGAAGTAGCCGCGCGCCAATTGCGCACCGGCCAAATACAACTCACCCGAAACACCCACCGGCACCGGACGCAACCGCGAATCCAGCACGTACACCTGGCTGTTCCACTCCGGGGCACCGATCGACACCGAGACGGTATCGACATCGGTCACCTCGTGGTTGGTGATCGAGACCGCGGCCTCGGTCGGGCCGTAGAGGTTGAACAGGGTGGCCCCGTTCGACTCCCGGAACCGCTGCGCCGTCGCGGCGGGCAGCGCCTCACCGATGGCGAGCACCCGGCGCAACGAATCGGGCAGCTGTCCGTCCGATTCGATCAGCAGGGCATCCAACATCGACGGCACCACATGCAAAGTGGTGACGGCGGTATCGCGCATCAGCGTATTGAGGTAGGTCGGATCGCGATGTCCGTCGGCCGACGCGATGACCAGTCGGCCACCCGAAACCGCCGCCGACCAGAACTCCCACACCGACAAGTCGAAGGTGGCCGCGGTCTTGAGCAGCACCGCGTCCTCTGCACCGAGACCGAATTCGCTCGTCTTCCACAGCAACTGGTTGACGATCGCCGCATGCGGCACCGCGACACCCTTGGGGCGACCGGTCGAACCCGAGGTGAAGATCACGTACGCCGTATTCGCCGCGCGCAGTGGCGCGATCCGTTCCGCGTCGGCGATCGGCGCGTCCTGGAGGTCCGCGAGTGCGTCCATCCGAACGACGTCGGTCACCGAGGTCTGGAAATCGGTGTCGGCGTTGGTCACCACACACAGTGGCCGAGCGGTCTCGAGAATGTAGTCGGTCCGCTCACCGGTCTGATCCGGATCCAGCGGCACATACGCGCCACCGGCCTGGGTCACCGCGTACATCGCGACCACCAGGTCCGCCGAGCGGCGCAGTGCGAGCGCCACCCGTGCCTCCGGTCCGACACCCAGCGAAATCAGGTGCCGGGCAAGTCCGTTCACCCGAGAGCCCAGCTCGCCGTAGCTGAGGGCGGTGCCGTCGTCGCCGACCAGCGCCACCGCATCCGGCGTGGCCGCCACGGTTCGATCCAGCAGCGAGGCCAGCGTCGCGGACGAATCCACCTGCTGCGCTGTCGCATTCCAGCCGGAGACCAGTTCGCGGCGCTCGTCCGCGGCCATGATCTCGAGATCGCCGACAGCCGCGCGCGGCGCCGCGATGATCTCGGCGAGAACGCGTGCGAAGCGATCGGCGAAGCCACGAACGGTATCCGGGTCGAACAGGTCGTTGGCGTAGGTGAAGTACCCACCGATGCCCGACGGCGTGCCGTCCTCGTCGTAGCTGTCCGCGACGATCAGGTGCAGATCGAACTGCGAGAGCTGGGTGTCGATATCGAATCCGGCGACCGTGAGTCCGGGCAGTTCCAGCGTGGTCCGCGCCAGGTTCTGGAACGACAGACCCACCTGGAACAGCGGATGGCGCGCCTGCGACCGCACCGGGTTCAGCACCTCGACCAACCGCTCGAATGGCACGTCCGCATGGGCGAACGCCTGGATATCCGTTTCGCGCTGACGCCCGAGCAGCTCGGTGAACGGCTCGCCGCGATCCAGCTGGGTACGGAACACCAAGGTGTTGACGAACATGCCGATCAGATCGTCGAGCACGGCCTCACCGCGGCCCGCCATCGGTGTACCGATCGCGATGTCATCGGTGCCCGACAGCCGCGAGAGCAGTACCGCGAACGCCGTGTGCACGACCATGAACAGCGTCGCACCCTCGGCCCGGGCCAAAGCGACGAGCTCACGATGCGTTTGGGCGTCGATGCTCAGCTCCACCTTGCCGCCCGTGAAGGACTGCACGGCGGGCCGCGGGCGATCCGAGGGCAGATCCAGCTGATCCGGCACATCCGCCAATGCCGACTGCCAGTAGGCGATCTGCTTGGCCGCCAACGACTCCGGATCGTCCTCGCTGCCGAGCAGCTCGCGCTGCCAGATGGAGTAGTCCGCGTACTGCACCGGCAGCGGCGTCCACGTGGGTGACTCGCCGACCGAGCGGGCCGCGTACGCCGTCATCAGATCCCGGGTCAGCGGGCCCATCGACGAACCGTCACCTGCGATGTGGTGCACCACGAGCACGAGCACGTACTCGTTCGGGGCGGGAGCGGAGCCTGCGGAGCGACCCGAGGACACAGGAGCGGAGCCTGCGGAGCGACCCGAGGACACAGGAGCGGAGCCTGCGGAGCGACCCGAGGACACAGGAGCGGAGCCTGCGGAGCGACCCGAGAACACAGGAGCGGAGCCCGCGGAGCGACCCGAGGACACAGCGGTCGGTGCGTCGGTCACCTGGAACAGCTCCACCCGCACCGGCACCTCGGCGGTGACGTCGAACGGCGCCGCCATCACCGCGATCACCGTGGATTCCAGCTCCGCGGCCACGAGCGGCCGCAGCTCCAGCGCCGGAACAGCCTGCGCCACCGGCAGAATCACCTGTGCCGGGGCTCCCGCGGTCTCCGGGTACACCGTCCGCAGAATCTCGTGCCTGCCGACCAGATCCGCCATGGCCGCACGCAGCGCGTCGACATCCAGCGCACCGGTCAACCGGACCGCGATGGGCAGGTTGTAGGCCGCCGACTCGGTGTCGAAGCGGTTCAGGAACCACATCCGCTGCTGTGCCAGCGACAACGGCACCGGATCCGGCCGCGGACCGGCGACCAGTGGCCGCCGCTCGCCAACACCGGACAGCTGCTCCAGCTTCACCGCCAGGGCCGCCACGGTCGGCGCCTCGAACAGCGCACGCACCGGCACTCGGCCGCCGATCGCGGCACTCAGGCGACCGACCACCTGGGTGGCCACCAGCGAGTTGCCGCCGAGGGCGAAGAAGTCGTCGTCGACACCCACGCGCTCGATACCGAGCACATCGCCGAAGACGCCCGCCACGATCTCCTCCACCGGCGTTGCCGGGGCACGGAATTCGCGAGTGGTGAACGTCGGTTCGGGCAGCGCCTTGCGGTCGAGCTTGCCGCTGGAGTTCAGTGGGAAGGCGTCGAGCACCACGATGGCCGCCGGAACCATATAGCCCGGAAGCACATCCGATACCTCGGCCAGCAGCACCCGCTGGTCGATCGACTGCCCCGGCGCGGGAACCACGTACGCGACCAACTGGTCGCCCAGTGCCGACGCCGCCACCAGTGCCACCGCCTGGCTCACCGCGGCATGGGCCAGCAGCGCCGTCTCGATCTCGCCGAGCTCGATCCGCTGGCCGCGGAACTTCACCTGGAAGTCGGTGCGCCCCAGGTATTCCAGGCGATGACCCGCGCCCGCGACTTCGCGCCAGACAACCAGGTCACCGGTGCGGTACATCCGCGCACCGGTCGTGAACGGGTTGGCCACGAAGCGATCCGAGGTCAGATCCGGGCGCGCGACGTAACCGCGGGCCAGCTGATCACCGGCCAGATACAGCTCACCGGCCACACCGGCGGGCACCGGCCGCAACCGCGAATCCAGCACGAACACCTGGGTGTTCCACTGCGGCAGACCGATCGGCACGGTGCGCGCATCCGTCTCACGCGCGGGCCAGTAGGTCACCGACACCGCGGCCTCCGTCGGCCCGTACAGGTTGTGCAGCACCGCATCCGAAACGGACCGCCACGCCGTCACCGTTTCCGGCGGCAGCGCCTCACCGATCACGAACACGTCCCGCAGCGTCGGCAGCGAGCCCGCTGCCAACTGTGCGGCGAACACCGTCAGCATGGACGGCACGAAGTCGGTGACCGTAACCCCTTGCGCGGCAATCGCATCCGCCACGTAGGCCGGGTCGCGATGGCCGTCGTGGGTGGCGACCACCAGCTGCGCGCCGGCGCGCAGCGGCATGAAGTAGCCCCACAGCGACACGTCGAACGTGGTCGCGGTCTTCTGCAGGTACACGTCATCGGGGCCGAGCGGGTACTCCGCGAGCATCCACTCGATCTGATTGTTGATCGCCCCGTGCGACACCGCGACGCCCTTCGGACGACCGGTCGAACCCGAGGTGAAGATGACGTAAGCCGGGTTGTCCCGGGTGACCGGGCGCAGCAGCTCACCGGGTTCGATCGGTGCGGAGGAGAACCCGTCCAGCTCCAGCGAATCCAGCTCGAGCACCGGGATATCCGCGGGAACCGGCACCGCGTCGGCCGCGGTGGTGACCACGCACGCGGGCTGGGCGGTATCCAGGATGTGCGCGATCCGCTCCGCCGGATGATCCGGATCCAGCGGCACATACGCGCCACCGGCCGCGACGATCGCGTACATGCCGACGACCAGATCCAACGACCGCCGAACGGCAAGGCCGACCAGCGACTCGGCACCCACACCCCGCGAAATCAACAGGCGGGCAAGGCTATTCACCCGGTCGTCGAATTCCCGATAAGTCAGCTCGGCGCCTTCGAACACCACCGCGACGGCATCCGGATGCGCCGCTGCGGCGCGCCGGTACCCGTCGAGCAACAGCTCGGGCTGCACCGGATGCGCGGTGGCGTTCCAGCCACCCAGCATCCGTTCCCGCTCCACCGCGGTGAGCAGCTCCAGGTCACCGACTGCCGCGCGCGGCGCGGTGATGATCTCGCCGAGCAGCCTGGTGAACCGGTCCGCGAACCCTTCGACCGTGCTCCGGTCGAACAGGTCGGTGGCGTAGGTGAATACGCCGGCGATGCCGGCAGGAGCTCCGGACTCGTCGTACAGGTCGGAAAGGATCAGGTGCAGGTCGAACTGAGAGATGTGGGTATCGAACTCCACGCCCGAGACCGTGAGATCCGGCAATTCCAAGGAGGTCTGGGCCAGGTTCTGGAACGACAAACCCACCTGGAACAGCGGATGCCGCGCCTGCGACCGTGCCGGGTTCAGCACCTCGACCAACCGCTCGAACGGCACATCGGCATTGGCGAACGCCTGGATATCCGTTTCGCGCTGCCGCCTGAGCAGATCCGCGAACGGCTCGGCCGAATTCAGCCGGGTACGGAACACCAACGTGTTGATGAACGTGCCGATCAGATCGTTCAGCGCCGCCTCACCCCGACCCGCCATCGGCGTACCGATCGCGATGTCGTCGGTGCCGGACAGTCGAGACAACAGCACGGCCAGTGCCGTGTGCACGATCATGAACAGCGTCGCACCCTCGGCCTGCGCCACGCCGCTGAGACCACGATGGGTATCGGCGTCGATGCGCACCTCGACGGTGCCACCCGCGAAGGACTGCACCGCGGGCCGCGGACGATCCGCGGGCAGATCCAGCTGCTCCGGCAGATCCGCCAGCGCGCCGCGCCAGTAGGCGACCTGCTTGGACATCAGCGAATCCGGATCGTCCTCGCTGCCGAGCAGTTCACGCTGCCAGATGCTGTAATCCGCGTATTGGACCTCCAGCGGCGCCCAGTTGGGTGCGACACCGGCCGAGCGCGCCGCGTACGCCGTCATCAGATCGCGCGTCAGCGGTCCCATCGAGGAACCGTCACCGGCGATATGGTGCACGACCATCGCGATCACGTACTCCGGAGCCGAACTTTCGGTGTCGATCTCGAACAACCGCACCCGGACCGGCACCTCGGCGGTGACGTCGAATGGCGCCGAAATCAGCTCGACTACGGCGGATTCGACCTGATCCGGGGTGACCGTCCGGATGTCCAGCTCCGGAATCGCCTGTCCTACCGGCAGAATCAGCTGTACCGCACCCGACTCGGTCTCGGGGTAGATGGTGCGCAGGACCTCGTGCCTGCGCACCAGATCCGCGATGGCGGCGCGCAGTGCGGCCACATCGAGCGCGCCGGTCAGCCGCACCGCGATCGGAACGTTGTACGCGGCGGACTGGGTGTCGAAGCGGTTGAGGAACCACATCCGCTGCTGCGCCAGCGACAGCGGAATATGTTCCGGCCGTGGACCGGCGACCAGCGCGTGCCGTCCGCGCCCGTCGGCCTGCTGTTCCACCCGGATGGCGAGTGCGCCGACGGTCGGCGCCTCGAACAGCAGTCGCACCGGGACGCGGGTGTTCAGCGCCGCGCCGAGGCGGGCCGCGACCTGGGTCGCGAGCAGCGAATTACCGCCCCACGCGAAGAAGTCGTCATCCAGGCCCAGCCGCTGTGCCTGCTCGCCGGATCCGAGGTGCAGCACCTCGGCGAAGGTGTTGGCGACGATCTCCTCGATCGGGGTGACCGGCGCGCGGAACACCGCCTTCTCGAAGGTGGGCTCCGGCAACGCCTTTCGATCGAGCTTGCCGTTGGCGTTCAACGGCAGTGCATCGAGGGTGAGGAAGACCGACGGCACCATGTAGGACGGCAGCTCGGCGGCCAGCGCCGATTGCAGGCGCACGTTGTCGATCTCATCGGATTCGGGCACCACGTAAGCGACCAGCCGGTCACCCAGATTCGGGTCGGTGTGCGCGAGCACCGCCGTGGCCGAAACCTCGGGCTGACGCAGCAGCGCCGCCTCGATCTCACCGAGCTCGATCCGGAAACCGCGGATCTTCACCTGGAAGTCGGTGCGGCCGCGATACTCCAGCCCGCCCTCGCTGTTCCAGGCCACCAGGTCACCGGTGCGGTACATGCGCTCGCCGGTGCCGAACGGGTTGGCCACGAAACGATCCGCGGTCAGGTCAACGCGCCCGAAGTAACCACGCGCCAACTGCGCACCGGCCAGGTACAGCTCACCGGAGACACCGACCGGAACCGGACGCATCCGCGAATCCAGCACGTACACCTGGCTGTTCCACTCCGGACCACCGATCGGCACCGAAACCGTGTCGGCATCGGTGACGGTGTGCGCGGTGATCGATACCGCGGCCTCGGTGGGGCCGTACAGGTTGAACAGCTCGGCCGCGTTGTCCCGCCGGAATCGCTGCGCGGTCGTCGCGGGCAGCGCCTCACCGATCGCCAGCACCCGCCGCAGCGACTGCGGCAGACGGCGAGCGGATTCGGTGAGCAGCGCGTCCAGCATCGACGGCACCACGTGCAGCGTTGTGACGCCGGTGGAGCGCATCAGCTCGTTGAGGTATGCGGGATCGCGGTGACCATCGGCATCGGCGATGACCAACCGGCCACCGCAGACCGCGGCCGACCAGAACTCCCAGACCGACAGGTCGAAGGTGGCCGCGGTCTTGAGCAGCACTGCGTCATCGGCACCGAGGCCGAATTCGGCTGTCTTCCACAGCAACTGGTTCACGATCGCCGCATGCGGCACCGCGACACCCTTCGGCTGGCCGGTCGAACCCGACGTGAAGATCACGTACGCCGTATTCGCCGCCGCCAGCGGCCGCAGCCGGTCACCGTCGGAAATCGGACCGTCCGCGACGCCGGATAGATCCAGCTCGTCGATCGACACCACTTCGGCCACGGTGCTGCCGAAATCATCGCGACCGGTGCTCAGCACGCAGACCGGTGCCGCGGTGCGCAGGATGTAGTCGGTGCGCTCGGTGGGCTGATCGGGATCGATCGGCACATACGCCGCACCCGATTTCGCCACCGCGTACATCGCGATCACGAGATCCACCGAACGCCGAATGGCCAGCGCCACTCGATCCTCCGAGCCGACACCGAGCGTAATCAAGTGGCGCGCCAGGCGGTTGGCCTTGGCGTCCAACTCGGCGTAGGTGAGCGTCGTGTCCTCGGCTACCAGCGCCACCGCATCCGGGCTCGCCGCAACCGTGGCG
Source organism: Nocardia sp. NPDC050408 (assembly GCF_044458905.1). Lineage (NCBI taxonomy): Bacteria > Bacillati > Actinomycetota > Actinomycetes > Mycobacteriales > Nocardiaceae > Nocardia > Nocardia sp. NPDC050408. The sequence continues at coordinate 472,443 of NZ_JBITIL010000001.1, read as the reverse complement.
TCCAGCAGCGACGCCAGCGTGGTCGAGGCGTCGATGTCGAGTGAGTGCGCGGTGTCGTTCCAGGCGCGCAGAATTCGCGTGTTCTCTGTGGGCGAGAGCAGATCGATCTCGCCGACCCGCACGTCGGCGTCGGCCAGTACGGCATCGAGCACCAATACGAAGCGGTCGGCGAAGCCCTGCACGGTCGCCTCGTCGAACAGGTCGGTCGCGTAACCGAATTCGGCGACGATCTGGGCGGGCGTACCGTCCTCGGCGTAGCGGTCATACAGCGTGACGTGCAGATCGGTCTTGGCCAGCTGCGAATCGAAGTTCACCGCGCTCACCGACAGGCCGGGCAGCGTGAAGGTGGTCTCGGCCAGGTTCTGGAACGAAAGTCCGATCTGGAACAGCGGATTGCGCGCCGTCGAACGCTCCGGGTTGAGCACCTCGACCAGCCGCTCGAACGGCACATCGGCGTTGGCGAATGCCTCCAGGTCCCGCTCGCGCACGTCGGCGAGCAGGTCGGCGAAGGTATCACCGGGCTCGATGATCGTCCGGAACACCAAGGTGTTGACGAACATACCGATCAGATCGTCGAGTTCGCGTTCACCGCGACCCGCGATCGGGGTGCCGACCGCGATGTCGTCGGTACCCGACAGGCGCGAAAGCAATACGGCCAGCGCCGCGTGCACAACCATGAACAGTGAGGCGTGATTTGCCCGCGCCAGCTCGTGCAGCTTGGCGTGCTTGTCCGGTTCGATCTCGAAGCGAATCGCCTTGCCCTGGAACGACTGCGCGCGCGGGCGCGGCCGGTCGGCGGGCAGTTCCAGCTGATCGGGCATACCCGCGAGCGCGGATTGCCAGTAGGCGACCTGCTGTGCCGCAAGCGATTCCGGATCCTCCTCGGAGCCGAGCACCGCACGCTGCCACAGCGCGTAGTCGGCGTACTGCACCGGCAGCGGCTGCCACTGCGGGATCTCACCCTGGGCCCGTGCCACATACGCTGCCATGACATCGCGAGCCAGCGGACCCATCGACGAACCGTCGGCCGCGACATGGTGCACCGTGAACGCCAGCACGTGCTCCTGTTCGGCGAGCCGGAACAGCCCGACCTTCAGCGGCACCTGCACGGTGACATCGAAGGTGGTGAGCGCGAATTCGATCACCGCGGCGACCAGGTCCGATTCCGAGATATCGGTGACGGTCAGCTCCGGCACGGCCTGATCGGCGGGCAGGATCACCTGGTGCGGGCCACTGGCCGAACTCGGGTAGGTGGTCCGCAGCACCTCGTGCCTGGCGAACACATCGCCGAGCGCCAGCTCCAGCGCCGCCACATCCAGCGCACCGGACAACCGCACGGCGAGCGGGATATTGTCCACGGCCGAGGTGGTGGTATCGAACTGGTTGAGGAACCAGTACCGCTGCTGCGCGGGTGAGAGCGGCACTCGGGCCGGGCGCTCCCCCGCGACCAGTCGCGGCCGGCTGCGGCCGGATCCGGCATTGTGTTCGGCCTTGGCCGCCAGCGCCGCGACGGTCGACGCCTCGAACAGATCGCGGACCGCGAGCTGGGTATCCAGTGCCGCGCCGATGCGCGCGGTCACCTGGGTGGCCAGCAGCGAGTTGCCGCCGAGTTCGAAGAAGTCGTCGTCCAAACCGACGCGCGCGACACCGAGCACGTCGCTGAACACGCCCGCCACAATCTCCTCGATCGGAGTCGACGGTGCGCGGAACACCTTCGCCTCGAATACCGGTGCGGGCAGTGCCTTGCGATCCAGCTTGCCGGAAGCATTGAGCGGGAACGCATCCAGTACGACGAAGGCCGTCGGCACCATGTACGCGGGCAGCTCGCCCGCGAGTTCGGCGCGCACCTGGTCGATGTCGATCGCACGATCCGCCGCCGCGATCACATACCCGACCAACTGATCGCCGAGGCGGTCGTCGGAGCGGACCACAACGGCGGCCTGCGCGATCGGTTCCAGCGCGGTGAGCGCCGACTCGATCTCGCCGAGTTCGATGCGCAGACCGCGCAGCTTCACCTGGAAGTCGGTGCGGCCCAGGTACTCCAGCTCACCGTTGGCCGTCCAGGTGACGAGGTCACCGGTGCGGTACATGCGCTCGCCGGTGCCGAACGGGTTGGCCACGAAGCGATCCGCGGTCAGATCCGGACGGGCCACATAGCCGCGCGCCAACTGGGTGCCCGCGAGGTACAGCTCACCCGCGACGCCGACCGGAACCGGGTGCAGCCGCGAATCCAGCACGTACACCTGGGTGTTGAATACCGGCGCACCGATCGGGACCGAGACCGTATCGGCATCGGTCACCTCGTGATAGGTGACGTCGACGGCGGCCTCGGTCGGGCCGTACAGGTTGTGCAGCCAGACACCGGTCAGCTCGCGCAACCGCTGTGCGGTCACCGCCGGCAGCGCCTCACCGGAGGCGAATACATTGCGCAGGTCGAAGCATTCGCCCGCCCGATCGTCGGCCACGAAGACCGACAGCATGGACGGCACGAAGTGCACCGTGGTGACCTGCTCCTGCGCGATGGTCTGGACCAGGTAGGCCGGATCGCGATGGCCGTCCGGCTTCGCGATGACCAGGCGCGCGCCGACCTGCAGCGGCCACCAGAATTCCCATACCGACACATCGAAGGTCGCCGGCGTCTTCTGCAGCACCACATCGCCGCGATCCAGCCCGTATTCGGCCTGCATCCAGACCAGACGGTTGACGATCGCGGCATGGCTGACCGCCACACCCTTCGGACGACCGGTCGAACCCGAGGTGAAGATCACGTACGCGGTATTCGAAGGCCGCAGCGGCGCAAGGCGTTCGGCATCGATCAGCGGTTCGTCGGAGTATGCCGAGAGATCCAGCGCCTCGATCTCGAGCGTCGGCGTCGAGCCCGCGTCGAACTCGTCGGCGGCGGTGGTCAGCACGCAGACCGGCTGCGCGGTGTCGAGCACATACCGGGTGCGGTCGACTGGATGATCGGGATCCAGCGGCACATACGCGCCGCCTGCCACGCTCACCGCGTACATGCCGATCACCAGCTCGAAGGATCGGCGCATGCCGAGCGCGACCATCGAATCGGGTCCGACACCCAGCGAAACCAGGTACCGGGCAAGGCGATTCACCCGCGCGGTGAATTCGCCGTAGGAGATGGTGGTCCCATCGAAGCTCAGCGCGATCGACTTCGGGCTCCGCGCCGCCTGCTCCTCGAACATCGAGACCAGGGTGGCCTGGGCATCGACGACATGGGCCGTCTCGTTCCACTTTTCGAGCACCATGGCGCGTTCAGTGGCATCGAGCAGATCGACATCACCGACCGCGACGGCCGGATCCGCGACCACCGCATGCAGCAGGCGGACGAGGCGCTGGGCGACGCCGGCGATCGTCTTCGCGTCGAACATATCGGTGGCGTAGGCGAATTCGGCGGTCATGCCGTCCGCATTCCCGGCGGCGTCGAGCCGGTCGGCGAGGTTCAGGTGCAAATCGAACTTCGCGGTCACCACGTCGAGCGGCACACCGGCCACTTCGAGACCGGGCAGCGCGAACGATGCCTCACCGGTGTTCTGGAACGACAGCATCACCTGGAACAGCGGATGCCGCGCCTGCGAACGGGCCGGGTTGAGGATGTCGACCAGGCGCTCGAACGGCAGGTCGGCGTGGCCGAAGGCAGCCAGATCGGCTTCCCGTGCCCGCGCGACCAAGTCGGCGAAGGACGCACCGGAATCGATCGGCGTGCGCAGCACGAGCGTATTGACGAACATGCCGATCGCATCGTCGAGCACGGCCTCGCCGCGCCCCGCGACCGCAGTGCCGATGGCGATATCGTCGCTGCCGGACAGGCGCGCGAGCAGTGCCGCGAAGGCCGCGTGCACCACCATGAACAAGCTCGCGCCGTTCGCGCGGGCCAGTGCGTTGAGCTCGGTCAGCAACTGCGCGTCGATGCCGAATTCGTAGACATCGCCGCGGTTGGACGCTACGGCCGGACGCGAACGATCCGACGGCAGATCCAGCTGATCGGGCAGTCCGGCCAGATTCCGCGACCAGTACGCGACCTGCTGGGCGATCAGCGATTCCGGATCGTCCTCGGAGCCGAGGGTGTCGCGCTGCCAGAGCGCGAAGTCGGCGTACTGCACCGGCAGCGGCGCCCAGGCGGGCGATTCGCCACGGCTGCGGGCCGCGTAGGCGACCATCACATCGCGGGCCAGCGGACGCGCCGACCAGCCGTCACCGGAGATGTGGTGCACCACGAAGACCAGCACGTGGGTTTCAGTCGACGAGCCGTCTGTACTTTCTGGTCGCTGCGCAGGCTCCGCTCCCGCATTTCCTGGTCGCTGCGCAGGCTCCGCTCCCGCATTTTCTGGTCGCTGCGCAGGCTCCGCTCCCGCTGGCGCCTCGAGCCGGAACAGCTTGGCGCGCACCGGAACCGCGGCAGTGACGTCGAAGCCGGTCAGCACCGACTCGCTGATGCGATCACGAATATCGGCCTCCGACACCACGACCGGCGTCAGGTCGAGGTGGACCTGACCGGTGGGCAGCACGACCTGTACACCCTGACCGTTGGCGGTCTCCGGGTAGACGGTGCGCAGCACCTCGTGCCGGTCCATCACATCGGCGACGGCCATGCGCAGCGCATCGGTGTCGAGTGCGCCGGTGAGCCGCACCGCCAGCGGGATGTTGTTGACGGCGGTCTGGTTGTCGAAGCGGTTGAGGAACCACATCCGCTGCTGGGCCAGCGAGAGCGGAATCTGTTCCGGCCGTGGTCCGGCCGTCAGTTCCCGACGTCCGCCGGTGCCCTGCTGACCCTCCATCCGCGCGGCGAGCGCGGCCACATTCGGCGCCTCGAACAGCAGCCGCACCGGAATGCGGGTGTCGAGTGCGGCGCCGAGGCGGGCCACCACCTGGGTGGCGATCAGCGAGTTGCCGCCGAGGTCGAAGAAGTCGTCGTCGAGACCGACCGGACGCGCGCCGTCCGCGCTCGACAGACCGAGCACCTCGGCGAAGGTGTCGGCCACGATCTCTTCGATCGGGGTCGACGGTGCGCGGAATTCCTTGGCCTCGAAGGCGGGTTCGGGCAGTGCGCGGCGGTCGAGCTTGCCGTTGGGGTTCAGCGGCATGGCGTCGAGCACCATGAGCGCCGCTGGAACCATGTAGGACGGCAGTAGCGCGGTCAGGTGCCTGCGCAGCGCGTCGATGTCGACGGTGGCGCCGTTCGCGGGTACCACGTAGCCGACCAGCTGATCGCCGGTCCTGGCATCCGAACGCACCAGCGCGACCGCCTGCGCCACCGAATCGTGTGCGGTGAGCGCGGTTTCGATCTCGCCGAGCTCGATACGCAGACCGCGCAGCTTCACCTGGAAGTCGGTGCGGCCGAGGTACACGATCGCACCGTCGGCATTGCGGATGACCAGGTCGCCGGTGCGGTACATGCGAGCGCCCGGTGCGCCGAACGGGTTGGCCACGAAGCGGTCCGCGGTGAGATCCGTGCGGCCGAAGTAGCCGCGCGCCAGCTGCGCACCGGCCAGATACAACTCACCCGCGACACCCGGCGCTACCGGGTGCAGGCGCGAATCCAGGACGTACGCCTGCGAATTCCACACCGGCAGGCCGATCGGCACCGCGCCTTCGACCTTCTCGGCCACCGGGCCGTGGGTCGCGTGCACGGTGAATTCGGTCGGGCCGTACAGGTTGTAGAGCTCGGCCGAGCTGACCCGGCGAATGGCGGTCGCGGCATCGGCGGTGAATGCCTCACCGGCGATGAGGAGTGCGCGCAGCGATGCCAGGGCCGCACTGCCGACGGCCGCGTCGACACTGCTCGCGAAGACGCTCAGCATCGAGGGCACGAACGAGGTCATGGTGACCCGTTCGGCCGCGATCACGTCGGCCAGGTACTGCGGATCACGATGGCCGTCCGGGCCGGCCACCACGATTCGGCCACCGGTGCTCAACGGGCCGAACAGTTCCCACACCGACACGTCGAAGGTGGCAGGGGTCTTGAACAGCACGACGTCATCGGCACTGATGCCGTATTCACCGGTGATCCAACGGATCTGGTTGACGACGGCAGCGTGCGGCACGGCCACACCCTTCGGCCGACCGGTCGAACCCGAGGTGAAGATGACGTACGCCGGGTTGCTCGGCCGCAACGGCGCATTCCGCTCCGCATCGGTGACCGGCTGGTCCGAGTACTCGGACAGATCCAGGTCATCGATGACGAGTGTGGGCAGGCCGGTGCCGTCGAAGTCGTCACGCGAGGTGGTCAGTACACACACCGGCGCGGCGGAATCGAGCACGTAGCCGATCCGCTCCGCGGGCTGATCGAGGTCGAGCGGCACATAACCACCACCGGCCTCCTGCACGGCGTACGCCGCGACCACGAGGTCGACGGAACGCCGAAGACCGAGGGCCACCAGGCTCTCCGGGCCGACCCCATCCGCGATGAGGCGACGCGCCAACCGGTGCACACGAGCACCGAATTCGGCATACGTGAGCGAATCACCCGTCGCCGGATCCACGATCGCGACCGCATCCGGCGTCGCAGCGGCCTGCCTGGCGAATTCGTCGACCAGCGTGCCGACCGTACCGAGGTCGCGCTCGGTGTCGTTCCAACCACGCAGTGCCAGTTCGGCTTCGGATGCATCGAGCAGATCGATATCGCCGATGGCCCGATCCGGTTCGGCCGCCACGGCTTGCAGCAGTCGGTTGAACCGCTGCCCGAACGCCGCCATGGTGTTCGCGTCGAAAAGGTCGGTGGCGTAGATCAATTCGGCCGCGATACCCGACGGAGCGACCGTGGTGGCACCGGCACCGTTCGAGGTGCTGATCGGGGTCGTGGTCTGCTCCGAAAGCACCAGCTGCAGATCGAATTTGGCCACATCGATCGGCAGCTCGACACCGCTGACCGTGAGTCCGGGCAGTTCCAGGCTGTTCTGGCCGGTGTTCTGGAACGACAGCATCACCTGGAACAGCGGATGGCGCGCCTGCGAGCGGACCGGGTTCAGGATCTCCACCAACCGCTCGAACGGCAGGTCGGCATGTCCGAACGCGCCGATATCGATGGCGCGCACGGTGCGCAGCAACTCGGTGAAGGTGGCCTCGCCGTCGATCGGTGTCCGCAGCACCAGGGTGTTGACGAACATGCCGATCAGATCATCGAGCGCGCGCTCACCACGTCCGGCGATCGGCGTACCGATGGCGATGTCTTCCTCGCCGGACAGCCGCGACAGCAGCACGGCCAGCGCGGTGTGCGCGACCATGAACAGTGTCGTACCCCTGGTGCGCGCGAGTTCGGTGAGCTTGCCATGGGTTTCGGCATCGATCTCGAACACGTGCGTGGCACCGCGGCCCGATGCCACCGCCGGACGCGGCCGGTCGGCGGGCAGGTCGAGCTGTTCGGGCAGCCCGCGCAGCGTCCTGGACCAGAACTCGATCTGCGCCGAGATCACCGATTCCGGATCGGATTCGGCGCCGAGCACCGCGCGCTGCCACAGCGCGAAGTCGGCGTACTGCACCTCGAGCGGACGCCACGAGGGCTCGCCGCCCTCGACGCGGGCGGCGTAGGCCGTCATCACGTCGCGGGTGAGCGGGCCCATAGAGAAGCCGTCGGCCGAAATATGGTGCACCACCAGGGCGAGCACATGTTCGGTCGGGCTGATCTCGAACAGCTTGGCCCGGAACGGGACTTCGACGGTGACATCGAAGCCGGTCAGGATGACCTCCGCAACGCGCTGCGGCAGTTCGGCCTCGGTCACATCGATCGGCGTCAGATCCGGGATCACCCGGGCGGTGGAGACGGTCTGCTGGTAGGCGGTGCCGTCGTATTCCGGGTAGTAGGTGCGCAGCGATTCGTGGCGGGCCAGCACATCGGCCACCGCGATCTGCAGTGCCTGCCGGTCGAGCAGACCCGACAGCCGCACCGCGGCCGGGATATTGTCCACGGCCGATTCCGGATCGAAGCGGTTGAGGAACCACATGCGCTGCTGGGCCAGCGACAGCGGCACCCGCTCGGGGCGCTGCTGCGGCACCAGGGCCGTGCGCCCACCGGCACCGGCCCGGGACTCCGCGCGGGCCGCGAGCGCGGCCACCGTGGAGGCCTCGAACAGTTCACGGACACCGAGATCGGTATCCAATGCGGCCGAGAGCCGGGCGGCGACCTGGGTGGCGCTCAGCGAGTTGCCGCCGAGTGCGAAGAAGTCGTCGTCGAGGCCGACGCGTTCCAGGCCGAGCACATCGGCGTAGGTGGCCGCGATGATCTCCTCGACCGGCGTGGTCGGCGCGCGGAATACCGCGGCCTCGAACACCGGTGCGGGCAGTGCCTTGCGATCCAGCTTGCCGGAGGCGTTGAGCGGGAAGGCGTCGAGCACGATGACAACCGACGGGACCATGTACGCGGGCAACTGCCGTGCCAGGTCCTCGCGCACCGTCTCGATATCGAGCCGCAGGTTCGGCGTCGCGATGACATACGCGACGAGCTGGTCGCCGGTGTGCTGATCACTGCGCACCACGACGACGGCCTGGGCGATCTCGTCCAGCGCGGTGAGCGCCTGCTCGATCTCGCCGAGTTCGATGCGCAGACCGCGCAGCTTCACCTGGAAGTCGGTGCGGCCCAGGTAGTCCAGCTCGCCGTCGGCCGTCCAGGCCACCAGGTCGCCGGTGCGGTACATGCGCGCGCCGTCGGCGGCGAACGGGTTCGCGACGAACCGATCACTGGTCAGGTCCGGGCGCGCGACATAGCCGCGGGCCAACTGGGTGCCCGCCAGATACAGCTCACCCGCGACACCGACCGGAACCGGCCGCAGTCGCGAATCCAGCACGTAGACCTGGGTATTGAAGACCGGCGCACCGATCGGCACGGTGTCGGTATCGGTCGCGACCACCTCGTGGAAGGTGACGTCGACGGCGGCCTCGGTCGGACCGTACAGGTTGTGCAGCGCCGCACCGGTGAGCTCGCGCAGGCGATGCGCGGGCTTGGGCGGCAGCGCCTCACCGGAGGCGAAAACCAGTCGCAGCGAATCACACCGTGCCGCGGCCGCATCGGCCACGAAGACCGACAGCATGGACGGCACGAAGTGGGTCACGGTGACCCGCTCCGCGGTAATGATCTCGGCGAGGTAGGCCGGATCGCGGTGCCCGTCCGGCTTCGCGATGACCAGCCGCGCACCGATATGCAACGGCCAGAAGAACTCCCACACCGAAACGTCGAAGGTGGCGGGCGTCTTCTGCAGGACGGCATCGGTGCTGGTCAGCCCGTAGGCCGACTGCATCCACACCAGACGGTTCACGATCGCGGCATGGCTGACCGCCACACCCTTCGGACGTCCGGTCGAACCCGAGGTGAAGATCACGTACGCGGTATTCGACGGGCGCAGCGGCGCACGCCGTTCCGCCTCGGTCACCGGCTCGTCCGACAACCCGAACAGGTCGAGCAGATCTATGCGCACCTGGGCGGTATCGATCTTCAGATCGTCACCGGAAGTCAGCACGCAGACCGGATCGGCGGTGGCGAGAATGTATTCCGTGCGCTCGGCCGGATGATCCGGATCCAGCGGCACATACGCGCCACCGGCCACGGCCACCGCGTACATGCCGACCACCAGATCGATCGAGCGCCGCATACCGAGGGCCACATACGATTCCGGGCCGACACCGCGTTCGATGAGCCAGCGCGCCAAGCCGTAGACCCGGGCGCCGAACTCGGCATAGGTCAGACTTGTCCCCTCGAACGTCAGCGCGGTCGCGTCCGGAGTCGCGGCGAGCTGGGCCTCGAACATCGAGACCAGCGTGGCCGCCTCGTCCACCTGGTGCGCGGTGTCGTTCCAACCCGACACCACGAGTTCGCGCTCGGCGGTATCGAGCAGTTCGATATCGCCCACCGCTGCAGCGGGTTCGGTGGTGATCGCGGTGAGCACCCGCACCAGGCGATCGGCGATGCGACGCACTGTCTGCTCATCGAAAAGGTCGCGCAGGTAGCCCGCGCGAACCCGCAGCTGGGAGTCCAGCTGCGCGATCAGGGTCAGCGGATAATGCGTGGCGTCGGCGGCCTGCATATCGACCACAGCCATGCCGTCGATATCGGCGGCCTGCGCCCGTATGCCCTCGGCATCCACCGGGTAGGACTCGAAGACCACCAGCGTGTCGAACAGACCGCCGATTCCGGCGGCGGACTGGATATCGGCCAAGCCGACGTAGTGGTGATCGAGCAGATCCGCCTGCTCGCCCTGGGTCCGGGTGAGCAACTGCTCCACCGATTCCGACGGATCGAAGCGCACCCGCACCGGAACGGTATTGATGAACAGACCGACCATCGATTCGACGCCGGACAGCTGTGCCGGACGGCCGGACACCGTGGTGCCGAACAGCACATCATCACGGCTGGTCATCCGGCCGATCAGAATGCCCCAGGCGACCTGCAGCACGGTATTCGGCGTAACGCCGAGCGAAGCGGCGAGTGCGGTGAGTCGCGCGGTCGCCTGCTCGTCCATCTCGAAGAAGTATTCGCCGGACAGCGCGGTGATCTCGCGGCTCGCGTCCGGACGCGACAGCAGCGTCGGTTCGCTGACACCGCGCAGCGCGGTGGTCCACGCGGCCACCGAGGCCGCATGATCCTGCTGCCCGGTCCATTCCAGGAAGTGCCGGTAGGAGCGCACCGCGGGCAGCACATTGGCATCGGCGTGCGCCGCGTAGAGCACCAGCAGATCCCGCATGAGCAGCGGCATGGACCAGCCGTCGAGCAGGATGTGGTGGTTGGAGACCACGAACTGCCAACTGTCGGTATCCGATGGGGCAGCCGCGGGTCCCTCCGTGGTTACGCGGGCTGCCGCTCCCGCCCGGGCGGTTTGGATCAGCGTGAAGCGGATCAGCGGCGGCTCGGTCAGATCGAAGCGCTGCATGCGGTCGGCGGCGATGAGATCGGCGGCGTCACCGGATTCGGTCCGGTCGTGCTCGGCCCAGGCGACGCGGACGCTGTCGAGGACGACCTGCACCGGGTTGCCGTCGTTATCGGTGACGAATGCGGTGCGCAGGTTCTCGTAGCGATCCACCAGAGCCTGTGCGGCCGAACGCAATCGGATCGGATCCACCCGGCCGGTGAGCGTCAGTACGGCCTGCGCGGTGTAGACGTCCACCGAGGTGGCGGCCAGGCGCGCGTGGAACAGCAGACCGGCCTGCAGTGCGGACAGCGGCCAGATATCGGCCAGTGCCGGGTAGCGCTGCTCCCAGTTGTCGATATCGCGCTGTGTCAGTTCCCGCCCCGCGCCGCCCCGCGCCGAGCGCACCAGGGTGAAGTCGGACGGGGTGTGCCCGCCCGCGCCATTCGAATTGGCGTGCCGGGCAACCGCTTCCAGTGCGGTGGTCCACAGTTCGCCGAATTCGCGGACCTGCGCGGCATCGAGCAGGGTGCTCGGGTAGCCGATATTGGCGGTCAGCTTGTCGCCGACCACGATGGCATTGATATCCAGCGGCGCCATCGCGGGCATATCCGCGTCGTAGGCGCCACCGAGCGCACCGAGTTCGGCGGCCGGGATCCAGCCGAAGCCGCGCAGCGCCTCGGGCACATCGCCCTCGGAGACGCGGCCCAGGTAGTTGAAGCTCACCTGGCCCGGCTGTTCGACGGGCAGTTCCGAGGCGGTTGCCTCGTTCATGTAGCGCAGCAGGCCGTAGCCGATGCCCTTGTCCGGCACCGCGAGCAACTGCTCCTTGACCGCCTTGACGGCCTTGCCGAGCGCCGGACCACCGGCCAGCGCGGCATCGATATCGATGCCGGACAGATCGAAGCGGACCGGGAAGATCGCGGTGAACCAGCCGACGGTGCGCGAGAGATCCGCGCCGGGCACGATGCCCTCTTCGCGGCCGTGGCCCTCCAGGCGGATCAGCAACGCATCGTCGGTGCGGGCGGTGCTGCGACCCGCGCGCCACTTCGCGGTCGCCAGGGCGAGCGCGGTGAGCAGACCGTCGTTGACGCCGCCGTGGAACAGCGCGGGCACGGTGGTCAGCAGCGCCTTGGTGACCTCGGCGGACACCTCGACCTGCAGTTTTTCGATGGCACCCGAGGTATCCACGGTCGGATCCAGCGCACGCTCGGTCAGCAGCGGATCCGCCGTAGCGACCACCGAACGCCAGTAGTCGAGTTCGCCCACCCGCCCCGCGCTTTCGGCCTCGCGCCGCAGCGCGTCCGCCCAGGCGCGCATCGAGGTCGCGGGCGCGACGAGCTGCGGCTCCTGACCCGCGGTGAGTTGACCCCACGCGGCGACGAAGTCCGGCACCAGGATGCGCCAGGAAACACCGTCCACCACGAGGTGATGGGCGGCCACGATGAGGCGGCCGCCGCGGCTGCCGTCCGAGGGGTCCAGCCAGACGAACCGAATCACCACGCCCGCAGCCGGATCGAGTCGATCCAGCGCGGTATCCAATGCGGCGGAAGCGATTTCGAACAGTCCGGCATCGTCGATATTCGCATCGAATTCGGTGTGATCGATCAGCGCGTCCACATCGATGGTGCCCGGCTCGGCGGTCTCGAGGATCCAGTCGTCATCCTCGCGGTACAGCCGCGCCCGCAGCATGTCGTGGCGGTCGACCACGGCGGCAGCGGTTTTCGCGATGCCAGCGCGATCGATACCGACCGGCAATTCGAGTGCCATGGTCTGGTTGAACCGGCCGAACGAACCCTGCCGCTGCGCCATGAACCGGACCACCGGAGTCAGCGGCATGGTGCCGATGCCGCCACCGGGCAGCTCGGCCAGCGCCTCGACGGCGGTTTCGGTGCTGTCGGCGGTCTCGGCGACCGCGGCGAGTCCGGCCACGGTGCGCTGCTCGAAGACATTCCGCGGGGTGAAGACCACACCGCGCGCCTTGGCCCGCGAAACCAGCTGGATGGACACGATGCTGTCGCCGCCGAGTGCGAAGAACGAATCGTCGACACCGACACGCTCGACACCGAGCACCTCGGCGAAGACCTCCGCAATTGTGTGCTCGATCGGCGTACGCGGTGCGCGGAAGACCACCTCGGTCGCGAAGACCGGCTCCGGCAGCGCCTTACGGTCCAGCTTGCCGACCGGGGTCAGCGGAATATGGTCGATCACCATCACCGAGGACGGCACCATGTACGCGGGCAGGCGTTCCTCGACGTGCGCGGTCAGCTCGGCGACATCGATCGGATGACCCGGTACCGCAACCACATACGACACGAGCGAGGTCGCGCCCGCGGCACCCTTGTGGCCGACGGTGACCGCGAAATCGACGCTCTGGTGCGAGGCCAGCGCCGCGTCGATCTCACCGAGTTCGATGCGGAAGCCGCGCACCTTGACCTGGAAGTCGGAGCGGCCCACATATTCGACCTCACCGGTGCGCGTCCAGCGGACCACGTCACCGGTTCGGTACATGCGCGCACCCGCGACATACGGGTTGGCCACGAAGCGTTCGGCGCTCAGCCCGGCGCGGGCGTGATAACCGCGCGCCAACTGGATGCCCGACAGATACAGCTCACCCGCGACACCCACCGGCACCGGCCGGAGCTGGGCGTCCAGGATCAGCGACTGCATGCCGCGGATCGGCGCACCGATCACCACCGTGTCACCGGCCACCAGCGGCTCGCTGATATTGGTCATGATGGTGGTCTCGGTCGGACCGTAACCATTGTGGAAGCTGCGGATGGACCCGTTCTCCAGCGGCACCGCCCATTTCGCGACCAGATCCGCCGGAACCGCCTCGCCACCGGCGACCAGTACGCGCAGCGAGTCCAGGCCGGTCGGATCGAAGGTGGCCAGCGCGGCGGGTGTGATGAACGCGTGGGTGACCCGCTCGGTGCGGATCAGCTCGGACAGTTCCTCACCGCCGTACACGCCGGGCGGGGTCACCACCAGCGCGCCGCCCGCGCCGACCGCGAGCAGCAGCTCCAGGATCGAGGCGTCGAAGCTCGGCGAGGCGAAATGCAGTGCGCGCGAACCGGAATCGAGGTCGTAGCGCACGATCTGCTCGACGCTGAAGTTCGCGAGTCCGGCATGGGTGACCACCACGCCCTTGGGCACACCGGTGGAGCCCGAGGTGTAGATGACGTAGGCCGGATGCGCCGGCCGCAGCGGGCGGACCCGGTCGGCGTCGGTGACCGGACCGCCGTCGAATCCGTCCAGGTCGAGCTCGTCGAGCACCAGCCAGCGCACCGAATCCGGCAGGCCATCGCGAACCGCCGCGACCGTCAGGCCGACCGGGGAACCGGAATCCGTGACCATGTGGGCGATGCGCTCGGCCGGGTAGTTCGGGTCGACGGGCACGAATGCCGCACCCGCCTTCGACACCGCCCAGGCTGCGAAGACCGAATCCGCGGACCGCGGCACGCCGACGGCGACCAGATCCTCGGTACCGATGCCCTCGGCAATGAGCAAGCGCGCCAACCGGTTCGACCGCTCATCGAGGTCGCCATAGGACACACGTGTCCCCTGGAACACCACCGCGGTCGCCTTCGGATCCATCGCGGCGGCCTCGGCCAGCAGCTCGGGCAGGGTGCGCGCGGGCACCGCGGGCGCACCGGTGCGGGCGATCAGCTCGGCCCGCTCCTGCGCGTCGAGCACATCGATGACACCGACCGGGGCGGTCGGGTCGGCGGCGATGGCCTCCAGCACTCGCCGCCAACGCTGCGTGATCAGCTCGGCGCTCGACACGTCGAACAGCTCGGTGGCGTAGGTGAGCGCCAAAGTCATTCCGCCGGAACCGGTTTCCGACAGCGTGAACTGCAGGTCGAAGCGGGCCACATTCTCTTCGAGGTCCAGTGCGGACACCGAAAGACCCGGTAATTCGAGTGCGGTGCGCTCCAGGTTCTGGAATGCGAGCATCACCTGGAACAGCGGGTTGCGCGCCTGCGAACGTTCCGGCGCGAGCAGTTCCACCAGCCGTTCGAACGGCACGTCGGCATTGCCGAAGGCATCCAGGTCGGTCGAGCGCACCCGGTCCAACAGCGCCGTGAACGGCTCCGACTGATCGATGCCGGCGCGCAGCACGAGGGTGTTGACGAACATGCCGACGAGGTCGTCGAGTGCTTGCTCACCGCGTCCCGCGATCGGCGAGCCGACGGCGATATCGTCGGTGCCCGACAGCCGGGCCAGCAGCACGGAGAGCGCGCTGTGCATGACCATGAACAGCGAGGCACCGCGTCGGCGAGCGATATCTTCCAGCGCCGCGATGAGTTCGGCGGGCAGTTCGGTTTGCAGGGTCGCACCGCGATGCGAGGCGATCGCGGGGCGCGGCCGGTCGGTGGGCAACGGCAGTTCGTCCGGGACGCCGTCGAGTGCGCGCTGCCAGTGCGCCACCTGACGCGCCATCAGCGAATTCGGATCGTCCTCGCTGCCGAGGACCTCGCGCTGCCAGATGGCGAAGTCCGCGTACTGCACCGGCAGCGGCGCCCAGCCGGGCGCGGCGTCCTGGGCGCGCGCGGTGTAGGCGAGCATCACGTCGCGGGTCAGCGGGCCGATGGAGAAGCCGTCGGCCGCGATGTGGTGCACCACGACGACGAACACATGCTCATCGGCACCGGCGGAGAAGAGCCTGGTCCGCAGGGGAGCCTGTTCGGACACATCGAATCCGGCGGTCACGAATTCGGTCACCACCGCGGTCAGCTCGGCCGGATCGACCGAAACCGGTTGCAGGTCGAGCGCGATCGCGTCGGCGGGCACGATCACCTGGACCGGGGTGCCGCCGTGCTCCGGATAGCGGGTGCGCAGCGATTCGTGCCTGCGCACCACATCGGCCACCGCCAGTCGCAGCGCCTCGATATCGAGCGCACCGGTCAACCGGATGGCGACCGGGAGGTTGTAGGCCGCGGATGTGGTGTCGTACTTGTTCAGGAACCACATGCGCTGCTGTGCGAACGACAGCGGCACGAGTTCGTCGGCCTTGCGCGGGCGGGCGACCAGCCGGGCGCGCGCGGCGCCATCGGCATGCGATTCCACCCGGGCCGCGAGCGCTTCCACGGTGGAGGCCTCGAACAGCGCACGCACCGGGACGGTGGTGCCGAGCGCCGCGCCGATCCGGGCGACCACCCTGGTCGCGATCAGCGAGTTGCCGCCGAGATCGAAGAAGTCGTCGTCGACACCGACCCTCGGCAGGTCGAGCACATCGGCGAAGACCGCGGCGACGGTTTCCTGGACCGGTGTCACCGGGGCACGGAAGGCCTTGGCCTGCACCGCGGGCGCGGGCAGCGCGCGACGGTCCAGCTTGCCGTTGACGGTCAACGGAATCCACTCGAGCCGCACCAGTGCCGCGGGCACCATATAGGACGGAAGTCGTTGCGCCGCACCACTGCGCACCACATCGAGGTCCGGGATCACCTCGGGTTCGGCGACCACATAGGCCACGATCCGCTGATCGCCCGGCTGATCCTCGCGCACGATGACCGCGGCCTGGGCAATGCCCGGCTGGGCCAGAATGGCGGATTCGATCTCGCCGAGTTCGATGCGGAAGCCGCGCACCTTGACCTGATCGTCGGCGCGGCCGAGATATTCGAGTTCGCCGAAGCGGTTCCAGCGCGCGAGGTCGCCGGAGCGGTACAGGCGCGTGCCCGCGGCCTCCGCGTCGGCGAGCGGGTTCGCGACGAAGCGGGTGGTGGTCAGGTCCGAGCGGCCGAGGTAGCCACGGGCCAACTGCGGTCCCGCGACATACATTTCGCCCGCGACGCCGACCGGAACCGGCCGCAGCCGGTTATCGAGGACGTACACGCGCAGACCCGCGATGGCACGACCGACCACACTGCCGGAGGCGGCCGCGATGGTCGCGGCGTCCAGCGCACGGTAGGACACGTGCACCGTGGTCTCGGTGATGCCGTACATGTTGACCAGCAGCGGAGCGGCAGGCGCGGAGCCTGCGGAGCGCCCACCGGCACCGTCGCCGTGTCGGGCAACCCAATCCGAAAGCCTGCGCAGTTCGAGGGCTTCACCACCGAACACCACGTAGCGCAAGGCCAGCGGGTCGGCATCCGGTGCGGCATTGCGATCCGCCTCGGCCAATTGGTAGAACGCGGACGGCGTCTGGTTGAGCACCGTGACCTGTTCCACCCGCAGCAGTTCCAGGAACTGTTCGGGCGAGCGCGAGGTGTAGTAGTCGACGACCACCAGGGTGCCGCCGAACAGCAGCGGACCCCACAGCTCCCAGACCGAGAAGTCGAAGGCGTAGGAGTGGAACAGCGTCCACACATCGCCGGGGCCGAAGCCGAAGTCGCGATCGGTATTGGCGAACAGCCGCACCACATTCCGGTGCGCGACCGCCACACCCTTCGGGCGTCCGGTCGAGCCGGAGGTGTAGATCACGTACGCGACATTGTCCGGCGTCAGCGCCGCGAGACGGTCGGCGTCGGTGATCGGGGCGTCGTCGGCGTCCTCGACATTGCCGGTCTCCACCGCGAACCCGTCGAGCACCACGGTCGGCAGCTCGGCGGGCACCGTCACCTGGACCGTGGAATCGAGGACCACGCTGGTCGGACGCGAATCCGCGAGTACGTAGGCGATGCGGTCGGCCGGGTAGGTCGGATCGACCGGCACGTAGCCCGCACCGGTCTTCACCACCGCGAGCAGCGCAACCACGAGATCCAGCGAGCGCGGCAGGATCACCGCGACCAGCGACTCGGGGCCGGCGCCGTCGGCGATCAGCCTGCGCGCCAACACATTCGCGCGCCGATCCAGCTCCGCGTAGGTCAGCGATTCGATGCCGAATTTGGCCGCCGTATTGTCCGGATGCGCGGCCACCGCCTGCTCGAACAGGTCGACCAGGGTGGTACCGGGTGCGTTGAATCGCGCCGCGCTGTGTCGTCTTGCGGCGCTCCCGGCGCCCTCCGTGCGCGCCAGACTGTCGAATCCGGACGACACCCAGCGCTGCGACACATTGAGCCGCTCGGCCTCACCGAGCAGATCGATATCGCCGATGACGATCTCGGGATCCTCGACCACACTCTGCAGAATCCGGACAAGGCGATCGGCGAAGGACGCCACCGTCTCCGGATCGAACAGCTCGGTGGCGTAATTCCACGACAGGCCCAGCGCACCGTCGGCGGTCTCGCCGACGGTCAGCTGCACATCGAATTTGGCTGTGCCGGGATCGAATTCGACCACCGAGAGCTCGACACCGGGCAGCGCGACGGTGCCCATATCCGCGGCCGAGGCGGCCTCGAAGGTCAGTGCCACCTGGAACAGCGGGTGATGCGCCTGCGACCGGGCCGGGCTGATCACGTCGACCAGCCGCTCGAACGGCACATCGGCATTGGCGAAGGCCGCCAGATCGGTGCGGCGCACCTGCGCGAGCAGATCACTGAACTTGGCGCTCGGCTCGACCTCATTGCGCAGCACCAGCGTATTGACGAACATGCCGACCAGATCGTCGAGCGCGCGTTCACCGCGGCCCGCGATCGGGGTGCCGATGGCGATATCGGTGCTGTTGGACAGCCGGGCCGCCCAAGCCGCAAGTGCCGCGTGCATGACCATGAACAGCGTGACGCCACGGGCGCGGGCGAGTTCGGCCAGTGCGGCGTGCAATTCGGCATCGATCGAGAAGCCATGGGTGCCACCGGCATTGGAGGCGATTTCGGGCCGCGAGCGGTCGGCGGGAAGTTCGATCTGATCGGGCAGATCGGCCAGCTGCTCGGTCCAGTACGCGAGCTGCTGTGCCGCGACGGATTCCGGATCGTCCTCGCTGCCGAGCACCGCGCGCTGCCACAGCGCGTAGTCGGCGTACTGGACATCCAGCGGCGCCCAGGTGGGCACCTCACCGCGGCTGCGCTCGGTGTAGGCCAGCACCACGTCGCGCAGCAGCGGCCGCAGCGAGAAACCGTCACCACTGATGTGGTGCATGACGAGCACCGCGACGTGGGTGTGCTCATCAATGCTGAGCAGGTTGGCCCGGAACGGCACCTCACTGGTCACATCGAAGTGCACACTCGCCAGCTCGACGATGCGCGCGGGCACCGCGCCGGGGGCGATCGCCTCGGCGGCCAGCTCGAAGCGCACCTCATCGGTGTGCAGAACGTGCTGGTAACCGGTGCCTTCGACCTCCGGGTAGATGGTGCGCAGCGCCTCGTGCCTGGCCAACACATCGCCGATGGCGGCATTCAGCGCGGCGATATCGACCTCGCCGGTGAGCCGCACGGCAACCGGAATGTTGTTGACGGCGGTGCGGTTGTCGAAGCGGTTGAGGAACCACATCCGCTGCTGGGCCAGCGATAGCGGGACCAGCTCGGGGCGCGGCTGCGGAGTCAGCGGTGCCCGACCACCTTCACCGGCGGCCGATTCCACCAGCGCGGCCAGTGCCGCGACATTCGGGGCCTCGAACAGCGCGCGCACCGGGATCTGAGTATCCAGTGCCGCACCTAGGCGTGCCGCCACCTGGGTGGCGATCAGCGAGTTGCCGCCGAGTTCGAAGAAGTCGTCGTCCAGGCCGACGCCGTGTCCGACGCCCTGCAGACCGAGTACTTCCGCGAAGGTGCCCGCGACGATCTCCTCCACCGGGGTGGTGGGCGCGCGGAATACCTTGGCCGCGAACGTCGGTGCGGGCAGCGCCTTGCGATCCAGCTTGCCGGAGGCATTGAGCGGGAACTCGTCGAGCACCACGTAGGCCGCAGGCACCATGTAGGCGGGCAACTGCACACCGAGGGTGTTCTTGACGGTCTCGATATCGACGGCCCGGTCCGGATTCGCGACCAGGTAGGCGACCAGCTGATCGCCGGTCCGCTCATCGGAGTGCACCAGCACGACCGCCTGCGCCACCGCGTCCTGTGCGGTGAGCGCCGATTCGATCTCGCCGAGTTCGATACGCAGACCGCGCAGCTTCACCTGGAAGTCGGTGCGGCCCAGGTACTCCAGTTCACCGCGCGGTGTCCACATGACGAGGTCACCGGTGCGGTACATGCGCGCCGCGTCACCGAACGGGTTCGCGATGAAACGCTCGGTGGTCAGGTCCGGGCGGCCGACATAGCCGTGCGCCAACTGCGCACCCGCCAGATACAGCTCACCCGGGACGCCCGCCGGCACCGGACGCAACCGCGAATCCAGCACGTAGACCTGGGTGTTGAACACCGGGGCGCCGATCGGCACCGAGCTGATATCGGCATCGGTCACCTCGTGGAAGGTGACGTCGACCGCGGCCTCGGTCGGGCCGTACAGGTTGTGCAGTCGCGCGCCGGTCAGCTGGCGCAGGCGCTGCGCGGCCACGGCGGGCAGCGCCTCACCGGAGGCGAAAACATTACGCAGACTGGTGCATTCGGCCGCGCGGTCCTCGGCGACGAATACCGAGAGCATGGACGGCACGAAGTGCACCGTGGTGACCTGCTCGTCGACGATCAGGTGCGCCATATAGGCCGGATCGCGGTGGCCGTCCGGCTTGGCGACGACCAGGCGGGCGCCGACCTGCAACGGCCAGAAGAACTCCCACACCGACACGTCGAAGGTCGCCGGAGTCTTCTGCAGCACAACATCTTCGGCGGACAGACCGTATTCGGCGTGCATCCACACCAGGCGGTTGACGATCGCGGCGTGCGAGACCGCGACACCCTTCGGCCGACCGGTCGAACCCGAGGTGAAGATCACGTACGCGGTATTGCCCGGACGCAGCGGACGATGCCGATCCGCGTCGGTCAGTGGTTCATCCGAGAACTCCGACAGGTCGAGTTCATCGATGCGGACCTGGCGTGACACCGTGGTCTCCAGATCGGTGCCCGCGGTCAGCACGCAGACCGGTCGCGCGGTCTCCAGGATGTAATCGATGCGCTCGGCCGGATGATCCGGATCCAGCGGCACGTAGGCACCACCGGCGGCATTGATCGCGTACATGCCGACGACCAACTCGATCGAGCGCCGCATACCAAGAGCCACATAGGATTCCGGGCCGACGCCGTTCTGCTTCAGCCAGCGCGCCAGCCGGTGCACCCGGGCTGCGAACTCGGCATAGGACAGAGTCGTCCCCTCGTAGCTGACCGCGTACGCGTTCGGCGTGCGCAGTACCTGCGCCTCGAACAGCGAAACCAGCGTCGCGGCCGCATCGCCGACCGGTGAGGTGAGCGCCGCGTCCACCGGGAATTCGGTCTCGTTCCACCGGCCGAGCACCTGGGCCCGCTCGGTGTCGTCGAGCAGGTCGATATCGCCGACCACGATCGCCGGTGCGGCGGTGATACCGCGCAGCACCCGGACGAACCGCTCGGCGAACACCTCCGCGAACCGATCGTCGAAAAGATCTGTGGCATAGACGAGTTCGGCGGCCATCTCCGATTCCGCACCCTCGCTCAGCGTGAGCTGCAGGTCGACCTTGGCCGTCGGCGGATCGATGCCGAGCTCGGAAACCGCGAGCCCGGGCAGCTCCAGCGAGGTGCGCCCGAGGTTCTGGAACGACAGCATCACCTGGAACAGCGGATGCCGCGCCTGCGAGCGGGCCGGGTTGAGCACCTCGACCAACCGCTCGAACGGCACATCGGCGTGCGCGAAAGCCTGCAGATCGCGTTCGCGCACCTGGGCGAGCAGATCGGTGAACGCTTCGGTCGGATCGACCTGGGTGCGCAGCACCAAGGTGTTGACGAACATGCCGACCAGGTCGTCGAGAACCTGCTCACCACGACCGGCAACCGGGATGCCGATGGCGATGTCATCCGAACCGCTGAGCCGCGCGAGCAGGGTCGCGAATGCGCTGTGCACCACCATGAACAGCGTGGTGTTGTGCTCGTGCGCGAGGCGGTTCAGTGCCTCCACGAGCGCACCGGGCAGCTGGAATCGGTGCGTGCGCGCCTGATACGAAGCGACGACCGGCCGTGGCTTGGGCGAAAGACGCAGTTCCTCGGGCAGTCCGGCCAGGGTTTCCCGCCAGTAGCCGAGCTGTTCGGAGATCAGTGAGGTCGGATCGTCCTCGGAGCCGAGCGTTTCGCGTTGCCACAGTGCGTAATCCACGTACTGCACCGCCAGCGGCGGCCAGACCGGCGCGGATTCCGAACTGCGCGCGATATAGGCCGACATCAGATCGCGGACCAGCGGACGCATCGAGAAGCCGTCGGCCGCGATGTGATGCACCACGACTGCGAGCACATGGTGCTGCGTGTTGTCGCGCCACTTCTTACTGCTCAGCGGCGCACGCTCGACCTGGTAGAGCCGAATTCGCAGCACGGATTCGGTGGTGATATCGAAACCGCGACCGATGAATTCGTAAAGGGCACTGCCCAATTCGCTTTCGGCGACCGGGATGATCTCCAGCTCCGGAATCGCCTGCGCGGCCGCAAGCACCTGCTGGTAGGCCACGCCCTCATGGGACGGGTAGATCGTGCGCAGCGATTCGTGCCGGGTGATCACATCGGCAATGGCGCCGCGCAGCGCGGGCAGATCCAGATGCCCCTGCAGGCGCACCGCCGCCGGAATATTGTCGGCGGCCGAATCGGCGTCGAAGCGGTTGAGGAACCACATCCGCTGCTGCGCGAGCGACAGCGGCGGATACTCCGGCCGCGGGCGCACGGTCAGCGCCTGGCGGGCACCGGCCCCGGCACTGGCCTCCATGCGCGCGGCGAGTGCGGCGACGGTCGGCGCCTCGAACAGCAGTCGCACCGGCACCTGGGTATCCAGTGCCGCGCCCAGCCGCGCCACCACCTGGGTGGCGACCAGCGAATTGCCGCCCAGATCGAAGAAGTTGTCGTCGATGCCGATGCGCTCATGGCTGAGCACATCGCTGAAGATGTCGACGACGATCTCTTCGATCGGGGTCGACGGTGCGCGGAATTCCTTGGCCTCGAAGACGGGTTCGGGCAGCGCGCGGCGATCCAGCTTGCCGTTGGGATTCAACGGCATGGCGTCGAGCACCACGATCGCGGCGGGGACCATGTACGACGGCAGCTGCTCGCTCAGGTGCGCGCGCAGCTCGTCGAGATCGACCGTGCCGCCATTGGCGGGCACCACATACGCCACCAACTGATCACCGGTCCGCGCGTCCGTGCGAACCAGCGCGACCGCCTGTGCCACCGAATCGTGTGCGGTGAGCGCGGTTTCGATCTCGCCGAGCTCGATACGCAGACCGCGCAGCTTCACCTGGAAGTCGGTGCGGCCGAGGTACACGATCGCACCGTCGGCATTGCGGGTCACGAGGTCACCGGTGCGGTACATCCGGGATCCGGAGGCGCCGAACGGGTTGGCCACGAAGCGATCCGCGGTCAGATCGGTACGCCCGAAGTAGCCGCGCGCCAGCTGCGCACCGGCCAGATACAACTCACCCGCGACACCTGGTGCGACCGGATGCAGTCGGGCATCGAGCACATACGCCTGGGCATTCCACACCGGCAGACCGATCGGCACCGCGCCGATCAGCCCCTGCGCCACCGGGCCGTGCGTCGCGTGCACCGCGAATTCGGTCGGGCCGTAGAGGTTGTAGAGCTCGGCGGAGCTGACCTTGCGAATCGCGGCGACGGTGTCACCGGTGAAGGCCTCACCCGCGACCAGCAATGCGCGCAACGATTCCAGTGCCGCACCACCGGCAGCGTCCACACTGCCCGCGAAGACGGTCAGCATCGAGGGCACGAAGGAAGTCATCGTAACCCGTTCGGCCGCAATGACTTCCGCGAGGTACTGCGGGTCGCGGTGCCCGTCCGGGCTCGCGACGACAATCCGGCCACCGGTACTCAACGGGCCGAACAGTTCCCACACCGACACGTCGAACGTGGCGGGGGTCTTGAACAACACGACGTCATCGGCACCGATGCCGTATTCACCGGTGATCCAACGGATCTGGTTGACGACAGCCGCGTGCGGTACCGCCACACCCTTCGGGCGACCGGTCGAACCGGACGTGAAGATCACATACGCGGTGTTCTCCGCCCGCAGCGGCGCGATCCGCTCCGCATCGGTGACCGGCGCATCCGAGTACTCGGACAGATCCAGGTCATCGATGGAAAGCGTTGGCAGCCCACCGCTTTCGAAGTTGTCCCGCGAGTTCGTCAGCACGCAGACCGGTGCCGCCGACTCGAGTACATAACTGATCCGCTCGGTGGGCTGATCCAGGTCCAACGGCACATAGCCGCCGCCCGCCTCCTGCACCGCATACGCCGCGACCACGAGGTCGACCGAACGCCGCAGGCCGAGGGCGACAAGCTTTTCCGGGCCGACACCGGCCTCGATCAACCGCCGCGCCAACCGGTGCACGCGGGCACCGAATTCGGCATACGTCAGCGTCGCGGAGCCACTCGATGAGGGGTGCAGGTCGGTCGACGGGTCCAGCGAATCACCCGTCGCAGGATCCACGATCGCGACCGCATCCGGCGTGGCCGCGGCCTGCGCGGCGAACTCGCCCACCAGGGTGAGCCCGCCACTTCGGCGAACGCCGGAACGACGCGGGGCACGGCCGGGCTGACGACGCGGCAGCAAATCGTGACTGGTGTCGTTCCAACCGACTACCGCCAGCGCGGTTTCCTGATCGTCGAGCAGTTGGATGTCGCCGACCGGCACGGTCGGATCGGCGATGATGGCCGCCAGGATCCGATCCAGGCGACGCGCGAAGGCGGCCACCGTGTCCTCGTCGAAAAGATCGAGGGCATAAGAGATTTCGGCCGACATACCGGCGGCCTCGCCCGATTCCTGGGTCTCCTGCAGGGTGAGCTGCAGATCGAATTTGGCCAGTCGCGCGTCGTAATCGATGCCGTTGACCGACAGTCCGGGCAGTTCGAGGTTTGCCTGCTTGACGTTCTGGAACGCCAGCATCACCTGGAACAGCGGGTTGCGCGCCTGCGAGCGGGCCGGGTTGAGAATTTCGACCAGACGCTCGAACGGCAGATCCGCATGGGCGAATGCCTGCAGGTCCGTTTCCCTGGCCAGGGCGAGCAGATCGGCGAAACTCGCCGAGCCCGCGACATCGGTGCGCAATACGAGCGTATTGACGAACATGCCGATCAGGTCGTCCAGCGCGGCCTCACCACGACCGGCGGCCGGGGTGCCGATGGCGATATCGCCGGTACCGCTGGCCCGTGCCAGCAGCACCGCGAGCGCACTGTGCATGACCATGAACAGCGACGAGTTGTGCTTGCGACCCAGATCGATGAGCGCACGCTGGGTCTCGGCGGAGATCACGAACGCGTAGGTACCGCCACGGTAGGAGGCGATCGCCGGACGCGGGCGATCCGACGGCAGCACCAGTTCGTCGGGCAGATCGGCGAGTTGTTCGGTCCAGTACCGGATCTGGCTGGAGATCAGCGAATTCGGATCATCCTCGGAGCCGAGCACCTCGCGCTGCCACAGCGCGTAGTCCGCGTACTGCACCGGCAGCGCGGACCAGGCGGGCGACTCCCACGAGGTGCGCGCCGCGTACGCCACCATGACGTCACGCGCCAGCGGCCCCATCGACCAGCCGTCGGCCGAAATGTGGTGCACCACCATACCGAGTACGAACTCGGACTCGCTGATCTCGAAAAGCCTTGCATGCAAAGGCACTTCGTCGGTGACATCGAATGCCATGGAGGCCAGGTCGATCAGATGCTCGACCAGAGTCTCCTCGGTGACCCGGTACGGGGTCAGATCGGGCACGATCTGCGCCGCGTCGAGCACGACCTGAACGGGACCGCTCTTGGTCTCCGGGAAGACGGTGCGCAGCGATTCGTGCCGGTCGATCACGTCGATGACCGCGACCTGCAGTGCGGCGACATCGAGATCACCAGAGAGCCGGATGGCGACCGGAATGTTGTTGACCGCCGATGCGGTATCGAAGCGGTTGAGGAACCACATGCGCTGCTGCGCGAGCGAGAGCGGCACTGCCTCCGGACGTTCCCGGGCGACCAGCGCACTGCGGGCACCCGCACCGGCATGCGATTCCACCCGAGCCGCCAGCGCGGCCACCGTGGACGCCTCGAACACCATCCGCACCGGCACCCGGGTATCGAGTGCGGTGCCGATGCGCGAGGCGACCTGGGTGGCGATCAGCGAGTTGCCGCCGAGGTCGAAGAAGTCGTCGTCCACGCCGACCCGGGGCAGGTCGAGCACCTCACCGAAGATCTGGGCGACGATCTCCTCGATCGGCGTGCTCGGCGCACGGAAGGTGTGCACCTCGAAGACCGGCTTGGGCAGCGCGCGCCGATCGAGCTTGCCGTTCGCATTGAGCGGCATCGCCTCGAGCGTCACGAACGCCGCGGGCACCATATAAGTGGGCACCATGGCGGACAGATGCGTACGCAGCGCGACATCGAATCCGGCCTCCGGCTCGGCCTCGGTCGGCACTACATAGGCGACCAACTGGTCGCCGAGCCTGCTGTCGGAACGGACCAGCGCGACCGCCTGCGCAACCGAAGGATGCGCGCGCAAGGCGGCTTCGATCTCGCCGAGCTCGATCCGGACACCGCGCAGTTTCACCTGGAAGTCGGTGCGACCGCTGTAGACGATCTGCCCCGCCGCATCGCGGGTCACCAGGTCACCGGTGCGGTACATGCGAGAACCGCTGGGGCCGAACGGGTTTGCGACGAAACGGTCGGCCGTCATATCCGCACGGGTGAGATAGCCGCGCGCCAGCTGGGGACCCGACAGGTACAGCTCACCCGCGACACCCGGCGGCACCGGATGCAGCCGCGCGTCCAGCACGTAGGCCTGGGTGTTCCAGACCGGTGCACCGATCGGCACCGCACCGCGCACAACCTCGCCGACAACCGCGTGGGTGGCATTGACGGTGAATTCCGTTGGGCCGTAAAGGTTGATCAGGGTGATATCGGGACGACCGAGCTTTCGGAACGCCTCCACCGCCTCACCGGTGAAGGCCTCACCGCCGACCAGCAGCATGCGCACCGAGCTCAGTGCCGCCGGATCGACGGTGCCGGCGAATACGGTCAGCAATGACGGCACGAACGAGGTGATGGTGACCTGTTCGGCAGCGATGACCTCAGTCAGATATTGGGTGTCGCGGTAGCCGTCGTGGGTGGCGATGACGGTCCGGCCACCGGTCAGCAAGGGAGCCAACGGCTCCCACACCGACGCGTCGAAGGTCGCCGGAGTCTTGTACAGCGCCACGTCGTCCGCGCCGATACCGAATTCGCTGATGAGCCAGCGCATCTGGTGCACCAGCGCGGCATGCGATACGCCGACGCCCTTCGGGCGACCGGTGGAGCCCGAGGTGAAGATAGCGTACGCCAAATGCTCTGGGCACAATGGTGATACGCGCTCGGCATCGGTCACCGGAGCATCGGAGATCCCGGAAAGATCGAGCTCGTCGATAACGAGGGACTCGAAGCCCTCCGGCGTGAATCGATCCCGCGACGTGGTCAGCACATAGGCCGGGGCCGCGGTATCGAGCACATGGGCGATGCGTTCGACAGGCTGATCGAGATCGAGCGGCACATAGGTGCCACCGGCCTCGAGCACCGCATGGATCGCGATCATCAGTTCGAGCGAGCGCCGCAGACCGAGCGCGACCGGGACATCCGGACCGACACCGGCCTGGATCAACCAGCGCGCGAGCGCGTGCACCCGAGACCCGAAGTCCGAATACGTCAGCGTCGCGGAACGACCCGATGGGAGGTGGTCGGGCGACGGGTGGGCCAACGATGTACCGACGGCGGGGGTGAAGCCGTCGACGGAGCGGTCGACCACGGCGATCGCATCCGGTGTCGCGGCCACCTGGCGGGTGAACAGATCGCTGACCGTCCCGGCCGCCTCGATCGCACGCGGCTCGCCGTGCCAGCCGTCGCGGGCCAGCTCGATCTCGCGTTCGTGGAGCAGATCGATATCGCCGACGATCGCCGCCGGATCCACGGTGACACCGCGCAGAATCCGCACCAGTCGATCAGCGAACGAGGACACCGTCGCGTGGTCGAACAGGTCGGTGGCGTAGGAGACGGCAACCGAAACGCCCGCGGGCTCGCCCTGATTGCCGCGATGTTCGGTCAGCGTCCAGAGCAGATCGAATTTGGCGATATTGACTTCGACCTCGGCGGCCGACACCGACAGTCCCGGCAGTTCCAGCGTGCCGTGCGACATCTCCTGGAACGACAGCATCACCTGGAACAGCGGATGCCGCGCCTGCGACCGAGTCGGGTTGACCACCTCGACGAGACGTTCGAACGGAACGTCGCTGTATGCGAACGCCGCGAGGTCGATTTCCCTGGTGCGCGCAAGGAATTCGGTGAAGGACCGACCCGGATCGACGTCCGAGCGCAGCACGAGCGTGTTGGCGAACATGCCGATCAGGTCGTCGAGGGCCTGTTCGCCACGTCCGGCGATGGGGGTGCCGATGGCGATATCGGTGGTGCCGGACAGTCGGGCCAGCAGCACCGCGAGCGCGGCGTGCAGCACCATGAACGGGGTCGTGCCCTCGGCACGGGCCAATCCGTTCAGCCGGGTGTGCAGTTCGGCATCGATATCGAAATTGAACTGTGCGCCGCGGAAGCTCTGCACCGGCGGACGCTGCCGATCGGTGGGCAGGTCCAGCTGATCCGGCAGCCCGGCCAGCGCGTCACGCCAGTAGGCGATCTCGCGGGCGGCCATGGAGTCGGGATCGCTTTCGGCGCCGAGCAATTCGCGCTGCCACAGGGTGTAGTCGCGGTACTGCACCGGCAGGGGTGCCCAAGCCGGCGCTTCCCCGGCTGCGCGGGCTAGATACGCGGTCGTGACATCGCGCGCGAGCGGGCCGAACGAGACGCCGTCCGCCGCGATGTGATGCACGACGAATGCGAGCGCGTAGTCGGCGGTGTCATCGGAGGACGCACCGGTGATCTGATACAGGCGCACCCGGATGGGCAGTTCGGTCGAGACATCGAAGCCGGCGGAGGCGAATTCGGTCAGCACGTCGAGGAGTTCAGCCGCCTCGATTGGCTGCACGGTGATACTGAGGTCGACCTCTTCGATCGGCAGCACCTGCTGATAGGCACCGTCGCCCGAGTTGGGGAAAATGGTGCGCAGCGATTCCTGACGGGTCAGCACATCGGTGAGCGCGGCCCGCATCGCGTCGAGATCGACGCGACCGCCGAGCCGCACCACGAACGGCAGGTTGTAGGTCGGCAGCGTGGAGTCGAATTGGTTGATGAACCACATCCGCTGCTGTGCCAGCGACAGCGGCACCTGCTCGGGCAGCTGCTGGGCTACCAGGGCCGGACGTGGCCGCTCGGTGGGCGGCGCCGATTCGGCGCGTGCGGCCAGACCGGCCACGGTCGGGGTCTCGAACAGTGCGCGCACCCCGATGCGGGTGCCGAATGCTGCGCCGATCCGCGTCACCACCTGGGTGGCGACCAGCGAGTTGCCGCCCAGATCGAAGAAGTTGTCGTCGATGCCGATACGTTCCTGGCTGAGCACGTCGGCGAAGATGGCCGCCACGATCTGCTCGGCCGGGGTGCGCGGCGCGCGGAAGACGGCCGCGTCCGCACTGAATACCGGCTCCGGCAGAGCCTTGCGATCCAGCTTGCCAGAGGTGTTGAGCGGGAACGCGTCCAGCACCATGATCGCCGCGGGCACCATGTAGCTCGGCAGCTTTTCCGCGACGAACCGGGTGAGCTCGATCGGTTCGATCGACTGCCCCGGCGCGGGTACGACATAGGCGACCAGCTGCTGACCGGTCGCGGTATCGACCACAAGCACCGCGGCCTGGCTGACGGCAGGGTGGGCGAGCAGATCGGTTTCGATCTCACCGAGCTCGATGCGCTGACCGCGGAATTTGACCTGGAAGTCGGTGCGGCCGATGTATTCCAGGGTGCCCGCGACATTCCAGCGCACCAGGTCACCGGTGCGGTACATGCGCTCGCCATCGGTACCGAACGGGTTGGCGACGAACCGATCCGAGGTCAGATCCGGGCGACCGCGGTAACCGCGCGCCAGCTGACGTCCACCCAGATACAGCTCACCCGGTGCACCGACCGCTGCCGGGCGCAGCCGCGAATCCAGCACGTAGACCTGGACATTCCACTCCGGAATACCGATCGGCACCGTGACCGTGTCGGCGGCAGTGGCCTCCCAGTAGGTGACCGAAACCGCGGCCTCGGTGGGGCCGTAGAGGTTGTGCAGACCGGCGGGAGCGGAGCCTGCGGAGCGACCGGAGAAATCAGTGGTGATCTCCCTGAATTTCGCGGCGGTTTCCGGCGGCAGCGCCTCACCGATCACGAAAACCGCACGCAGCGTGGCACATTGAGCGGCGGTAGCATGGGCGACGAAGACCGTCAGCATGGACGGCACGAAGTCGGTGACGGTGACCCCGTGCCGCTCGATCATCTCGGCGACATACAGCGGATCGCGGTGCCCGTCCGGGGTCGCGACAACAAGTTTCGCGCCGACCAGCAGCGGCAGGAAGTAACCCCACAGCGATACGTCGAAGGTGGTCGCGGTCTTCTGCAGGTACACATCGTCGGCGCTCAGGCGGTACTCGTCCAGCATCCACAGCTGCTGGTTGACGATCGCATGATGGGTTACCGCAACACCTTTCGGGCGGCCGGTCGAACCCGAGGTGTAGATCACATATGCGGTGTTGTCCGGACGCAGCGGTGCGAGCCGCTGCGAATCCGTCACTGGCGCAGCGTCGTACGCCGATACGTCGAGGGTGTCGATTTCCACCCGGCGCACCGATTCCGGCAGCTCGAGTTCGTCACTGGAGACCGTCAGCACACAGACCGGTGCCGCGGACTCGAGGATGTAGGCGGTGCGCTCGGCCGGATGATCCGGATCGATCGGCACATACGCGCCGCCGGCCTTGAGTACCGCGTGCATGCCGACGACGAGATCGAGCGAACGTCGCATACCAAGTGCGACAAGCGATTCCGGGCCGACACCGTCGTCGATCAGGAAGCGTGCCAGCCGGTTGACCCGCGCGGCGAATTCCGCATAGGTCAGCGTGGCGTCCTCGAAATCGAGGGCAACGTTGTCCGGGGTCAACTGAATCTGCGCATCCAGCAGAGCTGCCAGGGTGGTTTCCGGGACGTCCTGCTCGGAGTCGTTCCACTCCGCGACGGTCAGCTCCCGCTCCGCCGCCGTGGTCAGCTCGAGGCCCCATACCGGCGCATCCGCCTCTGCCCGCAGGAAGCGGTCGAAGAATTCGAGGAAGCGTTCGTGCTGACGCCGCGTCTCCGCCTCGGAGTACAGGTTCGGGTTCGTCTCGAAGTCGATGCGCGCGCGCGAACCGCCCTCGGACTGATAGAAGTTGACGCCGAGATCCTCGATGCTGCCGGTGGACAGCACCACCATGGTGCCGACCATGGAGCCCATGCTGATCTTGTCCTGGAACAGCATGATGTTGATCCAAGGACCGAAGAACTCCCTGGTCACCACTCCGTCACCGGCCGCATCGCGGCGGATGTCCTCATGCCGGTAGCGCTGGTGGCGCAGTGCGCCGGTCACCTCGACCTGGACCTGCTTGAGCACGTCGGCCACGGTGGTCTCGTGCCCGATCCGCAGCCGCAGCGGCACGATATTGGACGAGACGCCGCCGGAGCGGCGCATCACGGCGGTGGTCCGCGCGGTCACCGGCAGGCTCAGGATCACGTCCTCGGAACTGGTCCACTGCGCCAGATATCCGGCGAACGCGGCGAGCAGCAACCCGGCTGGCGACGAATCATGGCGCGCCACAGCCGCTTCCAGCACCGCGTTCCGCTCGTCCGAGAGCAGCACACTGCTGAGCGTGTTGATCGGCGCCGGCCCCGCGGACCGGCCCGCAAGGCTGGTGCCGTCCTCCACACCGGCGACCCGCTCGGCCCAGTACTTCTTGTCCGACTGGAACCGGGAGCTGTCCCGGTAGGTCATCTCCTGCTCGAGGAGCGTGCGCAGGTGCGCGGCATTGGCCGGTGCGGGCTCGGTGCCGTTCAACAGGGCGGTATACCACTCGGCCACCCTGGAAAGGTTGGTCACCGCGCCGAAGCCGTCCAGCACGATGTGGTGCGCGCGCAGGTACAGGTACCAGTGGTGATCGCCCACCTGCAGGCCCGCGAAGCGCAGCAGCCGATCCTCGAGCAGGTTCAGCGGGGCGCTGTACTCGGCGCGCATCCACGCCATGGCGGCGGCCTCGGGATCGGCCTCGCCGCGGAAGTCGACGTAGTAGACCTTGTCCCGGTCCGGAATCGTGTAGTCGATCCACTGATACGGCTGGCCGTCGATCTCGGTGATGCAGAGCATGCCGGAGCCGCGCTCCTGCCCGGAGCTGATCAGCGCCTCGCGCAGGACCTTAAGGTCGAGGTCGCCGTACAGGTCGACATACTGCGCGATGTTGATCGGCACCTGCGGGTCGACGTGCTGGGCGTACCAGATGCCCAGCTGCGCCGGGGACAGCGGAAACGGCTCACTCGACTCCCTCGAAGCAGCGTGCGCCCGTTCGCCACCAGTTTCGCCGTTTCCGCCGAAATCCCGCCGGTCCAACCGTAACCTCGCTTCCGGAACACCACACGAGCGCTCCCCGATGAACACCGGGACGTGGACGCGCACCTATGCCAGCGTGGCGTCTGTGTTCCCGCGTTCAGTTCTCATCAATCAAGCAAAAAATGTTCATTGGCACTATCTGCCCGCCAGGCCGACCTTGTTACATGGGCGCGACCATGCCCGCCACCCACCGACCGGCTCCGCCGGGAAGTTCAATGCAGATCACCGAAACAATCTACCGTCGTCCTCGCCGCCCGACCAATCAGCTCCCATAGCTGGAAAACATCACCCCAGGCAGCGGGATCATCGCAAGTTTGCTGGGAACCTGTCACCGATCTCACACTGCTTGCGAAGGTCGGTGACGATCGCGGGCGGGGTCATAGAGATGGGACTGGGCGCAGGACAGATTCGGAGTGAGGGCGCGGCCCACGAGGATGACGGCGGCTTGGCGCAGCCCCGCGGATTCGACCTGGTCGGCGATATCGGTGAGAGTTCCGCGCAAGACCAATTGATCGGGTTGGCTGGCTCGATAGACCACGGCGGTCGGGCAATCGGCGCCGTAGTCCGCAATCAGCTCGGCGGCCAGGGGGCGGATCCGGGTAATGGCCAGATGCAGCACCAGCGTGGCCTGGGTCCGGGCGAAGTTCGTGAGTGCCTCGGTTTCGGGCATGACGGTCGAGCGGGCCCGGGTGCGGGTGAGTACCACCGACTGGACCACTTCGGGGACGGTCAACTCGGTGCCGAGCATGGCGGCCGCGGCGGCATAGGCGGGGACGCCGGGGGTGATGTCCCATGGCACGTCCGCCGCGTCGAGGCGGCGGGTTTGTTCGGTGAGGGCCGAATATATGGAGGGGTCGCCGGAGCAGAGGCGGGCGACGTCCTTACCGCAGCGGTGCGCGCGCACCAGATGCTCGGTGATCTGGTCGATGTCCAGGTGTTGGGTGTCGATCAGTTCGGTATCGGGGGCGCAGTGCGCGAGCACCTCGGGGTCCAGATAGGTGCCCGCGTAGAGGCAGACCGGGGCGGTGCGCAGCAGCTCTACCGCGCGAACGGTCAGCAGGTCCGCCGCGCCCGGCCCGGCCCCGATGAAGTGCACGGTCATGCGGGAGAGTCTAGGGCTAGGCCGTCGCGTCGAAGTGGGCGATCACCTTGTCCGGGTGCACCCGAACCACTAGTTCGCCCGGGACGCCGTTGCGCTTGCCGAATTCTTCGGCGCGATCCGCGCCCATATAGCGGCCGGCGATCTCGGTGGCGGTGCGCAGCAGTTCGTCGGGATCCTCGGACAGTGTCACGGTGCCTTGGATCTGAATGGAGGAATACGGCTCTTGCTCGAGGTCGACCACCACCGCGATGCGTGGATCGCGGGCGAAGGCCCTGCCCTTGGCCGTGGCCTTGCCGGTATTGAAGACCAGTTCGTCCCCCTCGAGGACGAACCACACCGGGGTGACCACCGGCCGTCCGTCGGCGGCCACGAATGCCACCTTTCCGGTTCGATTGGCATGGGTCAGAAAGTCGCGCACTTTGGGATCCGAAAGTGAGGCCATGCCCCAACCCTAGAACCCCCACAGCACCGGACAGATGATCACGTGGAAACTGTGGCCGCAAACCGCCTCCGGCGCTGCCGCCGCCAGTTCCACCTGATCTTGATCGCTCGCTAGATGGCGCCTTGTTCGCGGGCGCGGGCGACCGCGGAGGTCCGGGAGCGCACGCCGAGTTTGGCGTAGATGTGGACGAGGTGGGATTTGACGGTGGTTTCGCTGAGGAACAGATCCTTGGCGATCTCTCGGTTCGAGCTGCCGTTGGCGACCAGGCGCAGCACCTCGATTTCGCGCGGGCTCAGGGTGGTATCGGCGCGGCGCACGCGGATCATCAGTTTGGAGGCCACCGCAGGCGACAGCACACTCTCCCCCGCGGCCGCTGACCGCACCGCCGCGAGCAGTTGCACCGGCGGGGTGTCCTTGAGGATGTAGCCGCAGGCCCCCGCCTCGATGGCGCTGAGAATATCGGCGTCGGTGTCATAGTTGGTGACGACCAGGACATTGGGCGGCTTTTCGAGCGCACGTAGTTCGGCGGTCGCGTCGACGCCGGAGCGGCCGGGTCCGAAGCTGAGATCCATGAGCACCAGATCGACCGGGGTGGTCGCGCAGAACGCGACGGCGGCCTCCGCAGTCTGCGTGTCACCGAGGACGGTGATGTCGGGATTGCTCTCGAGTAGTGCGCGCAGGCCCGCGCGCACGATGGCGTGGTCGTCGGCCAGGAGGAGGCGGATCACGTGGGGTGCTCCTGGTCCGTCGCATTTGGTATGCCCGCTGCGGGCGGGTCGGTGTCACTCGGCGGCGACGCGGGTTCGGCCGCAGTCTGTATCACTGCGGGCGTGCTGGGCCCGCTCGGCGGCGACGCGGATTCGGCCGCAGTCTGTATCACTGCGGGCGTGCTGGGCCCGCTCGGCGAAAGCCCGGATTCCGCCGCAGTCCGGACCGCTGCGGGCGGGACGGATTCACTCGGCGCGGACGCGGATTCAGCCGCGGCCTGAACCGCCGCGGACAAGTCGGGGTCGCTCGGCACGGGCGCGGATTTCGCGGGACTCGATGCCGCTGCCGACAGGTCTGTGACCGAGCGGTATTCCGCTGATACGGCCTCCAGCGGAAACGAGACGGTGACCGCGGTGTGGCCGGGTTCCGACTCGACCGCCATTGTGCCGCCCTGCTGTTCGACGCGACTGCGCATGGCGGCCAGACCGAAGGTCCCCGTCGGTGCGCGGTCGAGCACCGATGGATCGATGCCCATGCCATCATCGACCACGTCGAGGTACACATCGGTGTCGGCATAGGTCAGGGTCAATCGCATCCGGCTCGCGTCCGCGTGGCGCACCACATTCGAGACCGCCCCCTGCGCGATCCGAACCAGTGCCGCCTCGACGGGCATCGGCAGGCGCTCCGGCGTGCCCTCGACGACCATCTGGGCAAGCAGTCCGGGAGTCTCGGCGCGTTGACAGATGCGCTCGAGCGCCTGCGCGAGGCTCTGCCCCTCCAGCGCGGCGGGGGTCAATTCCGCTATCAGCCTTCGGGTTTCGGCTAGGTTCTCCGCCGCGGTCTCGCGGGCGAGGCGAATCTGTTGCAGCGCAGGATGCTCCGGTGCCGACTGCTCCGCGGCGTGCAGCAGTAGTTGGATGCTGCTCAACCCCTGCGCGACGGTGTCGTGGATCTCCTGCGCCAGCCGCTCACGCTCGGCCAACTTGCCCGCCGTGCGCTCCTGTTCCACGAGAGTTGCTCGGGTACTGAGCAATTCGTCGATCAGGCGCTGACGTTCGGCGGATTCACCGAACAGCGCCTCGTAGCCGAGCCCGATCCCCACCGCCACGGCCGCGCCGATAATCGGCCCGATCGCACCCGCAACCGACCAGCCGCGGTGCACCCCGAAACCGATCACCGCCACCACGGTGGCCGCACCGACCGCAAGCAGACTCCACGGCCGTGGTAGCAGGTGCAGGTAGAGGAAGAACACACCGAATGCGAGGTATCCGGCATCGGGTGCGAGCACCACAAGTGCGAGCCACAGCACCGTCAGCGCCGCCAACCAAATGCGGATCCCCGCCGGGTGGCGGCCGACCAGCGCACCGGCGAAGTACACGGCCGAGAACGCCGCGGTCAGCGTGAGGACGCCGAGCGGATGTCCGGCACCCGGCAGCAGTGCACGCGCCGCGACCACCACGGCCAGCGTCGTCACCAGCACATGCAGCCCCAACCGCAGCGCGGTGAAGACGGGGGTGAGCGGCGACGAATGCACGTTGTCAGCTTATGTGCGGCTATCCGGGCGGCATCCATCGAAAGGCGTAAAACACCGAACAACCTTCGATCGGGCCGCATACCTCCGCATGCGCGATGGCGGTGACCTCGGAGCGCGGCAGGGTGGTGGCATGTTCGTCGCACTCCGGGATCTGCGGGCCGCACGCGGCCGTTTTCTGCTCATCACGCTGGTCGTCACCCTGGTGGCGCTGCTGGTGAGTTTCCTCAGCGGTCTCACCACCGGACTCGCGCACCAGAACATCTCGGCCATCGAGGCGATCCATGCCGATGCCATTGTCTTCGCCGATAACGGCGCGGATCCCTCCTTCGACACCTCCGCACTGACCGAGCAACAGGTCGAGGTCTGGCAGGCGGCCGCGGGTTCCGTTGACCCGATCGGCATCAGCCGGGCGCAGGGCGCGGTATCGGGTCAGGGTGCAAGGAAACCCGCCCAGGTCGCGCTGTTCGGGACCACCGCAACCGCATTCGGCAACCGCGTCGCAACCGATTCCGGCACTGTCGTGCTCAGCTCCGGCGCGGCCGAGGACCTCGATGCCATCACCGGTGACACCGTCACGTTCGGCGCGGGCACCTTCCGCGTGGCCGCGGTCCAGGGCGACGATTGGTACAGCCACACCCCCGTCGCCTGGATGACACTCGCCGACTGGCAATCGGTGAGTCCCCGCGGCGGCGCCGCCACGGTGCTCGCGGTATCCGGCATCCCGAATACCGCCTCCGCCAACGCATCTGCGCATACGACCTCGACCAGTGTCTCCGAATCGCTGTCGGCGTTGGGTTCCTACAAAGCCGAAAACGGTTCGCTGACACTGATGACGGTGCTGCTGTTCGCCATCTCGGCGCTGGTGATCGGCGCATTCTTCACCGTGTGGACGGTGCAGCGCATGCCCGATATCGCGACCCTGAAGGCACTCGGCGCGACATCCGGATCGTTGGTCCGCGACGCCCTCGCCCAAGCGGCGATCGTACTGATCGCCGGTGTCGCGGTCGGACTCGGAATCACGGTCACCGCAGCAACATTCATGGGCGAGGGACTGCCATTCGTACTCAGCCCTTCGACAACCCTGTTCCCTGCGGCGGTCCTGATTTTCCTCGGCCTGGTCGGCGCGGCCATCGCCCTGCGCTTCCTGTTCACCATCGACCCGCTGACCGCACTCGGTGCGACCCGCTGACCTCCGGAGACCCGCATGACCACCGCGACCATGACGAAAACCGCTCTCACCGTCAACGAAACAACCCTCACCTACCCGGACGGCGCAGGCCGCCTCACCGCACTGAACAACGTGAACCTGCATGTCACCGGCGGCACCATCGCCGCGATCACCGGCCCCTCCGGCTCCGGGAAATCCAGCCTCCTCGCGGTAGTCTCCACCCTGATCCGCCCCGACTCTGGCGAGGTGACCCTCGAAACACGTTACGGCACCGTGGATTTCGCCACATTGACGCGCCGCAAGGCCGCCGCCCTACGCCGCTCGTCCATCGGCATCGTCTTCCAACACCCCAACCTCATCCCCGCGCTGACCGCCGTCGAACAACTAGAGGCCATGTCCCACCTCGGCCAGCATTTTTTCACCTCTCCCATCCGACGCCGCGGAACCCGCACCAAGGCAATGGAATTACTCGACGCCGTAGGCCTGGCCGACCAACACTCCAAACGCCCCGCGCAACTCTCCGGCGGCCAACGCCAACGCGTCAACATAGCTCGTGCCCTGATGAACGACCCGGCCCTCCTGGTCATCGACGAACCAACCAGCGCCCTCGACACCGAACGCGGCACCGCCATAATCGACCTGATCCTTACCGTGTCCCGCACCCACGAAGCCGCCACCCTCCTGGTAACCCACGACCACACCCACCTACATCAGATGAACGCTGTCTACCGCATGGTCGACGGCACCCTCTCCCTCGACCGGGCCAACGGCCACGCCGCCTGAAACCTGCACGTCCGCCGGGATTTTCCGCGCGAGCCCGCCCCTGCCGGACCGCACGGATACCCGACCCTTGACGACATCACGAAGGCTGTCAACCGATTACGCCGATAAGCCGAGCAGCACATTCCGCTGATCCCGCACCCGAACCTGTATCGCCTCGACGACCGCCGCCACCTCGGGCCTGCGCAATGTCTCGGTGCGAGTGACGAGCCAATAGGTGAGGCGAATGGAGACTTCCTTTCGAAGCACTCGGATCAAGTCGTCGTGGCGATCGGCCATAAAGCATGGCAGCAAACCGAGGCCCGCAGCTGCGCGGGTTGCTTCGACGTGCACGAAAACATTTGTGGAAGTGACGGATTCACGCATGGCGGGTCGGAAGCTGGAAGCCAGGTCCAACTCGTCCACCTGCAACATGGAATCGATGAAGTAGACCAACGAGTGGCGCGCGAGATCCCCTATGGCCGTCGGTGTTCCGTGTTCACGGAGATAGTCGCGGGAACCATAGAGACCGAGACAGTAATCGGCCAACCGAATAGCCCTTGCGCGGTGCACTTGCGGCTCACCCACCACAACTTCGATATCCAGACCGGACCGCTGCTGGGAGGCACGCCGAGTCGCCGCCACGATCTCGACCGAGATCTTCGGATGCCGCCGCTGCACCTCCGCGGCGGCCGGTGCCGCCATATAGGCACTGAACCCGTCGGTCGCCGAAATCCGAACCACACCCTCCAGCACCCGCATGCCGTCGGCATCGGTAGCCAGGGACTTGACCGCCGATTCCACTGCCTCGGCCGCCGCCAACGCCTCGCGCCCGAGATCGGTCAACTCCCAACCGCCGGTCACCCGGGTCAGTACCCGCCCACCCAGCGTCTGCTCCAGTGCGGCAATGCGGCGCGAGATGGTGGTGTGGTTGATCCCCAGCTCCTCGGCCGCCGACACGAAGCGCCCGGAGCGCCCCACGGCGAGCAGAACCAGCAGATCATCCGCGCTGGGGCGGCTGGCACCCGGTGCGGCCGAACTCATATCTGCATTCTTGCAGATGCGCACTGCACAACTGGTTATTGCGGCCGAAGATATGTGCACGAATACTCGTGCTGACCACGAAATGTGGGGGCCGTCACATCTGCTTGCCAGATGTGGCCCCGGTCATGAAGGAGATGTTCGATGAGTGTGCGCGATGCGATGCGGCCGACGGGAAACGATCCCGGCGGGGTACCGGCCGGGCTGAGGCGGGTGGTGGCCGCGTCCATGGCGGGCACCGTCGTCGAGTGGTACGAGTTCTTCCTCTACGGCACGGCCGCGACGCTCGTCTTCAGCAAGGTGTTCTTCGCCAAGGACACCAGCGATCTCGACGCGATCCTCGCCGCCTTCATCACCTACGCCGTCGGTTTCGCCGCACGCCCCTTGGGCGGTGTCGTCTTCGGACATTTCGGTGACAAATACGGCCGCAAGAAGCTGCTGCAGTTCAGTCTGGTGCTCGTCGGAAGCGCGACCTTCCTCATGGGCTGTCTACCGACCTTCGCCCAAATCGGTTACTGGGCACCGACATTGCTCGTCGTCCTGCGATTCATTCAGGGCTTCGCGGTCGGCGGCGAATGGGGTGGCGCGGTACTGCTCGTGGCCGAACACAGTCCGAACTCCAGGCGCGGCTTCTGGGCTAGCTGGCCGCAGGCCGGGGTGCCGGTGGGCAATATGTTGGCGACGGTCGCACTACTGGCGCTGACCTCGACGCTGTCCGACGCCGCCTTCCTCAGCTGGGGCTGGCGTGTGGCGTTCTGGCTGTCCGCGGTGGTCGTGCTGGTCGGCTACTACATTCGCACCAAGGTCACCGACGCACCCATTTTCGTTGCGGCACAGCAGGAAATCGAACAGATCAAGGCCAATTCGCTCAGTGTCGTCGAGGTGCTGCGGCGCTACCCGCGCGGTGTGTTCACCGCCATGGGGCTGCGATTCGGCGAGAATATCCTCTACTACCTGGTGGTCACGTTCACCATCACCTATCTCAAGGTGCACGTGCACGTCGATACCAAGGTCATCCTCTGGTGGCTGCTGGCCGCACATGCCGTGCACTTGGTCATGATTCCGTTGGCGGGCAGCCTTTCCGATCGCTTCGGCCGACGGCCGGTGTACCTGGCCGGCGCGCTCACCGCGGGCACCTGGGGCTTCTTCGCCTTCCCCATGATGGACAGCGGCCATAACGCGATCATCATGTCCGCGATCATTATCGGCCTGGTATTCCACGCCTTCATGTATGCGGGCCAGCCCGCGATCATGGCCGAGATGTTCCCCACCCGGATGCGGTATTCCGGTGTCTCCCTCGGCTATCAGGTCACCTCGATCGTAGCTGGATCGCTCGCCCCGATCATCGCCGTGCGCCTGCTCAATACCTATGGGTCGGCGGTACCGATCGCCCTGTATTTGGCTGCGGCCGCGGCGATTACCGCGATCGCCGTCCTGTTCGCCCGCGAAACGAAGGGCATAACACTGGAGAGCATCGACACCGCCGACGCGGAAAACCTTGCCGCGCAATCGGCACATACACCGGCCGAAACCGTCATGCCGGAGCCGAGCGCCAGCGAGGCGCAGGCATGAGTGATCTGACCGGACGTTCCGCCCTGATCACCGGCGGCGCCAGCGGCATCGGCGCCGCCTGCGCCAGAGAACTCGCCGCGCGCGGCGCCATCGTCACCATCGCCGATATCGATGACGTGGCCGCGAAGGCACTCGCGAGCGATATCGACGGAAAAGCCTGGGCCATAGATCTTCTCGACGTCGCGGCACTGGAAAATCTCACCCTGGACGTGGACATCCTGGTGAACAACGCCGGTGTACAGAGCATCAACCCGATCGAGGACTTCCCGCCGGAGCGATTCCGGAACCTGATGACGCTCATGGTCGAAGCGCCGTTCCTGCTCATCCGCGCGGCACTGCCGCGGATGTACCAGCGAGGTTTCGGCCGGATCATCAATCTGTCCTCGGTACATGGATTGCGCGCGTCCGAATACAAGGTCGCGTACGTGACGGCCAAGCATGCTCTGGAGGGCCTGTCCAAGGTGACGGCGCTCGAGGGCGGCCGTCACGGCGTCACGAGCAATTGCGTCAATCCCGGATATGTTCGAACGCCGTTGGTGGACAAGCAGATTGCCGATCAAGCCAAGGCACATGGCATCGACGAGCAGCAGGTGCTGGAGCGGGTGCTGCTCACCGAGAGTGCGATCAAGCGGCTGGTCGAGCCGCAAGAGGTTGCGTCACTGGTGGGTTGGCTCGTCTCACCCAACGCGGGCATGGTCACCGGCGCGTCCTACACCATGGACGGCGGGTGGACCGCCCGGTGATTCCGGCGGGCCTAGCCCAATGCGGACAGCGCCATCTGTCGCAGGACCGGCCGGGCCCGGGTGGCGGTGGCATTGGTCGCGCTGTGCGGCGTGGAGTTCATCAAGCCGAAGCCCGCATGGGCCTGCACCCGCGCGGTCTCCTCCGGCAGTTCCGGATGCAACTCCCGCAGCACCGTCACCCAGATCTCGACATACTGACGCTGGGTGCGCCGCAGTTCTCGTCTGGGCCCGACCGGCACGTTCTCGAGGTCGCGGTCCTGGATCCGGATGAGTTCGGGCTCGCCGAGCGCGAAGTCCAGATGGAAATCGACAAGCCCGTCCAGCGCCTCCCGCGCCGACCCGGTCCGCGCCACCACCGCCTTCCCACCCGCGAGCAGCCGCTGACTGACCCCGATAAGCAGTTCGACCAGCAGCGCCTCCTTATTCGGGAAGTGCCGGTAGACCGCCGGGCCGCTGATCCCGACGGCCGCGCCGAGGTCGTCCAGGCGCATGCCGAGGAACCCACGATCGGCGATGAGCCGGGCACCCGCATCGAGCAACTGCTCCCTGCGCTGCATCTTCAGTTTTTCCCTGCGGGTGAGCGTGCCGGGGTCGGTGCTGGTCACACGCCCTCCTTTCAGCACACCTGGACATCTCGGTTAATCAACATTAACCTGAATTCCAGTTATCGGCGACTAACTGGATGGCAGGACGGCGTGATGACGGTGACCGAACAGGTCGGGGTCGACAACCGCACGGCACATGGGGCGCTACTGGAGGATCTACGCGCCCGGCTGGCCGCTGCGGCGCTCGGCGGGCCCGCGAAGGCGCGCGAGCGACATGTGGCCCGCGGCAAGCTGCTGCCCCGGCAGCGGGTGGATCAGCTGCTCGATCCGGGCAGCCCGTTCCTCGAGCTCTCGCCGCTGGCCGCGACCGGCATGTACGACGACGAATGCCCCGGCTCCGGGATCATCACCGGCATCGGGCGGATTTCCGGGCGGGAATGTGTGATCGTGGCCAATGACGCCACGGTCAAGGGCGGCACCTACTACCCGATGACGGTGAAGAAGCATCTGCGCGCCCAAGAGGTCGCATTGCAGAACCAGTTGCCCTGTGTGTATCTCGTCGACTCAGGCGGTGCGTTCCTGCCGCGCCAGGACGAAGTGTTCCCGGACCGGGAGCATTTCGGGCGCATCTTCTACAACCAGGCGACCATGAGCGCCAAGGGAATTCCGCAGATCGCCGCGGTACTCGGTTCCTGCACCGCCGGTGGTGCGTACGTGCCCGCGATGAGCGACGAGGCGGTGATCGTGCGCAATCAGGGCACGATTTTCCTCGGCGGACCGCCGCTGGTGAAGGCCGCGACCGGGGAAGTGGTTACCGCCGAGGAACTGGGCGGTGGCGAATTGCATTCGCGCACTTCGGGAGTCACCGATCATCTGGCCGAGGACGATCAGGACGCGCTGCGCATTGTGCGCCGCATTGTGGCCACGCTCGGCCCGCGCCCGGCCAGCCCGTGGGAGGTGACGCCGACTGTCGCGACCGCGAAGCCGGAGTCAGAACTGTACGACGTTGTCCCGGTCGATCCGCGCACGCCGTACGACGTTCGCGAGGTCATCCATCGGCTGGTCGACGGTGGCGACGGATTCCACGAATTCAAGGCCGAATACGGCAAGACGCTCGTCACTGGATTCGCCCGCATCCATGGCCATCCGGTCGGCATCATCGCCAATAACGGCGTGCTGTTCAGCGAATCCGCCATGAAGGGCGCGCATTTCATCGAACTGTGCGATAAGCGCAAGATTCCGCTGCTGTTTCTGCAGAACATCACCGGTTTCATGGTCGGGCGCGATTACGAAGCGGGCGGTATCGCCAAGCACGGCGCCAAGATGGTCACCGCGGTCGCGTGTGCGCGGGTGCCGAAACTCACGGTGGTGATCGGCGGATCCTATGGCGCGGGCAACTATTCGATGTGCGGGCGCGCGTATTCACCGCGTTTCCTGTGGATGTGGCCCAATGCGCGGATTTCGGTAATGGGTG
Source organism: Nocardia sp. NPDC050408 (assembly GCF_044458905.1). Taxonomy (NCBI): domain Bacteria; kingdom Bacillati; phylum Actinomycetota; class Actinomycetes; order Mycobacteriales; family Nocardiaceae; genus Nocardia; species Nocardia sp. NPDC050408. Next base: position 429,088 of record NZ_JBITIL010000001.1, on the reverse strand, counting down.
GTGAGCAGGCCGCCTCGGTGCTGTCGACGGTGCGCGGGGATCAACTCGACAGCAGCGGACAGCCGTGGTCGGCCACGGACGAGGAGGCATTCAAGGCGCCGATTCGGGAACAGTACGAACATCAGGGCAATCCGTACTACTCGACCGCGCGGCTCTGGGACGACGGCGTCATCGACCCGGCCGACACCAGAACCGTACTCGGACTTGCCCTTTCGGTGTGTGCGCAGGCACCGCTCGAACCCGTTTCCTACGGCGTCTTCCGGATGTGATCGCGATGATGAACAAATCCCATCCCGTCGATTTCGACATCGTGCTCGTCGCCAACCGCGGCGAGATCGCGGTGCGGGTCATCCGCACCTTGCGCGCCATGGGCATTCGCTCGGTCGCGGTCTACAGCGACGCGGACGCGCAGGCCAGGCACGTGCGCGAGGCGGATATCGCAGTGCGCCTGGGTCCGGCTCCGGCCCGGGAAAGTTATCTCGATATCAAGAAGGTGGTCGCCGCGGCGGTGCGCACCGGCGCCAAGGCCGTGCATCCGGGCTACGGATTCCTTTCCGAGAATGCCGCCTTCGCGTCCGCGCTGGCCGAGGCGGGCATTGTGTTCCTCGGGCCGCCCGCCAAGGCGATCGAGATCATGGGCGACAAGATCGCGGCGAAGAACACCGTCGCCGCGTTCGATGTGCCCGTGGTCCCCGGTATCGCCCGTCCTGGCCTCAGCGATGCCGAATTGATCGACGCCGCAACCGATATCGGCTATCCGGTACTGGTCAAGCCATCCGCCGGTGGTGGCGGTAAGGGTATGCGACTGGTCGAGGAGCCGTCGGCATTGCCCGCCGCGCTGGCCAGCGCCCGACGCGAAGCAGCCGCGGCATTCGGTGACGACACCCTGTTCCTGGAGCGATTCGTCACCCGGCCACGCCATATCGAGGTGCAGATCCTTGCTGACCAATTCGGCCACGTGATCCACCTCGGTGAACGCGAATGCAGCCTGCAGCGGCGGCACCAGAAGGTCATCGAAGAGGCGCCGTCGCCACTGCTGGATGCCGCGACCAGGGCGCGCATCGGCGCGGCAGCCTGCAATACCGCACGCAGCGTCGACTATGTCGGTGCGGGCACGGTCGAATTCATCGTCTCCGCCGATCGGCCGGACGAGTTCTTCTTCATGGAGATGAATACCCGTCTGCAGGTGGAACATCCGGTCACCGAGCTGGTCACCGGGATCGATCTGGTGGAGTGCCAGGTACGCGTCGCGGCCGGGCAGAAGCTCGCGGTGGACCAGGATGAGCTGCGGCTGGTCGGACATGCGATCGAGGCGCGCGTTTATGCCGAGGATCCCGGTCGCGGCTTCCTGCCCACCGGCGGCACGGTGCTCGACTTGTCCGAGCCCGAAGGCGCTGGTGTGCGGGTGGATTCGGGCCTACGCATCGGCACCGTCGTCGGCAGCGATTACGATCCGATGTTGTCGAAGGTCATCGTGCACGCCGCCGATCGCCATACCGCGCTCGCGAAACTCGATCGAGCACTGAGCGATACCGTTCTGCTCGGGGTCACCAGCAATATCGAGTTCCTGCGCTTCCTACTGGCCGACCAGGATGTGGCCGCGGGGAAGCTCGATACCGGTCTGCTGGATCGTCGTGTCGGCGACTTCCGGCCCGCCACCGTCGGGGACGAGGAGTTCATGGCTGGCGCCGCCTATCACTGGCTGCGGCGCTGGCCTGCGGCGGCGAGCGATCCGTGGGATATCCCGTCCGGGTGGCGCATCGGCACGCCCGCGCCGACCACCATCAGGCTCGCCAGCGGTGACCGCACCGAGCACGTCTACCTGACCGGCTCGCCCGACGCGGCCGACGTGCACCTCAACAGCGGCGAACCAGTTTCGCTCACTGCTGATTTCACCGACGGCAGGCTGGTCCTGACGCTGGACGGTGTGCGCCGGGATTACCGTGTCGCGGAGCACGACGGACAGCTCTGGGTGGCCGGCCCCTCCGGTGTCGCGGTATTGCGCGAGGTTGCCGAGGTGAATGTCCGCGGTGGCGCCGAACATGTCGGCGACGCCGAAATCCGCAGTCCCATGCCGGGTTCGGTGATCGCGGTACCGGTCGCCAACGGCGCCACCGTCGCCGTGGGGACCCCGGTCGTCGTGGTCGAGGCCATGAAGATGGAGCACACGCTCACCGCGCCGGTCGCGGGCACCGTTGAAGTCCTGGTCGAACCGGGGGTTCAGGTCCGCCTCGACCAGCCGCTGGTGCGCATCGCCGCGGCCTCCACCGAACCCGAACGCTGAGCGAGAAGGAATTTCCGCATGAGTGACTTTCTGTCCACCGGCACACTGCCCGAGGACTATCGCGACCTAGCACTGACGGTGCGCGATTTCGCCAAGTCGGTAGTCGCGCCCGTAGCCGCCGAACACGATGCGAACCATACGTTTCCGTACCAGGTCGTCGCGGGTATGGCCGATATGGGCCTGTTCGGCCTGCCGTTCCCTGAGGAGTACGGCGGTATGGGCGGCGACTATTTCGCGCTGTGCCTGGCGCTCGAGGAACTCGGCAAGGTCGATCAGAGTGTCGCGATCACGCTCGAGGCCGGTGTCTCGCTGGGCGCCATGCCCATCTATCGCTTCGGCAACGATAAACAGAAGCAGGAATGGCTGCCGCAGCTGACGAGTGGCCGCAATCTGGCCGCCTTCGGACTCACCGAACCCGGTGCAGGCAGCGATGCGGGTGGCACCAGGACCACCGCGGTCGCCGATAGCGGCGAATGGGTCATCAATGGCAGCAAGCAGTTCATCACCAACTCCGGCACCGATATCACCAAACTGGTGACGGTGACCGCGGTGACCGGACAGTCGGGCGGCAAGAAGGAGATCTCGACCATCCTCGTGCCCACCGACACCCCCGGCTTCGTGGCTGAACCGGCCTACAACAAGGTCGGCTGGAATGCCTCGGATACGCATCCGTTGAGCTTCACCGACGTGCGGGTGCCGGAGGAGAATCTGCTCGGCGAGCGCGGTCGCGGCTACGCCAACTTCCTGCGCATTCTCGACGAGGGCCGCATTGCCATCGCGGCGCTGTCGGTCGGCGCGGCCCAGGGCTGCGTGGACGAGAGCGTGCGCTATGCCAAGGAGCGCGAGTCCTTCGGTCAGGCCATCGGCCGCAACCAGGCCATCGCCTTCAAAATCGCCCGCATGGAGGCGCGCGCCCACGCCGCGCGCACCGCCTATTACGACGCCGCCGCACTCATGCTGGCGGGTAAACCGTTCAAGAAGGAAGCCTCCATCGCGAAGCTGGTGGCCAGCGAGGCGGCCATGGACAACGCCCGCGATGCCACCCAGATCTTCGGCGGCTACGGCTTCATGAACGAATACGCTGTGGCCAGGCACTATCGCGACAGCAAGATCCTGGAGATCGGCGAGGGCACAACGGAGGTACAGCTGATGCTGATCGGACGGGAGCTGGGCCTGTGACGGAGACGGACGCCCCACGCCGGGTGGTGCAGCGCGGCCTGTGGTTCGAGGAGTTCGAGATCGGTGTGGTGTACGAGCATCGACCGGGCCGGACCATCACCGAGGCCGATAACGTTCTGTTCACCACGCTGACCATGAACACCCAGGCACTACACCTGGACGCGGCCTTCAGCGATCAGCTGCCGCCGTTCCACCAGCGCCTGGTGAATTCGATGTTCACCCTCTCCACCCTGATCGGCCTCTCGGTCGCGCAGCTGACCCAGGGCACGATCGTGGCCAATCTGGGCTTCTCCGAAGTCGCCTTCCCGAAGCCGCTGTTCCACGGCGACACCATGTATGCCGAGACGGTGGTCACCGATAAGCGCGAATCCAAGAGCCGTCCGGGCGAGGGCATCCTCACCTTCGCGCACACCGCTCGCAACCAGCATGGCGATATCGTGGCGACTGCGGTACGCAAGACATTGGTGCGCAAGGAGCCCGCATGAGTTGGCAAATCCCCGGACCGGCCTGGCTGTTCTGCCCGGCCGACCGCCCCGAACGCTACGAAAAAGCCGCCGCGGCGGCCGATGTGGTGATCCTCGATCTCGAGGACGGGGTCGCGGCCGGGGATAAAGCCGCCGCGCGCAAGGCACTCGTCGGGACCGAGCTGGACCCCGAGACCACCGTGGTGCGGATCAATGCCGTCGGCACCGATGAACACGAATCGGATCTCGCGGCATTGGCGCGGACCCAGTATCGACGGATCATGCTGCCGAAAGCCGAATCCGCCGAACAACTCGACTCACTCTCCGACTACGAGGTGATCGCGCTGGTCGAATCGCCGCTCGGCGCCATGGCTGTCGGACAAGCGGTATCGGCGCGCAATGCGATCGGGGCCATGTGGGGTGCGGAGGATCTGGTCGCCGGGCTCGGCGGCAACTCCAGTCGGCATGCCGATGGCAGTTATCGCGATGTGGCACGCCATGTTCGGTCGACGACGCTGCTCGCGGCCAAGGCGTACGGCAAGTTCGCGCTGGACTCGGTGTATCTGAATATCCGCGATCTCGAAGGGCTGCGCGCCGAAGCGGTGGACGCGGTCGCGAGCGGCTTCGACGCCAAGGTGGCGATCCATCCGAGCCAGGTGCCGGTCATCCGGGCGGCCTACGCCCCGTCCGATGACGAAATCGACTGGGCTCGAAGGGTACTCGACGAAGTCCCGAACCATCGGGGCGTTTTCGCATTCGAGGGCCGTATGGTCGATGCCCCGGTGCTGCGCCATGCCGAGCAGATCGTGCGGCGCGCGAACCACACCTGATTTTTCGAAACTCAGCCAGGAGGTAATGCGGTGCAACCACAATGGATGCCGACCGAATCTGATATCGCGGAGGCGAGCATCACCGACTTCGCCGGGTTCGTGGCTGCCCGCACCGGACATTCCGCGCCGGATTACCGGTCGCTGTGGCAGTGGTCGGTCGACGATCTGCCCGGCTTCTGGGGTGCACTGTGGGATTACTTCGAGCTCGGTCCGATCGCGGGCGAGGTGCTGGAAAGTACCGAAATGCCTGGCGCGCAGTGGTTTCCGGGCACTCGGCTGAATTATGTCGATCAGGTCGTACGACAATTTCGCACCGATCGGCCCGCCATCATCGCAGTGACCGAGGATGCTCCGGCGCGGGAGGTGTCCTGGAGCGAATTAATCGACAGCACAGCCGCATTCGCGCGCACACTGCGCTCGCTCGGCGTGCGGCCGGGTGATCGGGTGGCCGGATACCTACCGAATATTCCGGAGGCGGTGATCGCCTTTCTGGCTACCGCGAGCATCGGTGCGGTGTGGAGCGCCTGCGGTCAGGACTATTCGCCCAAGGCGGCGCTGGACCGGCTCGGCCAGCTCGAACCAACCGTGCTGATCACCGCCGACGGCTACCGGTTCGGCGGTAAAACGCATGACAAGCGCGACGATATCGCGGCCTTGCGGGCGGGACTCGACACCGTGCAGACCACGGTCGCCGTCTCCCAGCTGGGCCTGCCGGTTCCGGACGCACTGGCCTGGACCGAGGCGGCCGCCAATACCGAGGCCGTTGTCATCGAAACCGAGACGGTCGATTTCGACCATCCGCTGTGGATCGTGTTTTCCTCCGGCACCACCGGACTGCCCAAGGGCATCGTGCACGGGCATGGTGGAGTCGTGCTGGAGCATCTCAAAGCCGTTGCGCTGCAAGCGGATATCGGACCCAACGACACTTTCTTCTGGTACACCAGCCCGAGCTGGATGATGTGGAACTTCCAGGTCGCCGGACTGCTGGTCGGTGCGACCATTGTCTGCTACGACGGCAGCCCCACCTACCCGACCCCGGATGCACTGTGGCACATCGCATCCCAGGTCGGCGCGACCGTACTCGGCACCAGTCCGGGCTACGTGCTCGCCTGCATCAAGGCGGGTTCGGTGCCGCGCACCGACCACGACCTCACCGCGCTGCGGCAGGTCGGCATCACCGGTTCGTCACTGCCACCCGCATCGGCGATGTGGTTGAGCGACAATGTCGGTGACCACGTGCAGGTTGCCTCGATCAGCGGCGGCACCGATGTGGTCTCCGCCTTCATCGGCGGCGCGCGGACCGTACCGACCTGGCCGGGCGAGCTTTCCGCGCCCTACCTGGGTGTCGCGCTGGAGGCCTTCGACGCCGACGGCAAGTCGGTTCGTGACGAGGTCGGCGAACTCGTCATCACCAAGCCGATGCCGTCCATGCCGGTACGCTTCTGGAACGATCCGGACGGAATCCGTTACCACGACGCGTATTTCGACATGTTCCCCGGCATCTGGCGACACGGCGACTGGATCACCATCACCGAACGGGGCAGCATCGTGGTGCACGGCCGCTCCGATTCCACCCTCAACCGCCACGGCATCCGCATGGGTAGCGCCGATATCTACCAATCCGTCGAGCGCCTCCCCGAAATCACCGAGGCCCTCGTCATCGGCGCCGAACAACCCGACGGCGGCTACTGGATGCCCCTATTCGTCACCCTCACCCCGGGCACCGCCCTCACCGACGACCTGAAAACCCGCATCAACACCACCATCCGCACCGAGGTCTCCCCTCGCCACGTCCCGGACGAAATCATCGTCGCCCCCGGCATTCCGCACACCCGCACCGGTAAGAAACTCGAGGTCCCCATCAAAAAGCTCTTCCAAGGCGCGGACCCGACGCGCGTCGTTGAACGCAGCGCGGTCGACAATCCGGACCTGCTCGACTGGTACGCCGCCGTCCGCCCGGCCCGGAACTGAACCGGCAAACTGACCGTGGCTGCGCTGTCGAATATCCGACCCGGATACGGCTGGGGAGAGGGCTATCCAGACCGGGTTTCGATAGCCTTCCGAATGAGTGTCCGCGCCGCTTCACCCGTTGCGGATTGCCTAGCGAGAATATCGAACGCCCGACCATAGAGAGAAATATCCCGTGGCTGGGTAATGGTGATGCCTGCCGTATGGCCTTCAACCTTTACCATTCGGTTGTCGAACATAAAGAAGTTATCCACCACAACCAAGCCTTCGGCAGTGTTTGGAACAATTCCCAGAGTCACTCGAGGCATACCGATTACCGAATATAAACGGTCGAGCTGGCCAATCATCACCTGATCGTTCCCGAAGGTGGTATATAGCGACTGTTCAGCCATCAGTATATGGAATCGTTTACCCTTTTGATAAAGGACACGTTGCCGCTCCATTCGCTTTGAAACGGCTTCGTCCAAATCGTCGGGAATCTGATAGAACGCTATGACGTTTCTCATGATCGCTGTTGCGTAATCGGCCGTTTGGAGTAGGCCCGACACTACGGCTGACTCCCAGTTCCGAATGAACGTAGCTTGTGATTCGACCTTCATCGTCTGCTGCTGCCGACGCTTCATGCCTGTACCGAGCAGTTGACGCCACTCACCATATGCACTGTCGATGTTATGCAGCGTGGCCAGGAGGTCTTCGAGCTGATCACTGGCGTCACAGTGACGGCAGTAAGCGCGGACGACGATATCTGACACATGCAGTCGCGCGTACTCGTACTTGCTGACCTTCGACTCGTGCCAGCCCTCGAGGCGGGCGAGCTCCCGGCCGGACATTCCGGCGCGTCGCCGAATTTCCCGTAGACGTTTACCGAGAGCTTCCCGCGCTTCCTGAACTGAGCTGGTCACTGGATAGAAATCACCCGCGCATACTCGTCGTACGGCGTCGCCGAATTCCAGAGTCGATCCCGGACACCCCGACAGTACGAGACAATCGCCGGATCGTCGGTTACCGCCGACCCGCCAACCGCGCGGCCGTCCATATCGGAAAGGTTGAATGCCACAGTTTGGTAGTCGACCAACCACCAATCATCTTTTGGTACTTCCCCGGCAAGATGACGGGGAAGATAACGAATCTCCTCGCCAGCTTCCACGTTGAACGCTGCCATCGTGAGCGACCAGCGCTGGTAGTCGCTGTGCGGAACAGTGACTACGCGAACCCGTTTGAACGATACCCCGCGTGTCACAAGTTCCTGAACGAAATTAGACCAGCCCTCGTACCATTTCCGATAATCGAATGGCTCATTGGTCAAGAACTTTTGGAAAGGCTCGTCTTCCGATGGCACTCCGTACGAGTCCCGGACCTCCAAATGGAATGCTTCGTGTCTGGATTCCGTCAGAATTTCACGAGTCGGCCGGAATTCCAAAATAGATCCTTTCTGCCTTCGGAACCTCGATAGCTGTTTCGTAGTCTTCCATGGTCATCTGATCCAGCGTCTCCTGGTCGGTGACCAGTCGGCCGGACAGAGTGAAGGTGCCGCGTCCGGTATCCCTCATCGGTGCCCCGATGTATGTGCGAGGTTCAGCGAACCCGACCAAAAGGTGCGGGATCTCCACAGTTTCCGCCTGATCGGTCCGCCATCCGAGGACGACGTACGAGCCTTCGTCGGTGGCGAACAGCGTCGGACAGCCGTCATGATTCGATCCACCCTTGCCGAGGTAACGCAAGCGCATGGCCGCAACTCCTGTCTATAAGTGTGCTGCTCTTTGCAGCACATTCGACCATGTTCCCTTCTCCCATGACAGCATGCACCCAAATCGCACAGACATTGGCAAGTATTGGCACAATTCTGGTGTCCGCCGGTCAGTCGTTCGTAGCGTCGGAGTCGGCCCCGTGACATGTGACGCCAGCCGGTCACGGGGTGCCTACCAAGGATGCGGCCGAGCGGAGGAGAGCACCCGTGTTGAACAAACGACGGTCACAGCCTGATTGTGTTCTGCCGCAGCGAAACCCGTTCGTCGGCCTACCACGGCCCGAGCGTCAAGGCTGGTGGCAACCGCCTCCCGCCGAAGTGATCGAACTGTTCGTCGTTGCGGTCAATCAGTGGAGTTACCAGACCGACCCTGATGAATCGTCCCGGTGCCGGGGTTCGGAGTCCCCGGCACCGGGCGCACCAACAGGGAGGCGTGATGCGTCGAGTTGAGTTGCGGACCGCGCAAACCGAGGACGGTCACAAGGTCGCGGTGTGGCAGTTGGTAGCGCGTATGCCGCGTGTCCTGCGTGTGCAGTTTCCTACTGAGCATTTCACCGCTTACCGAGTGCCGTCTAAGACACCGCTCTACGGAGCGCAACCCGGAACGATCATGTTCGACGGGTATCCGGATTTGGCCGATGCCCGGGAGATGCTTCCAGAGCACGAAGACCTGTGGAACATCCTGCGCGATGACTACTGGGCCGTGCTGCTCAGTACAAGGGGTCTTCCAAATCCATTGGGGGCGTGAAAATGCCGTCCGATCTCGTTCCGTCTCGTTCCGTCTCGTTCACGGGAGATAGCTCCTTCGGTACGGGCGTTGTTCGCGCAGTTCCATGAAGAGACTATTCAGAAGCTCGCCATTGCTCCGATCGATAGCGACCCGATCTACCAGGCTGCGGACGGCTCGCTGAGCGGGGTTGAGGACGGCTGGATATCGGACCCGGACACCGACCTAGACAAAGCCGATGCAATCACGATCCAGCCGACCAGCGTTATCGATAGAGAAGTTTGCGCGATAGGGGAAAGTCCTTGCAGTACAACATTTCTCGACTAAGCGTCATCGCCGCATTGCTCGGTGCGACGCTGATTTCCGGCGACGTCGCGAGCGCCGATCCGAGCCAACCATGGGTCACAGAGGCGAAGAAGACCATATGTGACAACGGCTTCAGCCCTTGGACCACACCGACGGTTTTGCCGCCCAAGATCGAAGGCTACGGCTGGGCAAAATGCGATCTCCCTGCCGATGGCGATCCTGGTCTTACGCATAACTACTACCTGAGCTTGCAGCGCCGCAATTCGTCTGGTGGCTGGGATTCCGTGGGTGAGCACATCCGAACCAGCCTTGTACCGTGGACCCGCCAGACCTACACGGCCAGCGCGCCTTGTTCGGCCGGATACTGGCGGATCGTCTCGTCGGTGAGCGGTACCATCCAGGGCAAACAATACGGGCCAATCGAAACCGTCTCCGATTCACGGGTCGTCACAGCGGCCGAATGCGGATAGAAGGGGATGACATGGATCTGCCGAATGGACGCCGTTACGCCGAGTACATCGGCCCAGTCAGCACGCGCGAGCGGGTAGCCGGTTTGGTGCGTGCGCTGTCGCTGGAATTGCCGCGTCGGCGGAAGCTACATCCGCAGGACGCGGGCGGCGGGTACCAAGGCGTTCGCCGAGAGTTCGGCCGCTGGGTCGTGCGACCGATGACCGGCCCGGGTTCTCGCCGTTGGGTCAGCAAGCCGCACTACGCCACCCGCGCTATTCCCGGGAACGACCGCGAAGCGGCAACCGACTGGATGCTCGCGACTCTCGGACTCTGACAAGTCCGACATAGACCACAGCCCCCGGTTGCTTTCGAGCAATCAGGGGCATTGTCGTTCAGCGCTGCCTTAAAAGCTACGGACAGCAACCGCATCGCCTACCTCCATGACGGTCTCCCCGTATTAGCCCGTCGTCCTACTGCCGAGAACTGAACCGGCGGACGATCGCAACGCCCGGTCGTGGACGCGTTGTCGCAAACCTAGCGGCCGAAGAGGATGACCCGCATGAGGTGCGCAACTCGCTGCTGCGAGCACAGCGGGTTTTCCGGTCCGAGCCACTGCCCGAGGTCGACCACCAGTGCCAGTGCGGCGTGCACCAGCACACGCGCCTCGGCCGCGGATAGCTCCGGCCGGACTCCGATGAGCAGCTTGGCCCACTCTTCTACGTTGAGCCGCTGGATATTTCGCAGTACGGTGCGAACCTCCGGCGGCACATTGCTGATCTCCGCGTAGTACACGAAGGTCAGCTCGCGCTCGGCGAACGAGCCCTGCACGTACAGCTCGATCAGAGTGCTCAGTGCCTGTTCCGGGGTATCCGATGCGGCGATGGCAGGTCCGATGGCCGCCGAAACCCGGTCCGCCGCACGGCGAAACGCGGCTGCGAGCAGATCGCCCTTGCTGCGGTAGAAGCGGTACACCGCTGACGAGGCGGGCATGCCCGCGGCATTGGCGATATCCTCCACGCTCACATTGGGATACCCGTGCTCATGAAAGAGCTCGATGGCCCGCACCAACAACAGCTCGTGTTTGAAGGTGAACGGAACCTCCTTCACGCCAAGGGATTCGGTGTCATCGCCGGGTGTGGGCAGATCACAAGCGGTCACCGCATGACAGGCCGAGCGCAGCAGTGCCGCCAGCGCGCGCACCGGCACTGCGACATGGTGATCGGAGATGCTGCCGATCACGCTCATCGCGGCGGCCGAGAGCACCGCCCGATCACGGTCGGGCAGTTCGGGTCGGGTCTCGGCCAGCAGTTCGCGGGCCACTGCATCGGTGGTGATCAGGTGATCGATGAGGGTCTGGCGATCGGGATCCTCCAGATACCGGTTCTGCCAGCGCAGCAGTGCGGCGCTGCGGCGATTCGCGATGGAGGCCGCGATCAGGGCATCGAGGATGTGGTCGAGGCGTTCGGCGGCCGGCCGGTCACGCAGTTGTTCGGGCAGGCGCACGGCCTCGGTGCTCAGCCCGGCCAGCCGCAGCGCCTCCTCGCGGAACAGGGCGTATTTGCTCGGATAGTGCCGATACAGTGCGGTAGAGCTGATATCGAGGCGCGAGGCGATATCCTCCATGCTCACGCCGTGGTAGCCGAATGCGCCGAAGGCCTCGGCAGAGGCGGCGGCGATCTGCGCCCGTCGGTTGCGCGGGCGGCGGCGCACCTCCCGCGATTGCGCGGCGCGGCCTGCGGTCGCGTCCTCCGGCGCGCGACGATCCTCGGCATCCATCCCGCGATGTTAGCCCAACCGGACGCTTGCTCGGCGTCTCTTCCCAGTGCTGAAATCGTATTGAATAGAGGATCACAAAAATATGCTCTTACATGGCGTCACTCCGCTAAACGCGCGTAGAATACTCACTAACATACTCGGCAAAAGCGGCGGGCAGCATATCGAGCTGACGCGGGGCGCGGACTACGAGCGGGCCGGGCGGCCGAACAGAACCATCTGCATGAGCAATCGAACCCGGGCCGGGGAAGCGATCGGTTCGGCACTGAAGTTGCGCCCCAAATCGACCACCAACGCGAAGGCGGCGTGGATCAGGAAGCGGGCCTCGGCGGGTGAAAGCTCCGGTCGGACATCACGCAGCAGCCGCGCCCACTCTTCGACGCTGAGCCGCTGGATATTCCGCAGCACCGTGCGCTCATCGCTCGGAACATGCTGGAACTCTGTGTAATACACGAAGGTCAACGCGCGCTCGGAGAACGAGCCCTCGACGTACTGTTCGATCAATGTGGTCAGCGCCTCTTCGGCGTCGGCCGCCGCCGCTACCGCCGGGCCGATCGCACCGGAAACCCGGTCGGCGGCACGTCGGAACGCGGCCGCGAGCAGATCACTCTTTCCGCGATAGAACCGATACACCGCCGAAGCGGCGGAAAGTCCTGCGGCAGTGGCGATTTCCTCGACGCTGACATTCGGGTAGCCGCGATCATGGAAAAGTTCGACGGCCTTGCGCAGCAACAGCTCATGTTTGAACGAATCCGGAATCTCCGCTGCCACCGGCAGTTCGGCATCGGCTTCCAGCGCTGGCAGCTCGGCGGGCACAATCGACCAGCAGGCCGAATTCAGCAGTCGGGCAAGGGATTTAGCGGGCAGACTGGCATGGTGATCGGCGATGCTGGTGATCACGCTGAGCAGGGCGGCGCGCAGCACCCGCAGCTCGTCCTCGGCGAGCTCCGGTCGCAATGCGGCCAATTGCACACCGATCGCGCCGACGACGGCGAGCTGCTGGTCGGTGAGGACCGTCAGATCCTCCGGCTCGAGATAGCGACCCTCCCACCGCACCAGGGTGACCGTCGGCCGATTCTCGATCGTGACCGCGATCAGGGCGTCGAGGACCTGACGCAGCCGTCGCTCCGACGTCCAGCGTTCACCCACCCCGCCGACTCCGTCGGCTGCCATCCCCCGGCCCGCCGCCTCCGGCAGCTCGACCGACTCCGTCATGGCCCGGCCCACCCGCAGTAACTCCTCCCGGAACAGCGCGTACTTGCTCGGATAGTGCCGATACAGCGCCGCCGAACTGATCCCGAGCCCGGACGCGATGTCCTCCATGCTCACACCGTGATAGCCCAGCGCGCCGAACGCGGCCGCCGACGCCGCCGCGATCTGGGCCCGCCGATTCTTCGGCCTACGCCGAATCTCCCGCGGTGCCGAGTCGCCGCTGACCGCCTTGCGCGCCGTACGGCGATTGTCGACACTCATGCCGCCATGGTATCGACAACCTCGACCGCCCCGGCTGTCCAGGTCGGTCTGATTTGCCCAGGTGGGGCGCGCAGTCGCCGGATCGACCAGGTACTGAACGATCGGTATGGTTTCGGCGTCGGGCCTCCCGCCATACCCGGGTTAGGAGCGTGGCGGCGTGGCAAGGGGTGAGTTCACCTTGTTGACCAGCCAGCGCCCGTCCACCTTTTCCAGGCGCATTACCATGGACAGTTGACCGGGGGCCGGCTTGCCCTGGGTGCCCATGCTGGTGATGGTTTGGCCGATTACCACGATCGCCTCGGCGGAATTCGTGTCGCCGGATTTGATTGCGCACTGGACGTCGTTGACCTTCGAGATCACCTCGCCCTGGGTGAGCACATCACGCAATTCTTTGCTGGTGCTGTCGAATTGCTTCTTCCAGTCACCGGTGGCGCCGTCGAGCACTGCGGCGAAGTATTTGTCGAGATTCTTGGCGTCGTAGTCGGCGAGTACAGGGGCGTATTGGCAGGCAGCGAGGCGGGCGTCCTCGCGGGCGGTGACAATGGCCCTGTTGTCCTTGTTCTGGAGGTAGTAGAACACCGTGGAGGCTACTGCGGCGACGAGCAGTAGTGCGGCGGCAGCGCGGTAGCCGATCGCGGTGCGATTGTTGGGCGTGCGGAGAAATCCGAACCGTTTGGCTGCAGGCACTTTCGAACCCACATCTGGCGTGGCGTCAACATTCGACGCCGCATCCGCGTCGATATCCTTGCCGAGCGAGACGGTAGCCTCCGGCACCTCGGCCTGCGCATTCTCGATTTCGTTATCGGCTGTATCGATCGTTGGCTCGCTCATAGCTTCTCGTTCCTATCTGCCAGGTGCGGGTCGGGAGAGTTCATTGCCGGTGACGCCGGGTGGCGGACCGGAACCGTTGTCCGGCACATTCGGGCGCGGCGCATTCGCCGAACCGCGTACCTGCAGTGCGGGATTGGTGGTGACGCAGTAGTTGTAGAGCCGCACCCTGGTATCGACGGTCTTGTCGGTCGGCACCACGGGGATCGTGTCGTAATCACAGGTCGGCCGCGGCCACGGATCGACCATTGTGTTGAAGGCGTTGTCGTGCGCCGGAATTCCGATGGCCTGCGAACCCTCGCGCAATGCCGGGAACAGCGCTTCGATGGCCGGTTGACGCAGCTTGGCCGCCTTGGTGATGGCGACGAAGTTGGTGATCAGATTGGTCATCGGGTCCTGCGTGTCGTGCACGATGCCGCCGAGGGTGGCCAATTGGTCCGGCCCGAGTTCGAGGAATTCGCGCACTTCCTGATCGGCCACGGTCAGCTGCTGGAACAGTGCGCTCGAGCCGGTGGTGAGCGTGGTCAGATCCGGTTGGGCGTGGGTGGTGGTTTCGGCGATCACCTGAAGGTTCTGGATCAGCCGCTGGGTCTGCGGCAGCAGATCGGTCAGGCCCGACATTGCCCGGCTGATTCCGGCGACCATATTGCGCAACCGATCCGGACCACCGGCCAGCGCCTTGTCGAGTTCATCGATGATCACATTGAGTCGCGTCGGATTCATTCCGCCGATCAGCCCACTCATATTCGTGAGCACCGCTTGCACCGTCACCGGTGTGCTCGTCGCCGACCGGTCGACGATCGAACCGTCGGACAGATACGGACCGCTATCGGAGTCGGGTCGGAAGTCGAGGTACTGCTCGCCGGCCGCCGAGAGTCTGCCGACAGCGACGGTGCCGCCCACCGGAATCCGTGCGGTGTCGTTGATTTCGGCGATGGCGGCCACACCGTCACCGGATACCCGAACGTCGACTACCTTGCCGACCCGACTGCCTCGGAAAGTGACGTCATTGTTCGCCGCGAGTCCACCGGAACCCTTCAGCTCGACCCGGACCCGGTAGGTGCTCGGCAGCGGGTTGATCCGCAGTACGGCCGCACCGAGATAGGACATGCCGAGAATCAGCACGACGATCAGCCCGATATTGGCCACCGCGATCCGATGCCGAACCAGCCGGTGCCACAGTGGAATATTCATCGTGCACCGCCCTGCAACCGACCGATGACCTTCTGGATCACCTCGGCCAGACTGCCGACAAACGCCGGTACATCGCCGATTTCCGGCCAGCGGCTGCCCTTCGGGTCGGTGATGGCACCGATATCGAGATAGGAGACCGTGGCGGCGACCGCAAGCACCGGTCCGTCGTAGCTGGCCATGACATCGGGATAGATGGCGTGCAGACCGTCGAGCGTGCCCGCCAGATTGTCGCCCATCTGGGTGAAGCCGGACATCAGCCGCTGGATGCTGTCGAACAGGCTCAGGAACTCCGGGCCGGTGGTGTCGGTGAAATCACCGAGCGCGGACATGGTGACCGAGACCTTGGCGACGAGTTCGGCGATACTTCTGTTGTTTTCGGCGACCAATCCGATCAGCGGCGGAAAGGTATCCGCAGCGGCACCCAATTCCACCTTGCGCCTGGCTAATTCGCCGGTGAGCACATTCAGCCCGGACAGCACGCTGTCGACATCGGCGGTGCGTGCGTTGAGTGCCGCGAGTACATCGGTCATTTCGGTGATCAGATGTGCGAGCTGCGGTGCCCGACCAGCGAACATCGAATTCATCTCGGTGGCTATCCGAGCAACCTGATTGAGTCCACCGCCGTTGAGCAGCATGGAGATCGACATCATCAACTGTTCGACCGACGCACCGGTGCCGGTGTGGTCGGGTGCGATGGTGTCGCCGGGACGCAGCATCTCGGCGCTTTCCTGCTCGGCGGGCAGGGTCATGGCGACGAACATGTCACCGAGCGGGGTGGCCTGGCGCAGTTCGGCGGTGGTGCCGCGGGGCAACTGAATATCCTGCCGGATCCGCAATTCCACATCGGCGAGAAAGTTCGTGGTGCTGATCTTGGCGACCATGCCGATTTCGGTGCCGCCGATCTTCACGTGTGCATTCGCGGGCAGGTTGAGTGCGTCCTCGAAGACGGCGTGCAGCTCATAACCCGGCCCACCGATCCCCGGCTTGGGCAGCGGCACATTATCGACCGTCACGGCACATCCCGCAGCGGCGAGAACAACAATCGCCGCGGCGAAAACCGCACGTGCCGGCCTCATTTGGTGATTCCGAGCAGCGCGGCGGTCAACCCGAAGTCAGGGCCGAAGTCCTGGATCTTCCCGGTGCGGCAGCCGTCGAGGCGTAGCTGGATGCGCTCACAGAACAACGAAAGCGCTTCACCGTCCAGCACCGCCTTGTCCAGCAGACCGTGCAGGCGCAGCGCCCTGTTCTCACGGCTCACGGCGTTCGAGAAGTTCTGGAAGAACAGCGGCGTCACATCGGTGATTTCGGTGAGCCCGCGGGCATTGGCCCGCATCTGGGCGGTCAATGTCGTGAATCGGGTGAGCGCACCGAGCAGTTGTTCGCGGTTCTGGCCGACCACGGTCGAGGTATTGGTGACGAAGTCGTTGAGCTGAGTGATCACCGCCTGCAAACCCGGCGCCTGCTTCCCCATAAGTTGCACGAGTTCGGTGAGCCGACCGCTGAAATCCCGCACCGTCTGGTCGTTCTGGGCAATTATCTCGGTGATCTCATTGAGTTTGACGATGGTATTGGAGATCTGGTCGCCATTGGCGAGGGTGACCTCGAATGCCGACGACAGATCGTCCAACGTTTCGCGCAGCTTGTCGCCATTGCCATTGAGCAGCGGGAACAGCACCCGGCTGGCCATCGGTCCGGTTTCGTTGTCGCCCTTCAAGGCCGCGCCGAGTTGATCGAAGGTTTCCAGGATGCGGTCGAGTTCGACCGGGGTGCGGGTCCGGGCGAGCGGAATGTGCTGGCCGTCGGTCAGCACCGGACCATTGCCTTCATAGGCTGGGGCGAGTTCCACATGCCGATTGGTGATCAGCTGCGGTGAGATCAGCGCCGCCATGGCGTCGGCCGGAATGCGCACGCCCTTACCGATGGACATGGTGACTTCGACATAGCTGCCCTTGGGGATCACGGTATCGACCCGGCCGACCGGAACACCGAGCACCGCAACGTCATTGCCCGGGTACAGGCCGGCGACATTCTCGAAATCGGCACTGATCTGCAGGTGTTCGCCGAGGTACTGATCGGGCAGTGCGGTGAGGCTGTCGGGCAGCAGCGAACAACCGGTCGCCACCATCACTGCCAGGCCGAGCACCGCCGATTTCAGCAAAGTACCCATCTTCATCAATTGCACCCCTGTACGGCTTGGGCGAAGCAGAGCCAGTTGTCCGGGAATACCCATGGCGCCCACACATCGCCGTAGGGGCCATTGCCGAGGGCATTGTTGAACTGCCGCAATGCGACCGGCATGATCTCGTAGAGCGAATCGAGGTTGTCCCGGTTCTTTTCCAGCCCCTCGGACATGGTGTTCAGATTGTGGATGAGCGGACCGAGTTGATCCTGGTTCTCCAGGCCCATCTCCTGCAGCAGCCGCGACAGGCTCGCGACATTGTCGAGCAATTGCTCGAGCAGATTCTGCCGCAGTGCGACAGCATTGCCGATGGCCTCGCCTCGGGTGAGCAGCAGCAGCACGCTATTGCGGTTGTCGGAGGCCAGCTGGGCCACTTGATCCATGCTCTTCAGCAGGGTGTCCACCTCGTCGCGGCGATCATTGATCACCTTGGCCAGCGCGCCGATGCTGTTCAGCGCCTCGACGGTGAGCTGCGGGGAGTCACCCATCTGCTGGCTGAGCACATCCAGTGACTGCCGCAGCTTCGCCGGATCCAGGCGTTCGATACGCTCGAAGGACGATTTGTAGTTCGGATCCCGGATGACCTTGCCGAGGTTGTAGGGCACCGAAGTCTGCTTCAGCGGAATTCGATTGTCCGGCAGTCCTTTTCCATTTCCGGGCAGCAACTCGATGTGCAGCTTGCCGAGAATTGTCGTCATCTTGATGGCGGCCGAGGCATCCGGGCCGAGTCGAAGATCCTTGCGCACCTTCAGATCCACGACGACCTTCGCACTGTCGAGTCGTACGGCACCAACGGAGCCGACCTCGATGCCGGAGACATCCACCGATGCTCCCGATCGCAGACCCGCTGCCTGCGCGAATTCCGCGTGAATTGTCTTTTCGCCCAAATGCGCCTGCGATAACGCACTCGAGCCGACCAGCAGCACAACGACCGAACCGGCCGCGAGCAGTCCCAGCCACAACAGGCGATTGCGCACCGGGCGCATCAATGCCGTCATCGGCAGACCTCCGAATGAGAATTGCCGCCCACCTGTGAGAACAGCCCGGGTGGCAGCAGCACGCCCCATAGCGAGACGTCCAGCGAGCAGATATAGGCATTGGCATACGCGCCGTAACTGGTGAATCGGGCGAGACCATTGAGGACGGTCGGCAGCTCGACCGCCGCCTGATCCAAGGACGCGCCGTTGAGGATCAGCAGCGCGACACCGCTGGACGCATCGTTCTGCGCCCGAGCCAGATTCGGTTTCACCTGATTGATCAGAGCCGCCAGCGAATCGGTGGATCTCGCCACCGTATCGACCGACGACTTCAGCGATTCACCCTGTGCGTAGAGCGATTCCACCAGCGAACGCGCCTGCGTGATAAGGGTTTCCAATTCGCCGCTGCGATGAGCCAGGCCCGCGATCACACTGCTGAGATTGCCGATGACATCGCCGAGAATCCTGTCGCGCTGACCGAAGGTGCCGGCGAGTTCGGCGGCTTGGGTGATCAGGGCACTCAGCGAGACATTGTTGCCTTGCAAGGCCTGGATCAGGGTCTCCGACAGCGAATTGACCTGATCCGGTTGCAGCACACTGAACAGTGGTTCGAAACCCGACAGCAGCGATGACACATCGAACGACGGTTCGGTGCGCTCCAAGGGAATCGCGGATCCGGCAGTCAGCCACGCGCCCTCGTCCTTGCCGGGAACCAGGGCGATATAGCGCTGGCCGATCAGATTATGGTAGCGCACAAGGGCTTTCGTCGTCGTGGTCAGTCGCTGATTGTGCTGGATTCGGAAGTCCACGCGCGCCTTGTAGTCGCCGTCGAAATCTATGGCGTCGACGCGCCCGACCCTTACACCCGCCATCCGGATGTCATCGCCGATACGAAGGCCCAGCACATCGGTGAAGGTGGCCGAGTACGAATCGGTATCGCCGGTTACCGAACGTTGCAGCGTCGACCAGATCGTGTAGGTCAACAGCACCGCGACCACGGCGAACAGACTGAATCCGACCAGTGCCTTCCCTGACTTCATGTACTCACCGCCCTTCGTTCGGTGCGGTGTCGTAGACGGTCACCGAACCACCGGCCAGTACCGGAGCCAAAAGCAGGTACTGCGCCGTGGTCGGCCGACCGCCGACGATCGCGGCGGCGGCATCGAGTCCGCGCAGATCCGAATGCGGCTGGGTAGATTGATCCGTCGCAGCGGCTGGCGCGGTGATGCCCGGAACGCTCGGCAGCCCCGGAACGCTCGGCAGTCCCGGAACGCTCGGCAGCCCCGGAACGCTCGGCAGTCCCGGAACGCTCGGTAACCCCTGCGCCGGAGCCGCAGGCGCTGGCGCTGGCCCCGCGGCTGCCAACCGCTGCGGCATCAGCTGCGGCGGAAACTCCTGCGGTGGTGCGACATCCGGCACCGTACCGCCCCCGCACCGCGGACCGGCCATTGTGCCGTAATGCGGACAGTCCTTGGCCGTGTACTGCTGGAACGGAGTGAAGCTGACATCCATCTTCCACACCATCTGTCGGCTCGGTCCGAATCCGAAGGTCGTGCGCACTCGCTGCAGCGCGGCATTGAAGTTGGCGGCGGTATCCGGGATGGCCTGCGGATCCCTGGCCAGACCGCCGAACAGGCCGTCCAACCCGACGACCAAGTCCTTCCCGGCGTCCGGATTCCGCGCGAATAGTGAATTGACCGAGTCGACCGCGCCGCTGGCATTGGTCAGCAGTGCGACCAGATTGTCGCGCCGCTCGGTGAGCGTGCGTGCGGTGGTCACCGAATCCGACAGCACACCGACCAGCTCTGGCGCCGAAACGCTCAGCGCCGTCACGGCCCGGCCGAGGTTGCCGAGCAGATCGCCGATACCGGGAATCGCGTGCACCTGGGTGAGCCAGGTATCGAGGCGTTCGATGGTGGAACCCGGCACCCGTGCGGCGGGATCGAGGGCATCGGCGAGTGTTGCGAGCACGCGGCCCAGCTTCTCCGGCTGAATATGGTCGAGCACATCGCGCAGCACACTGAGCGTGGTCTGCAACTGCGTAGTGCCTTCGCTGGTGTCCTCGGGAATTCGGGCGCCCGCGCGCAGGGTTTCGGTGGCGTGCCCGTTGTCGACGAGTTCGATGGCGGTGACGCCGAAGATATTGTCGGGGATCACCCGCGCCGTGACATTCGCCGGAATCAGGCCAGCCACAGCCGGTTTCAGATCTAGTGCGGCATCCTGACGTTTCCCCTTGGCGACTACATCGACCCCGGCAACCGTACCGACGACCATGCCGCGGAACTTCACATCGGCATGAGTCGGCAGCCCATCGCCGGTGCTGGTGAGCACGGCGACGACCGAGACCTTGTCCTGAAAATAGCCGGTATAGCGCAGTCCGAGCAGGTACAGCAGTAATGCGGCCGCCATGGTCATGGCGATTCCGGCGAGCGTGAGTTGACGTGCGGTGGGTCCACGTCCACTTGGATCGAGCAGCATCGCCACCTACCCCGAAATCCGGAATCCGGGGTCGATACCCCAGATCGCAAGGGTCAGAAACAGATTCACGAACACCATGACGACGATCACCATCTTGATCGCGCGGCCGGCCGCGTGGCCGACGCCTTCCGGACCACCGGTGGCGATATAGCCGTAGTAGCACTGGATGAAAGTCGAAATGAGTACGAACACCACGACTTTGACGATCGAGAACAAGACATCGATACCGTTGAGGAACTGGAAGAAGTAGTGGTCGTAGGTGCCAGCGGAGGTGCCGCCGAGGAATAGCACGGCCAGCTTCGTCATCAGGTACGCGACGGCGAGGCCGACGCTGTAGAGCGGGACGATGGTCAGCGTTGCGGCAATCATCCGCGTGGTGACCAGATATGGAAGTGGCCGGATGGCAATGGATTCCAGCGCGTCGATCTCCTCTGCTATCCGCATCGCCCCCAGCTGCGCGGTGAATCGGCAGCCCGCCTGGATGGCGAAGGCCAACGTCGCAAGGATCGGGCCGATTTCGCGCGTCGTCGCGAAACCGGAGATCGCGCCGGTCAGCGGATTCATAGTCAGCAAATTCAGCGCGGTGTAGGACTCCATGCCGACAGTGATCCCGCCGAATCCGCACAGGATGATGACCACACCGACCGTGCCGCCGCCGACAATGAGCGAACCATTGCCCCAGCCCACATCGGCGGTCAGCCGCAGCACTTCCTTGCGATAGTGCCTGAGCACGAACGGAATTGCCGCCACCGCCTGGCCGAAGGTGATCGCCTGGTGGCCGAGTCTCCGGTTGGCCTGCAGCGGCACGCCGGCCACCGCTCCCACCGCGCGAAACGGCTGCAGCGCGGGCGGGGTGTATCGGGTGCCCATCTCAGATCACCTTCGCCGGGAAGAGCGTGTTGTAGATCTGGGTGATGATGATGTTCGTCGCGAACAGCATCAGCGCCGAATTGACCACCGCCGCGTTCACAGAGTTGGCGACCCCACCCGGACCACCCTTGGTGTGCAGTCCGATATCGCAGGCGATGATCGCGGTGAGCGCACCGAAGATGGCGGCCTTGACCAGGGCGATTACCAGGTCGTTCGCCACCGCGAAGGAGGCGAAGGTACTGATGAACGAACCCGCCGTACCGCCCTGGGCGTACACGTTGAACATATAGCCGGTGGCGAAGCCGACGAAGACCACGAATCCGCACAGCAGGATGCTGACCAGAATCGCGGCCAGCAGTCGCGGCGCGACCAGTCGGCGCACCGGATCGACACCCATCACCATCATCGCGTCGATCTCCTCGCGAATGGTGCGAGAGCCGAGATCGGCGCAGATGGCCGAACCGACCGCACCCGCGATCATCAGCGAAGTGACAAGTGGCGCACCCTGGCGGATGATGCCCAAACCACTGACCGCGCCGATAAAGCTCGTCGCGCCAACCTGATTCACCAGCGCACCGACCTGGATCGAGACGACAACCGCCACCGGAATCGCGACGAATACCGTCGGCGCCGCGGAAACGCTTGCCATGAAAGCGCACTGCTTGATGAACTCGTGGAATGGGAAGCGGCGCACAAACATCGCGCGCAGCATCTCGACGAAAGCATCGCGCATGAGCCGAACCTGGCGACCCAAGGTTTCCAACGAGCGCTGTGGATGCCGTTGCCACAGTCCCTTCAGGTCCTCCACGGCCCGCTCTAGATCTGTTGGCTCAGTGGAACTTTCAGTGGCCCGGGTGCTCATGCCGACTCGCTGAGTTGATGCTGCAGCAGGACGAGGAGATACCCGACCACGGCGATACCGGCGACGGCGGTGCTGAGCACTGCGAGCCAGAGCCCGATCCGCAGCACCGGATTGACTTTCATGCGCCCCCCGAGGATCTTGACGCCGATCACCAAGATGTCGATGAGCCAGACCAAGATCATCATCAGGTCATGCACACATTCGAGAAGGTGAGCACCGGCCAGCACACGATCGAGCCGAGGAAGGATATGACCACGTCGATGCCTTGCATGCGGTGCAAATGGCTGGTGTGGGTCAGCGTCCAGATGAGTCCGACGAGCCCGTATGGAATGGCGAGAATGATGATGGTGCCGAGGAATTCGGAGACCTTCATCTCGTAGCTGAATATTCGATCCAGCTTCTTGAGCATGCGCCTATGTCCTTTCCCCCGCCGCCTGAGCGGCACAGCCGGACACGCGCCGGGCGAGGCATCGCTGCGGTGCGAGTGCGGCCGATCACGCTGCGATCGGTCGGGTATGAGTGCGTATGTTACGCACAATTCCTTCGGATACGGAAGAACTTGCGAACACTTAGTTCGATGAATCTCAAGAGAGAACCCAGTACAACCAGCTATACTTTGCTCGTATCGTTGAGAATCTTCAGTAACATAACCGATGGCCAGCCTACTATGGGCCGGTTTGATGGCAGGAGCGTTCGATGACGAGCAATGCGGCAATCCAGGCCACCCACCACAGCGACACCAACGAACCGATGGCCGATCTGCGCCACATCCGCAAGAACGTGCTCCGAGACGTCGAGCCGAGTCGAAACACGGTTGCGGACAGTCGAGCAGTACCACCATTCGCCTCGGCTCGACGGACGCCCGCCACTTCGAGACAAGACTTAGCCGGAGTAGGCGTGCCACATCTGGTCGACGATCGCCGCGATATCGGAATGCTTTGGTACCCAACCTAATTGGTGCAGCGCCTTGGCTGGATCAGCGACCAGCGAACTCGGCTCCGGCACCGCGGGGCGATGAGTGAGCGCCACACGTCGTCCCGATACATTTTCGACAGCGGCAACCACCTGGCGGACGCTCGTGCCCCGACCGCTACCGATGACATATCGCTCGGTCGCGCCCGGCGGTGGCAGGTGTTCGAGCCCGGCCACGAACGCATTCGCGGCATCGGCCACGTGCACATAGTCGCGGACCGTCGTGCCGTCACCGTTGACCTCCAACGGTTCATTCCGTGCCGCAGCGCCGAGCACCCTCGGGATGAGTCGGGTGGGGTCCGGATCGCGACCGCCCGCCACATTCGTCAGCCGAAGAACGACAGTGGCGCCATGGTGCGCTTCGACGGCTGATTCGGCCGCCAGCTTGCTGCTTGCGTAGGGGTGCGGCGGGCTATCGGACAGATCCTCGGTGATCGGTCGGCCGCTCACATCGCCGTAGATCGCGCCGGTCGAGGCGAATACGAGCCGGGGCACCTCGACGGCCGCCATGGCATCGAGCAGGGTGATGGCCCCGACGGTATTGACTCCGAAGTACCGGAGGGGGTCGGTCATCGACTCCCGCACCCGGGTCAGCCCGGCCAGATGACACACCGCATCCACGCCGTCGACAGCCCGTCGAAGTGCGATCGGGTCGAGCAAGTCGGCAATGCGAATCGCGCTGGCATGCACGATGTCCGGTCGCTGCGCGCGCACCATGCCGACAGCCTCGTGCCCGGCCTCGGTCAAGGCCGAAACGACAGCTCTGCCGAGGTAACCCGCCGCTCCCGTGACAAGTACGCGCATGGCGCGAGCCTACGAAAGGCCGCCACAGCGACCGTCACCGGCGGCGAATCATCACGGTCGCAACCACCACGGCGCTGTGGTGCAGCACATCATTCGCGGCCGCTGCAGTGGGTGTTGTTCTGGTGGGCCGAGGTTGGCGCGTCGCGAGCGTGGCCGAGAAGGTGGGCGCCGACGCACACGAACGTTCCGCTGTGGATGGAAGGTCGGCTACCGGATCGGGTAGCGACGGTCGATGAGGTCGAACATGTTGGGCTGGCCCGCTTTGTAGAGTTCGCGGTCGATTAGTTTGAGTGGCTCCCAGAGGGGCATGGTGTAGCGAGGTGTGACGGTGGCCAGCCCGGCCGACGAGCCGGAGGCGTGCAGGACGGCGTTGGCGGCAAGGCGGCCGCCTTCATTCGCGCCCTCCATACAGGCGACATTCATACCGGTCTTGATCCAGTCGCCTGCGAGGAAGAGGTTGTCGATCGCGGTAGCGGCGTCGGGGCGGTCGGACCACGAGCCCGGGTTCTGGATGAAGATGGCGTCGTCGTAGGCGATTTCGGGCGTGCCCGCGTCGGTGAGGGCCGGGTCGATCATCCAGGAGTGCAGCATATCGTCGGCGAGCTGGATCTCGCCGTCGTCGTTGACGTGTGCCTTGATCTGCGCCCAGGTTTCGCGGGCGATCTCCTCGGGGGTGCACTGCTTGGCGGTCTTGCGGTTGAAGGTGCCCGGCTCTTCCCATTCGGAGATGATGGCGGACAGCACGTCCTGGACCGCACCGTCACCGTAGGTGGTCAGCGGCCGTCGCCAGAATTGGGCCTCGCTGATCGAGGTCAGGCCCCAGGGCGCGTCGTTGTAGCCGACGTGGCCATTGGCCAGGTCCACGCGTTTGCGCAGGAAGAATTGGATACCGACCATCCAGGCGGCCTGCAGGTTTCGGATGCGCTCGAGGTTCGGATCGGCCGCCGCCATACCGTCGGTGAGCACGTCGGGAAACTTGTCGAGCGGGATCGCGGAGAGGTAGTAGTCGGCCTCCACCCGGTGACGCGCGCCGCCCTGGTCGGTGACAGTGGCCGAGGTGAGGTGTGCGCCATCGCTGTCGAAGCCCGAAAGACGCTGGCCCAGTTCGAAAGTCACGCCGATCGAGCGCAGATAGTCGATCCACGGATTGATCCACGCCTCGCTGGTCGGCCCGTTGAGCACGCGGTCATTGCCCTTGCCGTCACTGTCGTTATTGAGGTTCAGCAGCGACCACACGTACTCCTCGCCTACCAGACCGATCGAATGTGCGCTGCAGTTACGGGATTTGGTGGCGACGAGCTCGCGGATGAAGCCGTCGCCGAGGAAGCGGTTGTATTCCCGAGACGAGTTGTCCAGGCGCGCGAAATCGGTCCAGGTCATCCGCTCCCACTGCCCCAACTTGCGCTCGGTGCTACTGGAGACGTAGACGGCCATGCGCTCCGCGGCGAAGACCGCCTCGGACAGCGGCAGCCGGAACAGCGATTCGAAGACCGACGCGACGGAGTCGATGAATCCCTTCGGGGTCATGGGGAATTGGGACAACGGCAGCGGGAACGGCAGCGGGACGGTGAGATTGTGCCGGTCCATGCCCGCGATCATTGCCGCATTGAGGCGGACCAGGTTGTCCCACACGCCGTTCGCGTTGCCGGGAAAGGGGATTCGGCGCAGCGTATCGGGCAGATTGTGATAGAAGCCGAAGAAGCTGCGGAATCCGTGTTCGCCGGGTAGGTCGTCGGCATAGATGCTGCGGGTTTTGCCGCCGAAGGTGCCGAGCTTTTCGTACACCGTGACCGCGAAGCCGCGTTCGGCGAGTTCGTGTGCGGCGGTCAGGCCTGCGGGACCCGCACCGAAGATCGCCACTGATCGCCCCGGCTGGGCGCCGGCCCGACCGCCGGTAGGCGCCAATGTCATGGCGGCGGCGACACCCCCGGCCATGGCGGCGTTCTTCATGAATGTTCGTCGCGACTGCTTGGTCCGCATGCTGAATCTCCCGACCATCCGGCCTGCCACGTCCACGTGAGCCGCGCACAGGCGCCCTGCGATGTCGCAAGATGTTACTGACTATTCTTCACTCAAGTGGATGTTTCGGCGATGTGGTGTGCACCAATTTCGTGCCCATATATTCCAAGATCACCCGTTCACGACGGCCGCAACGAGCGGGCACGATGTTTCTAACGATTCTCCACATAGACCAAGCGCGTGCGAGAGTATCGTCGTCAGATCGGGACTGGCCTGCGGCGATCGAGGTCGCGCACATCGAGTGAACACCGCACATAGGTTGCGACTTGTGCGAGCAGGTCGCCAGCTGTGCGACAGCCTTGCCGAGCTAGGGCTTCACACCGCGGTGCGTCACGATCCCGAGGCACAGCACAGTCGCTACGGGTCAAAGCTTGCGTTGGAGCACACTCCAACTTTTAGAGTTCGGGCATGACCAACACACAGGCCTCTAGCAGCAATGATCGTTTCGAGCGCGGACTGGAACTGCTTCGGCAGGTCGGTGGGCAGGAGCGGCCCGCGGTGCTGGACAGTCTCGCGGATATCGCACCGGACCTGGGGCGGCTGACCGTCGAATTCGGGTATGGCGACATACTGTCGCGGCCGGGGCTGACGTTGCGGCAGCGGCAGTTGGCGACGGTGTCGGCGCTGGCTGCGATGGGAAATGCCGCCCCGCAGTTGCGGTTCCACATCGACGGGGCGCTGAATGTGGGGTGCACGCGGGAGGAAATCGTGGAGACGCTGATCCATGTCAGCGTGTATGCGGGATTCCCTGCCGCGCTGAACGGGCTCGGTGCGGCGCGCGAAGTGTTCGACGCCCGTACCGATCTCCCCACACCGGCCGACCCGGCGCCGGCACCGACGGGTGACCGGTTCGAGCGCGGGAGCGCCAAACTCGCCGAGATCGACGGGCACGCGGGCGAACAGGTCATCGCATCCCTGCGCGATATCGCACCGGATCTGGGGCGCTACATCATCGAGTACTGCTTCGGCGATATCTACTCGCGTCCCGGCCTGGACCTGAAGACCCGTGAAATGGTCACTGTCGCAATGTGCACCGCACTCGGCACCGCGGCGCCGCAACTGGGCGTGCACATCCACGGCCTGCTGAATGTCGGCGGTACCGAGACCGAGGTCGTCGAAATCATCACGCAGATGGCGGGTTATGCCGGTTTCCCGGCCGCCCTCAACGGAATCACCGTGGCACGCAACATTTTCGCCGAGCGGACACAGCACTGAGCACTCGAACCCGTTGCGGCGCTGCGTAACCGAGCGCCGCACCAAGCCCCTCGTCAAGGTAGTGGCTACTTATCGGCGGCGTACCGGAAGCAGTATGCGGAGGCGGCCAGATACTGTCGGCAGTGGGCACCGTGCCCGGCGTGCACGGACAGAATGAAGCGCGCTCGGTCATAGGTCAGTCCCACCGGCTCTTGATTGCAGTCGCGGCTCTGCACGAGCCACAATTCCCGCATATCCGAATGCAAAACGTCCATTGTTCACCTCCACCGAAGAGATAAGTGCACCCAGCACCGGCGGCCCCACCGGAACCCGCCGTCAACGCTGTGGATCGCCGACAGCGTCGGGACCGTGCGTCGGGCTCCGTCAGAGCCGGCACCCCCGAAAGGGTTTGGGGCACAAAACCGGTGCCGGGTACCGCTTCAGCGTGCACGTTGCGATTCGGTGGATAACAGAGCCGAATGCGATAAATGCGAGTAATTTTCGATTGAATCAGCCTGGTACAAGGGAGCGGGACCTATGGTTGAGGTCGACTGGACCGGCGAAGACGTACTCGCTCTTCGCGTGGCGATGAAGCGAAGTCGCTATGAGTTCGCGCGCCTGGTGGGCGTCACCCCGCGCACCGTGATCTTGTGGGAGAACGGCCGGACAACCCGGATGCATGCCGCAAGCAGGCGTTTGCTCGATCGAGTGCTATCGGAGGCCGATTCGGTTGTCGTCGCGCGATTCGAGCGGGCGATCGCGGGCCCGACGGCGGCCCGCGATACCGAAGATACGAGCGTGGCGCTCGATCGGATACAGCTCGGTAGGGACATCGGGCTCGACAAGGAAGTCGAGGATGACGACGTGAGAAGGCGATTGTTATTGGCCTGCATCGGCGCTGGCGTGGCCGGTCAGGCGGCTGAGATGGTCGCGAGCGAACCGGAGAAGATGCTCGCCACCCTGGATGCGGGTTCGATGAGCGAACGGCGGCTCGGCCTGCTCGAGCAATCCGTCGAGGCGCTCGGCGCCCGCGTGGTGCAGGTCCCGCCGCACGAGTTGCTGCATAGCACGCTCGACCAATTCCGGGCGGTCCGCGGCTGTCTCGCGGAGCGACAGGCGACCCATCATCAAATCCGACTGGTCCGTACCGCCGGGCGCCTGGCGAATGTGGTCGGTGAAATTCTGTTCAATGAGGGACATTTCGGTCAGGCCCGATTGTGGTACACCACCGCAATTCATGCGGCCCAGGACATCGGAGATCGCTATTCCGAGGACATCGCACTGGCAGGATTGGCGTATTTACCGACCTATAGCGATAATCCAAAGGAAGTTTTGAACCTACTCGGCCCGCGTCTCGAAGAAAATCCGGGCCACGGTCCGGCGGCGGCCTGGCTGTGGGGAATGGCGGCCCGCGCGCACGCCAGCCTCGGCAATTTCGACGGCTTCGTCCGCTGCATCTCCAGATCGGAGCAGGCGCTGGAAAATATGCCCGCGGAACAACTCTCGATCGGCATCTTTTCCTTCCGCCCGGAGAAGCTCGCTTTCTATCAGGCCATCGGCTACTCCCGCTTGGGCCGCGCCGAGCAGACCGCCCTGGCATCCGAGCGAGCTATCGGACTCTACGACCCCAGCGAGACCATGGAACCCGCGCTGGTCCGCTTCGAACACGCCACCGCCCTGCTCGCCTCGGGCGAGGTGGACGAGGCGTGCGCGGTGGCGACCTGCGCGATCACCAATGGCCACACCTACGTCGGCCTCACTGTCACCAAGCGCGCCAAACAATTCGATACCGCGCTGTCAGGTTTCCGAGGTCGTGCCGTCGCTGATTGGCGCGAGCAGGCCCGGATGGTCGTCGATACTGCACGCACCCGGGCATGAGGGGGCAGGGCGCACCGGTCGGCAGGGGGGATGTACGAACCGGCGCGCCCTACCTATTCAGTTGGCATCGGGTTGCATCGCGGTAATCAGCGAATTCGGACGCATATCCAGCCAGTGGGATTCGACGTATTGCAGGCAGGACCGGCGCGCGGCCGCGCCGTAGGCGACCGTCCAGCCGCCGGGGACGGCGGCGAAGATCGGCCACAGGGAGTGCTGGCCCTCGGCATTGATCAGGACGTAGAACTGGGCGTCATCGTCGTCGAAGGGGTTGGTCATTGATCGGCCTTCCTGGTGGGAGCATTCAGGCCCGCTCGGCGTGCGCCATGACATTGGTCAGGACGTGGCCGATGCGGGCGAGGGCGGATTCGGAGGTCATGCGCCAGTGCGTGGCCTGAACGGCGTGGTTGTGCACGGTGCCGTCGACTGCGTCGGACCAGCTGGCCGCGCCGGTGGCCCCGGTCGGGTCGTCGAGTGCGGCGGTGAAGTAGACGAGATTGCCTTTATAGGGCCGTGGGCGGTAGCGGGTGATGAGCTCCAGTGCGTGCGTGCCCGCGTCCAGCAGACGGTCGAGCCGGTCGAATCCGAAGGATGCGAACGGTTCCGGGAGTTCTGCGATACGGCGGGCGAGCTGGGTGCGATCGAGTTCGGTGTCGATATCCTCGGCTTGTTCGCCGAGCAGGCCGCCGAGCAGATCCGCCACCGGAACGCTTGCCGTACCGTCCACCGTTGTGTGCAGCGGGCTGTCCATCATGGCCAGCAGCGCGACATGTTGGCCCTGGTCCTGCAATTGGTTCGCGACGGCATGTGCGAGTACACCGCCGAGTGACCAGCCGAGCAGATGGTAGGGGCCCTCGGGCTGTACCGCGCGGATTTCGCGGACATAGTGTCCCGCCCAGTTCTCGATGGAATCCGGCAGCGCCGCCACCGAATTCAGCACCGGCGACTGGATGCCGTAGATGCCGCGTTCGGAATCAATATGTGCGGCCAGGCCCGCGAACGACCACGCGACACCGCCGACGGGGTGGATGCAGAACACTGGTTCGCGAGATCCGCCGGGGCGCAAGGGCAGTAGGACATCGAAGGCGGCTTGCGCGTCGACGCGGCCGCGGCCGCAGTGGTGCAGTTCCAGTTGGGTGATCAAGTCCGCAGGTGTCGGCGCGGCGAACAGCCACACCACCGGGATCTGTTCGGCGAGTGCGATACTCAGCTGGGTCGCCAGTCGCGTGGCCAGCAGAGAATTGCCGCCGCGTTCGAAGAAGTTGTCGTCCATGCCGATTCGCTCGACCGCCAGCGCTTCGGCGAAGACGGCGCAGACCAGCAGCTCCAACTCTGTTTCCGGAGCGCGGAATTCCCGTATGCCCAACTCGGGCTCCGGGAGTGCGGTCCGGTCGAGCTTGCCGTTGGTGTTGAGTGGCAGGGCATTCAGTTGGATCAGCACGGACGGAACCATGTAGCTCGGCAGCGTCTCGGTCAGGGCGGATCGCAGCGCATTCGGATCGATCGCCTCGGTGGCGGTGAAATACCCGACCAGCTGGTCGCCGCGATGGGCGATGACGACGGCCTCGGCGACCGCCGGACGTGCGCGCAGCGCATGCTCGATTTCGGCGAGTTCGATTCGGTAGCCGCGTATCTTCACCTGAAAGTCGCGGCGCTCGACGTACTCGAGGTTGCCGTCCGCACCCCAGCGGACCATATCGCCGGTTCGATACATCCGGGTGCCATATGCGCCGAATGGGTTGGCCACGAACCGCTCCGCGCTCAGGTCGGACCTGCCGTGGTAGCCGCGGGCCAGCTGCGCGCCGCTCAGGTACAGCTCACCGGTCACTCCCGCCGGCACCGGATGCAGTCGGTCGTCGAGCACATAGACCTGGTTTCCGGGTTCCGGTGTGCCGATCGGGACCACCGTCTGGCGGATACCGGCCTCGGTGCGGAATCGGGTCACCGAGACCGCTGCCTCGGTGGGCCCGTACAGGTTGTCGATGCGGGCGGCGGTGCGGGCGCCGATCCGGTCGACGGTCGCGGCGGGCAGTGCCTCGCCGATGACGAGTAGTCGCCGCAGCGGTCTCGGCAGTCGCTGATCACCGCTGACCTCGGCCAACATGGCCAGCAGCGATGGCACCAGCGTCAGCGTGGTGACCGAGGCGCGTCGGATCAGATCCACCACGCCGGCCGGGTCACGTTGTGCGCCTTGCGGTGCCAGTACTACTCGCGCACCGGTGCGCAAGGCCCACCAGAACTCCCAGACCGAGAGATCGAAGGCCGCCGAGGTCATCAGTAGCGCCGCGTCATCGGCGTGCAGTTCGTATTCCGTTTGCAGCCAATCCAATTGGTGCGCGACCGCCGAGTGCGTGACGGCGACGCCCTTGGGCGTTCCCGTCGACCCCGAGGTGAAGATGACATATGCCGTGTGCGCTGGAGTGAGTGTGGACAGCCGCTCCTCAGCACGAATCGGACTGTTGTCGAGAACGCCTGCGGCAACCGAGATATCCAGCACCGAATGGTGGTCCGCCATCGATTCGGGCAGCACCGGCCGTTGCGCCGAGGTCAGCACCAGTGCCGGGTCGGCGGCGGCGAGTACGCTCGTGGTCCGGTCGAGCGGGTGGGTCGGATCGAGCGGAACATACGCACCGCCCGCCGTCACCACCGCGTACATGGCGACGAGTAGGTCGACACTGCGCGCAATGGCCAGAGCCACCAGCGAATCCGGGCCGATGCCACGGCCGATGAGGGCACGGGCGAGCCGATTCACCCGCGCGGCCAATTGGCCATAGGTGACAGTTACGGCGTCATCGACGATTGCCACCGCATCGGGCGTCTCGACGACCTGTGCTTCGAAGGCGGCAATGAGGGTGGCCGGAGCGAATTCGTGTTCGATCCGGTTCCAGGACAACAGCATCCGATCGCGTTCGGCGGTGTCCAGTAGCGGCAGATCACCGACCGGCAACTGTGGTTCGGCACAGATGGCGGACAGCAGACGCTGCAGTCGACCGGCGAAGCCGGCGACCGTGGCTTCGTCGAACAGCGCGGTCGCGTAGGTGATCGATGCGGCCATGCCTGCCGCATTCCCATCCGGGTGGTAGCGATCTGTGACGACCAGATGCAGGTCGAATTGCGCGACCTCGGAGTCGAAATCGACTGCGGTGGCAGTCAATCCGTCCAGTACGAATTCCGCCTCGGCCTGGTTGTGGAAGGAGAAGCCGACCTGGAACAGCGGATGCCGCGCGGTCGAGCGCTCCGGATTCAGCACCTCGACCAGCCGCTCGAAGGGTACGTCGGCATTGGAGAAGGCGGCGACATCCGCGGCGCGTACCCCATCCAGGAGTTCGATGAAGCCGGTGGCCGCGTCCACCTGGGTACGCAGCACCAAGGTATTGACGAACATACCGACAACATCGTCGAGTTCGGCCGCACCACGACCCGCGACGGGAGTACCGACGGCGATATCGGCGGTGCCGGAAAGGCGGGCCAGCAACACCGCGAAAGCGGCGTGCACGACCATGAACAGTGTCGCTCCGCTGTTCCGGCCCAACTCCGCCAGCCTCGCCTGCAGGTCGGCGTCGATGCTGAAATCGACATGGCGGCCGCGGGTGGAGACCATGGCAGGTCTCGGGCGGTCAGTCGGGAGGGTGAGTTGTGCGGACAGGCCCGTGAGGGCTTCGATCCAGAATCCGAGTTGCTGGGAGATCAGCGAATCCGGATCGTCCTCGCTCCCGAGCAGATCCCGTTGCCAGCGGCTGTAATCCGCGTATTGCACCGGCAGTGGGATCCATTCCGGCGGCATGCCGTGCCGACGTGCGGCGTAGGCGGTCATCACGTCACGTGCCAGCGGAACCAATGACGAGCCGTCCGCTGCGATGTGGTGGACGACCACTACCAGCACATATTCGCCGAGGCCTGTCGGACCTGCCACCGGACAGAACAACCTGGCGCGCAAGGGAACCGAGCCGGTCACATCGAATCCGCCGGCTACGAAATCTGCGACCGCCGAGGTCAGATCGTCGACGGGCACCGGAATCGGGGCGAGCACCGGCGCGCCCGCATCGGCCATCGGCAAGACCACCTGTACCGGGCCGCTTTCGTGCTGCGGGTATACCGTGCGCAGCACCTCGTGGCGTTCGACCACGTCGGTGATGGCCGCATTGAGTGCGGCGATATCGAGATCACCGATGAGCCGCACTGCCAGTGGGATGTTGTATGCGGTCGACTGACGGTCGAGGCGGTTGAGGAACCACATGCGCTGCTGTGCCAGCGAGAGCGGTATCGGATCGGTGTCGGTGCGTCGAGTCAAGGCCGCACGTGCACGCGTCGCAGTGGTGTCGAGGGCAGCGGCCAAGGCCGATACGGTCGAGTTCTCGAAGACGAGTCGCACCCCGACCGTCGTGTCCGATCGAGCGCCCAACCGCGCGACCAATTGTGTTGCCGTCAACGAATTTCCGCCGACAGCGAAGAAATCGTCATCGAGGCCGACGACGGCCAGGCCGAGCACCTCGGCGAAGACCTCGGCCACGATTCGCTCGGCGGCCGTCTCGGGCGCGCGGAAGGTCGCGGTACGGAACTCTGGTGCGGGCAGTGCCTTGCGGTCCACCTTGCCGACCGGGGTCAGCGGGATTTCGTCGAGCACCATGATGGCGGCGGGCACCATATAGGCGGCCAGTGAGCGCGCCGCGAAGGCCGTGAGCTCAGCGGTGTCGATCGCTCCGTTCGCGACGACATACGCGACCAGCGAAACCGAGCCCGTGGCATCGGTTTGCCCGATGGTCACGGCGAATTCGACGCTCTCATGGGCCGAGAGGACCGCGTCGATCTCACCGAGTTCGATACGCAGACCGCGCACCTTCACCTGATGGTCGGCCCTTCCGACGTACTGGATAGCGCCGGATACGGTCCAGCGCACCAGATCACCGGTCCGGTAGAGCCGCCCGCCCGCCACCCCGTAGGGATCGGCGACAAAACGATCCGCCGAAAGTCCCGGCCGCGCGTGGTAACCGCGCGCCAGGCCTGGTCCGCGCAAGTACAGTTCGCCGGTCACCTCATCCGGGACGGGTTGCAATCGGGTATCGAGCACCACCGCGGACATGCCGTGAATGGTGCTGCCCAGATCGAATTCACCGGGCCGCAGCGGTGCGCTGATATTGGTGATGATCGTGGTCTCGGTCGGGCCGTAGGTGTTGTGGAATGCCCGCCCTGTTCCCCAGCGTCGCACCACATCCGGGCCGTACGACTCGCCACCGACGGTCAGGTGGGTGAGTTCGGGCAGTTCGTTCGAATCCAGCGTCCGCAGCACGGCCGGGGTGATGAAGGCGTGGGTCACCCGCCGATTCCGGATGAGCGCGGTCAATTCCGCGCCACCGTAGACACCTGCGGGTGCGATCACCAGTGCGGCGCCTGCGGGTAGGGCGAGCAAGAGTTCGAGCATGGAGGCGTCGAAACTGGGCGAAGCCACATGCAGGACGCGGGATGTCGCGTTGACCTGGTAGCGATCCCGCTGCGCACGCGCCACTCCCGCGAGTCCGCCGTGGGTGGCAACTACGCCCTTCGGGGTGCCGGTGGAACCGGAGGTGTAGATCATCCACGCGGGATTGGCCACGCGCACGGGACGCGTCAGCTCATCGGGCGCGAGAGGTGCCGCGCTCGAATGCCGTATGCGGGCCGCCGTGGCAGGTGCGTCGAGTGCCAGCCATTCGGCGGTTGCGGGCAATACCGAGCGCCATGCGGTGAGCGTAAGACCGACCGTGGCACCGGAATCCGACAGCATGTGGGCGATTCGATCTGCCGGGTAGGTCGGGTCTACGGGTACGAAGGCGGCTCCGGTCTTGGCCACCGCCCAGACCACGAGGATGGATTCGGCGGAACGCGGGATGGCCACGGCGACGAAGTCTTCGGCACCGATACCGTGTCCGATCAGCATTCTGGCCAGGCGGGACGAGTGCTCGTCCAGTGCGCGGTAGGTCAATTCATGGTCATCCGAAATCAGGGCTAGCGCATCGGGATTCATCGCGACGGCCGCAGTCATCAGCTCTGCGAGGGTGCGCGGCGGAACCGGTTCATCGCCGCGCCTGCCGAGCAGTTCGGTACGTTCGGCCGGAGTGAGCACATCGATGGTGCCGATCGGCGCGGACGGATGCGCGGTGAGTGCGCCGAGGACACGACCGAACCGACGCAGCAGCCCGGCGGCGGTAGCCTCGTCGAAAAGATCTGTCGCGTAGTCGAGTTCGATCGGCAGGTGACCTTCGGAGTCGAGTTCTGCCGCCACGGTGAACTGGAGATCGAAGCGCGCCACCGGCTCGTCGAATTCGACGGCAGTCAGTTCCAAGCCCGCCAGCGTGAACTCTGCCGCACCGGCATTCAGATAGCTCAGCGCGACGGTGAACAGCGGGTGTTTGGACTGCGATCGTGGGATGCCCAGTTCATCGACGACGCGCTCGAACGGGACCGTCGCATGGGCGAATGCGGCCAGATCGTTTGTTCTGGTCTCGTCGAGCAGATCGATGAACGAGCAGGCCGGATCCGGATGGGTGCGCAGCACCAAGGTGTTCACGAACATGCCGACCAGGTCGTCCAATGCCGCCGCGCCGCGACCCGCTATCGGGGTGCCGATGGCGATATCGGCGGAACCCGACAGCCGGGACAGCAATACCGCAAGTGCTGCGTGCACCACCATGAAAGGTGTTGCATTGTGGGCCGCGGCAATTTCGTGGATACCGACCCCACTGCCAATGCGGGCACGCACCGTGCCGCCACGCTCGGACGCGATGGCGGGACGTGGCCGATCGGTGAGCAATGCCAGTTCTTCCGGCAGATCCCGCAGCGCTTCGGTCCAGTACGTGAGCTGTTCGGCCGCGACCGAATCCAGCTCGGCCGTCTGCCAGAGCGCGTAATCGGCGTACTGTGCGGCGAGTTCCGGCCAGACCGGGGGCCCGCCGACAACCCGGGACAGGTAGGCCGACAACAGGTCTCGCAGCAGCGGCCGCATCGAATGGCCGTCCGCCGCGATGTGGTGCAGCGCGGCGACGAGCACATGGCTCGCCGCGTTTTCCCGCAGCAGAATCGCGCGCACCGGCACCTCAGTGGTGACATCGAAACCAGCACTGAGGAATTCGGCTATGCGCTCGTCCACCGAGCTGGGGGTCTCGACCACCAGGGATACCGGTGCCGGTTCGGCAGGCAGGATCACCTGGTGCCCGATGCCATTCGCATCGGCCGGGTATACCGTGCGCAGTGCCTCGTGACGCGCGATCACATCCGTGAACGCGGCACACAGTGCCGCCTCGTCCAACTCGCCGCCGATGCGCACCGCGACCGGGATATTGTGGGCCGCCGAGTCCGGGTCGAGCCGGTTGAGGAACCACATGCCGCGCTGCACCGGTGCCAGCGGAATGCGCTCGGGGCGTGGACCGGCGATCAGCGGTACGACCTGGTCGCCCGCTTGGGCGGCCAGGCGTGCCGCAAAGGCGTGCACGGTGGGGGCCTCGAACAGCAACCGCACAGGCACACGACCGATCCGCTCGCCGAGCCGCGCCAGGACCCGGGTGGCGATCAGTGAATTGCCGCCCAGGTCGAAGAAGTTGTCGTCGGCACCGATCGGCGACCGTGCCAGTACCGCCTCGAATGCCTCGGCCACCAACCTTTCGGCCGGAGTGACCGGCGCACGATAGGCGACGCGGTCGAATACCGGCTCCGGCAGTGCCTTTCGGTCCAATTTGCCGGAGGTATTGAGCGGGAAGGCGGCCAGCACGACAATCGCCGACGGAACCATGTATGACGGCAAAGCATCCATCGCGGCCGCCAAAACTGTCGCGCGCAGGTCGCTTTCACCCTGTGCATCACTGACGACGTAGCCGACGAGTTGATCGCCGGTATGCGTGGCGACCATGCTGGCGGCGGCCTGCGAAACACCTGGCACGGCCGCGAGTACGCCCTCGATCTCGCTGAGCTCGATGCGCTGGCCGCGGAACTTCACTTGGAAGTCGGTGCGGCCCAGGTACACGAGTTCCGGGGTCACGCCACTGGTATCCCAGCGAACCAAATCGCCGGTGCGGTACATGCGCTCACCCGCAGGTCCGAATGGGTTCGCCACGAAGCGATCCGCCGTCAAATCAGGCCTGCCGTGATAGCCACGGGCGAGTTGGGTGCCCGCGAGATATAACTCCCCCGCGACGCCGGGCAGCGTCGGTCGCAGCCGGGAATCCAGCACGTATACCCGGCTGTTCCATTCCGGATTGCCGATGGGCATGACGGTGCGCTCGATTTCGCCCGTGACATCGCGGTAGGTGATGCTCACCGCGGCCTCGGTCGGGCCGTACAGGTTGTGCAGGCGCGCGGAACTCAGTGCGCCGAAGGCCCGGACGGTCTCGGCGGGCAGTGCCTCTCCGATGATGAATACCGTGTGCAATGTGTCGAGATCGGCCGTTTCGGCCTGTCCCGCGAACTCACTCAACATCGACGGCACGAAATCGGTGACGGTTATGCCGTATTCGGCGATCACCTCGGCGAGGTATCCAGGTTCGCGGTGGCCGTCCGGGGTGGCCAGCACCAGCGTCGCACCGATGCGCAGCGGCAGGAAGTAACCCCACAGCGAGACATCGAAGGTGGTCGCCGTCTTCTGCAGGTAAACATCGTCGGCGGTCAGCCGGTATTCCGACTGCATCCAGGTCATCTGGTTCACGATCGCGGCGTGGGAAACACTGACGCCCTTGGGTTTTCCGGTCGAGCCAGAGGTGAAGATCACGTAGGCCGGGTTCTGCGGATGGATCGGCGCGCTCCGCTCGTTCGCCGCGATCGGATCGTCGGCATGGTGAGCCAGCGCGATGGTATCGACACACACTGTCGCACCGGCATATCCGAAGTCCTGACGATCACGCTCGGTGGTGAGCAGTGCGATAGGTGCGGCGGTGTCGATGATGTGGGCGATGCGCTGTGCCGGATGGTCCGGGTCGATCGGGACATAGGCGCCACCCGCCTTGAGCACCGCGTATATCGCGACCACCAATTCGCTCGAACGTCGAATCGCCAATGCCACCAATGACTCCGGACCGACACCGGTCGCGATCAGATGTCGGGCAAGCCGGTTGGTTCTGCGGTCCAATTCGCCATAGGTCATGGTGGTCGCGTCGAAGACCAAGGCAATATCGTCCGGTGTCGCGGCAGCCTGCTGCTCGAATTCGTCGAGCAGCATTTCCGCGACGAATGCGGTGTGCGCGGAGTCGTTCCACGCGGTCACCACCCGTTCCAGCTCACCGGTCGCGAATAGATCGATATCGCCGACCACCTGTTCGGGATCGCCGATCACCGCACCGAGCAGCCGGACGAAGCGCGCGGCGAAGGTCGCGATGGTCGACTCGTCGAAGAGGTCGGTGGCATAGGTGAAGCGCAATGCATCGTCGCCGACAGTCAGTTGCAGATCGAAACGTGTTGTGTCGTAGTCGATCTCGTATTCAGCGATGGCGATACCCGCCAGCTCCACCGTTACGGGTGCGAGATTCTGGAAGAACAGCGCGATTTGGAACAGCGGATGCCGTGCCTGCGATCGCGGCGGATCCAACACCTCCACCAGCCGCTCGAACGGCACATCGGCATTGGCGAAGGCGTCCAGGTCACCATCGCGGACGCGGCGCAGCACGGCGGCGAAGGAGTCCGAGCCCGCCACCTCGGTGCGCAGCACCAGCGTGTTGACGAACATTCCAACGAGATCGTCGAGCTCGGCGGCACCGCGGCCCGCGATCGGCGCGCCGATGGCGATGTCGGCCATGCCGGACAGTCGAGCGAGCAAGACGGCCAGTGCGGCGTGGACGACCATGAACGGGCTGACGTCATATCGCACGGCGATGGTGGCAATGCCGTCGCGTATCGCGGCGTCGAGTCCGATGGTGGTGCTCGCGGCGGCGTGGCTGGCAATGGCGGGACGTGGCCGATCCGAGGGCAGATCGAGCTGAGCGGGCATCCCGCCCAGTACGCGGCTCCAATAACGCAGTTGCCGTGCGGCCAACGATTCCGGATCGTCCTCGGCTCCGAGGATCTCCCGTTGCCACAGGGCGTAATCCGCGTACTGCACCCGGAGGTCCGTCCACGTCGGTTCGACATCGGCGGCACGTGCCGCGTATGCGGTAGCGATATCGTCGGCCAGTGGGGCCATCGAGAAGCCATCCGCCGCGATGTGATGTACCACGACGGCGAGTAGGTATTCGCGATCCGACAGCGTGGCCAGACCGACGCGCAGCGGTATTTCAGTGGTGACATCGAAAGGCGTGGCAACCAGGTCCACGAGGGCCGATGAATCCAGCGCGACGATTTCGGGCACGTGCGCCGCGTCCAGAATCCGCTGGTAGCCGGCGCCATCGACATCCGGGTATACGGTGCGCAGGGTTTCATGCCTGGCGACCACGTCGGCCAACGCGGCGGCGAGCGCATCGGTGTCGATATCACCGGTGAGCCGGATCGCGACCGGAATATTGTTGACCGTTTCGCCGGGATCGAAGCGGTTGAGAAACCACATTCGTTGCTGTGCCGGCGAGAGCGGAATCAGGTCCGGGCGTTGACGCGCGGTGAGCTCCGGGCGAGCTCCGGTGCCGGTCAGCCGAGCAGCGCGGGTCGCCATTCCAGCGACTGTCGGTGCCTCGAACACCATCCGCACGGGGACTTCGGCATCCAGTGCAGCACCGAGCCGCGCGGCCAATTGAGTGGCGATCAGTGAGTTTGCGCCGAGTGCGAAGAAGTTGTCGTCGGCACCGATTCCTTCGATGTCGAGCAGTTCACCCATGATCTCGGCGACGGCTTGTTCGGTCTCGGTAGTGGGGGCACGGTAGGTGACGGTCTCGAAGACGGGTGTGGGCAGCGCCGTGCGATCGAGCTTGCCGGCGGCATTGAGCGGGAAGGCGTCCAGCACGACGAAGGCCGACGGCACCATATATGCAGGTAGTACGGCATCCAGTTCGGCGCGCACGGCATCGATATCGACCGAGGGGTCGGCCACCAGATAGGCCACCAACTGATCGCCGAGCCGCTCGTCGGTACGCACCACAACGACGGCCTGATCGACGACATCCAGTGCGGTGAGCGCGGATTCGATCTCGCCGAGTTCGATGCGCAACCCGCGCAGCTTTACCTGGAAGTCGGTGCGGGCCAGGTACTCCAGCTCACCGTTCGTATTCCAGCGGACAAGATCACCGGTGCGGTACATCCGCTCCCCCACGCCGCGGAGCGGATTCGCGACGAAACGTTCAGCCGTCAGCTCCGGACGACGCACATAGCCGAGTGCCAACTGCTCACCCGCAAGGTACAACTCACCGGCCACACCCACCGGCACCAGGCGCATCCGTGCATCCAGCACCAGCAATCGGGTATTGAATACCGGCTTGCCGATCGGCACCGACTCCACATCGGCATCGGTCACCTCGTGGAAGGTGACATCGACCGCTGCCTCGGTCGGCCCGTACAGATTGTGCACGCGGGCACCGGTCAGCTCACGGGCCCGCCGCGCGGTTGACGCAGGCAACGCCTCACCTGAAGCGAATAGCGCTCGCAGCGTGACACATTCGCGCGCATGCGGTTGCGCAAGGAAGACCGCGAGCATCGAGGGCACGAAATGCGCGACCGTGATTGCTTCATCGACGATCAAGCGCGCCAAATAGGCCGGATCTCGATGACCATCTGGCCGCGCGAGTACCAGCCGCGCGCCGATCCACAACGGCCAGAAGAACTCCCAG
Organism: Nocardia sp. NPDC050408; assembly: GCF_044458905.1. NCBI lineage: Bacteria > Bacillati > Actinomycetota > Actinomycetes > Mycobacteriales > Nocardiaceae > Nocardia > Nocardia sp. NPDC050408. Next base: position 387,930 of record NZ_JBITIL010000001.1, on the reverse strand, counting down.
ACCGAGACATCGAAGGTCACCGGGGTCTTCTGCAATATCGCGTCGTCGGCGTGGAGCTCGTAGTGGGTCTGCATCCACACCAGCCGGTTGACAATCGCGGCATGCGATACCGCGACGCCCTTCGGACGGCCGGTCGAACCAGAGGTGAAGATGACATACGCGGTGTGGCCGGGCAACAGCACACCGAGCCGATCCATCGTGGTCAGCGGCGCGGGCGAATATCTCGTCAGCTCCAGACGATCGATTCGAACCTGCCGTGCTGCGACAGTTTCCAGATCAGCACCGGAGGTCAGCACCCACATCGGCCGCGCTGTCTCGAGTACATAAGCGATCCGGTCGGCCGGATGGTCGGGATCCAGCGGCAGGTACGCCCCACCGGCAACAGTGATCGCGTACATCCCGACCACCAAGTCGAGCGAGCGCCGCATGCCGAGCGCGACCACCGAATCCGGGCCTACGCCATGACCGACCAGCCATCGCGCAAGCCGATGTACCCGGCTTGCGAACTCGGCATATGTCAGCGTCGCGTAGCGACTCGATGAGAGGTGGGGGTCGGGCGACGGGTGGACCGGACTGCGCCCCTCGAATGTCACCGCGATTGCGTCGGGCGTCCGCAGCACCTGTTCTTCGAACAGCGAAACGAGAGTCTGCGAGCCGTCTAACGCGAACGAGGTGTCGTTCCATCGATCGAGCAGGGACAGCTCGTTGCGATCCAGCAGCTCGATATCGCCGACACGTATGGCGGGATCGGCCACGACCGCCGCGAGAAGGCGCACGAAGCGCGCCGCGAACGATTCGATCGTCGCCCGGTCGAACAAATCCGTCGCGTAGCGCATGGCCGCACGCATCGCGGTACCGTCGCCCTCAGCGAGTTCCAGCGCGAGGTCGAACTGCGCGACCTGGTTATCGATCGGATATGCGGCTACCTCGAGGCCTGGTAGGCGCAGCACCGTATCGTCGCGGTGCTCGAAGGTGAGCAATATCTGCACAATCGGCGAATGAGCCTGTGAACGAATCGGATTCAGCTCATCGACCAGCCGCTCGAACGGCAAGTCGGCATGCGCGAAGGCCCGTACGTCGGTGGCACGAACCTGCCGGAGCAATTCGGTGAAGGTCGCCTCGGCCGCCACCTCGGTGCGCAACACCAGGGTGTTGACGAACATGCCGACCAGATCGTCCAGCGCCGCCTCGGCCCGGCCCGCGACGGGGGTGCCGATCGCGATATCGTCCACCCGGGCCAGGCGGGCCAGCAATGCCGCGTAGGCGGCGTGCACCACCATGAACGACGACACCCCGTGTTCGCGTGCCAGACCGGCGATCGCGGCCGTCAGCTCCGAGGTGATGGCGAACTCGACCGCGGCGCCACGACCGGATGCCACGGCGGGGCGCGGCCGATCGGTGGGCAATTCCAGCACCGGGGCGAGTCCGTCGAGTTCGGTGCGCCAATGCTCGATCTGGCGGGCCAGTACGGAGTCCGGATCGTCGGCCGAGCCGAGCACCTCGTGCTGCCACAGTGTGAAGTCCGCGTACTGGACCGGCAGTGGCTGCCACTGCGGTGCTACACCTTCGGTGCGCGCGCTGTATGCCACCATCAGATCCCGCGCTAGCGGACCCGTTGAGACACCGTCGGCGCCGATATGGTGCACCACAACGACCAGCACATGATCGTTGGGAGCGACCCGGAACAGCTCGGCACGCACCGGTATCCGACTGCGCAGATCGAACCCGACGCCCGCGAAGCCGACAACCCCTGCGGCAAGATCGGATTCGGTGATCTCGACCCGTCGCAGCTCCAATTCGAGCGATTCGGTCACCACCTGCGCGGGACCGAGGTGGTCCGCAGGGAACACGGTGCGCAGCGACTCGTGCCGAGCGACGACGTCGCCCAGCGCGGCGCGCAAGGCGGCTTCGTCCAACGTACCGGTCAGGCGAATAGTGATCGGAATGTTGTATACGGCCGAATCCGGATCGAGCCGGTTCAGCAGCCACATCCGAGTTTGCGCCAGTGACAACGGAATACGGTCCGGACGATCCCGTGCCACCAGCGCCGGCCGCACGACATCAGCGCACGTCACCCGCAGAGCCAATTCGGCAACGGTCGGTGCTTCGAAGATCTCACGCACGCTCAGCGCACTACCGAAGGCAGCGTTCGCCCGTGCGACCAGCCGCATGGCCAATAGTGAATTGCCACCGCGCACAAAGAAATCGTCATCCGCGCCGATCCGCGGCCCGGCGATCAGATCGGCCATCAATGCGGCGAGCACCGATTCGGTGCCTTCCTTCGGTGCACGGAATTTCGTTGCCGCACCAGCGACTTCGACCGCTGGCAGCGCCGCGCGATCGAGTTTGCCGACCGTGGTGAGCGGCATCTCGTCGAGCACAACCAGGTGAGCGGGCACCATGTATCCGGGCAGATGCTCACGCACCTGCGTGAGTACCGAATCCGGAGACAATTCCGCCCCACTGATGTAGCCGACCAGGCAGTCGTAGCCGGAGGTGTCGCGGGTCGATATCACCGCGGCATTCGTCACGCCCGCGACCGCGGCCAGGACTGACTCGATCTCCCCGAGTTCGATGCGCTGACCACGCAGCTTGATCTGGAAGTCGTTGCGGCCCAGGTAGATCAAGTCGCTGACGCGGTTCCAGCGCACCAGGTCGCCGGTGCGATACATCAACCGCCCGGGCACACCGAACGGATCGGCCACGAAGCGCTCGGCGGTCAGTCCGGCGCGTCCGTGGTAGCCGCGGGCCAGTTGGTCGCCAGCGAGATACAGCTCACCCGTGACACCGATCGGAACCGGCCGCAGCCGTGTGTCCAGGACATAGGCGCGGGTGTTCCAGCACGGACGTCCGATGGCGACATCACCGCCGTCGGCGTCGGTGAATTCGTGATAGATCGCCGATATCGCCGCCTCGGTCGGGCCGTAAGCGTTGTGTACCGCGCCACCGACATGTGCGCGGATTGCCGCGAGCAGGTCCGGGGTGAGCGCCTCACCACCGCAGTGCAGATGGCGAAAGGAGCGCAGCGCATCACCCATCCCCTCACCGATGAGTGCCGCGAGTACCGACGGCACGTATTCGGCGATGGTGATGCCGTGTTCGCGTAGCAGCCCGGCAAAATACGCGAGGTCGAGATGGCCACTCGGGCGGGCGATTACCAGCGGCGCACCGACGGCGATCGGCAGGAAGCACTCCCACACCGAGACATCGAAGGTCAGCGGGGCACGCTGCAGGATGCGGTCGGCCGCGGTGACGCCGTAGCGGAATTCGAGCCAGCGCAGCTGATTCATGATGGCGCGGTGGGTCACCGCGACGCCCTTCGGCCGCCCGGTCGAGCCGGAGGTGAACAGCACATACGCCGTGTTCTCGCGGTGTAGCGGTGCTCTAGCGATCGGCGGGGCGTCGAAACCGCTGAGGTCGGTGAGATCGACCACGCGGACGTCACCGACGTCGGGCAGTTCCGCGCCGCCTACGGTCAACACCAGAGCCGGTGCGGCACTGTCGATCACCTGCGCGATCCGGTCGGCCGGGTGGGTCGGATCCAATGGCAGGTAGGCTCCGCCCGCGCGCACGATCGCGAATATGGCCACGAGCATGTCGATCGATCGCAGCGCGGCGAGACCGACGATGGCTTCCGCGCCGACGCCCACCGAAATGAGCCAGCGCGCAATGTGGTTCACCCTGGCTTCGAGTTCCGCGTAGGTCACCGAGTTGCCTTCGAAGATCACCGCAACCGCATCGGGTGTCGCAGCCACGCGGGCCGACAGCAGATCGTCGAGGGTCTCGGAAGGCAGTAGCCGGGCGGTGGCATTGCGATCCGACAGCAGCAGTCCGCGTTCGGCCACCGACATCAGCTCGACATTGCCGACGAGAGTGCGCACGTCATGGACCATGGCGCGCAATACCCGCTCGAACCCCGCCAGGAACCCGTCAACGGTTGCCTTGTCGAAAAGGTCCAGCGCGTAGTGCAAATGCACATCAATGCCGTCAGCCGCACCGTCGCCGTCGTAGCGGTCGGTCAGGGTCCAGTCCAGATCCAGCTGGATCGGCGCGGGGCCGATATCGAGCGCGGCAATATTCAAACGGTGCAGTTGGAAATCCGGCTTGGACTGGTTCTGCAAGGTCATCGCCACCTGATACAGCGGCGCATGTGCCTGCGAGCGAACGGGATTCACCACATCGACGAGCTGTTCGAAGGGCACGGCGGCGTGCTCGAAGGCGGCCAGATCCGCTGTGCGGACCGTGGCCAAGAGCTCACCGAGCGTAGCGTCGGCGCGAACCTCGGTCCGCAGCACCAAGGTATTGACGAACATGCCGACGAGTTCGTCCAGGGCTTCGTCGCCGCGACCGGCGACCGGCGTACCGATGACGATATCGTCGCTCGCGCTCAGGCGACTCAGCAGTACCGCGAGCGCGGCGTGCAGCACCATGAACGAGGTCACACGATGCGCGGCCGCCAACTGCTGGATGCCCTGGTGCAATACCCGATCCAGATGGCCGGTAATGGCACCACCTCGGTTGGAGGCGATCGCGGGCCGCGACCGGTCCGCGGGCAGCGTCAACACCTCGGGAACGCCCGCGAGCCGACCGGTCCAGTACCGCAGCTGATGGGCCAGCAGCGAACTCTTGTCGTCGGCGCGGCCCAATGCATTGCGCTGCCAGATCGCGAAGTCCGCGTACTGCACGGTCAGCGGACTCCACGAAGGTGCGACATCCGCGCAGCGGGCGACGTAGGCAGTAGCCAGATCCCTGGTCAGCGGCGTGAACGACCAGCCGTCGGCGGCGATGTGGTGCACCACGAACAGCAGTACGTACACCTGCTGACGGGACCTGATGCCGGAGTCACCGTCGTCGAGCCGCAGAAGTCGGACGCGCAGCGGAACTTCGGTCGTGACATCGAATCCGGTCTGGGCCGCCGTGGCGATGAGTTCGGGCAACTCCGCTGTCGACACCGCACGAGCGACGAGTTCCACCAACCTGGTCCGTGCGGGCAGTACGACCTGTGTTGCGGCCCCGTCGTGTTCGGGATAGATGGTGCGCAGTGTCTCGTGCTTGGCTATTACATCGGCGATCGCACGTTCCAGCGCGGGCACATTCAGCACCCCGGTGAGGCGCAGCGCGAACGGAATGTTGTATCCACCGCTCGTGGCGTCGAATCGGTTCAGGAACCACATGCGCTGCTGGGCGATCGACAGCGGAATCGGCTCGGTGCGATCCTGAACCGTCAATGGCGGCAAGGCCGGAGGTGTCGACTCCTGTTCGACCGTGATTCGACGCGCCAACTCGCGCACGGTCGAGGCGTCGAAGATGGTGCGCACGGGTACGTCCGCGCCGGTCGCTTTGGCCAGCCGGGCCGCGAGTTGCGTGGCGATGAGGGAATTGCCGCCGAGGGCGAAGAAGTCGTCATCCGTGCCGACCGGGTCGACGCCGAGCAGCACGGTGAATGTCTCGGCGACAAGGGTTTCCGCGAGATCGCTCGGCGCACGGTATTCGATATCGGTAAAAGCCGGTGCGGGCAAGGCTTTTCGGTCCAGCTTGCCGGAGGCAGTGATCGGGAATTCATCCAACACGACAAATACCGACGGAACCATATAGGCGGGCAGTCGACGCGCGAGCACGGCTCGAACGCCGTCGGTATCGAGTTCACCGTCCGCCATCAGGTAGGCGACCAGTCGGCCACCGTGATCGTCTCGAACCAGGACGACGGCCTGAGCGATTCCGGCAACCGACAGCAATGCCGATTCGATCTCACCGAGTTCGATCCGCAGGCCGCGGACCTTCACCTGGAAGTCGGTGCGGCCGAGGAATTCCAGCACACCCCGCTCCCGCCAGACGACCAGGTCGCCGGTGCGATACATCCGGGTACCAGCCGGACCGAATGGATCGGCCACGAATCGCTCACCGGTCAGATCGGCCCGACCGAGGTAGCCGCGAGCCAACTGCGCTCCGGCCAGATACAGCTCCCCGGGCACACCGACAGGCACCTGACGCAACCGCGCATCCAGCACATACGCACGGGTATTCCAGATCGGCCCGCCCATCGGCAGCGCACCGCTATCGGCATCCGTCACCTCGTATGCGCTGACCTCGACTGCCGTCTCCGTGGGCCCATACATGTTGTGCACACACGCGCCGGTGACAGCCCGCGCTCGCTGCGCGATTGTCACGGGCAGCGCCTCACCCGAGCAGAACACGTGCCGCAGGGTGGGCACGTCGATATCCTCCGCGACGAAGACCGCAAGCATGGACGGCACGAAGTGCGCGATCGTAATCGACTCGCGCCGAATCAGCTCCGCCAGATACACCGGATCCTGATGACCATCCGCACGAGCCAGCACCAGCCGGGCACCGACCTGCAACGGCCAGAAGAATTCCGGCACCGAAACATCGAAGGTCACCGGCGTCTTCTGCAGCAGCGCATCGGTGCCGTCGAGCGCGACATGCGCCGACTGCATCCACAACAACCGGTTCACAATGCCGCGGTGGCTCATCGCGACCCCCTTGGGCCGACCGGTGGAGCCCGAGGTGAAGATGACATAGGCGGTATTGGCTGCCCGCAGCGGCGCGCGCCGATCGGCGTCGGTAATCGACGCGGCCGAATACTGGGAAAGGTCGAGCCGATCGATACGGACCTGCGTGGCCGCGATATCCAAATCCATGCCTGCGGTCAGCACGCAGAGCACAGCAGCGGTATCGAGGATGTGGCCGGTGCGTTGGGCCGGATGATCCGGATCCAGTGGTACATAGCCACCGCCCGCCACGGTAATCGCATACGTGCCGACCACCAGATCGACGGAACGGCGCATACCCAGTGCGACAAGGGAATCCGGTCCGACGCCCTGTTCGATGAGCCATCGCGCCAGCCGGTTCACCCGTCCGGCGAATTCGGCATAGGACAGCGTTGTGCCCTCGAAGGTAAGCGCCGGTGCTTGTGGGGTACGAGTGACCTGCGCGTCGAATAACGAAGCAAGCGTCGCGGTTTCGTCAATTGCGTGTCCGGTTTCATTCCAGCGGTCCAACAGAGACCGCTCGTCGGCGGCCAATAGCTCGATATCGCCGATCCGGATCTGTGGCGCACCCGACACGGTGGCGAGTAGGCGCCGGAAGCGGGTGACGAACGCGGCCACGGTCGACGCATCGAATAGATCGGTGGCATAGCGCAGACTCCCGGTGAGCCCGTGATCACCAGCACGTTCGTTCACAACCATGTGCAGATCGAATTTCGCCGTGGGATCAGGTGATTCGAGTGGTTCCACCGCCAGCCACGGCACCTCGAGTGCCCGACTGCCCGCGACGATCCGCGGTGCCGTACCGAAGCTGAACATCACCTGAAACAGCGGGTGCGCGCCGGTGCTCCGGTCCACCGCCATGGCGTCGACAAGCCGCTCGAACGGCAGATCGGCATTGGCGAAGGCCGCGAGATCGCGAGCACGCACGCCCGCAAGGAGTTCGGCGAAGGTGGCCGCGGCATCGATCGGGGTCCGCAGTACCACGGTGTTCACGAACATGCCGATGAGCGCGTCGAGTTGACGTTCGCCGCGACCGCCGACGGGTGAGCCGATCGCCACGTCACCGGTGCCGCTCAGCCTGGCGATCGTCGCCGCGAAGGCCGCGTGCAGCACCATGAAAAGAGTTGCGCCGCTGCGATGTGCGAGTACCCGAAGGGCGGCGGCCAACTCCGGCTCGATCTCGAAATCCACTGCGGCACCGCGATTGGAGGGCAGCGCCGGACGGGGCCGGTCGGTCGGTAGTGCGAGCTGGGTCGGCATGCCGTCGAGGGCGGCGCGCCAGAATCGCAACTGCTGATATGCCGGATCGCCCGGCTGCTCCTCGGAGCCGAGCAGTTCGCGATGCCAGAGACTGTAATCCGCGTATTGCACCGGCAGCTCGCGCCAATCCGGCCTCCGGCTCGTCAATCTGGCGAGATAGGCGTGCACCAGATCGGTGATCAGCGGCGTCATCGATAGCGCGTCGGCGGCGATATGGTGGACGACGAAGACCAGCACGTATTCGTCACCGGAGATGCCGCGCCGGTCGTCGACCCGATCGACGCTCAATAACGCTATGCGCGACGGGAGTTCGGTTGTCACATCGAATCCGGCGGTCGTGATCGCGGTAATGGCAGCGGTCAGATCGGCACGTTCGACTGGTACCGGATTGAGGGTCAGGCCGATATCTGCTGGGCGAAGAATCGACTGGCATGGACCGGATTCGCTGTCCGGGTAGATGGTGCGCAGAGATTCGTGTCTGGACAGCACATCGAGTACCGCACGCTCGAGCGCGCTGACATCGAGTCGGCCGGTGAGCCGGAGCACGACCGGGAGGTTGTAAACGCTCGCGCCGCCGTCCTGGGTTTCGATCCGGTTGAGAAACCACAGCCGCTGCTGGGCGGGCGAGAGCGGAATGCGCGCAGGACGCTCGCGGCGCACCAGCGGCCGTGCGGGCGCACCCGCCCTGCTGCGTGCGTCGACGGCGGCGGCGAATCCCTCGACCGTGGAGGCATCGAATAGCGCGCGTACCGGGATGCGCGTGCCGATGGCCTCCCCTGTCCGCGCGGTGACCTGGGTGGCGTCCAGCGAACTGCCGCCGAGCGCGAAGAAGTCGTCGTCGAGGCCGATGCGTTCCACCCGCAGTACCTCGGCGAATACCGCGGCGACCAGCCGTTGTGCCGCATTGGTCGGTGCACGGAAACTCTGCTGCCGCAGCACCGGCACCGGCAGCGCCGTGCGGTCCAGCTTGCCGCTGGTGTTGAGCGGGAATTCGGTCAGCTCGACCAGCGTGGTCGGCACCATATATCCGGGCAGACGCCGGGCAAGCCCGGCCTTGACGGCATCCAGATCCAAAGCACTGCCTGGCGTACGAATCACGTATCCCGCGAGATAGTCGCCATCGATCAGCCGCACCGCGGCCTGACTCACCTCCGGCACCGCGATTAGCGCGGACTCGATCTCGGCGAGCTCGATGCGTTGGCCACGGAACTTCACCTGGAAGTCCATCCGGCCCAGGTAGACGAGTTCCCCATCGGCGCTCCAGCGCACCAGATCCCCGGTGCGATACATCCGCGCACCCGCTCTGCCGAAAGGGTTGGCCACGAAACGATCCGCGGTCAGGTCGACCCGGCCGTGATAGCCGCGAGCCAGCTGGTCACCGGCCAAATACAATTCGCCGGATACCCCGATCGGCACCGGATGCAGTCGCGCATCCAGCACATAGACCTGGGAATTCCACTCCGGCTCGCCGATCGGCACCAGCTCGTCGTCGACCGTGACCTCGCGATAGGTGATGGATACCGCCGCCTCGGTCGGGCCGTACAAGTTGTGCAGCGCGGCATCGCTCACCGCATGGAATGCCGCGACGGTCTCCGGCGGCAACGCCTCCCCGATGACGAAAACATCGCGCAGCGAATCGAGTTCGCTCGCATCGGCATGGGCGGCGAATACCGCGAGCATCGATGGCACGAAGTCGGTCAGTGTGACGCCATGGCTGGCAATGGTTTCCGCGAGGTAGCGCGGATCGCGGTGGCCATCGGGGGCGGCGAGTAGCAGGGTCGCGCCCGCGCGCAGCGGCAGGAAGTAGCCCCACAGCGAAACGTCGAAGGTGGTCGCGGTCTTCTGCAGATAGACATCGCCGACGCGCGGCCGATATTCGGCGTGCATCCAGGCGAGTTGGTTGGCAATGGCGCGGTGCTCGACCGATACGCCCTTCGGTCGGCCCGTCGATCCGGAGGTGAAGATTACATAGGCGGGGTGCTCGGGCCGCAGCAACGCACGGCGCTCGCGATCGGCGATCTTCGCCGCCGAGTACTCGGATAGGTCCAGTTCGTCGATATGGTGCAGGTGCACGCTCGGGGGCACGGTCGCGGGGAGAATGAAACCGGTACCGCGGGTGCTGAGGACCGAATGCGGCCGAGCGGTATCGAGGATGTGCCAGATGCGTTCGGCCGGATGCTCGGGATCCACCGGCACGTAGGCGCCACCGGTGCGCAGCACCGCGTACATCGCGACCACCAACTCGATCGAGCGCGGCATCGCGAGCACCACCAGCGATTCCGGGCCGACGCCGGTGCTGATCAGCAGGCGCGCGAGGCGATTGGCTTGCTCGGACAGTTCGGTGTAGGTGAGTTCGGTGGTCTCGGAAACCAGGGCAACGACGTTCGGTGTGCGGCGCACTTGGCTGTCGAGGCCTTCGTGCAGAAACCGATCGGCGACCTTGTGCCCGCTGGCGTTCCAGCTGGCCGTGACGTAATCGAGTTCGCCCGCGTCGAGGAGTTCGATATCGCCGACCGCGATATCCGGATCGGCGGTCGCCGCGCGCAGCACCCGGAGAAACTTGACACCGAACTCACGCACGGTCGCGGTGTCGAACAAGTCAGTGGCGTAGGTGAATTCGGCGCGGTAGCCGCAGTCGGTATCGGAAAGTGTCAGCTGCAGATCGAATTTGGCGAAGCCGGGATCGAAATCGACCAGCTCCGCGTCCAGGCTGGGCATCGTCAATGCGACCGGCCCGATGTTCTGCATGAACAGCGCGACCTGAAACAGCGGATGCCTGCCCTGGGAACGCGCCGGATTCACCACCTCGACCAGCCGCTCGAAAGGAATATCGCTGTGCGCGAAGGCATTCAGATCGCGCTCACGCGCATAGGCGATGAGGTCGGCGAAACTCAGCTCGCACCGCACCTCGGTACGCAGCACAAGCGTATTGACGAACATGCCGACGAGATCGTCCAGGGCACGATCGCCACGGCCGGCGACCGGTGTGCCGATGGCGATATCGCAGGTGCCCGACAGCCGCGCGAGCAGGACCGCGAGTGCGGCATGGAGCACCATGAAGGGCGTGGCGCGGCTGCGGGCGGCAACCCGGTCGATCGCTTCACGTAGCTCGGCGTCGATGGCGAACTCATGAGTCGCCCCGCGGTAGGACGCGACCGCGGGGCGGGGCCGATCGGTGGGCAGATCCAGCTGTGCGGGCAGATCGGCCAATTCAGCGGCCCAGAACCCGAGCTGGCGGGCGGCCACCGATTCCGGATCGGCCTCGTCGCCGAGCACCTGCCGCTGCCACAGCGCGTAGTCCGCGTACTGCACCGGCAGTGGCGGCCAGTCCGGTCGGCGTCCGGCGCGACGGGCCGCATAGGCGGTGACGAGATCACGCATCAGCGGGCCCATCGAGACACCGTCGGCGGCGATATGGTGCACCACCAGGACCAACGTGTGGTCCTCGGGTCCGCTGCGCAGCAACCGCACCCGGACCGGGATCTCCTCGGCGACATCGAATCCCTGTACCGCGCTGGCCAATACAGCGGCGGCGAGTTCGGTCTCGGGCATATCGCTCGGCGACAGGTCGAACACGGCATGCACCGGACGCACCACCTGAGCCGGACCGTCGGCGGTCTGCGGGTACACCGTGCGCAGAATCTCGTGCCTGACAACGAGATCGGTGATCGCCGCGGACAGGGCGGTGACTTCGAGTGCACCGCGTAGCCGAAGTGCGACCGGGATATTGTCCACAGCGGCGGTATCGAAGACGTACGCGGATTCGGTGTGCGTGCCGAACCGGTTGAGAAACCACATGCGCCGCTGCGCCGGAGACAGCGGAATGTGCCGCGGTCGTGCGGCTGCCGTGAGGGCCGGTCGTGCGGCTCCGGTCCGTGCCAGCCCGGCCAGTGCCGCTACCGTCGGGCGGTCGAAAAAATCGCGGACGTCGACGGTAATGCCGAGCGCGGCCCCGATTCGGGCAATGGCGCGGGTGGCAATGAGCGAGTTGCCGCCGAGCGCGAAGAAATCGTCGTCGGCGCCCACCCGATCCGTCTGCAGCAGTTCGCCGAAGATCTCGGCGACGGCCACCTCCGTCTCGGTCGATGGTTCCCGGTATGCGGCCGATCCGAATACCGGTTGCGGCAGTGCGCGCCGATCGAGCTTCCCATTGGCATTGATCGGCATTTCGTCGAGGACGACCACCAGTGACGGCACCATGTAGTCCGGTAGGTGCCGGCGCGTGGATTCCAGCACGCTGGCCGGATCGACGGTGACGCCGCGGTCGGCCACCACGTATCCGACCAGGTGATCGCCGCCCGCATGCCGATGCAGCAGCACCGCGGCCTGCGCGACGTGCTCATTGCGCAGCAGCGCCGCCTCGACCTCGCCGAGTTCGATCCGCAGCCCACGCAGCTTGACCTGGAAGTCGATGCGACCCAGATATTCCAGTTCGTCCGGGCCGCCGTCACCATCGGTGCGCCAGCGGACCAGGTCACCGGTGCGATACATGCGGTCACCAGGTGCGCCCTCGGGATTGGCCACGAAGCGGTCGGCAGTCAGGCCCGGACGGGCCACATAGCCGCGGGCCAACTGCACACCGGCGAGATACAGCTCACCGACGACGCCACTGGCCACCGGCCGCAGATTGTCGTCCAATACCAGCAATTCGGTGTCATCGGCGGGCGCGCCGATGGGCACGGTCGTGCTGTCGGCGGCGGTGACTTCGTGCGCGGTGACATCGACGGCGGCCTCGGTGGGGCCGTACAGGTTGTGCAGTGTCGCGCCACTGATATCGCGGAAGGCGGCCGCGGTAGCCGCGGGTAGCGCCTCGCCGGAGGCGAATACCCGACGTAGCGTCCGTGCCGCACTTTCGATCTCCGGTTCGGCCACGAATACCGCGAGCATCGAGGGCACGAAATGCGCGACGGTGACACCACGTTCGGCGATCGTGCGCGCCAGATATGCCGGATCACGATGACCATCCGGTGCCGCGATCACCAGCCGCGCACCGACCTGCAACGGCCAGAAGAACTCCCACACCGAGACGTCGAAGGTGAACGGCGTCTTCTGCAGCACCACATCATTGCCGCGTAGTCGATACAGCCGCTGTCGCCACCGCAGGTTGGCCATGATCGAACGATGTGATACCGCAACACCTTTCGGGCGGCCGGTCGATCCGGAGGTGAATATGACGTAGGCAGTATTGTCCGCCGACAGCCGCGGCCGGTCATCGATCGACGCTTCTTCCGCTACAGTGTCGAACTCGTCGATTCGCAGTACCGGGATATTCGGTCCGAGTTCCGGCTGATCGTGGGTCGTGGTGAGAACCAGGACCGGTGCGGCGACCTCGAGCACGTAACCGATGCGTTCGGCTGGATGCTCCGGATCGATCGGCACATACGCACCGCCCGCCTTGAGGATCGCGTACATGCCGACCAGCAGGTCGAACGAGCGCCGCACGGCAAGCCCCACCAGGCTGTCCGGGCCGACACCCAGGTCGACCAGCCGCCGGGCAAGGGCGTTCACCCGGCCGTCGAACTCCGCATACGTCAGCGTCGCGTAGCGACTCGATGAGGGGTGGTGGTCGGGCGACGGGTGGGCCGGCGTCGCACCCGCGTATTCGAGGGCAATCGCGTCCGGCGTCCGGCGCACTTGCTCCTCGAATTCGCTGACCAGGGTCTCGATCGGTGCGAATATCGACGGCAGCACATGGGCCGCCGCCGCCAACGCATCATCGAGCAGTTGCTCCAGCACAGTGCCGAGTGCACCGTCTCCGGACTCCAGCAGGGCGGGCAGTTGACTCGAGACGACGACCGATACCAGTGCGTCAGCACCGAGACCGCCACCCATCGCCTCGTCCAGCACCATGATCTCGGTGGCCAGCACACCGTAGGTGATGGTGGTCCGGTCGTACCGCAAGGCGACCCGCTCCGGGTCCAATTCGGCGACCTTATCGATCAGAATGGGTAAATCGTCGAGTCCGTACGCTCGGCGCAGTGCCGAATGATCGTAGGCGGCAATACGATTGCCGAGTTTGCTGGATGCGACCGATTCTGCCTGGGACATCAGCTGATTCCTTCCGAATCGATTTCCGAACCAGAGTTGGCGAGTACGGCCCGCGCCTCGGTGCGCAGGGTCCGCAGGACTGTGGCGAGACCACTGCCGCCGAGGGCGACCAAAAGGCCGGGTACCAGCCCGGCGAGGGCAACATTGATGAGCGCTTCCGGTTTCGCGGTCGCGCCCATGGCCTTGGCGACCGTCGCGAGTTTGGCGGCCAATTCGCCGAAGGTCACCGTATGTACGTCGTGAGTGAAAGCGACGGCACCGGAACTGATTTCGGCGGCGGCGGTGATCAGCGTGGGCAGGGACGCCTGTTCGTCACGTGGCTGTTCACCGCGAATGTCTATGGCGCGGATGATGGTGGCGGGGTCTTGCGCGATTACCTCGAATATGCAAAGTAGCCGCTCGGCGAACAGTCGGACCGTCGCGGCATCGAAAATGTCGGTCGCGTAACCGAATCGCATATCCAATCCGGCCAGGTCGCCGGCGGCATCGAACAACTCGATGCCGGTGAGCTGCAGATCGTATTTGGCCTCGACCAGCGCCAGATCGAGCACCTCGACCCCGAGCCCGGGCAGCGCCACTCGGCCGGACGGCATGTTCTGGAAGGTGAACATCACCTGGAACAGCGGCGTATAGGAACTGGACCTGGTCCGGCCCACAGCATCGACAACCCGCTCGAACGGCACGTCGGCATGTGACAGCGCCGCGATATCGCGATCCCTGGCCTGCCGAAGCAGATCCGCGAAGCGGGCGCGCGCATCGATCTCGGTGCGCAGCACAACGGTATTGACGAACATGCCGATCAGATCGTCGAGCGCGCGTTCGCCGCGTCCCGCGACCGGTGCGCCGATGGCGATATCGGGTGTGCCCGACAGCTTGGCGAGCAGGACCGCGAACGCACTGTGGATCAGGGTGAACAACGTAGTGCCGTGCGCGCGGGCGACCGCTTCCATCCGCCCGGCAAGTACTGCGTCGACCTCGAAACCAACGGTGGCACCACGCATATCCCGGCGCGCCGGACGCGGTCTATCGGTCGGCAATGGAAGTACCTCGGGCAGGCCCGCCAATTCCGTCGTCCAATAGCCGAGTTGCCGTGACAGCAGACTGCTCGGATCGTGGTCGGAGCCGAGCACCGCGCGTTGCCACACGCTGTAATCGGCGTACTGGATCGACAACGGCTCCCAGTCGGGCGCATTGCCCGCGGTCCGGCTGACGTAGGCACGCATGAGATCCCGCGTCATCGGTGCGACCGAATAGCCGTCGGCGCTGATGTGGTGCAGCACCACGACAAGCACGTGCTCATCGTGGTCGGTGCGGAACAATACGGCGCGGACCGGTGGTGCTGCGGTGATATCGAAACCGGCGGCGACGAATTCAGCGATGCGTGCGTCGATTTCATCCTGTGCCAACAGGATCGGTTGCAGGTCGACATCGGCAACGTCCAGCACTTGCTGCACCGGCTCGGGTTCGGCATCCGGGTACCGGGTACGCAGGGTTTCGTGGCGTTCGATCACGTCCTGGATGGCCGCGCGCAGGACAGCGATATCCAGTGCACCGGTCAGACGCAGCGCTGCGGGGATGTTGTAGGCCGAGGAATCGGGAGCCAGCCGATTGACCACCCACATCCGCTGCTGTGCCAGCGATAGCGGGGCGGGTGTGGTACCGCGACGTCGGGTAAGCGCGGGCCTGGCGTCGCCGAGTTCGGCCAGTCGCGCGGCGAGCAACCCGACAGTCGGCGCGTCGAAGACCGCGGCCACCGGGGCCCGCACTCCGAGTGCGGAACCCAGCTGCGCCGCAAGCCGGGTCGCCAGCAGCGAATTGCCCCCGAGCGCGAAGAAATCGGTATCCAGCCCGACCGATTTCTCGGCCGCCCCGATTACCTCGACAAAGGTGGCCGCGACCAATCGCTCCAACTCACTGGTCGGCGCGCGGAAAGCAGCCGTGGCGAATACCGGCTCGGGCAATGCGGCCCGATCGACCTTGCCATTGGCATTGAGCGGCAACGACTCCAGCACCACAATCGCGGCGGGCAGCATGTAGGTGGGCAGCTCGGTAGCCACCGCAGTACGCAACGCACCGGCCAAATCCGCCGTCGAGTCCGGCACCGCGACATAGGCGACGAGCCGAGCTCCGGCGTGATCGTCATCGCGCGCCACCGCGACCGCGGCCCGCACCTCGGGCAGCCGCAGCAGCGCGGCCTCCACCTCGCCGAGCTCGATCCGGAAGCCGCCGATCTTGACCTGGAAGTCCGCCCGCTCCAGGTATTCCAGCACGCCCTCCGAACGCCAGCGGACGATGTCGCCGGTCCGGTACATCGTGGCACCCATGGCGAAGGGATTCGCGACGAAACGGTCGGCGGTCAGCGCGGGCCTGCGTTGATAGCCGCGCGCCAATTGCGCACCGGCCAGATACAACTCGCCGGGCACACCCACCGGCACCGGCTGCAACCGTGCATCGAGCACGTAGACCCGACTGTTCCAGACGGGTGCGCCGATCGGGACGAGATGGATCGGGTCCGCGTCGACTTCGAAGGCCGTGATCGATACGGCCGCCTCGGTCGGGCCGTACAGGTTGAACAGTCGCACGCCGGCCCGACGGCGGAATTCGATCGCGGTGGCCAAAGGCAGCGCCTCACCGATGGCGAGCACCTGCCGCAGTGAATTCGGCAGCGGCGCATCCGATACCGCGAGCAGCATGCCGACCAGTGACGGTACGGCGTGCAGCACCGTCACCCCATATCGTTCGATCAGGTCCAGCAGTCGGTCGGGGTCGCGCTCAGTGCCGGGCTCGGTCACCACCAGGCGACCGCCGGTCGTCAGGACCGACCAGAACTCCCACACCGACAGGTCGAAGGTCGCCGGAGTCTCGAGCAGCGCGCACTCGCTCGGCCCGAGCGCGAATCGGTCACGCAGCCAGGCCAATTGGTTGACGATCGCCGCATGCGAAACGGTGACGCCCTTGGGTAGTCCGGTCGACCCGGATGTGAAGATCACATATGCCGGATGCTCGGGCCGCAACGGTCGGGCACGTTCGTCGTCCGCGATCGGAGTTGCGGCGTAGTTCGTCAGGTCGAGGTGATCCACTTCCATCGCGGAAAGCGGTGTTTCGATTGGCAAGCCATCGCGTGAGGTAGTGAGCACACACACGGGCGCGGCAGTCTCGAAGACATACGCGATCCGGTCAGCCGGATGGTCCGGGGCGATGGGCACATAGGCGCCCCCGGCACGTACCACCGCGTACATGGCGACGACCAACTCGACCGAGCGCCGCATGGCGAGCACGACGGTCGCCTCCGGCCCGACCCCGTCCGCGATCAACTTGCGCGCCAACCTGTTGACCGCAGCGTCGAATTCGGCATAGGTGAGCACTGATTCGGTGGCCGCATCGATCAACGCAACGCCCTCAGGGGACAGCGCCACCTGGGCGTCGATGAGATCCGCCAACGTCGCCGAAGCAACCGAATGCGCGGTCCGATTCCACTCTTCGAGCAACCGCGCACGCTCCGCGCCCAGCAGATCCAACGCACCGACAGCCGTATCCGACTGAGCGACAACAATTTCCAGCAGCCGCAAAAGCTGCTCACTGAACCGCTGGGCACTGGTGCGCTCGAACAGGTCCGTTGCGTAGCCGAGCGCGATATCGATACCCTCAGGCGCGCCATCCGCACCATAGTGATCGACAGCGAACAAGTGCAGATCGAATTGCGCTACCCCACTGTCGAATTCGAGCTCACTCACTTCGAGCCCCGGCAGCTTCAGTTCACCGCGCTCGTGATTCTGGAACGAAAGTCCGACCTGGAACAGCGGATGCCGCGCTGTCGATCGTTCCGGGTTCAGCACCTCGACCAGGCGCTCGAACGGCACATCCGCATGCGAGAATGCGGCAATATCGGCCGCCCTGGCCCGCCCGAGCAGCGCATCGAAACTGTCTGCGCCATCGACCCGAGTCCGCAACACCAGCGTGTTCACGAACATGCCGATCACATGGTCGAGTTCCGCATCGCCGCGACCCGCGATCGGCGTCCCGACCGCGATATCCGAACTGCCGGACAGCCGAGCGAGCAGCGCGGCGAATGCGGCATGGACAACCATGAACAGCGTTGCGCCACTGCGTCGTCCGAGCGCGACGAGCGCGCTGTGCAATCGCGCGTCGATTGCGAACTCCACCTTCGCGCCACGCAAACTCTGCCGGGCGGGCCGCGGGTAATCGGTCGGCAGGGACAGCTGATCAGGCAGTCCATCAAGCGTCCGGGTCCAGTACGCGATCTGCTGTGCCGACAGCGATTCGGGATCGTCCTCGCTGCCGAGCAGTTCACGCTGCCACAGTGCGTAATCCGCGTACTGCATGGCGGGCGGCGTCCAACCGGGTGCGCTGTCATCCAAGCGTGCGCGGTAAGCCAACATCAGATCACGGACAAACGGCGCGAGCGAGGATCCGTCGGCGGCAATGTGATGCAGCACCGCCGCCAATACGAACTCCGCGCGCCCCCCGATCCGGAACAGCCGCATCCGGACCGGGATATCGACGGTCACGTCGAAGGTAGTGGCGGCCAGCTCCCGAACGCGTTCCGACAGGGTGTCTTCGGCAATATCGATCGGATACAGCGACGGAATCGCCTGCGCGACGGGCACGATCAGCTGAGTCGCCGCACCGTCGATCTCCGGGAATCGAGTCCGCAGCGACTCGTGGCGACCGATCAGATCCGCGACCGCGGCTTGTAGCGCCGCGATATCCAATGCGCCGGTGAGCCGCAGCGCCACCGGAATGTTGTAGGCAATCGAGTGCTGATCGAACCGGTTGAGCAACCACATCCGCTGCTGTGCCGGGGAAAGCGGAATCCGGCCCGGACGTGCCCCCGCCACCAGTGCGGGCCTGGGCGCAGCCGGATCGCTCGTGCCGACCGCTGCGGCGAGGTCGGCGACCCGCGGCGATTCGAACAGCGCACGCACCCCAACGGTGCGCCCGAGCGCCGCGCCGATGCGGGCCGCGGCCTTCGCGGCCAGCAGGGAAGAACCGCCGAGGGCGAAGAAGTCGTCATCCGCACCGACCAGACCGCCCTCGGCCATCCCGAGCACATCCGCGAAGACGCCCGCGACAATCTCCTCGACGACCGTCCCCGGCTTGCGGTAGGTCGACGCCTCGAACTCCGGTGCGGGCAGCGCGGCCCGATCCAGCTTCCCGTTGACGGTCAAGGGAATTCGTTGCACCCCCACGATCGCGGCTGGCACCATATGCTCGGGTAACCGCCGCGCGAGTTGTTGTCGCAGGTCAGCGGCATCGATCCCAGCGAAGCCGACCACATAGGCGACAATGCGCGGCTCATCCACCAGATCGCTGCGCACGACCACCGCCACCTCGCGCACCGTTGCGCTCGCGTCCAGTAGCGCTGCCTCGATCTCTCCCAACTCGATGCGGAACCCGCGCAGGTTCACCTGCTGGTCGGCCCGGCCCAGATACTCCAACTCACCGTCGACGGTCCACCGTGCGAGGTCACCGGTCCGATACGCCAGGGCACCGTCCCCGGCGTACGGATCGGCAACGAACCGGCTCGCGGTGAGCGCGGGCCGTCCGAGATAGCCGCGGGCCAACTGACCACCCGAAACGTAGATCTCGCCGGGCACGCCGACCGGCACCGGCCGCAGCCGCGCATCGAGCACCCGCACGACCAATCCGGGTATGGCCCCACCGATCACACTCGCCGAACCGGTACCGACCTCGATCGGCCGGTAGGACACATGCACGGTGGTCTCGGTGATGCCGTACATATTCACCAGTCGCGGCGAGCGCGGATACCTGGCGAACCAGGCGCCGAGCCGCTGCGGTTCCAGCGCCTCGCCGCCGAAAATCACATAGCGCAAGCTGAGTTCGGCGGGCGGCGGGGCAATCAGTTGATAGAAGGCCGACGGTGTCTGGTTCAACACCGTCACCCGTTCCTCGGCAAGCAGTTCCAGGAACTGCTCCGGTGAGCGCGAGGTGTAGTAGTCGACCACCACGAGCGTGCCACCATGCAGCAGTGCACCCCATAGCTCCCAGACCGAGAAGTCGAAGGCGTAGGAGTGGAACAGCGTCCAGACATCCGAGGGTCCGAACTCGAAGTGGCACTGGGTGTTATCCAGCAGGCGCAACACATTGCGGTGCGGGACGACCACGCCCTTCGGTTGCCCGGTGGATCCGGAGGTATAGATGACGTAAGCCGTATGCGCCGGATTCAGCGGCCTACGTCGCTCCGCCTGGCTGATAGCGGTCGAACGCTGATTCCCGGCCGCGATATCGATTACCGGCCCGCCGAACCAGCCGGGTGCCAATCCGGTTCCGGCGCTGGTTATCGCACAGATCGGGCGGGCATCATCGAGTACGTATTCGATCCGATCGGCCGGATAATTCGGATCGATCGGCAGATATCCGCCACCCGCCTTGATCACCGCGACCAATGCGACGACGAGTTCCACCGACCGCGGCAGCGCCACCGCCACCAGCGCGTCGGGTCCGACCCCGGCCGCGATGAGCCGCCGCGCCAGCCGATTCGACCAGGCGTCGAGTTCGGCATAGGTCAACGATCGGGCGTCTGCGCGGACCGCGACGGCCGTCGGATCGATCGCGACGGCCAGCGCGAACCTCTCGGCGAGCGTGACCGTCGCGGTGACATAAGCCCTTGTCGGAGTGGACCATTCGTGCAGCGCGCGGTGCTGTTCCTCAGCGCTGAGCAGTTGAATATCCCCGACCACCACCGTGGCATCCGCGGCGATGGCGGCCAGCACCTGCGTGAACCGACGACCCAAAATCGCGATTGTGCCCGCATCGAAAAGGTCGGTCGCATAGGTGATCTCGATGTCCATGCCATCGGCACGGCCACCGGCGTCATCGGATTCGACCACCGTGAACTGCAGATCGAATTTGGCTGCCGCCGCATCGAATTCGACCGGGCGCACCACGAGATCGGGTAGTTCGAGCGACGCAAGCTTGAAGTTCTGAAAGGTCAACGCCACCTGGAACAGCGGATTCCGATTCTGCGCCCGCGCCGGCGCAATGACCTCGACCAGCCGCTCGAACGGCACATCCGCATGCGACAGCGCCTCGATATCCTGTGCGCGAACGGTATCCAGCACCGTCTCGAAGCGCGCCCTGGTGTCGATGTGAGTGCGCAGTACCAGGGTGTTGACGAACATCCCGACCAGCCCATCGAGCGCTGCGTCACCGCGACCGGCGACCGGCGTGCCGATTGCGATGTCCGCACTGACCGACAATCGGGACAACAACACCGCGAGCGCCGCATGCACTGTGCTGAACAGCGTCGTTTCCCGCTTGCGGGCCAGTTCGCGCAGTTCACTGTGCAGATCGGAGTCGATGCGGAGCCGGTGGGTGTCGCCGCGATATGACGAGACTGCAGGTCGCGGCCGATCGGTGGGCAGCTCCAACTGTTCGGGCAGACCCGCCAGCGCACACCGCCAGAAGGCGAGCTGCCGGTGCGCCTGCGACTCCGGATCGGCTTCATCGCCCAGCGTCTCGGCCTGCCAGAGTGTGTAGTCGGCGTATTGCACGGGCAATGCCGGCCATGCGGGCGCGGTGCCGGCACGGCGCGCGGCGTAGGCGGTCATGAGATCGCTGGCGAGCGGTCCGAGCGAGAAGCCGTCCGCCGAAATATGGTGCAGCACAAGCGCAAGCACGTGTTCGTTGCCAGCCGTGAACAGTCGGGCCCGCAGTGGCACCGTCGTGGTCAGATCGAAGGTGGTCGCCGCGAATGCGGAAAGGTTCGGTTCGAGTTCCGCCTCGGTGACAAGCTCGGGCCGCAAAGCCGCAATAGCCTGCGCCGCGGGGATGATCACTTGCACCGCGCCATCGAGGCTTTCCGGGTAGATCGTCCGTAGCGTCTCGTGCCGAGCGACCACATCCGCCAGCGCGGCGGACAATGCCGCCACATCGAGATCGCCGGTGAGCCGCAGCGCCACCGGAATGTTGTCCACGGCATCGCCCGAATCGTCGGCAAGGAATCGGTTGAGGAACCACATACGCTGCTGAGCCGGTGAAAGCGGAATCCGCGCTGGGCGCGAGCGCGGGCTCAACGCGACATATCCGCGCCCCTCATGCGCCTCGGTCGCGGTCGCCAATGCCACAACCGTGGCTGCCTCGAACAGCATTCGCACCGGCAGCCGCATATCCAGCGCCGCGCCCAAACGGGCCACGACCTGCGTGGCATTCAGTGAGTTTCCACCGAGGGCGAAGAAGTCGTCGTCCAGCCCGACCAGTTCGACATTCAGCACTTCAGCGAAGGTCCGCGCAACGATTTCCTGGGTCGCCGTGACAGGGGCGCGGAAAACAGCAGCCTCGAATACGGGCGCCGGCAAGGCCTTCCGATCCAACTTTCCGGAGGCATTCAGCGGAAAGTCATCGAGTACGACAAACGCCGCCGGCACCATATACGCGGGCAGTTGCATGCTCAGAGCAGATTTCAGGGCATCGGAATCGACCTGCGTTTCCGCGACGACGTATGCGACCAGTTGCTGCTCATCCCGCAGCACAACCACCGCCTGCGCAATCGAATCCATCGCGGTCAGCGCGCTTTCGATATCACCGAGCTCGATCCGCAGACCACGCAGCTTGACCTGGAAATCCGTGCGACCCGAATACTCGAGCACCCCATCCGCACGCCAGGTCACGAGATCCCCGGTGCGATACATCCGCGCACCATCGCCGAACGGATTCGCAACGAACCGATCACTCGTCAGATCCGGTCGTCCGATATATCCGCGCGCCAATTGCGCACCGGCCAGATACAACTCGCCCGCAACCCCCACCGGCACCGGACGCAACCGCGCATCGAGCACATAGACCTGGGTGTTGAATACCGGCCCACCAATCGGCACGGTATCCACATCCGCATCGGTGACCTCGTGGCCGGTGACATCCACCGCTGCCTCGGTCGGACCGTACAGATTGTGTACTGCCGCACCGGTCAGCTCACGCAATCTATGAGCAGGCTTGGGGGCCAATGCCTCCCCTGACACGAATACCATCCGCAGCGAATCACACTCAGCCACAGCCGGTTCCGCGACGAACACCACCAACATCGACGGCACGAAATGCGCGACGCTGACCCGCTCGCGACGAATAACCCGCGCCAGATACGCCGGATCACGATGCCCATCCGGCCGCGCCACCACCAACCGCGCCCCGACCTGCAATGGCCAGAAGAACTCCCAAACCGACACATCGAAGGTGGCGGGCGTCTTCTGCAGCACCACATCAGCACCGGTCAGCGCGTAGGTTTCGCGCATCCACACCAGACGATTGACGATCGCCGCATGCGAAACCGCGACCCCCTTCGGCCGCCCCGTCGATCCGGAGGTGAAGATCACGTACGCGGTGTTGCCCGGCACCAAGGGGCCGAGCCGATCGTCGTCGGTTAGGGGCGCATCCGAGTAATCGGAGGTGTCGAACAGATCCACGTCGAGCACCGCCCACGCACGGTCGGTGCCTAGATCCAGCCCATCCTCCGAGCGGGTCAGCACACACCCCGGGCGCGCCATCCGCAGCGAATGGCCGACACGCTCGGCCGGATGCTCCGGATCCACCGGAACATACGCACCGCCCGCCGTGAGCACCGCGTAAATCGCCACGACCAGATCCACCGACCGCCGCATACCGATGGCCACCGTGGTCTCCGGACCAACCCCGATGGACACCAGCAGCCGCGCGAGCCGATTCACCCGACCCGCGAATTCCGCATACGTCAGCGTCGCGGAGCGACTCGATGGGGGGTGGTGGTCGGGCGACGGGTGGGCCAGCGACTCGCCCTCGAAGGTGACCGCAGGGGCATCCGGAGTCCGCGCGACCTGCGCCTCGAACAGCGATACCAACGTTGCATCGACATCCACCGGATGTGTTGTCGCATTCCAGGCGTCGAGGATCAGCGCGCGCTCATCGTCGGCGAGCAGATCGATATCACCGATCCGCACGTGTGGATCGGCGACCGCATCGAGCACGCGCTGCAGTCGAGTCGCGAACGAAGCGACCGTCCGCGCATCGAACAGGTCGGTGGCGTACTCGAAAGTTGCTGCCATATCGGCTGCGTCCGCCGACAGCGTCAGTTGCAGATCGAATTTCGCTGTTCGCGTATCGATATCGAGCATCGAGGCGGCTAGACCGGCCAACTCCAGGCTGGTCTGCGCGGTGTTCTGGAAGTCGAGCATGACCTGGAACAGCGGATGCCGTGCCGCGGAACGCTCCGGATGCAAAACCTCCACGAGCCGCTCGAACGGCACATCGGCATGTGCGAGGGCGCGCAGATCACCGTCGCGAACCGCCGCGATCAGCTCGGCGAAAGTCAGTTCGGGCCGCACATCGGTCCGCAGCACAAGGGTGTTGACGAACATGCCGACGAGCCCGTCCAGCGCGGCCGCACCGCGCCCGGCGACCGGAGTCCCGATCGCAATATCCTGCTGCCCAGCGAGTTTCGCCAACAGCGTGGCGAATGCCGCATGCAGCACCATGAACAGGGAGGCGTTCGCGCCCTCGGCCACATCACGCAGCCGATGATGGGTCGCGGCATCGATAGTGAAGGCATAGCGCGCACCACGCCCCGACGCGACCGCCGGACGGGGCCGATCCCCCGGCAGTGTCAACACATCCGGCAGATCGGCCAATTCGTTCGACCAATACCGGATCTGTTCGGCGATCAGAGATTCCGGATCCTCCTGCGCACCGAGCGTTTCCCGCTGCCACAGTGTGTAATCGGCGTACTGCACCGGCAGCGGCACCCAGTTCGGCTCCGAACCCACGCGACGTGCGGCATACGCGACCATCAGATCCCGAGTTAGCGGCGCGATGGACCAACCGTCCGCACTGATGTGATGGATGGATACAACCAGCACATGCTCGGTCCCAGTGCGCAGCAGCGTGAGCCGAACCGGCGCCTCACGGTCGATCGCGAAAGGCATCGCCGCCAACGCTCGAATCCGATCAGCCAATTCCGTGGCATCAACCGGTTCCGGCGCCAGCGAAACCGCATCCACCGGCAGCACTTCCTGACGCGGAACACCGTCAACCGCTGGATACCTCGTGCGCAGCGCCTCATGCCTGGCGATGACATCGGCAACCGCATCGGTCAACGCACCGAGATCGAGCGCGCCGATCAGTCGCACCGCAGCAGTCAGATTATTCGCAACCGAGGCGGCATCGAACTGATTGAGGAACCACATCCGCTGCTGCGCATAGGAAAGCGGCACCACATCGGGGCGGGTCTGGGCGACCAACGCCCGTCGCGCAGACCCTGAACCGGGCAGATGCGCGGCCAAGGCGACCACCGTCGAATGCTCGAACAACAGCCGCACCGGAATATCGGCATCGACCACCGTCCCGATCCGCGCCGCAATCTGCGTGGCCACCAGGGAGTTTCCGCCGAGCGCGAAGAAGTCATCGTCCAGCCCGACCCGATCGAGACCGAGCACCGCCGCGAATACCTCGGCAACCGCATGCTCGGTAGGGGTGACAGGCGCACGAAATTTTCCGGCGGTCGGCACCGGATCCGGCAATGCCTTGCGATCCAACTTGCCCGAGCTGGTCAGCGGCATTTCCGCCAGTCCGACATAGGCCGTCGGCACCATGTAGGAGGGCAGCACAGCGCGCAGCCGCTCCCGGAGCACCTCGGCCAGTTCTGTCTCCGGAATTGCAGCGACCACATAGGCGACCAGCAGCTCACCCGCGGCATGCGAAAATACCCGCACAGCCGCGGAACGCACATCGTCGTTAGCGACGAGCACCGCCTCGATCTCACCGAGCTCGATCCGCTGCCCCCGCAGCTTGACTTGAAAGTCACCGCGCCCCAGGTATTCCAGATCCCCGGCCCGATTGCGTCGCACCAGATCACCGGTCC
This sequence comes from Nocardia sp. NPDC050408, assembly GCF_044458905.1. Lineage (NCBI taxonomy): Bacteria > Bacillati > Actinomycetota > Actinomycetes > Mycobacteriales > Nocardiaceae > Nocardia > Nocardia sp. NPDC050408. Next base: position 362,247 of record NZ_JBITIL010000001.1, on the reverse strand, counting down.
GATACATCCGGGCACCGGCCGGGCCATACGGATCGGCCACGAACCGCTCGGCGGTCAATTCCGTCCGCCCGTGGTACCCGCGCGCCACCTGAACGCCGGAGAGATATAGCTCGCCGACGACCAGGTCCGGCACCGGCCGCAACCGGGCGTCGAGCACCAGCAACTGACTCGAACGAACCGGCCGACCGATCGGCACCGGCCCTGACATGCCGGCATCGACGGCCGCATAAGTGGCGTGCACCGTGAATTCAGTTGGGCCGTATAAGTTGTGCAGTTCGGCTCGGCACACCGCGGCAAAGCTCGCCGCGGCTTCACCGGTCATCGCCTCACCCGCTACGAAAACCGCACGCAACGAGGCGATCTCGGCAATACCGGTGGCATCGGCGAATACCGACAGCATCGATGGCACGAACGAGGTCATCGTCACGCGGTGCGCCGCGATGGTCGCCGCAAGATAAGCACTGTCCCGATGCCCGTCATGCGCGGCGACGACCACGCGCCCACCGCGCGCCAATGGCGCGAACAGCTCCCACACCGACACATCGAAGGTCGACGGAGTCTTGAACAGAACCACATCGTCCGCGCCGATGCCGTATTCGTCGGCAATCCAGTCGATCTGATTGACCACCGAGGCATGCTGCACCGCAACACCTTTCGGCGCGCCGGTGGATCCGGAGGTGAAGATGACGTACGCCGTATTCGTCGCGCGCAAAGGACTCAGCCGGTCCGAATCCAGCACGGGCGCATCCGAATAGCCGGAGCAATCCAGTGCATCCGCCACCCGGACCGAAGGCCCGGTCGACCACCCGTCACCCGCCCGAGTCAGCACACAGACCGGCTGAGCCGAGGAAACGACCTGTGCCCGCCGCGCCGCTGGTTGATCCGGATCCACCGGCACATACCCGCCACCCGCGGTCAATACCGCATAGGCCGCGACAACGAAGTCCGCCGACCGCCGCATACCGAGCACGACCAGCGTCTCGGGCCCGACCCCGGCGGCGATCAGCCGCCGAGCAAGCCGATTCACCCGCCGCGAGAACTCCGCATACGTCAGCGCGCTATCCCCGTCGACCACCGCGACGGCCTCGGGCGTCCGCCGTACCTGCGTCTCGAATGAGGCCAGCAGTGTCGCAACACGACTCGACGACTCCGCGACTCCGCACTCGATCGCACGCTGCCGTCCCGCCATATCCAGCAGCGGCAGATCCCCCACCGCTAGCTCGGCATCGACAACAATCGCCCGTAGCAACCGAACCAACCACTGCGCGTAGTCCGCGATAGTGGATTTGTCGAATAGATCTGTGGCGTAGGTGAACTCCGCCCGAACCCCCGCCGATGCCGGACCTTCCCCGAGTCCGGCACCGGCGAAGCCTTCGGTGACCGTGAGCTGGAGATCGAATTTGGTCACTCCGGTGTCCAGCCTACTGGTGCAGGCCGACAAATCGGGGAGTTCGAACGCGATGTCCGCGGCATTGTCGAAAGCGAGCAATACCTGGAACATCGGATGCCGCGCCTGCGAGCGCGGTGGGTTAATGGCATCGACCAGCTGCTCGAATGGCAATTCGGCATGACCGAAGGCGGCGAGATCGGTCTCGCGCACCCTCGCGAGCAGCGCCGAGAAGGGCGCGGCGGTATCGACTACGGTTCGCAACACCAGGGTGTTGACGAACATGCCGATGAGATCGTCCAGCGCCCGTTCACCACGTCCGGCCACCGGCGTGCCGATCACGATGTCGTCGCTGCCCGACAGCCGCGAAAGCAGCACGGCGAGCGTGGCATGCAACACCATGAAGTTCGAAACACCCTGGGCACGAGCGAGTTGCACGACTCCGGCGTGCACCTCGCTCGGAATTTCGAATCCGAAGACCGCACCGCGTCCGGATGCGACGGCGGGCCGGGACCGATCGGCGGGCAGCTCGATCAGATCGGGCGCACCGGCGAGCGTGGCGGTCCAGAACTCCAGTTGCCGGGCCAGCGCAGCGTTCGGATCGGACGCGGAGCCGAGCAATTCATGCTGCCAGAGACTGTAATCCACGTACTGCACTGACAGCGGTAACCATTCCGGCACAACACCCGAATGCCGGAATCCGTACGCGGACATCACATCTCGTGCCAATACCCGCATCGAAAAGCCGTCCGCGGCAATGTGATGCAGCACCAGTGCCAGCGCACAGCTCTCGTCATCGACCAGGAAGATCCGTGCCCGAATGGGTATTTCGCGCCCCAGGTCGAATCCGAGCGCCGCGAACCGAGCCAGCTCTTCGTCCAGTTCGGCCACACCGATCGATTCCGGCTCCCCCACGACGACAACCTCGTCCGTGGACAGCACGACCTGCTGGGCCGCCACGCCGTCCGATACCGCGGGAAAGATCGTGCGCAGCACCTCATGCCGATCGACCAGATCGGCCAAGGCCAGCCGCAGCGCCGAAATATCGACCGAACCGCGCAACCGCACCACGAACGGCATGTTGTAACCGGCACTGGAAGTCTCGAACCGATTGAGGAACCAGATCCGCTGCTGCGCCGGAGATAGCGGAACCAGCGGCGGCCGGTGTCGCGCCCGCAGCTGCGCGAGCACCGGCACGCCACTGGATCCACCCGCCCGCTCGATGAGTTCGGCGAGTGCGGACACCGTGGTAGCGGTGAACAATTCGCGAACCCCGAGCCGACAGCCCAGTTCGGCGCCCAAACGCGCCGCGACCTGGGTGGCCACCAAACTATTGCCGCCGAGGGCGAAGAAATCGTCATCGCGCCCGAGGTGATCGTGTCCGAGTACCGCCCCGAATACCCGCGCGACCACAGCTTCTACCGGTGTCGTGACCGCGGTGTATTCGACCCGCTCAGGCGTGGGCAGCGCGGCACGATCCAATTTGCCGGAGGCATTCACCGGCAGCGCGTCCATCACCACGAACGCGGCAGGCACCATATACGCGGGCAACGCGCGCAACGCCGCGGTGCGCAGTTGGCCAGCAGACACGGTGCCGGGCTCGGACTCGACCACATAGCCGACCAACTGTTCGCCCACCCCGGCGTCATCGCGCACCACGACCACCGCGCGCACCACCGAATCGACGGTTCCGAGCACGGCTTCGATCTCACCGAGTTCGATCCGCAGCCCGCGCAACTTCACCTGAAAATCGGTGCGGCCCAGGTACTCCAGCTCACCGTGCGTAGTCCAGCGCACCAGATCACCGGTGCGATACATCCGGGTAGCCGACCCGAATGGATCCGCGACGAACCGATCGGCGGTGAGCCCGGGGCGGCCGATATAGCCACGGGCGAGCTGTACCCCCGACAGATACAGCTCACCCGCAGCCCCGACCGGTACCGGCCGCAGCCGCGAATCGAGCACATAGAGCCGGGTATTGAAGACCGGCGCGCCGATCGGCACCGAGAGGGTATCGGTATCGGTCACTTCATGGAAGGTGACGTCGACCGCCGCCTCCGTGGGACCGTACAGGTTGTGCAGCCGCACACCGGTCAGCACCCGCAGCCGCTGTGCCAGCGCGGCGGGCAGCGCCTCTCCGGACGCGAAGACCCTTCTCAGTGCCGTACGTCCGGTGCACTCCGACTGTGCCAGAAACACTTCCAGCATCGACGGCACGAAATGTGCTGTTGTCACATTATATTCGGTGATCACCGCCCGCAGATAGGCCGGATCGCGATGACCGTCGTGCTCGGCGAGCACCAGCCGCGCCCCGATCTGCAACGGCCAGAAGAACTCCCACACCGACACATCGAAGGTAGCGGGCGTCTTCTGCAGTACAACATCATCGGCCGACAGCCGATACTGCTGTTGCATCCACACCAGCCGGTTGACGATCGCCTCGTGGGTGACGACCACCCCCTTCGGCCGCCCGGTCGACCCCGAGGTGAAGATCACGTACGCGGGCTGACTCGGCCGCAGCGCGGCGGTACGTTCCCGATCCCAGACCGGACCATCCGCATAATCGGCGAGATCCAGCCCATCGAGACGGATCACCGGCACTCCGGCAAGGTCGGTGGCCTCAGTCGTCAGCACGCATGCCGGTCGCGCGGTCGCCAGAATGTGCGCGGTCCGCTCGGCCGGATGATCCGGATCCAGCGGCACATACGCCGCCCCCGCGGCAAGCACGCCATACATCGCGATCACCAGCTCCGGCGACCGACGGATGTTGAGCGCGATCAGCGTCTCAGGTCCGACGCCGAGGTCAATCAAATGCCGTGCCAGCCGATTACTGCGCGCCGCGAGTTCTCGATACGTCAGGTCCGGCACACCCGCGAACTGCACCGCGACCGTATCCGGCGTCCGCGCGACTTGCGCCTCGAACATCGAAACCAGTGTCGGCGCACCGGCGAGCGCCGCGGGCACATCGAAGCCGGTCGCATTCCAGATCCGGGTGCTGACCTCGAGTTCCAGTTCGGTCGCCACGGCCACCGCCGACATCGGCGTATCGACCTCGGTGGCCAGCAACCGCTCCAGATACCGCACGAACCGCGTCTGATGGCGCGCGATGTCATCGGCCGCATAGAGATTCGGATTCGCCTCGAAATCGACGTGCACGCTGTCGCGCTCGCCGTAATAGACATTGAGGCTCATATCCTCCACCGGCCCGGTGGACAGTACGTGGTACCGGCCGACCGCATCGCCCAGCGTCAACTCGCTGCCGAACAGCATGATGTTGGCCAGCGGACCGAACAGCGCACGGCGCGCTGGCCGCCCGTCGTGCTCGGCGTCGCGGCGGATGTCCTCGTGCCGATACCGCTGGTGCCGCAGCGCACCCGCCACCTCCACGCGGGTGGCCCGCAGCAGATCCCCCCAGGTGCCGTCGACCGCGAGCCGCAGCGGCACGATATTCGACAGCATTCCGGCCGACTGCCGCATGAGCGCGGTGGTGCGCGCCGTCACCGGCAGACTCAGTACCGCCTCGTCCCGATCGGTGAACCGCCCGAGATATCCGGCGAAGGCCGCGAGCAGCACCACCGCGATCGTCGAATCTTGGTTCGCAGCAAGCGAATTCATCCGATCGATCAGCGCGTCCGGCAATACCCGGCGCGCGATCAGATTGGTCGCCGAACGCGGTGCGCTCCGCCCGTCCAGGCTGGTCGCAGCGTCGAGCCCGGCGACCCGTTCAGCCCAGTGCGCACGGTCGGTTTCGAAGCGAGAGCTATCCCGGTAGGCGCGTTCACTGTCGACCAACTCGGTCAGCGCACCCGGCTGGACCGCCTGCGGGTCGTTGCCGAGCACGCTGGCGGTATACAGCTGCGCCACCCGCTGGGTATTGGTCAGCGCGCCGAATCCGTCGAGCACGATGTGATGCGCCCGCAGATACCAGAAACACCGCTGGTCAGCGACGCGCAGCACGGCACCGGCGAACAGCGGATCGGTCAGCATATCGACCGGCGCGCTCGCATCCGCGCGCATCCATTCGTGTGCCGCGGCCACCGGATCGGCATATTCGCGCAGGTCGATCACCTGGATATCGACGGAATTCGCGGGATCGACGCACTGGTACGGCATGCCGTCGGATTCACCGAGGCGCACCAGCACCGATTCGTATTCCCGCGCCGCGATGACCGTCACTTCCTGCAGGATCGCGGGATCCAGCACGCCCGGCACATCGACGTATTGGGCCACATTGATCGGCACGTCGGGATCGAGCAACTGCGCATACCAGACCCCCAGCTGCGCCGGTGCGAGCGGAAACGGCTGGTTGTCCGAAGCCTCCGGTAAGCAGTCACTCGCCGGGCGCGCGGCCTCGTCCGGTCGCGCCCCACCCAACTCCGTACCGTGCACCAGAGCCTCCTTGTTCGGCGTAAAACAGCTGGCCGAACGATTTCGGGCAGCACGAATAAGCCGCTGCGGCAACGCTGTTCAGTGTTGTCACATGGCTTCGACGCCACCACAAGACGATTCGGCGAATGCGCGGGGCAGGACGACACCCGCGCGGGATCGAAACAGATTGCGCCCCGCTCGCGCCTAGCTCTTGATCGCTCCTCCAACGTCGCTGCCGCGGTGCGGGCGCCGCGGCGGTGTCAGCTACATCACACGGATGTGATCCGCATTGCGAAGACTAGGCGCTTCGTTAATAAAAAGGAACTTTTTGCACTAAAAAAAGTTGGTCGGCCGTCCAGTGCGCTCAACTGGGCCTACGCAGCTGGGCAAAGCTGTGTTCGCGACCACAATTCGATCGCGAATGTGAGCCACAGCACTTTCGGATCTGCAGACTATGAGCGCGAACGTTGCATCCGCGTTGCATCGGCGCCCAGCCGCCGATCGAGCACCCGAATCTTGGCCTCGATCTGCGCATAAAGCGGCGAATCGCGATCTATGGTCGCCCGATAGGCGACCCAGGACGCGGCATCGTCGCGCCCCTCCGCACATGCGGTCCACCGACGCAGCACCGCGGCCTCACCGGAACCGAGCACCGCGGCACGCAGCCGGACCCGAAGTTCATCGCGGATATCAATAATTCCCGGCGCCGTCGAGCGCGGTAGCACCGGACCCGCGTACAGCCGTAATGCGGTATCGACATCGCCGGAATCGAGCGCCGCACCCAGCGCCTCGATATCGGTTGCGATATGCACCCGCAACCGATAAGGGCGCGAACCGAATACGTCCGGCCCGACCACCGCGCGCAACCGCGACATGGCGGCGCGGATGGTGCCGTTATCCAGGTCCGTGTCATCGAGCAGCAGTGCGAGATGATCCGCGCCCAGTCCCTCCGGATGTTCGGCGAGCAGCAGCAGTATCTCTGCGTGCCGCTGCGACAACGGAACTCGATCACCGGCGACGGTCAGTAGTGGCTGTCCCAACCCGAGTACATCCAGACCCAATCGAGCCGCCGCGACTTCACCGGTCGAACTCCCCGCCCCGCGCTGACCCGCGCGCATCGCGGTGAGCAGCAGATCCATTTCGGCGGCAGTCGAGGTCGCCTTCACCAATGCCAGAATCTCCGGCTTGGCCACCCGCACGCCCCCGGCGATCATCAGCACCCCGACCAACCTGCCGTCAGGATCGTGCACCGGCGCTGCGGCACCGGTGATCTGATGCATCCGGTGCAGAAAGTGTTCGGGCCCATGGATCCACGCGGCCCGGCCGGTGCGAACCACGAGGCCCACGGCATTCGTGCCGATGCGCCGTTCGCTCAGATCATCGCCCGCGCGCAGCCCGATTTCGGCCGCGGCATCGATCTGATCGGGATTGCCGTGCACCCACAGCACGCGGCCGAACTGATCGGCGACCGCGACGATCAAACTCGTTCTGGCCGTGTCCTGTACGAGCAATTTGTCGATCAGCGGCATCAATGTGGCAATCGGGTGCGCGTCGCGGTAGCGCTGCAGATCCGCACCGCGCAGCCCGCGCCCGTCGAGCGGATCCATCGGATCGACGCCGCCGCGCACACTGCGCAACCAGGATTCGAGCACAACGGGACGCAGCAGACCGGCAAGCTGCGACAGCTGCTCGCCACCCGCGCTAAGATATCCGTGTGCTTGTGCGGCATAGGCTTCCAGTGCGCCGAGCTGAGTGCCGGGTTCGACGCTGTGCCGTGGGGGCCGCCCACCTGCAAGATTGCTGACCATTTGCCTTTCTTTCCGCCCCGAACTGTACCGGCGCTCATAACCCGGGTAAGGGCGGTTGCCTTCGTTTGTCCGCCAGCTCACACCACGTTCAGACCTCGTACAAATGTGACCTACCCATCTTCCAGATCACTGGCTGAGGTATTCGGCGGCGCGTTCGGCAATCAGTACAGTCGTCGCCTGCGGACCGCGACTCAGCGGCACCGGAACAACGGAAAGATCCACCACGGACAAACCGGTCGTGCCGTGCACGCGGCATTGCTCATCGACCACCGCACGCTCATCATCGGCACGGCCCATTCGGCAGGTGCCCGACAGATGTTGCGAAGTAGCCAGATTCGCGTACTGCCACCCGTCGTCCGGTATCGATTCCGGCGTGCGCACCATCGGTATCGCATGCAATATCTCGCGCGCCGTGCCAACCCCTTCCTGTAATCGAAACCGATCCGCGGCCTCCGATAAGTAGCGGTAATCGATGTGCGGCGGCACAGTCGGATCGGCGGAGCGGAGTCGGAGCACGCCTTGGGAACGTGGGCGCATGAGCGCCACACCCAAACGTCGGGTATACGGGGTAAACGTTACGGCGTACGGACGGATTTCGACATCCTCGAGTTCCAGCACATATTCCAGCGGGATGCCCTCGGCAGTCGGGTCCGACGGCTCGAAGCGGTAGTCGATGCCGATCTCCGGATGATCGCTGAACCCTGCGCCGACGGGCGCGGGACGCACCACCGGAATATCCAGCGCCCGAAGCTGTTCTGGATCGCCGATACCCGAGCGCAGCAGCAGCGCGGCGGATTCGATTGCGCCCGCACACAACACGATCCGACCCGCATCGAGCGCGCCCGCCTTGCCGTCGTGCACGTAGTCCACCCCGATGGCGCGCGTGCCGTGGAAACGGATGCGGGTCACCAGCGTCGCAGCGGTCACCGTGAGATTCGGGCGCGCGAGGGCGGGCGCAAGATAGGCCGACCCGGTGTCGACCCGCCTGCCGTGCTCGATATTGCACGGCACCGGCCCGAAACCATCGGCCGAACCCGCGTCGGGCAGTGCGTTCAGATCAGGTATCAGCGCAAGGCCGAGTGCCGTGCAGGCCGAGGCGAATTCGCAGCTCAGGGGTGCAGGCGCAGTGGCACGACGCACCGGTATCGGGCCCGTCGCGCCGTGTCCCGGCTGATCGCCGAAATCATGGTCGCGCTCGAGTCGGCGATAGGCGGGCAGGACCGCATCGAAGGACCAGCCGTCGAGTTCCTTGCTCCACGCGGCGAAATCCGCGGCCGTCGCCCGCACGAAGTAGCCGCCGTTGACCGCACCCGATCCGCCGATCACCTTGCCGCGCACGATATTCCCGGTAACCGCACCAGCCAATGTCACGGGATACCGCCACACCCACGGTGATTCGGGTCCGATCGGCATCCGAGTCGCATCGAGCAGCGTCGCCGAATCGGTCGACACCGGACCCGCTTCCACCAGCCGCACCCGATGGTCCGGATCCGCGCTCAGTCGGGCCGCCAGTACACACCCGGCCGTACCACCACCGATGATCAGTGTGTCGATCATCTACATCAGCTCATCGGGTGGTACAGCCATTACACGTTCGATTCAGCTCCGGGGCGTACTCGGCTTGAGCGATTCCAGGCTGCGCGCGCGGAATGCGCCGAGCCACAGGCCCGTTCCGTAGGCGAGATCGTCCATCCGCTTGTAGGCCACGTAGCGGAACGGGTCGAGCCCGCCCGCGTCACGATGGGTGAACCAGTCGGCCAGACCATCCGCGACCGCCATGGTGACCGCGATGCGCCGGACCCGCCGGGACAGAATCATCGCCAACATGGTGACCGGCCAATAGTGCCGACACATTGCCGAGGCCAGTCGCCAGATACCCGCGAAATAGCCGCGTGCCAGATAGATCGCAGCGATCCGGGTCGGGTTGTCCAGTCCGATGAACACCCGGCGTAGTCGGGCCAGCGCGGTCACCAAGGTGATGAGTCCGCCGAGCAATCCCCACTTCGTCAGCGTGGCGAACAGCATGGTCGCGACGACCGTCCAGAACGGCACCGACAGCGGCGTAACCATGCCCGTGTGCCGCTCGCCGAGTGGAGCGGCACCGGTGCCATAGAACAGCTTGCGACCGAACCAGGCGCGGAACGAGATTCGATGATCGTGCGCGACGTGCGCCGCCGGCTCATAGCGCAGTCGCCAACCCGCCTGCTCGAGCCGCCAGCACAGATCGACGTCCTCGGCCACCTGCATCGTCTCGTCGAACCCGTCCTGCGCGAGCAGCGCCCTGCGGCGCACCAGCATGGCCGCGCTCGGCACATAGGAGACCAGTCCGCGCGACTGCACGGCCGATTCGCGCCGTCCGAGATCGAGCGAGGAGCGGGTGTGTTCATAGCGCGCGAGCGCGTTCGACTCCGGATCCAGCGCAACGATCCGTGGCGCGACCAGCGCGACCTCCGGATCGCTGAAGTGTCCGAGCATCACCTCGAGCCAGCCGCTGCGTGGGACCACATCGGAGTCCAGGAAGGCGACGAAGTCGGTTGTCGCGGCCCGCAAGCCGGCATTGCGCGCGGCGGCCGGGCCCTGTCTGCGGTCGTGGCGCAGCACGGTCACCCGGCAGCGGGTGCCGCGGTTGCGCGGGATCTCGACCGGCTGATCCGAACCGTCGTCTACGACGATCACATTGTGTCCGCGCAATACCGCGAGCAATCGGGCAAGGCCGTCGGCATTGTTGTGTAGGGGCACGATCACGGTCACATCGTCCAGGGACGGCAGCAACCGGGGACGCGGATTACCGACGCCGGAGTCGAGCAGCCGTCTGGCAACAACGGCGGACTTCGGGCCGGTGACCTCGAGGTACCCGTCGCCGATCATCTCGGCGGCCTCCGGGGCAAGTCGCAGCAATCGGGCGGGTGAACCCCCGATCAGGATGCGTCCCCCGGAGTATGCGCGTACCCGTGGATCGATCCGCACCCCGAATCCGTCGGGCAGGCGATCATGGCGCATTCCTGGCATGCTAGGCGGTGATTCGCGCATTGGCACCATCAGTCCGGAAAAAAGGACGGAATTCCGCACGAATCCGCCCGTGCGGCGCGAGAACTCCCGCCGAATCGGTTCTTCGGCGGGTCGCAAGCGACCCGCCGAAGATAGCTGGCAACACAAGAGCAATCATTGATTTGCCACTCGATAGCCATCGTCGATCAACGAGATAGCGCATGGCTGGCTACCGGCCCGACATCAGTTCAGCGGACTCTCGTCACAGGCCCGCGAAGGGCGTCGATCCGGTGACAGGCGTTCGGACGCGGGCCGAGATACCGACAGCGTCAGCGGAATCGGGCCCGACTTACGCGAGCCGGGTCGGCTCGGCGCAATGCGCCGGGAGTGGTCCACCGACGAACGCGGGATCATCCGCCCGGCATCGGCCAGCGCCGCCTCGCCGTAGCCCTGGACGCATTCCGGATCCGGTCCGTCGGCGGGCAGCCCGGTGAAGAACTTCGCCGCCATGCACCCGCCGCGGCAGGAGTCGTAGTGCGCGCAGCCGGAGCACGCGCCGCCGCCGCTCGGCTCGCGCAGCTCGGTGAAGAGCTCCGATTCCTGCCACACGGTGCGGAAACCACCGTCCACTAACACATTTCCGGCGAGGAACTTGTCGTGAATGGCGAAGGGGCAGGCATACACATCACCGACCGGATCCACCAGGCAGACCACTCGGCCCGCGCCGCACATATTCAGTCCGGGCAGCGCCTGACCGAAGGCGGACAGATGGAAGAACGAATCACCGGTGAGCACGCCTTCGCCGTTGCGCACCAGCCAGTCGTAAAGCACCCGTTGCTGTTCCGGCAGCGGATGCAGTTCGTCCCACACGTCGGCGCCGCGTCCCGAGGGCCGCAGGCGGGTCAAACGCAGTGTGGCGCCGTACTTGTCGGCGATCGCCTTGAACTCGTCGAGCTGGGCGATGTTGTGCCTGGTCGCGACAACGGAGAGTTTCGCATCCGCGAATCCCGCGGCCGCGAGATTCTCCAACGCCTTGATCGCCATCGCGTAGGAACCCGGCCCGCGCACCGCGTCGTTGACCTCGGCGTCCGCACCATCCAACGAAATCTGTACGTCCACGTAGTCACTCGCGGCCAAGCGCGCGGCGACCTCGGGCGTGATGCGAACTCCGTTGGTGGAGAACTTCACTCCGACATGGTGCGCGGTCGCGTAGTCGACCAGCTCCCAGAAGTCCGGGCGCACAGTGGGTTCCCCGCCACCGATATTCACATAGAAGATCTGCATGCGCTCGAACTCGTCGATAAGCGCCTTGCACTGCTCGGTGCTCAGCTCGCGCGGATCGCGGCGGCCCGAGGAGGACAGGCAGTGCACACATGACAGATTGCAGGCGTAGGTCAACTCCCATGTGAGGCAGATCGGTGCGGCCAAACCGTTTTCGAACTTGTCGATCAGTCGCCCACCCGTGACGGCGGACGGTTGCCCGGCCAGCGGCAGCGGCGCGACCGCGGGTGTCGCAGCGCTGCCCGGCGCGGCCTGCCTGATCATGTCGGAGTCGGCCAGCTGATCCAATGCCCGAACGTACTGTCCGGCCAAGTCATCCGTGACGCCCGCGGCACGCAGTGCCGCACGTGCCGAGACGTGCGCGGGCAGCGACCGCACGATCTCGAGTATCCGCGGACTCTTCAGAAATGAGAGCTTGCGGGTGCCGAAGTGGTAGAGCAGCGCGCCGAAGGACTCCGGCCGCAGCGCCACCCGCGGATGCAGTTCCCAACGGGTATCGAGATCGAGCATGGTCGCCGCGCCCGTCAGTAGACGCCGCACATACCGTCGATGGAGACCTCTTCGATGAGGGTCTCCTCGACCAGCGGCGCTTCCTCGATCGAACGGGACTCGGCCGCCCCGATCCGTCCGGTGTTGTCGGTATCGGTGTGTCCGATGGATCCGTACTCCGGCATGCCTACCTCCGAGATGTGACCGGGTTCCGCGGCCACTGGTGTAGCCGTCATCACACAATAACGTCATGAACTGACAAAATGGAACAGGTGATGCGGAGCTCCCCCTCGGCGGCCGCGCGGACGCACACCGACCGAGTCACAGCCGCGGGCTCTAGACTGCGGGTGGCAAGCAGCTGAACAGGACGTGACGGGCGATTCGACCCGCGGTGGTAGAGGTGGCATGGGAGTCGGACGAATGCAGACGAGCGGCTGCGGCGGCAATACCCCGCAGTGCGAGCTCGAGGCCCCGGAGGCGGCAGCATGCGTAACCACGTAGGGCCTGGGAGCACCGCGAATCGAACACTGTCGGAGTCCGAGATCGTCGAGGCCGCGTTGCGGGTGGTGCGTGCGGACGGTGTGGAGAAGCTGTCGATGCGACGGCTCTCCCGTGAGCTCGGCGTTTCCCCGATGGCGCCGTACTACTACGTCGCGGATAAACGCGAGCTGCTCGATCTCGTCGCGACCGCGGCGTTGACCGGAGTTCGCAAACCACCGGCCGATTTCGGACCGTGGCAGCAGCGGCTGCGCGATCTGATCGACCAGATCGATGAGAAGCTGCGCAAGCATCCTGGACTCGGCGATGTGCTGATCGAGCAGATGCTGGGAAAACAGCTCGACCTGATCGCGGCGATCATGGAGATCCTGTTCGAGGCCGGTTTCCACGATCGCAATGTGCTCGCCGGGTACGCGACGATCCACACCTACCTGTTCGGTCGCCGCCGGGTGAACCCGAGAGAGCCGCAACTGCTGGCCGATGTCGCACTGCCCGAGTCGGTGGCGCGGGCCACGAAATACATGCCCGACCTGCGCGGAAAGTATGCCTACGACTTCGGCATGGAGGTGCTGATCGCGGGTCTGGAGGCCCTGCTTGTCCGTCAGCCCGATCCCGACGTACGATGAAACTGAAACACGTTCTAGTTTTGGTTCGGTTCGAGAGGACGAGATGACCACGCTCGAGGTTCCACACGGTTCGCGTTCGGTCGTGCTGCGGGTAGCCGCGGTCATCGCCGAGACGCCGGACACCTGTTCGCTGGTCTTCGACGTCCCCGACGAACTGCGCGAACGTTTCAGCTATCAGCCGGGCCAGTTCCTCACTCTGCGCATCCCGAGCGATCTGACCGGGTCGGTGGCCCGGTGCTATTCGCTGGCCAGCTCGCCCTACACCGATGACAAGCCCAAGGTGACCGTCAAACGCACCGTCGGCGGCTACGGGTCGAACTGGGTATGCGACAACCTCAAAGTGGGCGACGCAATCGAAGTGCTGCCGCCCTCCGGCGTTTTCACGCCGAAGGATCTCGATGACGATCTGCTGCTGTTCGGCGCAGGCAGCGGCATCACACCGGTGATGTCCATCCTGAAATCGGCGCTGGCACGCGGCGGCGGCCGAATCGTATTGGTGTACGCCAATCGCGATCACGAGTCGGTGATCTTCGCGCGCGAGCTGCGTGAATTGGCCGAGAAACATCCGCAGCGGCTCACCGTGATCCACTGGCTCGAGCACCTGCAGGGACTGCCGACCGCCGATGGTTTGGCCGCCCTGGTCGAGCCGTACGCGAGCTACCACGCCTTCATGTGCGGCCCCAAGCCGTTCATGGACCGGGTGCACGACGCACTCGCCCGGCTCGAGGTGCCGCGCTCACGCACCCATGCGGAGGTGTTCAATTCCCTTGCCGGAGATCCGTTCGCGGATCAGGCGCCGGCCGAGGTGACCGACGAGGAGGCGGCCGATGCGGCCACCGTCGAGGTCGAACTCGACGGTGAGGTGCACGAGCTGAAGTGGCCGCGCAAGCAGACCCTGGTCGACATCATGCTGTCGAAGGGTCTGGATGTGCCGTACTCCTGCCAGGAGGGCGAATGCGGTTCCTGTGCCTGCACGGTACTCGAGGGCAAGGTCGAAATGGACAATTCCGAAATCCTCGATCCGGAGGATATCGAGAACGGCTATATCCTCGGCTGCCAGGCGCATCCGGTCACCGATCACCTACGCATCCAATTCTGATCGGGCGCAACGCTTTACAGCTTGCGGTAGTGGATACGTAGAGCGGGATCGAGGCGTTCGGTCGCGTAACTCAGTGCGGTGCGGCCCATTTGCGCCGCGTGCTTGTCGAGGAAGCCGGTGAGCAGTTGCTCATCGATACGCTTGCCGACCTCTCGCAGCATCCAGCCGAGCGCCTTCTGGATCAGATCGTGGCGGTCGTCGAGGAGTCGCTCGCCGAGTTCGAAGGTGGTCGAGGCATCGCCTGCCTTGATGAACGCGAAGGTCGTCAGCAGTGCGACCCGGCGCTGCCAGAGCGAGTCCGCGCGTGCCAGTTCGAAGACCAAGTCGCGGGGTCGGTCGAGTAGCCAAGGGCCGATGATGTTTTCGGCGGAAACGTCGACCAGATCCCAGTTGTTCACCCGGCCTCGGCGCACCGCGGCGAGATAGAGTTCGACCATTGCCGCCTGCGCATCGATATCGAGCGTGCGCGGTTTGCTCGCCTCGGCGAATTCGGCATTGAGGATGATCAGCGCGGCCAGCCGGTCCTCGTGCACGGCACTGTCCAGCAGTGTGTCGATCTCGTCGAGCGGAAGTGCCGCAAAGCGTTTCGCGATCGATCGCGTAACCGGCACGCGCACACCGAGGAAAACATCACCCTCGCCGTACTCACCGCGCCCGGTCTTGAAGAACCGCTGTAGATGAATGGCATCGGCCGGATCGGCGACTTCGGCCAGTGCCGCATGCACATCGGCGGCGGTCGGCAGCTGGGCGCTACTGGGCACCCAGAATCCGCCCCGACTCGAAAGCCGCCGCGCTGGTGGGCAATTCACCCGGCCGCCCACTGTTGAACACCCGCACCTCACCATTGCCGGTGGTCGGCCGGTCGAGCGCCTCCATGCGCCGAATCGTCTGCGCCGCAACAGCTTGTGCACTGTCGAACAGTCGCACACCATCCGGCAGTGCGGCCACAATGGCATCGATGACCAGCGGATAGTGCGTACAGCCGAGCACCACACCCTCCACATCGTCGGGTGTCTGTTCGGCCGCGCGCGCGATCGAATCACGGGCCGCGACCAGATCACCGCTGTCGATCGAATCCGCCAGACCATGGCAGGCGATACCGACCACCTTCGCATCGCCGCCGAAGCGGGCGATCAGATCGGCTTGGTATCGGCTGGCCGTGGTCGCGGCGGTCGCCCACACCGCGACCGATTTGCATACCGCGGCGGCGGGTTTGATCGCGGGGACGGTGCCGATGACCGGAATCCCCGGCCCGACCTCCGCACGCACCTCATCCAAGGCGGTGACGCTGGCCGTATTGCACGGCAGCACGAGCACTTCCGCGCCGAGCCGAACCGAGCTGCGCGCCGTGTCGACCACCCGGTCGGTCACCCACTGTTCCGGCTTGGGACCCCACGGCGCGCCATCGGGGTCCAACTGGAGTAGCAGGTCGACATCGGGCCGCAGCTTGCGCAGCCAGGCGGCCGTGGGCAGCAACCCCAGCCCGGAATCGATGAGCGCGACGATCACCCGACCACCGTATTACAACGGAATAATCACTACGGCTGGGCGGCCTCGAGCAGGTCCGCGACCGGCGCACCCGCGGCGATCTTCGCGCGGACCTTCATCACCTGAGCGGTCTTTCCCGCGCCCACCACGCCGGTCAGATTGCCGTTCTGCGAGTAGTAGGCGAGGAACTTGCGGCCATCATCGGAGACGATGTGGATTTCGTCATCGGCATTCGGGGTGCCGAGCGCCTGGATCTTCACGTCGTACTGATCGCTCCAGAAGTACGGCACTCGCGCCGCTGTCGGCGGTTCGGCGCCCAACAGCGCACATGCCAGCAGCCGCGCCTGCTCACCGGCGTTGGTCCAGTGCTCGACGCGCTTGCGCTGACCGGTCTCGTGCAGCCATGCCGACACATCGCCGACCGCCCACACACCCTCGACCGAGGTGCGGCCCACCTCGTCCGCGAGTACACCGCCACCGGCCGACGGTTCGGCGAGTGCGATATCGGAATCGGCGAGCCATTCGGTCACCGGCCGGGAACCGACACCGATGACCACCAGATCGGCGGCCACCTCGCTGCCGTCGGAGAGTCGGGCGCCGCGCACTCGGTCGTCATCGGAAAGGAAGCTGTCCAGGCCCGTTCCGCAGCGCAGATCGACGCCTTCGTCACGATGCATGCGCGCGACCAGCGCACCGATTTCGGCACCGAGCACCGAGGCCAGCGGCGTCGGCTGCGGTTCGACGAGTACGACCTCGACACCACTGGCTCGGAAGCTCGCCGCCAGTTCACAGCCGATGAATCCGGCACCGACCACCAGCGCGGTACGCGCGCCGGACAATTCGTCGCGCAGGGCGGCGGCATCGGCATAGCCGCGCAGCACGTGCACGCCGCGCAGATCCGGCAGCCCGGGTAAGCGCCGCGGCCGCAGACCAGTCGCGATGATCAGTTGGCCGTAGTCGAGCGTGCCACCGTCGGCTAGGCGCACCTGGCGGGCGTCGATGTCGACGCCGACCGCCTCGGTATTCAGCCGCAGGACGATCTGCTTCTCGTCGAAGAATTCGGCGGGGCGCAGCGTGGTGTCGTCGGTTTCGCCGCGCACGAACTGCTTGGACAGCGGCGGGCGATCGTAGGGCAGCCGCGACTCGTCGCCGACGAGGATCAACTCACCCTCGTACCCGGCACGGCGCAACTCCTCCGCTGTGCGTAAACCGGCCAGACCAGCTCCGATGATTACGATCGGCCCGTTCATGCCGCCACCTCGCTTGCGCTCGGCTCGGGCATGACCGGGCCCCCGGCTGTGTCTGTGGTTCGCTCGCTGCGCTCACTCACGCACAGCCTCCCTTCGGTAGTGCCTGGCAGGCGCCGGCTCGAGTTGGCATCCGTCACTGATGGTGACGCAGCTAACCCTAACCTTCGCTTGGTCGCGATTCGCCGTGATGGCCGTCACTCCGCCTTACCGACCGATCGGTGCGCAATCGTATCCATCCCTCTATTGATCGGGCGGTCAATCAGAGTTAGATCTGGGTGAGGAGAACAATTCAGAGCCTGAGGAGGCACACCATGTTCACCGAAAGTCGCGCGCAGGACTTCTTGGCCGTTGTGCTGGGCGTCTTCACCGCGCTGTCACCCCTATGGGTGACCCACAACGACAACGCCATGTGGACGCTGATCGTGCTGGGCGTGCTCATCGCCCTCACCGGCCTGGCGCAGATGTACCGCGCGACCCTGACGGCCGCCGACTACGCGATGGGCTTGTTCGGCGCGTTGCTGTTCATCTCCCCCTGGGCGATGGACTACACCGACTACCGCGGCGCATCCTGGACCGCATGGGTAGTGGGCGTGGTGACGGTCGTGGTCGCGGTGGCGGCGCTGCCGATGGTGTCGGACCGGTTGCACGACATGGCTCCGCATCACTGATGCAGATGCCGAAACCCCGGCGAGTCGGGCGTCGTCGTAGCGCCAAAGTCGACGGCGACGCCCGTCAGCTCATTCTCGATGCCGCGGAACGACTTTTCGCGGCACAGGGATTCGACGCGACCGCGACCGCGACCATTGCCGAGAGCGCCGATGTCCCCAAGGGGCTGGTCTTCTACTACTTCCCCACCAAGGATTCGATCCTGTCCGCGCTGATGGCCGAGCGGGTGCCGGCCCAGCCGATCGCCGATATCGGCACCGTGGTCACACCGGGCGATCCGGCGGCCAGCCTGATCAATCTCGATGCCGCACTCAATCTGCGCGATCACCATTCGTCGGTGCTGCGGGTGATCATGTGGCGCGAAGCCGATACCCATCCCGACGTCCGCCGCCAATTGCGCCGCCTGCGCGATCAACTGCTCGACGTCACCGCCCGGGTGCTGCAGGCCAGCGCGCCCGCCCCGATCCAGCCCGGGACTCTGCGCGCGTGCGCAGCGGCCTGGGTTTCGGCGATGTTCGCCATTGCCAGCAGCGACCGACTGCATGCGCTCGACGGGCTGCCGCTACCGACCGCGGATGAAATCTGCAATGTCGCCCAGGTCGTCGCCGCGGGGATGACTCAGCTCGGCTGAGCACCGAAATCTGAAAGACGCGCCTTCTCAATGCGGGTGCACGGTGCGTGATACAAGTTCCAATTGTGGAGATCAATCGAATCCTTCGAGATCTCACCGGTCTCGCGACGCGCGCAGTGATTGTCGGCCTCCTGGTCGGCGCTTCGACAACAGTCATCGGCGCTACCGAGACCCAGGCCGCACCGATTTATCCGGACCCGGACCCGGACACCTTCTATGCGGCGCCACCCGATTTGGCGAATAGGAAACCGGGTGACGTGCTCGCGACGCGGCAGTTGCCGCCAATATTGATCTTTCCCGATACGACCGTCACGCTGATCAAATTCCGTTCGACAAATTCCACCGGCCGGCCGATCGCGGCGACGACCACGGTGCTGACCCCGCGCTCCCATCAACCCGATGGGCCGGTGCTGTCCTATCAGCACATCATCAACGGCCTCGGGGCCAAGTGCGCGGTTTCCCGCGTGCTGTACACCTCGGATCCGAATCTGCAGGTCCGCGAGGCGATATTGCTCAACGCCCTACTGCTGAGCGGGTGGAGTATCGCGCTGCCCGATCACCTCGGACCGACCTTCGCCTACGGCGCGGCCCGGCTCGGCGGCCAGGTCACCCTGGACGGTATTCGCGCCGTGCGCCGGGTCCCCGAACTCACCGCCGCACACAGCCGAATCACGATGGCCGGATATTCCGGCGGCGGTATGGCCACCGCATTCGCCGCCGCGATGGCACCGAAGTACGCGCCGGAACTCGAGATCGCGGGCGCCGCGACCGGTGGCGTGCCGATGAATTTGGTGAAAATGCTGGAAAGCGTCAACTTCAACCCGCATCCGGCATTCGGACTGCTGATGGCGGCCGCTATCGGGCTGGAACGGGAATATCCGGACCGGTTTCCGATCAGCAATTATCTGAATGCCAGCGGGGTGGCGGCACGCAAAGTCATCACCAACGGCTGCACCAATGAAATCCTCACCACCGGCGCGGGACACAGCGTCCGGGATTACGCGAGCAGTATGACGATGGTCGGTGATCGCAACGCCCGAGCCGTGCTCGAGGAGAACAGTCTGGAACTATTCGACGGAATCCCGAAAATACCGATATTCGAATGGCATTCGCCCAGTGATGCGCTCATCCCGACCGAGTCGATCCTCGATGTCAACCGCCGCTACTGTGCGGCCGGCGTGCCGTTGCAGGCCGAACTCATCTACTCCCCCGAACATCTGAGTGCCGCCATCCTCGGCATTCCCTCGGTGCTGTCCTGGCTCGCCGCGCGCTTCCGCGGCGATCCGGCGCCGAGCAACTGCTAGTCGGCGAGAAAGGCGACGACATCGGAGACGAACCGCTTCACGACCCCGATATGAGTGGTTTCCGGGTAAATGATCAAGCGCGAGTTCGGGATTCCGTCGGCGGTACGACGGAAGGTCTGTGTGCTGTAGGCGCCGTCGCGGTCGCCGCCGAGAACGAGGGTCGGCGCGGTGATATCGCCGAGGCGCCCGGATAGATCGAAGGCATCCTCGGCACGGATGAAGGCCAGCGTATCGGCCGGATTCTTCGGGCGCGCAAGGGGATCGGCCAACCACATAGCCGCCGATGCGATGCGTTGCGCGATCGGCGACGTGGAGCCGACGGCGGCCATATGGTGCAGCGCACGCTTACCCGCATAGACCGCCTCGCCATAAGCCAATTGGGCTGCGCGGGTGGCGTTTTCGAGGGTGTAGCCGGATGAGGCGACGATCAGTCGGCGCACCGCGGCAGGTTGATCCGCCGCGAGTTGTAGCGCCAGCGATCCACCCGAGGACACGCCCAGAACATCGACCGGCGCACCGAATTCGGCCTGCAACGCATCCGCGTGGTCGGCGGCGATATCGGCCATCGTCGTCCCCTCGGCCATACCGGGCGCACGATTGACCGCATACACCCGAAAATGCGCCGCGAGCGGTGCCAACGTCTTGATTTCGGACTGCCGCATCAATCCCGTCGGATTGGCATGATCCGGGGTGAACCAGCGCAGGAATACCAGCGGCCGCCCGGCTCCGAGCGCGAGATACGGCATACCGTGCGTCAACGTCCCCTCGGTGACGTCGAGCGCGGTGGCCAGCGCCGAACTCCTCATAGCATCCCTCCGATCAACCGGTCTTTACCCCCTTTTGCCCGACATTAACCACAGCTGGAACAGCCTGCTCGAACGCACCTTTCGCCCGAAATGCCGAACGGCGCCGCCCCTTTCGGAGCGACGCCGTTCGAAAGCGATTCAGGAAATCACTTGATGATCTTCGTGACGCGACCGGCGCCGACGGTGCGGCCACCCTCGCGGATCGCGAAGCGCAGACCCTCGTCCATGGCGACCGGCTGGATCAGCTTGACGGACATCTCGGTGTTGTCACCGGGCATGACCATCTCGGTGCCCTCGGGCAGGGTCACAACGCCCGTCACGTCAGTCGTACGGAAGTAGAACTGCGGACGGTAGTTGTTGAAGAACGGGGTGTGGCGGCCACCCTCGTCCTTGGACAGGATGTAGGCCTGACCCTCGAACTCGGTGTGCGGGGTGGTGGTGCCCGGCTTCACGACGACCTGGCCACGCTCGACATCTTCGCGCTTGATACCACGAACCAGCAGACCGACGTTGTCACCGGCCTGGCCCTGGTCGAGCAGCTTACGGAACATCTCGATACCGGTGACGGTGGTCTTGGTGACCTTCTCGCGGATGCCGACGATCTCGACTTCCTCGTTCACGTTGACGATGCCGCGCTCGACACGACCGGTCACGACGGTGCCACGACCGGTAATCGTGAAGACGTCCTCGACCGGCATCAGGAACGGCTTGTCGGTCTCACGAACCGGGTCCGGGATGGACTCGTCGACCGCGTTCATCAGCTCGACGATCGCCTCGGTCCACTTCGGGTCACCCTCGAGCGCCTTCAGACCGGAAACCCGCACGACCGGCGCTTCCTCGTCGAACTCCTGGGCGGCCAGCAGTTCACGGACCTCCATCTCGACGAGCTCGAGGATTTCCTCGTCGTCGACCATGTCCGACTTGTTCAGCGCGACCAGGATGTAGGGCACGCCGACCTGACGGGCGAGCAGCACGTGCTCACGGGTCTGCGGCATCGGGCCGTCGGTGGCGGCGACCACGAGGATGGCACCGTCCATCTGCGCCGCACCGGTGATCATGTTCTTGATGTAGTCGGCGTGACCCGGCGCGTCGACGTGTGCGTAGTGGCGCTTCTCCGTCTGGTACTCGACGTGGGAGATGTTGATCGTGATACCACGAGCCTTCTCCTCAGGCGCCTTGTCGATCTGATCGAAGGCAAAGCTCTCGTTCAGATCCGGGTACTTGTCAGCCAGCACCTTGGTGATCGCTGCGGTCAGCGTGGTCTTGCCGTGGTCGACGTGACCGATGGTGCCGATGTTGACGTGCGGCTTCGTCCGCTCGAACTTCGCCTTCGCCACTTGGTGTCCTCCTGGACTTGTTGGTGCGTGCAGTTGCAGCAGTGCGGTTTACATATTGGGGGTCGTGCATGACTCCCGGCTGATAAGGGCAAGTCTTGCACCTGCCCCCATCGGAGTTATTCGCCGGTCGCCTTGGCGATGATCTCCTTCGACACGTTGGCCGGAACCTCCGCGTACGAATCGAACACCATGGAGTAGTTCGCCCGGCCCTGGGTCTTCGACCGCAGATCACCGATGTAACCGAACATCTCCGAGAGCGGAACCAGCGCCTTGACGACACGGGCACCACTGCGTTCCTCCATGGCCTGGATCTGGCCACGGCGGGAATTCAGGTCGCCGATCACATCGCCCATGTAATCCTCGGGCGTGATGACCTCGACCGCCATCAGCGGTTCGAGGATCACCGGACCGGCCTTACGGGCCGCTTCCTTCAGGGCCTGCGAGCCGGCGATCTTGAAGGCCATTTCCGACGAGTCGACGTCGTGGTAGGCGCCGTCGAGCAGCGTGACCTTCAGGTTCACCAGCGGGTAGCCCGCGAGCACACCGTACTGCATGGCATCCTGCGCACCGGCGTCCACCGAAGGGATGTACTCACGCGGCACGCGGCCACCGGAGACCTTGTTCTCGAACTCGTAGGTCGCGCCGTCCTCGCCGACAAACGGCTCGAGGGCGATGATGACCTTCGCGAACTGGCCGGAGCCACCGGTCTGCTTCTTGTGGGTGAACTCGAGCTTCTCGACCTTCTTGGTGATCGTCTCGCGGTAGGCCACCTGCGGCTTACCGACGTTCGCCTCGACTTTGAACTCGCGCCGCATGCGGTCGACGAGGATGTCGAGGTGGAGCTCGCCCATGCCGCCGATGACGGTCTGACCGGTCTCCTGGTCCAGCTTGACCGAGAAGGTCGGGTCCTCTTCCGAGAGACGCTGGATCGCGGTACCCAGCTTCTCCTGGTCGGACTTGGTTTTCGGCTCGATGGAGACCTGGATGACCGGGTCCGGGAAGGTCATGGACTCGAGCACGATCTGGTTCTGCGGATCGCACAGGGTGTCACCGGTGGTGGTGTCCTTCAAGCCGATGACCGCGTAGATGTGGCCCGCGACGGCCTCGCCAACCGGGTTCTCCTTGTTGGAGTGCATCTGGAACAGCTTGCCCAGCCGCTCCTTCTTACCCTTGGTCGAGTTGATGACCTGGGCACCGGAGTCGACCTTGCCCGAGTACACGCGCACGTAGGTCAGCTTGCCGAAGAAGGGGTGCACGGCGATCTTGAAGGCGAGACCGGAGAACGGCTCAGCGGTGCTGGCGTCGCGGTGGATGATCTCGTCTTCCTTGCCCGGCACGTGACCGTCGGTGCCACCGTCGTCCAGCGGCGTCGGCAGGTAGTCGATCACGGCGTCGAGCATGGGCTGCACGCCCTTGTTCTTGAACGCCGAACCACACAGGATCGGGTACAGCTCGGAGTTGACCGTCAGCTTGCGGATGGCGCCCTTGATCTCATCGATCGTGAGCTCTTCGCCACCGAAAAACTTCTCCAGCAGCGCCTCGTCGGATTCGGCGACAGTCTCCAGGAGCTCCTGGCGGTACTGCTCGGCCTTGTCCTTGAGGTCGGCCGGGATCTCTTCGATCTCGTACTTCTCGCCGAGCTTGGTCTCGCCCTTCCAGACCTTGGCGTTCATCTCGACCAGGTCGACGATGCCCTCGAAGGTGTCCTCAGCGCCGATCGGCAGCTGGATGACCAACGGCTTGGCACCGAGACGGTCCTTGATGGTCTGCACGGTGAAGTAGAAGTCCGCACCGAGCTTGTCCATCTTGTTGACGAAGCAGATCCGAGGCACGTCGTACTTGTCGGCCTGACGCCACACCTGCTCGGACTGCGGCTCGACGCCCTCCTTGCCGTCGAACACCGCAACGGCGCCGTCGAGCACGCGCAGCGACCGCTCCACCTCGACGGTGAAGTCGACGTGCCCGGGGGTGTCGATGATGTTGATCTGGTTGTCGTTCCAGAAGCATGTGGTAGCCGCGGAGGTGATGGTGATACCACGCTCCTGCTCCTGCTCCATCCAGTCCATGGTGGCGGCGCCATCGTGGACTTCACCGATCTTGTAGGTGATGCCGGTGTAGAAGAGGATGCGTTCGGTTGTGGTCGTCTTGCCCGCATCAATGTGGGCCATGATGCCGATGTTGCGGACCTTGTTCAGGTCGGTGAGCACGTCCTGTGCCACGGAAATCTTCCCCGCTCGTAGCTAGTTGGGATTTTCGGGGACGACCCTGTGGTCGTCTCTATGTCAACGCCGGAAGCGGCAGGTTAGTGCCGCTTTCCGACTGTGCCTACCGACCCAGGAAACGACGGGCCGGGCAGACGTCACCAGCGGTAGTGCGCGAAGGCCCGGTTGGACTCGGCCATCTTGTGGGTGTCCTCACGGCGCTTCACCGAAGCACCCAGACCGTTGCTGGCATCGAGGAGCTCATTGGCCAGACGCTCGACCATGGTCTTCTCGCGGCGAGCGCGGGAGTAGTTGACCAGCCAGCGCAGGGCCAGCGTGTTGGAGCGGCCCGGACGGACCTCGACAGGCACCTGGTAGGTGGCGCCACCAACGCGGCGGGGCTTCACCTCGAGGGCAGGCTTGACGTTGTCCAGCGCGCGCTTGAGGGTGACGACCGGATCGGTGCCGGTCTTCTCGCGCGCCTGCTCCAGCGCGCCGTAGACGATGCGCTCGGCCGTGGACTTCTTGCCGTCCAGCAGGATCTTGTTGACCAGCTGAGTGACCAGCGGCGACCCGTAGACCGGGTCGTTGATCAGCGGACGCTTGGGTGCGGGGCCCTTGCGTGGCATATCAGCTCTTCTCCTTCTTGGCGCCGTAACGGCTGCGGGCCTGCTTGCGGTTCTTCACACCCTGGGTGTCGAGCGAGCCACGGATGATCTTGTAGCGGACACCCGGAAGGTCCTTCACACGACCGCCACGAACGAGCACCATCGAGTGCTCCTGCAGGTTGTGGCCCTCACCCGGGATGTAGGCCGTGACCTCGACCGCGCTGGTCAGGCGAACACGCGCGACCTTACGCAGCGCGGAGTTCGGCTTCTTCGGGGTGGTGGTATACACGCGGGTGCACACGCCACGACGCTGCGGGCTCCCCTTGAGGGCCGCGGTCTTGGTCTTGGAGACCTTGTCGCGACGACCCTTGCGGACCAGCTGGTTGATGGTTGGCATAGACCGGCTTTCCTTAATTAGTTAACGCGGTGTCTGGAACTTCATGTCTGTGTTCAATTCGCGATGCTCGTGGGGCCCTCGTGGTCACGCTCCGCTACCTCCTTCGGGCCCATCACTCCCATCGCCGTGTTCAATTAGCAGCGCTCTCGGGACCCTCCGTGGTCACGCAAGCTACCGCCTCCGGGTCCGTCGTTCACGCTGCGGTCATCGAGCTTTCACTCGCACGTCCGGCCACGTTTCGCGCGTCCCGAGGTCGGGCGTGTCGCACGCAAGACATATCCCGAATTCCGGGCACGCCGGAAAGGTCAGCCGCTCTCGCTGGCCTACGTTTACGCACGAACTTGCCCGCATGCTTCCGGGCACAGCGATCCACGATACTCGTGACCGCGACACGGGGTCAAAGTGGGGTCGGTTCGCACGCCCTACTGCCCGATACCACCTGCCAGGCTACCGCGCCAGATTCAGCGTCAGCTCGACCAATTTCTGCGCACCCGCGCACGGATCGGGATGGCCGCCGGGATGATAGTTGATCCACCAGCCGATGATGCCGGTGTCAGCGGCGCCCGCACTCACCCCGCACGAGTCCGGATCGTTCGGACGCGTCGTCTTCAGACCGCGCCGCCCCTGCACGGTGATGTTCTCGGTGTTGTAGCCGAGCTTGTCGTTATTGGACTTCTCGTTGTTCAGCGAGCCTTCCTCATACCAGTTCAGGGTCACCATGGCCGAGCCGCCGGGCGCGTCCTCGACATCCCACATGCACACCGCGCCGTTGAAGGACGGGGAAACGACCGTCGCATTGCCGACCGCCGCACCGATCTGGTCGAGCCCGACCACCTCGCATTCGCGCAGCAATTTGTCGAAATTGGTATTGATCGTGGTGGTGCCGCTGCCGCCCGCCGGATGCGCCGAACCCTTGACGGTTTTGCCGCAGCCGCCCGCGGACATCGCGACCGCGAGCACCGCGGCGACGGCCGCCGCAACCCGCAGACCAGGACGTGAACTCATCCGCATTCCCCTCACTGCAGCCGCTGCACGGTCAACTCGGCCAGCTTGCGGGTCCGGTCACACGGATTGCCCTGCTCGGAGAACAATCCGTAGGACATCGACCACTCGAAGAAATCGTCATCGAGTTGCACCGCCAGATCGCAGACCGAACCGCTGGGATCGAGTGCCTGGAAGCCCTTGCGGCCACCGACATCGATGGTCTCCGGATCGCGCCCGACATTGGAGACCCAGGCCTTCTCGCGATCGATCGGGCTACCCCGATAGGACGCGAAAGTGACACTCGGCGAAGCGAGTCCGGCGGATTGGAAGTTGCAGCCGACCGAATTCCGGTTGACCCGCGCGAGTTGGCTCAACCCGGCGATATCGCGCACCTCTTGATCGGTGACATGGCCGCACTCACCAACGAACGGGCCGAGCGTCGCGACCTTCGGCGGCG
Source organism: Nocardia sp. NPDC050408 (assembly GCF_044458905.1). Taxonomy (NCBI): domain Bacteria; kingdom Bacillati; phylum Actinomycetota; class Actinomycetes; order Mycobacteriales; family Nocardiaceae; genus Nocardia; species Nocardia sp. NPDC050408. The sequence goes on along the minus strand of NZ_JBITIL010000001.1, from coordinate 335,574 downwards.
GGCGCAGCGGGGCGTTCGAGGAATCGGAGTCACCGTCCGAGCCGCAGGCCGACAGCGTCAATACCAAGGCCAGACCGGTGATGATCGCCGACGGGATCCGCATGCCGTGAACTCTACTGAGTTTTTGGCCGCGCGGGCGCGGCGTGTTCGCGGCCCCCTGATGTCTCGCGTCCGAGCCGTCGAGACTTGCGCCTGCGGCGCATGCGCTTCGACGACTCGGACGCGAGACGGGCCGCGAACTCCTCGCTCGTAAGACTCGCTCCGACGGGGTCGGTGATGACGAAGCGCTTGACACCCGGCGCACGCGTGCTGGATGGTCGAGTCCCGCGAATGCGGCACACGCACTTCAACAACTCGGACACAAGACGAGCCGCGAACTCCT
>NZ_JBITIL010000001.1:315331-335096 GCF_044458905.1 Nocardia sp. NPDC050408 | reverse complement strand
TCCTCGCTCGTAAGACTCGCTCCGACAGGGTCGGTGATGACGAAGCGCTTGACACCCGGCGCACGCACGCTCAGAAGGTCGAGACACGCGAATGCGACACACGCACTTCAACAACTCGGACACAAGACGAGCCGCGAACTCCTCGCTCGTAAGACTCGCTCCGACAGGGTCGGTGATGACGAAGCGCTTGACACCCGGCGCACGCACGCTCAGAAGGTCGAGACACGCGAATGCGGCACACGCACTTCAACAACTCGGACGCAAGACGAGCCGCGAACGGGCCGCTCGTAAGACTCGCTTCGTCGGGGCTGGTAGTGCGGTAATCGACGGGCGGTTAAAGGTTTCCGCGCGCTGCTTGTTCGCGTTCGATCGCCTGGAACAGGGCCTTGAAGTTGCCCTTGCCGAAGCCTAGTGAGCCGTGGCGTTCGATGAGTTCGAAGAAGACGGTTGGGCGGTCGGTGAGCGGTTTGGTGAAGATCTGCAGCAGGTAGCCGTCTTCGTCGCGGTCGACCAGGATGCCGCGGCGCTGCAGCTCGCGCACCGGGACGCGGACGTGGCCGATGCGGGCGCGTAGTTCCGGATCGGAGTAGTAGGTGTCGGGCGTTTCGAGGAATTCGACGCCCTCGCGGCGCAATACGTCGACACATTCGAGGATGTCGCTGGTGGCGAGCGCGATGTGCTGCACGCCTGGGCCGCGGTAGAACTCCAGGTATTCGTCGATCTGGGAACGCTTCTTACCGACGGCTGGTTCGTTTAGCGGGAACTTCACCCGGTGATTGCCATTGGCCACCACCTTGCTCATCAGCGCCGAGTATTCGGTGGCGATATCGTCGCCGACGAATTCGGCCATATTCGTGAATCCCATGACGCGGCGGTAGAACTCGACCCACTCGTCCATCATACCGAGCTCGACATTGCCGACGACATGGTCGATGGCCTGAAACAGCCTGGTAGGGGCGCCTGCGCGCGGCTGATACGCGGAACGGCGGGCGACATATCCGGGCAGATACGGCCCGTAGTACTCGCAGCGATCGATCAGCGTATGCCTGGTCTCACCATAGGTGGCCAGCGCGGCCGAGCGGACAGTGCCGAATTCGTCTGTGTCGTCATGTGGTTCGACCAGGATCCGCGCGCCGTGTGTGCGCGCCCATTCGATGCACCGGTCCACATCCGGAACTTCGAGCGCGATATCGACAATGCCGTCGCCGTGCCGATCGTGGTGCGCGACCAGCGGACTGTCCGGTGCGACCGCGCCGGTGACGACGAATCTGGCCGAGCCGCTGCGCAGCACATACGCCTTGTGATCACGGTTGCCGGTTTCCGGACCCGAATAGGCCTCCAGCCGCATCCCGAAGGCGGATTCCAGGAAGTGCGCGGTCTGAGTCGCGTTGCCGACCACCCAGACCAGTGCATCCCAGCCGATAACCGGGAACGGATCGACGCTGTCGTCATGATCGACCAGCCCGACCAGGCGGCGCAACTCACCGTCGGCAGGCAGCGGACCACTCTGTCGGTGGGCTTTCGGCAGATGCTCGATGGTCATGATCCAAGGAAATCGCCGCCCCTTCGGATAGGCAACATCACCGATTTCGGTTAGACACTATGGCGAAATCGGCTAGCAAGTCACCCCTGATGCTGGACAATTTGAATAGCATCGTAAGTGACCCGCACTACGCCGGTCATGCCCCGAACGGAGGCCGTCATGTCGCGCACGCCCGCGAAACTCGATGAACTCGATCTCGCCATCCTCACCGCGATGCACGAGTATCAGAAGGCGGGCATTCTCGAGCTGTCCCGGCGCACGCGGGTCGCCAGGGCCACCGTCCAGTCGCGCATCGGACGGATGGAGGAGTCTGGCGTCATCTCGTCCTATGATCCGCAGATCGATGTCACCGCAGCGGGTTTCGATGTGCAGGCCTTCGTCACCTTGGAGATCGCACAGGGTGCGCTGGATGCGGTGGCGGCCGAACTCGACACGATTCCCGGCGTACTGGAGGCATATGCGACCACCGGCTCCGGCGATGTGCTGTGCCGGATCGGCGCGGATTCACATGCCGGACTCCAGGCGGTGTTGTTGAGCATCGACCGGACGAGTTCGGTGGTGCGCTCGCACAGTGTGATCGTGCTGTCGACAGTGGTCGCGCATCGGACGCTGCCGCTATTGCGCACGCTCACACCGACCGGGACCACCAAAGCACCCGCCTACCGGGACGCCCACGAGCGGTAGGCCGGTCGTTTACGCTCGTGCTCGCGGTGCGCGGCGGATTGGTCCCCACACCGTATTTCCCGAACTATCGAGTGCGAGACCAGTTTTGAGCGAGACGACTGCCGAATCCACATCCACCCCACACGCCCGCGCCACCTGGGCTGAGCTGTTCTTCGACCTGGTGCTCGTCTTCGCGGTCACCCAGACCGCTCACGTACTCGGCCACCACACCTCGTTCGCCACGCTGGGCCATGCCCTGGTGCTGCTTGCACCGCTGTGGTGGGGGTGGGTCGGAGTCACGATCCTGGTGAATACCGTCGAGGAGACCAATGCCCAGCGGCTGGTGTTGTTCGCCTGCGGGCTGTGCATTTTCTTGATGGCGGTGGCCGCGCCCGCGGCGCTGGACCAACCACGCGGGGCCGCAATGGTTTTCGCGGGCGCGCACCTGCTGTTGCGAATTATGCTGTTCGTCGCGATCACCAGCACCAATGGATTCGCGACCACGATCAATCCATTCAGTATCGGATTGGTCACCGGCATAGCGATTTTCGCGAGCGCGCCGCTGCCCGAGCATTCGCGGATCTGGTTCTGGGCCGGTGCGCTCATCGTGCAGTTGGGAGCGCCGCTGCTGTACGCCAGGGCCCTGCGCGGCCGGACGATCGGCGCATCGCACCTGGTGGAACGGTTCGGCTTGTTCATCATCATCGCGCTGGGCGAATCGGTGGTGGACGCGGGCGCGCAGGCGTCCTCGACCGACCTCGATCCGGCGGTGGTTGCCACCCTGGTGCTTGCCTTCCTCGTCGGTGCGGGGCTGTGGTGGATCTATTTCCACCGCTCGGCGCGACTGCTCGAGTACGCGCTGGCGACCATGCCCTCGCCCGGGCTGATCGTGCGAGATGTGCTGAGCTATGGGCATTTAGCGCTGGTCACAGGACTCGTCGCGGTGGCCGTCGGCCTGGGGCATGCGGTCGCCGATCCCGGGCACACCGCCCACGGCGTCGCCGCCGCGCTCGCACCGGGCGGCGCGGCTGTGTTCCTCGTCGCCCTGGTGGTGAATCGGTGGCGGATGCTCGGCAATGTCGCCACGACTCGGGTCGTCGCGGCCGTTGGCTTGATCGCCGTCGCGCTGGTGTCGTCGTTGTTACCCGCGATTGCCGTGGTCGGGCTCACCGCGGCCGTGCTCGTCGCGATCGACATCGCCGAGCAACTGGTGGCTGGGCCCGGTCAACCGTTACCCGCGGTGCGGGTCGGACGGCGGCAGCGCTCGACGTAGCACGGGGCGGGGCCGCGCAGGGCGTGCTGAGCCCACAGATTTGCGCCGCGGTCGCCCGCATTCGGTGCGTTGATCCTCATCGTCCTGGTCAGGGACGCAGATCGGCGGCCACGTCCAATATTTCGACGCTCGGCTGCTTATCGGCCTCCAGAAACCCGACCAGCGCATTGGCCTCCGCATCGACCGCCTTGCGCTCCACAGCCGACCACGTCCTGGTCGGGGTGATGCGCAGGCGGGCGACACCCTTCTCCAGGAAGATCTTGTAGAAGCCCGCGAGGAAGCCGTCGACCAGGACCGGGGAGACCGCGGTCGCGAATGCGCGCAACGGTGGGGCCGTGCCGTCGGGGACGATTCTGGTTCGGTCCTGATGCGAGAGAATCGCATTGTCGTACCAGCCGAGCAGGCGCACCGGGGCGGGCAGATCGGGATCGGCGAGTTCGCCGTCGGCGATGTCGTAGAGGGTGCGACCGCGTTCGTCGGTGTAAGTGCGCAGGCGGTCGCCGAGCTGCTCGACGGCGGCCTTCATACCGGTCAGCTTCGACCAGGTCTGCATATCCATGGTGCTGGCCGGGCCGAAGGCGCACAGATAACGAAAGACCAACTCCGCCAACGGATAGTTGGGTTCCAGCGGCGCGCCGAGCCAGGGTTCGACACGGGACCAGATCGGCCTGCTGTTGTCCTTCCACTTGCCCCGCGGCGGAGTCTGCAGCACGGGCAGTTGGCACAGCCAGGTCTGCAGCACCGCACCGGCATCGCGATCCGGGTAGATCACCGCGGCCTTGGCGCGCAGGTCGGCCGCCGACATCGGCTCGTCACCGAGTGCGGCCTCGCCGTGCTTGCGCACCTCGTCCGGATCCAGACCGACCATCGCGCCGTAGTTGAAACCTTTTCGGAAAGGGATCTTCTCGAGCTCGGGCTGGATATGCGGCGCAATACGCAGCGCATCCGGCGGCGTAACCATATGAATCGTCCCACGCATCAAGGTGATTCGCACCAGCGAGCGATCCTCCAGAGCGGCCGACACCGTCGCGGGATCGAAATCCGCTATGCGGCTCCACAATCCGACGAACGGCGGCCGCGAATCCTGGCCCTGCAACCCCACCAGATGGTCACACATCTCGAACACACTCAGCGCTGAACGCTCCAGCAGATGCTGGCGTGCAAGCAACGTCCGATTCAATACCCGATTAGACAGCATCTGCGCAGCGATTCCTCAGGGTGGCGGTCGGGCACGGGTGGGCCAGCTTCATGATCAGATCACCGTACCGCTGGGCGCGAATTGTCGCGCCGCGCATCGAATGGTCGCAGAATTCGAGCGCGGCCTACCAATTCGGGCGCGGCTCGAGGTCAGCGCAGGGTGACAACAACCTTTCCGGTGGCGGTGCGGTTGTCGAGGGAGGCGACCGCCTCGGCGGCCCGCTCCAACGGGTAGAGCACCGGCTTCGGTGGGGTGATCTTGCCGGAGGCAAGCAATGGCTCGACCTCTTCCCACTGCTCGGTCAGATAACCCGGATGGGTCATTACCCATTCGCCCCAGGCCGCGCCGATCACCTCGACGTTCTTGAGCAGCAGTCGATTCACCTTGACCGTCGGGATCTCACCGGCGGTGAAGCCGACCACCAGCAGACGGCCCGCCGGAGCGAGGCTGCGGATGCTGTCGGTGAACCGGTCGCCGCCGACCGGATCGAGCACGATATCCACACCGCGGCCACCGGTCAGCTCCTTGACGGCCGCGAGCCAGCCGTCGGTCAGCACCACATCGGTGGCGCCGTTGGCACGCGCGACGGCCGCCTTCTCCTCGGTGCTCACCACCGCGATGACCCGACTCGCACCCAGCGCGACCGCCATCCGCAGGGTCGAGGTGCCGATGCCGCCCGCGGCGCCGTGCACCAGCACGGTCTCCCCCGCAGCCAGCCTGCCGCGGTTGCGCAGGCAGAAGTGCACGGTCAGATCGTTGAACAGGATTCCGGCCCCGGCCTGCAGAGATACATTGTCCGGCAACCGGAACACCATCTGCGTCGGCGTGACCGCCACCTCGGCGAGAGCATTGCCGAGCATGGTCAGCGCGACCACCCGATCCCCCGGCTTTATGTGCGCGCCCTCCGGAGCCTCGCGCACGATCCCAGCCACCTCGCCGCCGACGACGAACGGCAGCTCGGGCTTCATCTGGTACAGACCCCGCGTCATCAGCACATCGGGAAACGCCACCCCGGCCGCATGCACGTCGATGACCACACCCCCGGGATATGCCGCCGGCTCCGGAATCTCGACGACCTCGACCGCTTCCGGCCCCTCCAGCTTGCTGACCTGGGCTGCACGCATATGCCGACCTCTCTGTCCATTCGGCGACACTCACATCACCGACGCCATGACCAAACTAACCACCCACCGTCGACCCCCTGTCCGCACCACCTGTTTTTGCTATGCTGACCGCGACCTGAGGTGGGGACGAAGGGGGAGGTTTTTCGTGGTAGACCATATGGACCCGGGCACGTTGCGGGTCGATGCGGGCGCACTGCAGACATTCGCCAAGAGTCTGGGCGATGAGGCGAATGGCATCAAGAAACTCAATGTCGGTGACGGCTTCAACATCGCGGTAAACGCACTGCCCGGCACCCAATTCGGAACTGCCGTGCAATCCGCCACCGACACCGTCAACCGCAGCCTGACCCGAATCGGCGAGCGTCTCGACAAGATCGCTTCGCTCACCCACAACCTCGCGGGCGCGTTCGAAGTCGCCGAGACCGACTTCACGAACAACCTGAAGACGATCGGCCTGCAACTGCCATGACCCTCACCATCGACGATGTAGCCAAGTGGGAGCCCAGCCACCTCACCACCGCCGCCGACAACGCGGCCAAAATCTCAACGGATCTGGACACCGCGGTCCGCAAGGGCACCGAAGACACCGCAAAGCTGGGCACCGACAAGATCTGGTCCGGCGCCGCCGCAGCAGCGGCGAATACGCGAATGGAGACCGAAAAGACCCGCGCTTCCGCGGTGAGTCAGCGAATACTCGAACTCCAAACGGCGTTCCAAGCCGAGGTTGGTCGGCTTCAGTACCTCAAAGACGAGATCGTGACGCTGCGCAACACAATCTCGACCGCGTCGCCGGTTCCGGCCGACGGCCGAGGTCTCATCACCGGCTTCCCGGTGAATCCAGACGGAACTATTGACCCCGAAGGCCGGATCGCCGCCCTACTCGGCCCGCTGTCCAGTCAGGACAACCAGAACACGGACACCGAGAACCTGGCGTGGAGAGCCCGTCGGGACGCCGCGGACTGGTCGAACCAGATCACCGTCAAACTCAAGGAAGCGGAGCAGGCCGCCAACGACGCAAAAACAAAGGTGGACACCGCAGTACAGAACCTGGAGAAGGCCTTCAACGACCTCGGCGACCCGAATCTGGGAACGTCACAGTCCCAGAACACCAGCACCACGCCGGCGTCCACCACGTCCTCCAACACGAGCAAGCCCAGTTACGTGTCGAGCAATCACAACGGCAGCGGCTCCGGATCCTCCTCCGGCAGTTCGAATTCGGGCAGCACGACGTCGTACAACGTCCCCACCACCATGCCGACCGGCGACCAGAAGAAGTGGATCGAGGAAGCGATCAAGGCGCTGCGCGAAAAGGGCTACAACATCAGCGATAGCGACGCCGCGATCATCGCCACCATCATCGAGAAGGAATCCGGCGGCAACCCCAACGCCATCAACCTCTGGGACAGCAATGCCGCGGCGGGCATTCCATCGAAGGGCCTGATGCAGACCATCGACCCGACTTTCAACGCCTACAAGCTGCCCGGCCACGACGACATCTGGAATCCGGTGGACAACATCATCGCCGGATCGCGGTACGCGATCGAAAGATACGGTTCATTGAGCAACGTACCGGGCATCGTCGCGATGAGCCAGAAGGAAGGCTACGTCGGTTACTGATCGGCGCGGCCCCGATCGAACGACTTACTGGGTGTTCGCCAGCAACGCGTACTGGGCGACAACCCGTTGCTGTGCGTCGTACAACTGCGCGCTCTGCACATAGATCGCATACGACCGGTACGCGACCACGCATCGAAACCTATCGTCCGAAACGGCCCGAAGATCCTCGTAGCAGTACGAATCCCCAACATTCAGGGGCGGATCGTAATCGCGCCGAAAGCCTTCGGCATCGATCCTCGGATAGTCGCTGACGAACTTGTGCGCTGCCGCAACGCTATTGGTCCGGTACACAGTCGACAAAGCCGACACCGCTACGCGATCGACTTGTGCTTCGGTCATGATCTGGTGCCGACCGGCCTGGTTCGTCACGAACGCGACGAATGACGAACGCGACGTCTTGTTCAAGAAGCCGCGCCTGGTGTAGATGAGGTCGCCCGAGCTCGGACGCTGAACCACCATGTCCGCGTGCAGGGTTCGAACGAGTAGCCGATCAGGGTCCTGCCGCAGGGTGTTGAATTTGTCGCGCGGGGTCGATGTGAAACCGTCCAGCGCCTTCGTCTCGGCGTCGAGATACTTCTGCGTCATCTCAACCAGCGCTTGAATATTGGTGTCGCGCTGCTCCGCCAGGATGCTGATGACGAATACACCGTGCGGTGTAGTGCTGCCCAGGGTCGGCACCGATGGCCGCCAGTGCGCCTTGGCTTGCGCGTATCCAGGCAGCTGCACCGCGACATTGTCGGGGTTCCACGAGAAATCAGCGTCGTTCATCTCCGTAGCGGCCGATGTGGCCGACCGTTCGTCGGGAAAGCGCGATACCGCCACAAACAGGCCCTCGCGGTCCTTCGATGAGTCACGAGCGTTCGCAAGCGGCGTCGACTTATCCGAAGCGGAGGAGACGAATCCCAGCACCATACCGTACTTCTGCAGGACGGCCTCGACCGGGGGGACCAGGTATCGCGTCATGGCCTGTGTAGTGAGCACTGGGCCTGCGATAGCGCCTTGCCCGTATTTGGAGTCGACCTCATAGGGGTTCAATACCGAGTCGGACATGCGCACTGCCTCCAGCAACGCATAGTCCTGCTGATCCAGTTGGTCTACCAGGCGGGACTGCCGGACCGGGTATTGACCAGCATCCAGCTTTCGAACATCCGGTTCGCCGGGCAGCGCGGACCCTCGAACCGCCTGACCACACGCCGTCACCGCGACGATGACGAGAAAAGCCACAAACGAGCCGAACATCAAGCGACGCACGCCAATCCCTCCCAAGCCCGCTGATACGTTCTCCGAGGCGGCAGATTCGAGACAACATTCTTCAGAACCGCCGCCGCAGCTGTGCAGAGTCGCTCCGGGTCGACCGTCTGATTCGAAACCCGCACTGTCACGACCTCCGCGAGACCCTGATCAATAGTGCGGTGCGCATATTGGGCCGAACACTCCCCACGTTGGGGGTCATCGACAGGCCGATAGCCGACGAGCCCTTCGACATCGATCTGTTTCAATCCCGATGTGAGATCAGGCCTGGCTGCCCGATCCAGTTTCAAGGTCAAGACATTGGTCGCTGTCCATTTGCAGCTGTACACGTCATTCGCAACCCCCTGCGAAGGCGCGCCGACGTTGAACTTGATGGCAGTCGGCGAAACCAGCGCGCAGGCATCGAGTCGCGCCAACGAGCCCTGAACGTTCAGCAGCTGAAATGACGACGACCGCAGCCGAGCGATCACCTCGGCCATGGCCGACTCCGCGGCTTCGCACATTCCTGCCTTGGCGGCCGAGTCCGAGGTATTCACCTGAACGAACAGACCGAACTGCGGCTCCATTTTCGCGGGCACCAAACCCCGTGTGCAGTCGTGCCCCAGGTTCGTACGGTCTTCGAGCACCGGAACGCCATCAATCCTTTTTCCGCTTTCTTGGTAGGCGGCTGTCGACCTCTTCCACAGCTCAACGTTGTAATTCGCGCCCTTGGCAGTGCAGGAGCCCCACTGCAAGGGATAGGGTGCTGCCTTCCACTCACCTACTGCGGTAAACGGTTTGTTCATCAAGCCACACAGATCGACCAGCCGCAGTTGCGTCAGGTTCATCGCACTGAGCGGATTCTCAGTCGCACCAGCAGGATTCGCCGGACCATCGCCAGAGCGCATGACCCCAACCCCGATTCCGGTACCGATCAGCAGCACCAACGCGACCAAAGCCGCAATCACCAGCGATCGCTTGTCCCGCTTCGAACTCGCGTCCCACGAGTTGACTTCCAATCGACGGAGTCGCTGCTCGAAGGTCTCCTCCTCACGCATCGACGTCGGCTCCGTGCCAGCGGATGGCACCCCGACGATCTGCGTCGATTCCGGATCGGATGTCAACGCCGATAACTCTGCGGCCTGCTGCCGAATTGCGCCGTGGACAGCGGAGGACCACGGATTCGGCGCCTGCGGCATCGGTCCGAGGTAATCCAGGATCTGCGCCGTCGTCGGACGTGCCCCCGGCTCCTTACGCAGGCACGGCTCGACCAACTGCCGGATCTGCGAGGGAAGCCCGGTCAGGTCCGGATCAGTGTGCACGATGTTGTACAGGGTGTGCGGCATCGATGCCCCGGCGAATGGGCTCTTGCCACCAGCGGCCATCGCGATGACGGCCCCGAAGGCGAAGACGTCGCTAGCCGGCGTCAGAGGCATCGACTGTGCCTGCTCCGGCGACATGAACGCGGGCGACCCGATGATCGAGCCTGTTTGCGTCAGCTCGGATCGGCCCTCGACCGCTCGCGCGATACCGAAGTCGATAACCCTCGGTCCGTCCTGCGCGAGGATGATGTTGGCGGGCTTCAGGTCTCGGTGTATGAGCCCGATTCGATGGATCGCCGTCAGCGCCGAAGCCAAACCGACTGCGAGAAACCGCACCTGATCGACCGGGAGCGGACCGAACTGCGCCACCGCTTTGTCCAGTGGCAGCCCCGGTACGAAAACCGAGGCAAGCCAGGGCATCTCGGAGTCGACATCGAAGTCGACGACAGCGGCGGTGAATGCCCCGGAGACACGCGCGGAGGTCTGCACCTCACGGCGAAAACGCGGCAGGAAGTCGTCTTCCTCGACCAGATGCGGATGTACCTGCTTGATCGCGACCGGCCGGCCGTCGGGGCCTATTCCAAGGAATACGCGCCCCATTCCCCCGGCGCCCAGTTGTCCGAGTAGGCGATACCGTCCGATCCGAGCGGGCTGATCGGAATCCAAACGCTCGACCATCAGGTGGCACGCAATCGGTTCAGCACCGACATCAGAATCGGATCGGAAGGCGCACAAGCGTTATCGGACGCGATCGTCGATTTTGGATGGACTGTCACAATTACCATCTCCCCCCGATTCTCGAGTGTCGATCGGACCATGTGGTACGTCACGCATTCTCCTTTGTCATCGGTGGAACGCGAGACATCCAGCGGCCCGAGCTGGCCGCCGTTAAGTCTGAGATTGGTGAACTTCGATTCCCCGGTGTCGACCCGCTTGGTCTCGGTGAGCTCGACGGTGACATCCGCCTCGGCACCCGACCACTTACATTTGTGCACGTCGACGGGAGCCGCCTTGACACCCGCACCCAGCGAAGAGTCCACGACCGACTGATCGACTGCGGTACAGGGGTCCATTCGAATCGCGGACTGCCGCGGTAGCGACACCAAGGGCGGATTCGAGGCGAGTCGGGCGATAACGGCCTTCAGTGCGCTCATCGCCAGCTCGCACGATTCGGTATCGCTACCCTTCACGTTCACTTCGATTCCGATACGTGGACTTTGCCGCAACAACGCCGCGCGCCCACACAGGTTGACAACGCTGGAGTGAAACGTCGAATCGAGTATCGGCAGACCCGCGACGGTCACTCCGCTGTCCTTGTATTCCGTTGCGGGCACATCGGTTCCGGCATACAGCGTTACTGTTGTCTGCCTACCGTTGCTCTGGCGTAGACCCATTGCACATGTCGTGGATCTCAAAGCAAATGTCGAGTCCGGAGTACCGAGTGAACCGAGAACGTCGGAACTGAGCAGTTTGCATGTGTCGACCAGCCGCAGCTGCTCATCACTCAGCTCCAGCTTCCGGTTCGCCAGCGGATCCGGTGGCACGGATTCACCGTGAGTCAGCAGGACCGCGCTCGCACCGCCCGCGGCGACCAGCGTCGCGACCGCGGCGGCCGCCACCCATCGGACCCGGCCGCCGCGTCGCTTGGCCGACTCCGGGACCCGTCCGTCCAACGCGACCCACCGCTCCGCATCGGAACGATCATGCGCAATCTGCTGTCGCACGGCCGCTGCCCAGCCCGCACGTGCCGTGATCGCCTCGACCGATTGCAGCAGCTGTGGCGGCGTCGGCCGATACGCCGGATTCTTGTCGAGACATGCTTCCACCACACCGCGCAGGACAGGTGGGACTCGGGTGGTATCCGCTCGATTGTGGACGACGTTGTACAGAGTTTGCGGAGTGGACGCACCAAGGAAAGGGCTCTCGCCGGTCGCGGCCAGCACCAACATCGCACCGACCGAAAACACATCGCTGGCAGTCGTCAACTGATGACCTTCGGCCTGCTCTGGCGACATGAATGCGGGCGAACCAACCACCGAGCCGGTGCTAGTGAGCTGGATATCCCCCTCCAACGCCCGCGCAATACCGAAGTCGATGACCCGCGGACCATCCTCCGCGAGCAGTACATTGGTCGGTTTGAGGTCGCGGTGCACCATGCCCGCGCGGTGGATCTCCATGAGCGCCGAGGCCAGTCCCGCTGTGAGCAAACGGAGTCCGCCCAATGGCATCGGGCCGGATTGGTCGACGGCGGCGCGCAGCGAAGGTCCCGGTACGAACACCGAGGCCAGCCAGGGTTCGGCGGCGTCGGGGTCGGCATCCATGACCGCGGCCGTGTATGCGCCGGTGACGCGCTGTGATGCCTGGACTTCCAGTCGGAAGCGGGCGCGAAATTCCGGGTTCTGGGCGAGGTGGCGGTGGATCATTTTGACTGCGACGAGACGTCCGTCCGGCGATCGGCCGAGCAGCACTCGTCCCATCGCGCCCTGCCCGATTACGGCGATCAAGCGATGGCGGCCTGCCCGGCGCGGATCGTGCGGCCCAAGTGGTTTCAACCCCGGCCCTCCCCTCGGTCCTCTCGGGATAGTACCGGCGCGATCGCCGATCGTCGCCCGAGGCGCAGCGCTCAGGCGAAGGTTTGGTTGCGTTCGGCGAGGGCGGCGCGGAGCTTGGTGATCGCGGTGGGGCCGACACCGTGTAAGGCGGCGAGGTCGCGTTCGGTCCAGGTGGTCAAGTCGGCCAGGCGGTGGATTCCGGCGGCGGCCAGGGCTCGTTCGGCGGGTTTGCCGAGTTTCGGCGGTAGGTCGGAGTTGTGCACACCCGCCACCCTGCCAATCCCCTTCGTCGAATCGCTGCGCGGTGCTTCCATCATCGCCCCATCCCGCCCGGCGGGACCGACGTGTGTGAGTAGAGGCGGCTCGGCGCGAGTGTGTGACGTACGCCCCGTAAAGTCGTCTCAGAACAGCAGCGTAAGAGAACGCGGCACACCGTGCAGCGCGAGGAGCACCAGTGTCACTCGATCAGCCACTCGCCCCGCTTCCCCAGGAGGGCATGGGGTTTGCGTCGGCGTGGCCCATGCGGGCGGGCGATGTAGATCCGTACAACCGCTTGCGGTTCGACGCCGTCGCACGTTATCTGCAGGACATCGCCTGGGAGCAACTGCAACAGACGAACCTGCATACGACCGATCCGAGCTGGATCGTGCGTCGTACGGTGATCGACGTCATCCGGCCGATCCTGTGGCCCGACCAGGTGCGGCTGCTGCGGTGGTGTTCGAGCATGTCCACCCGCTGGACGAATATGCGGGTGCGCATCACCAGCGCGAACGGCGGATTGATCGAGACCGAGGGCTTCTGGATCAATATCAGCGAATCCAACAATATGCCCGCCAGGATCAGCGACGAGGGCTTGGCCTATCTGGCGCAGACCACCAATGAGCACCGTCTGCGCTGGCGGCCCTATCTCACCGACGCCACCCCGCCGGAATCGGATACCGATATGCCGTTCCCGGTGCGGGCCACCGATATCGACCAGTACAACCACGTCAACAATGCCTGTTACTGGCAGGCGGTGGAACAGTTCCTGGTCGAATACCCCAAGCTGGTCGCCGGACCGCATCGCGCGGTGATCGAGTACGTCGCGCCGGTGCTGGCACGTCAGCACGTCACCGTGCGCAGCCGCTACGAACCGGGCGATCGCTCCGGGCGACCGGTGCTGCGGTTGTGGTTCGTGGTCGGCGGTACCACCACGACCGTTGTGCGCATCATGCCTCTGTAGAGATAAACCGGCAAAGAAAAACCGGCTCCGTTCACTGGGAACGGAGCCGGTGGCCTGTTCAGCCGCGTGCGGCCTTGAGCAGATCCTCACGGGTAGTGAACTTCACCCGCGGACGGCCCGATGCCTTACCCGCGGACTTCTCCGCCGTATCGATCGCCTTCCAGCCCTCACGGTCGACCAGATCGGCCTGCCGCTGGCCGAGCAGCGCCTTGAGCGCGGCCCGATCGGCCTGTGGCACACCGAGTTTGCCCGTGGTGAAGTCGGCGAGGAGCTGCTCGACGGTCTCCTCGGAGTCGATTCGGTTGGAGCCGATGACACCGCGCGGACCGCGCTTGATCCAGCCGCTCACATAGACACCGGGCACCGGAACACCGTCCTCGCCGATGACACGGCCGTGCTCATTGGGGACCACGGCGCGGCGCTCGTCGAAGGGGAGATCCTTGATCGCTTCGCCCTTGTAGCCGATCGAACGCAAAATCAGTCCGGTGTCCAGGGTCTCGCTGCGATCGGTTGTGCGCGCCAGCAATTGGCCGTTCTCGCTGACCAATTCGTTGTGCGCGAACTCGACCGACTCGACGTGATCGGCACCGTGCAGTGCCGTCGGCGAGACCAGATAGCGGAAGACGATCCGCTTGTTGGCCGGATCACGACGCCCTGACGCGTATTCCTTGGCGAGGGTGTACTTCAGCTCCAGCGACGGCTCGACCTCGGGATGGTCCAGCAGCGCCTGGCTGCCCGGGTCGAGCGTCAGGTCGGCCTCCTCGACGATGACGTCGACGCCCTTCAGATGCGTCAGCGCCAGGAACTCCGGCGAGGTGTAGGCCGCCTGCAGCGGACCGCGCCGACCGAGCACGACGACCTCACGGATATTGCTGCCGCGCAGCGCATCCAGGGCATGGTCGGCGATATCGGTCTTGGCGAGTTCGTCCGGGTCCACCGTCAGCACGCGCGCGACATCGAGGGCGACATTGCCGTTGCCGACGATCACCGCGCGCTCACCGGACAGGTCGAACCTGCGATCCGCGTAGTCCGGATGGCCGTTGTACCAGGCGACGAATTCGGTCGCCGAATGGCTGCCCGGCAGATCCTCGCCCGGCACACCCAGTCGCCGGTCGGAGGACGCGCCCACCGCGTAAATGACCGCGTGGTGGTGGGCGAGCAGTTCCTCATGGGTGATGTGCGAGCCGACCTCGACATTGAGGTAGAACTGCAGCGCCTCGCGCCGGAAAGCCGACTCGAACAGCCCGGAGACCGTCTTGGTGCCCGGGTGGTCGGGAGCGACGCCCGCGCGCACCAGACCCCACGGCGTCGGCAGCCGATCGAACATCTCGACCTCGACATCGCAGCGGCGCAGCAGTTCGTCGGCCGCGTAACAGGCCGCCGGTCCCGCGCCGATGATCGCGACGCGGAGCGTGCCGAGTTCCTTGGGCGGACGCGCGGGCGTGACGATCGGATCGAAGTTCGATTCGAGTGGATGCCGTTGGAAGTAGGCGGCGTTGATGTCGCGGAACCTGGCCAGCGACGCGGTCAGATCATCCTCGGAGAAGATGGCCTCCACCGGGCACGCGTCAACGCAGGCACCGCAGTCGATACAGGTGTCGGGGTCGATGTAGAGCATCTCGGTCGTCGCGAATTCCGGCTGGTCCGGGGTGGGACGGATGCAATCGACCGGGCACTCAGTGACGCAGCTGGCGTCGTTGCAACAACGCTGCGTGATTACGTAGGCCATATTGTGCAGATCCTCGAAAATGTACCTGGGCTATAGCCACCCAAGGGGGTCGGGAGTGGTCGGGAGCGTCATCGTCACGGTGCCGGCGGGGGTGTCCCATGAGGCGCCGTGATTGTGATGCCGCTTTCAGTTTGCCTCGAGTGTGTTCGAGGCCTCTTCTCCGGAGGGCTTACGGTATCTCCATGGTGCGGACTCTGATCCTCATGCGGCACGGTAAGTCGTCCTATCCCGACGGTATCTCCGATCACGAGCGCCCGCTCGCTCCACGTGGTCAGCGCGAGGCCGGACTTGCCGGTCAGTGGTTACGCCAGACCCAGCCGCCGATCGATGCGGTACGCTGCTCGACCGCCACGCGCACGCGGGAAACGCTCGCCGCCACCGGAGTCACCGCGCCGGTGGTCTATGAGGCTGGCATCTACGAGGCGTCGCCGCGCACGCTCATCGAACTGGTCCAGCTCAGCGATGACGATGTCACGACGCTGCTGGTCATCGGGCATGCGCCCGGAATGCCTTGGACGGCATGGGAGTTGGCGAGCAATCGCGACTCCGATCCGGCGATCGAGCTCAGCCGGAAGTTCCCCACCTCGGCGCTCGCGGTACTCGAATTCGACCGGCCGTGGGCGCAGGTGGACGAGGGCACCGGCGATCTGGTGCGATTCCATATTCCGCGCTGAGCGCGGGTGCGATCAGTGCAGTAGTTTGCCGCCGACCACCACGACGACGCCCAGGACGACGAGCAGCACGAACGCGGCGAATCCGCCGAGCAGCCACCACACGACGCCGAGCGCCAGCACGAACGGCGCCACCGCGATGGCGGTGATCACGGGGCTTTCCCGGACCGTGGCCCAAGCCGAGCGGGCTCTGATCCGGTCGATGTCCTTACCTGGCATGTCACCAGAGTAGGTGCGAAAACCCGTTCTCGCCGTCGAGCCGATGCGATGCTCAGCAGATGGATTGGAAAATCGAACTGGTCGCGATTCCGGTGACCGATGTGGACCGCGCCAAGGACTTCTACACCAAGATCGGCTTCAACGCCGACCACGACCACCGCGTCAACGAGAGCCTGCGCTTCGTCCAGCTGACCCCACCCGGCTCCGGCTGCTCCATCTGTATCGGCGAAGGCATCACCGACGCCGCACCGGGCAGCGTCGAAGGCATGCAGGTGGTTGTCGCGAGCGCCGAGGGGGCGTACCAGCAGTTGGTCGCGGCAGGTGTGGAGGCGACGCCCGTGAAGGATATGGGTTGGGGCCTGTTCACCTTCTTCGCCGACCCTGACGGCAACAAATGGGCCGTGCAGGAGCTGCCCAAACGCGACTGAGTCCACAGCGGCCCGTTGGTCATCGTCGCGCATTGGATGCGCGGCGAGGACAGCGTCCGTTCGCTACCCCAGTAGATCGAGCCGAATCGTCAATGGACACGGCAAGTTGTTGTGAACTCGTCCCCACCCCTGGTCGGCTCCAGTGTCCCACGCAAGATGCGGGCCCGGCGGCAAGCACAACCGATGTTCGGCAGAATTAGGGCTTGCTTGGAGTGCGCTCCAGGTCATTAACGTCGGTTTTGTTCATCGAGAAGGGCGAGTGCAGTGGGTGGAGCCGTAGATCAGGTCGTCGGTGACGAGCAAGTCGATGTGGATCGGGAGAAGCCGCAGTATTCGATCGGCGAGGCAGCGGATCGGTCGGGACTGAGTCGCGACACGCTGCGATGGTACGAGCGGATCGGGCTGATGAATTACATCGGGCGCGATCACGCCGGAAAGCGGCGGTTCAGCAATCGCGATCTGGAGTGGTTGGCCTTGATCGGCAGGTTGCGCACCACCGGGATGTCGGTGGCGGACATGGTCCGCTATGCCGAATTGGTGCGGGAGGGCGAATCCACCGTGCCCGAGCGGCTGCAGATGTTCCGCAATACCCGCGCGGAGGTGCTCGCCAAGATCGACGAACTCCATCAGACCCTGGCCGTGCTCGATTACAAGATCGACCTGTACGAGGGCAAAACCGCCGCCGTCAAACCGGCCGCACTCACGAAACCATGCAAAGGGATCAAAATATGAGTTCACTTCCGACTGCAGCATTGGGCGCCAGCGGGATCCAAGTGGGTGTACAAGGCCTGGGCTGCATGGGAATAAGCGATTTCTACGGCCCGTCGGACCTCACCGAATCGCGGGCGACCCTGGATCGCGCACTGGAACTCGGCGTCACGCTGTTCGATACCGCCGATATGTACGGCTCGGGTCACAACGAGGAATTCCTCAGCGACTTCGTGCGCGCCAACCGCGACGAGGTGGTCCTCGCCACCAAGTTCGGCATCGTCCGCAAGGCCGACGACCCCACCTACCGCGGCATCGACAACTCGCCCGAATACATCAGCAGCGCGGTCGATGCCAGCCTGCGCCGCCTCGGCATCGACACCATCGATCTGTACTACCTACACCGCCGCGATCCCGCGGTCCCGATCGAGGAATCGGTCGGCGCGATGGCCGAGCTCGTGGCGCAGGGCAAGGTTCGGGCGCTCGGCCTGTCGGAAGTGACCGGCGACGAACTGCGCGCGGCCCATGCGGTGCATCCGATCGCGGCCGTGCAGTCCGAATGGTCGCTGTTCTCCAGGGATGCCGAGCGCAGTGCGGCACCCACCGCCGCCGAACTCGGCGTGACATTCGTGCCGTACTCGCCGCTCGGTCGCGGATTCCTCACCGGATCCTTCGCCGCGGCAGGCGAGTTGGCCGACGACAAGGACTTCCGGAAAACACAGCCGCGCTACTCGGGCGATAACGCCGCACACAACGTCGAATTGCTCGCCCCGCTGCGCGCCATCGCGGACGAGCGCGGAATCTCCCTCGCGCAGGTGGCATTGGCGTGGGTGCATGCCCAGGCGGGCGTGCACGGACTCACGGTGGTCCCGATTCCGGGCACCCGCAGCCGCATCCGGCTCGCCGAGAATGTCGCCGCCGCGACCATTTCGCTCACCGCCGAGGAATTGGCCGTGCTGGACCCGATCGCCGACAAGGTGGCCGGAGACCGGTACGCGGATATGTCTTTCACCGCCGTCGGCCGGGAATGACCGGTCAGCCGAATCAGGAGTCATCGGTGTCCACTCTGACGCTCAATGTCCGGTTCGCCGCCAAGCCCGGTCACGAGACCGAACTGCGCGAGACGCTCGAGGATTTGGTTGCGCCGACACTTGCCGAGGCGGGCTGTATCGCCTACGAGCTGTATCTGCACCCGAGCGATCCGAGTCGGGTCGTGCTGCTCGAGGAGTGGGTCGATGAGGCGGCACTTGCGACGCATTTCGAAACCCCGCATCTGAAGGAAGCGGCGGCAATATTGGACGAGATCCTGATCGAGCCGTTCCACCTCCGACGGTTCCACGAGGTCACCTGATCTCACAGAGCCCAGCGCAGCACGGCATCCGGACCGCAGTCCGGGTCCGTGCTGCTCTACTATCCGGAGCATGGAGTCATCCGGCAGACGCGTGTTCATCGACAAGCAGACACCCGAGGCGTTTCGCGCGCTGAACACCGTGGCCAGCGCGGTCCGCGCCGCCGGAGCCGAGGCCGGACTCGACCGCAGGCTCATCGAATTGATCAACGTACGCATCTCCCAGATCAACGGCTGCGCCTACTGCCTGGACGTCCACCATCGCGCCGCCATCGCGGCCGGCGCCACCGAGCGCGAACTCTCCGTACTGTCCGCGTGGCGGCGCACCGAGCTGTACGCGCCGCACGAGCGGGCCGCGCTGGCACTTGCCGAACTCACCACCACGCTGCCGGACGAGGCCACGATGGATCGTGAGTACGCTCGGGCGCGGGAGCATTTATCGGATGAGCAGGTCTCGGCGATCCTCTGGGTCGCCACCACGATCGGCGCGTTCAACCGCGTATCGATCCTGAGTAAGCACCCGGTACGCCCGACGAAGGAGAAGTCGACCATGACCGAATCGACGCCCGAGAGCAAGGTCGTTCGCAACGACGAGAAGCAGCGCTACGAGGTCTTCTACGGCGGCGAACTGGCTGGATTCGCCGAGTACGAGGAGCGCGACGACGAGACGGTGTTCATCCACACCGAGATCGATGGCGCGTTTTCCGGCAAGGGCCTCGGCACCGTTCTGGCCAAGAACGCGGTGGAGGATGCGGTCGCCCGCGACCGGGTGATCCGACCGCTGTGCCCGTTCATCAAGGCCTATCTGGAGAAGCATCCGCAGTACGACGAGCACGTGGTCGGCAAGGGCATCACCCGATGAGCGAGCGAACCATCAGCACAGCGACAAGGTCGGTCATGCCGGAACCGAGCGCCAGC
>NZ_JBITIL010000001.1:0-315232 GCF_044458905.1 Nocardia sp. NPDC050408 | reverse complement strand
CGAGGTGCAGGCACGTGAGTGAGCGCAGCGAGCGAACCATCAGCACAGCGACAAGGTCGGTCATGCCGGAACCGAGCGCCAGCGAGGTGCAGGCACGTGAGTGAGCGCAGCGAGCGAACCATCAGCACAGCGACAAGGTCGGTCATGCCGGAACCGAGCGCCAGCGAGGTGCAGGCATGAGTGACCTGGATCCGCATCCGGACGAAGCGGTCTGCGAGGCGACACCCGGTTGCGGTCCGGTCGCGGAGATCTATCCGGCGCGCGAGGTCCCGCTCGGCGGTGTGCGCGGCGTTTACGTGGAACGTGTACTGCCGCAACGTGATCTGCCGACCGTCGGCGCCTGGTGCTTCCTCGATCACTTCGGCTCGCCCACGGTCACCAAGACGGGTGCGTCACCGGATATCGATCCGCATCCGCATATCGGATTGCAGACGGTGACCTGGCCGTTCGACGGCCGTATCCGCCACCGCGACTCGGTCGGCTCCGATGTGGAGATCGAGCCGGGACAGCTGAATCTGATGACCTCCGGACGCGGCATCGCGCATTCCGAATACGGCGTCGCGGGGGCGCAAGCCGGGCACGGCCTACAACTGTGGATCGCGTTGCCCGGCAATAGCCTCGGGATTGATCCACACTTCGAACAGCATCGTGACCTGCCGGTCTACGAGGCTCCCGGAGTGCGAGCCATCGTGCTGATCGGCACGTTCGCCGGACTCACCTCGCCTGCCAAGGTGTACACGCCGATCGTCGGCGCGGATGTGCGGATCGAACCGGGCGTCGACACCACCATTGCCCTGGATCCCGATTTCGAGCACGCGCTCATGGTGGTCGAGGGCAATGTCACCGTCGATGGCACCGAAATCGCCGCGGGCCCACTGCTCTACCTGGGCGCCGGCCGCGACGAGTTGCCGCTGACGAGCACCGAGGGCGCGCATTTCGCGCTCATCGGCGGCGAGCCATTCGGCGAAGAACTGGTGATGTGGTGGAACTTCGTCGGCCGCAGCCATGAAGACATCGTCGAGGCCCGAAACGATTGGGAAAAGCATGTTGTCGAACGTTTCGCCGATATCGCGGGCCACACACCGCAACAGCGCATTCCCGCCCCGCCGCTGCCCGGTCTGCATCTGAAGCCGCGCAAGCGGCGCATGGGTTCGGCCAGGACCTGAATACGAAGCACCACAAAACAATCGGGACTCACCTGGTATCGGGGAGGAAACCCTTCAACATTCGATCACGAAACGGTATCTTCGTCCGGAGCAAACCGGACATTCCACGCCGGTGGTCGGATGAAAGAGCAGGATGAGGATCTCCAGAATCACCGCGACGGCACTGCTTGCGCTCGCGGCCACCACGATAGGCACCAGCGTCGTACATGCCGAACCCGCAGTGCCCGCGCCTAATTCGACCGCCGACGTACCACTCGATCTGCAGGGCATCTTCCAGCACCTCGGCTACCACGTCGCGGCGACGCAGAACCGGCACGCCGTGGTGACGACCATTTCGGAGGGCCGCTGGGACCTGGTCCGCGACAACAAGGTCATCTCGCTGACCGATCCGAACGGACAGGTGGTCGCCGCACTGCCAACCGTAGTGAAGATCGCCGGGCATCGGATCGATCTGGTGCCGACCATCGATGAGGCGGGTACCCGGCTCGCACTCACACCGATCAGCACGACCGATGACCCGGTGCGGGAGGTGAGCACCGAGGAGCGCTTTTTCGATCAGGTCGAGAAGTCCATGCCGCAGGTGTTGACGGGTGCCGCCATCGGTGCCGCTATCGGATTCGTCCTCGGTTTCCCGCTCGGCCTTTTCGTCTTCGACTTCGTCACCGTCCCGGTCATGACCGTGGTCGGCGGGACCATCGGCGCGTTCGCCGGTCTGTCCGCGGGTGGTGGTGAACCGGCCGTTCAGGCGGCGATGGATTACTTCGATCTCAATCCCTGAGCGAGCCGATATCGTCGTGCGGTAGCAGGCGCTGCGTCCCGATGACGCGCAATAGATCCAGCTTCTCCGCGGCATCGGTGCCCGGACGCGGCATATAGACCAGTAGGCGCTGTGCCGCGTTCGGGGTGAGCAGGGTTTCGCAGACCGTATCGATCGCGCCGACCTCCGGATGCAGGATCCGCTTGATATCCGAAGTCCGCACCGCCACTTCGTGTTCGTGCCACAACTGCTCGAATTCCGCACTCGCGGTACGCAATCGGCTCACGTATTCGGTGACGTCGGCATCGCCGGATCGGCGCGCCGCGGTGGCGCGCAGATCCGCGACGTGATTGCGCCCCAACCGCTCCCAGTCGTCCTCCGGGAAGATCGAGCGCGACTGCGGATCGGTGAACCAGCGCCAGGCATAGAACCGATCCCAGCCGCGCCGATTCGCGTGGTCGCCGACGAGCAGGGTGTGCATTCGGTTCTGCACCAATACCTCGCCGAGGTCAGTAATGACCGTGGCCGCGGTGTCGTCCAGTTTCGCGAGCACATGCATGATCCCGGGACCGACGTGTTTGTCGGCGGACTCACCTCCGGGCGGGGCGTGGTCGCACAGGTGATACAGGTGGTCGCGCTCGTCATTGCTGAAGCGCAGCGCCCGCGCCAGCGACGCCAGCACCTGGGTGGATGGGCGCGGGCCGCGGGACTGCTCGAGACGGGTGTAGTAGTCGGTGGACATACCCGCCAGCATGGCAACCTCGTCCCTGCGCAAACCGGGGGTGCGCCGGCGCACCCCCGGTGGCAGTCCGACGTCCGCGGGCGTCAACTGTTCGCGACGCCGGCGCAGGAAATCGGCCAGTTCGGATCGGTCCATAGCAATACTTTCCCGCAATACGCGCGAGTCAGCCAGGGATCGCCGATCCCCCGATAAGCGATCTCTGCCGCCACGCGTGCACAGCGGCCAAGCTGGTCCTATGACGACATCGAAGCTCACCAGCAAGCTCGGCAATACCGGACCAGCGGTCAGCCGCATCGGACTCGGCGCCATGGGCATGTCCGGCATGTACGGGGCCGCCGACGACGCCGAATCGATTGCCACCATCCACGCCGCACTGGACTCCGGCGCCAACCTCATCGATACCGGCGACTTCTATGGCGCCGGTCACAATGAGATGCTGATCGGCAAGGCGATTGCCGAGCGTCCCCGCGAGGACATGGTGCTGAGCGTGAAGTTCGGCGCACTGCGCGGGCCGGGTGGCACCTGGGGCGGCACCGATAGTCGCCCCGTCGCGCTGCGCAACTTCCTCACCTACAGCCTGCAGCGCCTCGGCGTGGATTACATCGACGTCTACCGCCCCGCGCGCTTGGACCCGAATGTCGCGATCGAGGAGACGATCGGCGCCATGGCCGAACTCGTCGAGGCGGGTTATATCCGCCACATCGGCCTGTCCGAGGTCGGCGTCGAAACCATCCGTCGGGCCGCCGCCGTGCATCCGATCGCGGATCTGCAGATCGAATACTCGCTGATCTCCCGGAGTATCGAGGCCGAAATCCTGCCCACGGTAAGGGAACTCGGCATCGGCGTCACCGCCTACGGAGTGCTGTCACGTGGTCTGCTCAGCGATTCGGTTCGTCCGGGCGCGACCTTCGCGCCGACCGACTTCCGCGCGCACAGCCCGCGCTTCCAGGGTGAAAATCTCGACCAGAACCTGAAATTGGTCGACGCTCTCGCGAAAATCGCTGCGGAGAAGGATGTTTCGGTCGCGCAATTGGCCATTGCCTGGGTGCTGACCAGGGGCGCGGATATCGTGCCGATCCTCGGTGCGCGCACTCGCCAGCGCTGGACGGAATCCCTTGGAGCCGTGGATATCCAGCTCAGCGCCGACGAACTGGCAACCATCGAAGCCGCAGTGCCGGCCGATCAGATCGCGGGCGAGCGTTATGCGGCCGCGCAGATGGCGCTGCTCGACAGCGAGCGCTGACGTGGTTTACGGGAGGGCGCGCGTTCGGGTCGCCCTCCCGACCCCGGGCAATCGGTCACTTCCGACGTGGCCGAATGACCGCCGTGAATGCCGATGCGGCAACAGGCTTGCCAGTGCTATCAGTGATTTCCACCGGCACCTCGAGTTCGACATCGGCGCGCGCCGCGATATCGGCGCGCACTTGTTCCAAGGTTTCGGCGGTCAACTCGGAGGTCGCGACGAATGGACCCGCCTCCCCCTTGGCCCGCGCGAGGTATTCGATCCGGCCGCCACGGGCGACGATGAACGTCTCACCCATGAGATCGACAATGCCCGAGATCGACGCACCCATCGCCGCGGTCTCGGCTAGCCCGAACAGCACCGCGGCATGCAGATCACCATTGTGGTTGAGATGTTCGGGCTTCGGCGCGATCGTCACAACATTGCGGCCCGAGCTGAACTCCACTCCTTCGATGCCGGTGAACTGGATAAATCCCAGCTTCTGAAATCCGGCCATCACCAGATCGCCCATAGCCGCGTCATCCATCGCATCTCCCACTGAACTGAAACGTGTTCTAATTTCATACCCCGGCGGGACAGCGGTTGTCCACCATGGATCAGTAGGAAGACGATCGGGTGAGCGTGACGGCCAGGTAGCCGACCGCGAGTACTACGCACACCACATTCGCGACCATGGCCCCGATCGCCCAGCCTCGCGCCTTCCTCGACGCGTCCGTCGCTCCCGCGACGTCGCCCGCGATCCACTTCGAGTGCACTTGCGCGCCGAAGACGATCGCGACCAGCCCGAGCGCCGTCCCCACCAGACAGGTCAGCGTGCCGATAATCGTCGCGACGAGCGCGAAGCCCAGATGCGCCGGTGGCTCGAACTGCGGCTGCGCTGGAGGATAGCCATAGCCGGGCTGTTGTCCGTACGTCATGGATGTAGTCCCGTCTCGAAGTCGGTGGCCAGGCCCGGCATTTCGGGCCCTTCCAGCCTACGAATCTTTTCGCGTACTCGTGCAGACGGCGGATGATCGCGCGATCGGCTCCCCTTGGGCACAATTGACAACGGTGGCATATCTATCGCGATTGGATATTGCATGACGGCGTTGGCGCGAAGAACTGAGGGAAAGCCGATGTGTCTGCGGCCGATCGGACGGTAGGGGCCGATGTACGACCCGACCGCCGATATCGACCGGATCATCGCGCAGCAGGTGGGTTGGTCCACGGCCGACGACCATCTGCTGTACACCTGTGGTGTCATCGACTTCCTACTGCACGACCGACTTGCCGAACTGCCGCCCCGGGCGACCATGGTCCGAACCGAACCCGCCGAAATCCCTCTGGCAGAGGGGCCTGCCGTCTGGTTTCAGTGGCGCGCGGTCGGGGACGGTACCTGGAATCACAACAGTGTGACCGCAGTCGGATCGTTATCCTTTGTGGCCGCCGCCCATCTCGGCAATGCTATGGCGAACCGCTCGCGCCGCCGCCAGGCCGAGGCCGGACTGCGCCCGCGCTGGGTAGCCGAACGCCCTGGGACAGTAATGGTTTCGGACCGACGGATGTACTGCTACAACGCGGATCATTCGTTCTCGGTGCACTGGGCCGGTCTGGAAATGGTGGATATGCCCGGTCCCGACCGAATGGTCTGCCGCTATCCGGACCGAAACGGCAATCCACATCTACTGCAGGTCCAAAGCCCATGGGCCGTACTGATTTTCGCACTTGCGGCCCACACCCAGTTCCCGAGCCATCCCCTGTTGCAGTCAGGTAACTGGCTACCGGCTGGCTTCGAGGAGAAATGCCACATCGCAGGCAAAACCTGTCCCCGAGTGCGTCATCAGGATCGCTAGAAATCTGCCGGCTGACCGCCGGTCATCATCTACGGCAGAACATTGATGAAACCTAGTCCGGCGGTATTCACCGCACGAAAGTGGTTGTCCGCATTAGCGATTTCCCGTATTCCGAGTCGCTCGGCAACCGCAATCAGAGAAGCGTCCGCAGCGCCCAGTGGAAAGCTCGCGAACTGCTTCATCAGCTCGATAATCCGCAGCGTGTCCGCGGCATCGAACTCCTCACGGAAGACTCCGTCCCGCACGGCTTCCATGAACTGGATTTCGGCCTGTGCACTGGCGTACTTCTGCATCAAGTAGGTGACCTCAGCCACTACATACGGAGGACAACCAGCTCATCAGTCCGACCTACCAGGAGCGCACTCATCTCAGCGTGCCGTCTATCCCGCCGATTCATCACTGCGACCAGGACATTAGCATCGACGATCAGTTTTACTGGGCCTCAAAGAGTTCGGTATCCATCCGCTCACTAAGGTCTTCTGGGCCGTCGAAGGACGGCAGTGCGGCGAGCCGATCGCTTGCGCCACCCTCAACCAATCGCAGCAGCGCTGCGGGCGCTGCGGGCGCAACCTCTGGTCGGAGTTGCTCGACGAGACGATGCAGTTCTGGGTAGTGGTCATACGCCACGCTCACACTTTGACAATACCGTGAAACGAGAATCGCCCCGCTCCTGTTGGAGCGGGGCGATTGCCAATTACCGACTACCGGTAGTCGCTGAAACCGTAATCGTCGAGCGGGACCGCGGCACCGGTGGTGGCGCCGAAGCTGTCCGGCGAGTAGTAGGTGTCGTCGTAGGACGGCACCGCGTACGCCGCGGCACGAGCCTCTTCGGTCGGCTGGACCTGGATGTTGCGGTAGCGGTTGATACCGGTACCGGCCGGGATCAGCTTGCCGATGATCACGTTTTCCTTCAGACCGATGAGCTTGTCCGAGCGGCAGTTGATGGCCGCGTCGGTCAGGACTCGCGTGGTCTCCTGGAAGGATGCCGCCGACAGCCACGAATCGGTCGCGAGCGACGCCTTCGTGATACCCATCAGCACCGGGCGACCGGCCGCGGGCTCATTGCCCTCGGCGACGACGCGACGGTTGGAGGCCTCGAACTCGGAACGCTCGGTGAGCGAACCGGGCAGGAACTCCGTGGCACCGGAATCGATGATCGTCACGCGACGCAGCATCTGGCGCACGATGACCTCGATGTGCTTGTCGTGGATCGACACACCCTGCGAGCGGTAGACCTCTTGGACCTCGTGGACCAGATGGATCTGCACCTGACGGGGGCCCATCACACGCAGCACCTCGTGCGGATCCGCCGCGCCTTCCAGCAGCTGCTGGCCGACCTCGACGTGGTCACCGTCGGAGAGCAGACGCTCGGTGCCGTCGTCGTGCTTGAACACACGCAGACGCTGACGCTTCGAGAGCTTGTCGTAGACAACCTCTTCGCCACCGTCATCCGGGATGATGGTGATCTTGTAGAAGCGATCGTCGTCCTCGAGCCGCACCCGACCCGAGACCTCAGCGATCGGCGCCTTGCCCTTGGGCACACGAGCCTCGAAGAGCTCCTGCACACGGGGCAGACCGCCGGTGATGTCGTCACCCGCGACACCACCCTGGTGGAAGGTACGCATGGTCAGCTGGGTACCGGGCTCACCGATGGACTGCGCGGCGACGATACCGACGGCCTCACCGATGTCGACCAGCTTGCCGGTCGCCATGGAGCGGCCGTAGCAGGTCGCGCACACGCCGGTGCCGGTGGTACAGGTCAGCACGGAGCGGACCTTCACCTCGGTGATACCGGCGTCGAGCAGCGCCTCGATGGCCGGGTCGCCGAGGTCGGCGCCCTTCGCCACGACAACGTTGCCCTTGGTGTCCACCGCGTCCGAGGCGAGCGTCCGGGCGTACGCGGAGGTCTCCACGTGCGCGTCCCGGATGAGCGAGCCGTCGGGCTGCCTCTCGGCGATCGGCACCACGATGCCGCGCTCGGTGGCGCAGTCGTGCTCGCGCACGATGACATCCTGCGAGACGTCCACCAGACGACGGGTCAGGTAACCCGAGTCCGCGGTACGAAGCGCGGTGTCGGCCAGACCCTTACGAGCACCGTGGGTGTTGATGAAGTACTCCAGCACCGTCAGGCCCTCACGGAAGGAGGACTTGATCGGCCGCGGGATGAACTCACCCTTCGGGTTGGTAACCAGGCCCTTCATACCGGCGAGGGTACGAGTCTGGGTGAAGTTACCGGTCGCGCCCGAGTCGACGATCGTGATGATCGGGTTGTCGGCCGGGTAGTGCGCACGCAGCGCCTTACCGACCTCTTCGGTCGCTTCCTGCCAGATCTTGACCAGGGCGTTGTTGCGCTCCTGGTGGTCGAGAGCACCACGCTGGTACTTCTTCTCGATCTGATCGGACTGCGCCTCGTAGCGCTCCATGATCTCGGTCTTCTCCGGCGGAACGAGCACGTCCGACATCGAGACCGTCACGCCGGAACGGGTGGCCCAGTAGAAGCCCGCGTCCTTGAGCTTGTCGACGGTCTGCGCGACCACGATCATCGGGTAGCGCTCGGCCAGATCGTTGATGATCGTTGCCTGACGCTTCTTCGGCATCTGCTCGTTGATGAACGCGTAGTCCGCCGGGAGCAGCTCGTTGAACAGCACGCGACCAAGGGTGGTCTCGGCGATCCACGCGTCGCCGCGGTTCCAGCCATCCGGGAACAGCTCCGCCTCGACAGCCTTCGGCGGGCGCTGGTCGGTGAGGCGCACCTTGATCAGCGAACGCACGGTGAGCTCACCGCGGTCCACCGCCATCTGCGCCTCTGCGGGCGAGGAGTACACGCCCTGCTCCGGTGCATCCTTGGTGGCCGCCTGGTACTCGCCCTTCGCGCCCTCTTCCAGGCGGGTCAGGTAGTACAGACCGGTCACCATGTCCAGACGCGGCATGGCCAGCGGGCGACCCGAGGCAGGCGAGAGGATGTTGTTCGAGGACAGCATCAGGATGCGGGCCTCGGCCTGCGCCTCCGCGGACAGCGGCAGGTGCACGGCCATCTGGTCACCGTCGAAGTCGGCGTTGAACGCCTCACAGACCAGCGGGTGCAGCTGGATGGCCTTACCTTCCACCAGCTGCGGCTCGAAGGCCTGGATGCCGAGGCGGTGCAGGGTGGGCGCACGGTTCAGCAGCACCGGGTGTTCGGCGATGACCTCTTCGAGGACATCCCACACCTGGGGACGCTGCCGCTCCACCATCCGCTTGGCGGACTTGATGTTCTGCGCATGGTTCAGATCGACCAGACGCTTCATCACGAACGGCTTGAACAGCTCCAGCGCCATCAGCTTGGGCAGACCGCACTGGTGCAGCTTCAGCTGCGGACCGACCACGATGACCGAACGGCCCGAGTAGTCGACGCGCTTACCGAGCAGGTTCTGACGGAAACGACCCTGCTTACCCTTGAGCAGATCGCTCAGCGACTTCAGCGGGCGGTTACCCGGTCCGGTGACCGGGCGGCCGCGGCGGCCGTTGTCGAAGAGTGCGTCCACGGACTCCTGCAGCATCCGCTTCTCGTTGTTGACGATGATCTCGGGCGCGCCCAGATCGATCAGTCGCTTGAGGCGGTTGTTGCGGTTGATCACGCGGCGGTACAGGTCGTTCAGGTCGGAGGTGGCGAAGCGGCCACCGTCGAGCTGAACCATCGGGCGCAGCTCCGGCGGGATCACCGGAACGGCGTCGAGCACCATGCCCATGGGCGAGTTGCCGTTGGCCTGGAAGGCCGCGACGACCTTGAGCCGCTTGAGCGCGCGCAGCTTCTTCTGGCCCTTACCGCTGCGGATGGTCTCGCGCAGCGATTCGGCCTCGGCGTCGATGTCGAAGTTCTCCATCAGCTTCTGGATGGACTCCGCACCCATGGCGCCGGTGAAGTACTCGCCGTAGCGGTCGATCAGCTCGCGGTAGAGCACCTCATCGACGATGAGCTGCTTGACCGACAGCTTGGTGAAGGTGCTCCAGATCTCGTCGAGCCGGTCCAGCTCGCGCTGGGCACGGTCGCGCAGCTGACGCATTTCGCGCTCGCCGCCGTCCTTGACCTTGCGGCGGACATCGGATTTGGCACCCTCGGCCTCGAGCTCGGCCAGGTCGGCCTCGAGCTTCTGGGCGCGGGCCTCGAGATCGGCGTCGCGCTGATCGGCGACCGCCTTCTTCTCGACCTCCATCTCGGCCTCGAGCGTGGAGAGCTCGTTGTGACGCAGCTCCTCGTCGACGCCGACAATGACGTAGGCGGCGAAGTAGATGATCTTTTCCAGATCCTTCGGCGCCAGGTCGAGCAGGTACCCGAGGCGCGAAGGCACGCCCTTGAAGTACCAGATGTGGGTAACCGGAGCGGCCAGCTCGATGTGGCCCATCCGCTCACGGCGCACCTTGGCGCGAGTCACCTCGACGCCACAGCGCTCACAGATGATGCCCTTGAAGCGGACGCGCTTGTACTTACCGCAGTAGCACTCCCAGTCCCGGGTGGGACCGAAGATCTTCTCGCAGAACAGGCCGTCCTTCTCCGGCTTGAGCGTGCGGTAGTTGATGGTCTCCGGCTTTTTCACCTCGCCGAAGGACCACTGGCGGATGTCTTCGGCGGTGGCCAGACCGATCCGGAGTTCATCGAAGAAGTTGACGTCTAGCACGTAACTTCCTTTCCCCTATTCGGGTCGAATTCGAGCAAAAAGTTCACTAGTTGGTCGAGCGCGGAGGCCGGATGTCGTCGGCGTGCACGCCATCCGGCCCTACCGCCTAGTTCGCCAGATCGTCGACGGTGGCGGCTTCGTTCCTGGACAGATTGATGCCCAGGTTCGCGGCCGCGCGCTCCAGATCCTCATCATCGCCGTCGCGCATCTCGATCGCCGCGCCGTCCGAAGACAGCACCTCGACGTTGAGGCACAGCGACTGGAGCTCCTTGAGGAGCACCTTGAACGACTCCGGAATGCCCGGCTCCGGAATGTTCTCGCCCTTGACGATCGCCTCGTACACCTTCACGCGACCGACCACGTCGTCGGACTTGATGGTCAGCAGCTCCTGCAGCGTGTAGGCGGCGCCGTAGGCCTGCATGGCCCAGCACTCCATCTCACCGAAGCGCTGACCACCGAACTGCGCCTTACCACCGAGCGGCTGCTGGGTGATCATCGAGTACGGACCGGTCGAACGGGCGTGGATCTTGTCGTCGACCAGGTGGTGCAGCTTCAGGATGTACATGTAGCCGACGGCCACCGGGTACGGGAAGGGCTCACCGGAACGTCCGTCGAACAGCGTCGCCTTGCCGTTGTCGTCGACCATGCGCTCACCGTCGCGGTTCGGCAAGGTCGAGGCGAGCAGGCCGGTCAGCTCCTCTTCACGAGCGCCGTCGAACACCGGGGTGGCGATGTTGGACTCGGCCGGAGCCGCCAGCATCTCCTCCGGCAGTGCCTTGGCCCAGTCCGGACGGGAACCACCGTCCGCACCCGCGCCGACATCCCAGCCGGCCTTGCCGATCCACCCGAGGTGGGTCTCCAAGATCTGGCCGATGTTCATACGACGCGGCACACCGTGGGTGTTCAGGATGATGTCCACCGGGGTGCCATCGGGCATGAACGGCATGTCCTCGGTCGCGAGGATCTTGCCGATGACACCCTTGTTGCCGTGGCGACCGGCCAGCTTGTCGCCGTCCTGGATCTTGCGCTTCTGCGCCACGTACACCCGGACCAGCTCGTTGACGCCCGGAGGCAGATCGTCGTCGTCCTCGCGCGAGAACACGCGGATGCCGATGACCTTGCCGGACTCACCGTGTGGCACCTTCAGCGAGGTGTCGCGCACTTCGCGCGCCTTCTCACCGAAGATCGCGCGCAGCAGCCGCTCCTCCGGGGTCAGCTCGGTCTCACCCTTCGGGGTGACCTTGCCGACCAGGATGTCGCCGTCGCGAACCTCGGCGCCGATGCGCACGATGCCGCGCTCGTCCAGGTCCGCGAGGACCTCGTCGGAGACGTTCGGGATGTCCCGGGTGATCTCCTCGGCACCGAGCTTGGTGTCGCGGGCGTCGATTTCGTGCTCCTCGATGTGGATCGAGGTGAGCACGTCCTCTTCCACGAGGCGCTGCGACAGGATGATCGCGTCCTCGTAGTTGTGGCCCTCCCACGGCATGATCGCCACGAGCAGGTTCTTGCCGAGCGCCATCTCACCGTTCTCGGTGCAGGGACCATCGGCGAGCACCTGACCGGTCTCGACGCGCTGGCCCTCGTCCACGATCGGCCGCTGGTTCGCGCAGGTGCCCTGGTTCGAGCGGGCGAACTTGCGCATCCGGTAGCTCTTGCGGGTGCCGTCGTCGGCCATCACGGTGACGTAATCGGCCGAAACCTCTTCCACCACACCGGACTTCTCGTTCACCACGACGTCACCGGCGTCGACCGCGGCGCGCAGCTCCATACCGGTACCCACGATCGGGGATTCGGAACGGATCAGCGGCACGGCCTGACGCTGCATGTTCGCACCCATGAGGGCACGGTTGGCGTCGTCGTGCTCGAGGAACGGAATCATCGCGGTCGCGACCGAAACCATCTGACGCGGCGAAACATCCATGTAGTCGACCTCGGAGGCGGGGACGAGTTCGTTCTCGTCATTGCCCCGGCGGCAGAGCACACGCTCGTCGATGAAGCGGCCGTCGACGTCGACCGGCGAGTTGGCCTGCGCACGGACGTGGCGGTCCTCTTCGTCGGCGGTGAGGTACTTGACCTCATCGGTGACCACGCCGTCGACCACCTTGCGGTACGGCGTCTCGATGAAGCCGAACGGGTTGACCCGCGCGTACACCGACAGCGAACCGATCAGGCCGATGTTCGGGCCTTCCGGGGTCTCGATCGGGCACATGCGGCCGTAGTGCGAGGTGTGCACGTCGCGGACTTCCAGACCCGCGCGCTCACGGGACAGACCACCCGGGCCCAGCGCCGAGAGGCGACGCTTGTGGGTCAGACCCGACAGCGGGTTGTTCTGGTCCATGAACTGCGACAGCTGCGAGGTTCCGAAGAACTCCTTGATCGCGGCCACGACGGGACGGATGTTGATCAGGGTCTGCGGCGTGATGGCCTCGACGTCCTGGGTGGTCATCCGCTCGCGGACCACGCGCTCCATGCGGGAAAGGCCGACCCGGATCTGGTTCTGGATCAGCTCGCCGACGGTGCGCAGACGACGGTTGCCGAAGTGGTCGATGTCGTCGACCTCGACCGGCACCTCTTCGCCGCCCGGCGCGGTCATCGCCCGATCACCGGAGTGCAGACGCACCAGGTACTCGATCGTGGTGACGATGTCTTCCTTGGTGAGCACCGATGCGGTGATCGGCTCGCCGAGGTGGATGCCGAGCTTCTTGTTGATCTTGTAGCGACCGACGCGCGCCAGGTCGTAGCGCTTCTCCTTGAAGAACAGGTTCTCCAGCAGGGTCTGCGCGGACTCCTTGGTCGGCGGCTCGCCCGGACGCAGCTTGCGGTAGATGTCCAGCAGCGCCTCGTCCTGACCGGCGGTGTTGTCCTTCTCCAGGGTCGACATCATGATCTCGGAGAAGCCGAAACGCTCGACGATCTCCTCGTTCGTCCAACCCAGCGCCTTGAGCAGCACGGTGACCGGCTGCCGGCGCTTACGATCGATACGCACGCCAACGGTGTCGCGCTTATCGATATCGAACTCCAGCCAAGCGCCACGCGACGGAATCACCCGCACACTGTGCAGATCCTTCTCCGTGGCCTTGTCGACGCTGTGATCGAAATACACACCCGGCGAACGCACCAGCTGCGAAACGACGACGCGCTCGGTGCCGTTGATGATGAACGTGCCCTTATCGGTCATCATCGGGAAATCACCCATGAAGACCGTCTGGCTCTTGATCTCACCGGTGTTGTTGTTGATGAACTCTGCGGTCACGAACAACGGCGCCGCGTAGGTCATGTCCTTGTCTTTGCACTCGTCGATGGAGGCCTTGACCTCCTCGAAACGAGGATCAGAGAAAGAAAGCGACATCGACCCGGAGAAGTCCTCGATCGGCGAAAGCTCCTCGAGCACCTCCTCCAGACCGCCCGTTAGTCCGCCGTCGCCGCGAGCCGCGGCTTTTTCACGCCACGAGGGCGAGCCGATCAACCATGCAAATGAGTCGGTCTGTAGATCGAGAAGTCCGGGCACCTCCAAGGGTTCACGGATCTTCGCGAAAGACACCCGCAACGGGGCTCCGGGGATTCCGGCAACTGCCTTGGTCTGGGTGGAGACTGCCAAGATGCGTCCTTCCAGCACCTCACGCGCGTCGCGTGGTGGTCCGCGACCGTCGCTTGCCTGCTACGAATTCCGCTGGATACAACCCGAACGAAACCCGAACAGGCAACAACGGAAGTAACACCGGAAGGTGGAACTTACGTGTGCAAATCGAGGTATGGACAGGAGGCAGCCAGCGCAACGTCCAACCGTACACCAATACGCAAGGTGGTGTCAAAGTACCACCCGAACCATCCGCCGCGTGGCGGCACGCCGTGACCGTTATGACCGCGTGCCATGCCCGAATCGCTGGCTGCGTCGGGTGGCCACGGGGCTCTTGAAGCCACTGTGACAGCTGCCGCTGTTGTGAATAGCGTGACGTGTCCGGCGAAACTCGT
This sequence comes from Nocardia sp. NPDC050408, assembly GCF_044458905.1. Taxonomy (NCBI): domain Bacteria; kingdom Bacillati; phylum Actinomycetota; class Actinomycetes; order Mycobacteriales; family Nocardiaceae; genus Nocardia; species Nocardia sp. NPDC050408. The sequence goes on along the minus strand of NZ_JBITIL010000001.1, from coordinate 300,865 downwards.
CAAGTGGCGGGCCCGACGCCATGATCGGCCAGATCCCCTGCCCCGCTGGGCTTATGCCGCCGAAATCACTGATCGACGATGGCCGCGGCCAGCCACTTGCCGTCCACCTTCTGCATTTTCAGCACGATCGGTCCGGACGCGCTCTGCTGGGCGACCCCGTTCTTGTTCGCGCTGACCACGAAGTTCACCAGCAGCTCGGCCCGATCCTCGGTGAGCAAGGTCACCCCGATCGGGTCGGCGAGGGCATCGGCGCTGGTCTGCGCCTGTTTCAGGGCGGCGAGATTGGTATCGGCGTACTTGTCGAAATCGGCCAGCATCTGCCCGGTGACAACCCCGTGCACGGCATCCTTGTAGCCGTCGAGCTTGTTCACGTCGTAGGCGTAGATGGTCTTCAAAGCGTGCGAGGCGGCCGCGGTCACCTCTTCGGTGGCCTTGCTGTCCACATAGGCCGCATTGGAATCGTCGATGCCGGGACGGAAGGCCGCGACCGTGGCGAATGCGCCGAGCAGCACGGCGGCAACGAGCAGGCCCGCGACCACGCCCCACCCCGCGCCCGGACGCAGCCGCTGCGACCACGGCCGCGACGGTTCGGCTGGCTGCGCAGCCGGACCGACCGATTCCGCGGTACCTGCGACCTTCGCCCGCCGCTTCGTGCTCGCTTCCTCGGCCGCTCGGGTGCTGCGGCGCACGGTGGCGGACCCGGTATTCGCCGCGGTGCGGCCGACGGTGGGACGGTTACGGGGAGTGACCCGATTGACTGGTCGACGAGATGCCATGACGGGTTCTCCTACGATCCGGGCTTGGGCGCAGCGCCCCCGGATGGCGTCGCGCCGGGCTGCCCGGCAGTCGGCTGATTCAGGGGGGTGGGTTGACTCAATGGACTCGCCTTCTCGGCCTTCCACACCTCACCCTGCTTGACCACATCAAGGGTCCAGGTCTGGCGGTAGGAGTACGGCGCGACATCCGGGGCAGTCCGGGTGGTCTGCAGCACGATGAGCGCGGAGGCGTGGTCGCGCTCGGAATTCAGCGCGGTCAGCGAGGAGCCGATGACCTTGGACTCCAGCCTGGTCTTGGCCTGCTCGGCCTGCTCGCGGAACTGATCCTGGGTTTTGGTGGCATCGTCGAGCAGCGATCCGGTCATCGACGACTGGATCAGCTTGATCGAACCGTCGACATCATTGGGATCCAGCGACATCAGATTGATCGCGGCCTGCCTGGCATCGGCGAGCGCCGTATCACGCGCCTCGACGCGCGGACCGTCGGTGAAGAACGCCGCGCGCACCCAGCCGGTGCCGAACCAGACCGCGGCGATCAACGCGACGACCAGCGCGGCTGCCGCGACCATGGTGACCGCGAGTCGTCCGCGGGTGGCGTCCGCGGACGCCACCGTCGGGCGCACGGGATCCGATGCCTTCGCGTCATGCGCCGCGGCATCAGCTTCCGTGGAATCGGAGTCGGTCACCGCCGGCGTTTCCTTGGATATGTCGATGCTCACGACCGTACCCCGCTAACGCTCGGCACGGTCGTGCCCATCATGGGCGCAGTATTCTTGGTTCGCTCGCTCACGGCCAGACACCCTAACTATTGTTACTGCGGCGTAGCCGCGTAGGTCCTGTTCACCGCTTGGGCGTGACCCCCAACAGGGTGGCCATCTGCACGGCGATCGGGTTCAGATTCAGCTTCTCGGGATCGGTCTTGGGGTTGGCATCCCAGGGCTGCACAATGCTCGGATCCGCCAGATCGGCGCGCATTCCACCACGCACCGCGGTCGGATTACCGAACGGCACAGTGCATTTCGCGTCCTTGTTGAACGGGAATTCGTCGCGGGTGTCGTCGAAGTCCGGATTCTCCCGCTTCATCTGATCGAGGATGGCCTTGGTGCCCTCATAGCCCTGGGTGCAGGCGGGCGGATTGTTCGCCTCGAGCACCAGACCGAAATGGCTGGTCCCGTCGCCGGGTGCGGTGGACGACGCGCCGATGGACAACCCCGGCAGCATTTGCAGCAGCGGGCGCAGCACGTAGAACTTCGGCGAGATGGACAGGAGCAGCTGACGCAGGTTGGTCAGATCCTCGGTGAGGGCGCCGCCGCTCTCGTTCAGCAGCGCGGTGATCTGCTCGCCCGCATCAGTGCCGGTGCCGATGAGGCGCCGGATGTCCGGATCGCTGGAGCGCAGCTGCGCGGTGAGTTCATCGAGGCCCTGGCTGAACTGCCGAATGTAACCCGACTGCTCGGCCTGAGTGCCCAGGGCGATCCGGCCGTCGCGGATCAGCTGGATCGTCTGCGGCAGGCTGTCGTTGAACGTCGCGGTGAATTTGTTCAGCGAATCGATGAAGACCTTCAGGTCGTCGCCCTTGCCGTCGAAGGCCTTGCCGAGTTCGGTGACGGTGGTGTTGAGCGCGGTGAGATCGACCGAGCGGGTGAAGGTGTCCACACTCTGCACCAGCTGCTCGACCGAAATCGGTGTCGTCGCCGAGGCGATGACCGAACCGTCGCGCAAATACGGGCCGTGATCGGCATCGGGCTGCAGATCGACGTACTGCTCACCGATGGCCGAGCGGTTTGCGATCACCGCGCGAGCCGAATCCGGAACCTTCGGCGCACTCGAATCGAGCACAAGGTCGATAGCCACACCCGAATCGGTCAGTTCGAGATCGCCGACCCGGCCGACCGGGACGCCGCGGTAGGTCACCTCGGCGCCCTTGTAGATACCGCCGGTCTGCTTGGCGTCGACCTTCACCCTGTACTCACCGATGCCGAGCATGTGCTCGAGCCGAACGTATTTGGCGCCGACGTAAACCACGCCGAGCACCGCGATCAGGGCGAATGCGACCAGCTGGTAGCGCACCAGACGGGTCATCGCTGACCACCTCCGATCTGGTCGAGAATCGCCCCGAGCGGATCGGTCGGCAGCTGCGGCAGGCCGGCCGGGAAGCGAGGAATATTGGGCGGCAGCGGCAGCAGCGATACCGTCGGCCAACCCGGGCGCGGACCGTTGCCGCCGTAGTACGGGTTGGTCGGATTCACCGGCACCTCGGGGCCGTAGGGCGGTGGGATATAGACCGGATCACCCTTGCCGACACCGAGATTGCTGAGTGTGACACCGATCTGCTGATCGACCGAGAGCCAGGTGTTCACCTGGCCGCCGAAGGTGCCCTCCAGCGTCGAGTCCGGGAACGGATAGGTCGGCACCAGCGGCAGCGCGGTCACCAGATCCGGTGCGGCCTTGCCGAGTTCCTGCAGTGTCGGACGCAGCGAGGTCAGATCCTTGATCAGATCTTCCTTCGAGTGGTTCAACACGTCGAAACCGGCCTGACCCACCCGATCCAGCTGCTGCAGCAGCGAAATCAGTTGTGGCCGTTGCTCGTTCAGGATCTTGATGCCCTGCGGCAGCTCATCGATGATCCGGCTGATCTGATCGGTCTGGGTGCTCACCCGACCGCTCAGCGTGGCCAGTCCGTCGATGGCCCTGGTGATGTCGTCGACCTGCTCGTTCAGCCCGCCGATCAGGGTATTGGCCTGATCCAGCAGCGAACGCACCCGCTGTTCGCGGCCGCCGAGGGTCTTGTTCAGCTCCGTGACGATCGGCTGCAACTGCGCGACGCCACCACCGTTGAGCAGCAACGACAGCGCACCGAGCACCTGCTCGACCTCGGTCGCGTGCCGAGTGTGATCGGCCGGGATGACCGCGCCATTGGCGAGCTTTTTGCTATCGGGTTCCTCGGCGGGCTTGGAAAGTTCGATGAACTTCTCGCCGAGCAGATTCGACTGCCGCACCTCGGCCCGCGCATTGGCGGGCAGATCGACCGAGGAGTTCACCACCGCGCGCACGCTGGCGGTCCAGCCGTCCGGTGCCAGCGCGATCTTCTCGACGCGGCCGACCGCCACGCCCTCGACCTTGATCGCGGACTGCGGCACCAGATCGAGCACATCGTCGAACCGGATATCGATGGTCATCGGACGGTTGCCGACATCGGCGCCACCGGGCAGCGGCACCGCGTAGATACCCTCGGACGAGCACGAGGTCACCAGGACCGTGCTCATGCCGACCACCAGCACGGCGCTGACCATTTCGACCGACCTGCGAGCAGTCGCCCCGCTGATCATTTCGAGCGACCTGCGAGCAGTCGCTACGGCGAGAGTACGTGCCGCGGAACGAATTCGCGTGTTCATCGCTGGCCACCTCCCTGCGAGGGCGGAAGTTGATCGGACGGGGTGCCGGGAACCGTGCCCGGCACCGGGTCACGCTGCTGGTTGTCATTGCTGAGGATGCCGAACGGCAGGATCAGCGTCGGCGTCTTCACACCGGCGGTGATCTGGTCGGTGATTTCCTTGCAGTGCTCCAGAATCGGGCGCATCTGCTTGCCGAGCGCCTCGAACTTCGGATCGCCCGGCATCAACTTGCTCAGATCCAGCATCTTGCACACCGCGCCGAACGGATCCTGCAGATCGGTGAAGTTGGCGCGCATATCGAGGGTGCCGGATTCGGCATTGTGGATATTGATCAGGTTGCTCAGCGCCAGCGGCAGCACCGGTAGTGTCGCGGCCAGGTCGTCGCGCTGCTTGGCCAGCGTCGCGGTGAGCGTGGTCAGGCCCTGGGCATTCTGCTGGATCAGATCCCGGTTCTCGTCGATGAACCGGGCGACATCGCCGAGTGCGACCGAAAGCAGGTTCAGTGCCGCACCGAGATCCTGGCGCTCCCCGGCGAGGAAGGTCGACAGATCCGCGAGCTGGGCATTGAATTGCCGCACCTGCTGGTCGTTCTGGGCCAGCATGGTGACGAAGGTCTGCAGATTCTTGACGGTGTCGAAGATATCGCCGCGGGCATCGCCCAGGTACCGCGCTGCGCGCGAGAGCTGAGTGATGCTGTTGGCCAACGCCTCTCCATTGCCCGCCAGATTCGCCGCCGAGGTGCGCACCAATTGGTTCACCGCCCCCTGGGCGTTGGCGCCGTTGGGGCCCAATGCATCCGAGAGTTCCGTGATGCTCTTGTACAGCTGGTCGACCTCGATCGGAGTGACCGTGCGATCGCGCGGAATGGTCGCCGTGCGAGCCATTTTCGGTCCGCTGGTGTAGGCCGGGGTCAGCTGGATGTAGCGGTCGGACACGATCGACGGCGTGATCTGCGCGGCCTTGGCCTCGGCGGGCACGTCGAAGCTGCGATCGACGCTCATCACCACCTTGACCTGCTCGCCTTGCGGTTCAACCGAATCCACCTTGCCCACCGGCACACCCAGGATGCGCACATCCGAACCCTCGTAGATGCCGACGGAGCGGTCGAAGTACGCGGTGATCTTGGTCGTGGTCATCCGGTCGAAAAGCCACCAGAGCGCACCGGCCAGTACCAGCGCCGCGATCACGCCGATCGCGATGGTCGCCTTGGTGCCGCGACGCGAGGTGCGCAGCGCGGTGAGCGGCTCCTTACGAGGCCAGTTCACCCCCATGTCAGTTACCTCCCATGGTGCGCACCGGCGGACGGTCGCCCGGAATCTCCGGCAGACCGGGCGGGAGCAGATTCACGATCACCGCGTCGAACCAGCGTCCGGTACCGAGCACATTGGCGTAGAGGCCGTAGAACGGCGCCGCGAGTTCCAGCGTCTTGGAAATGTTCTGCTGGTTCTCGTTCAGCAGATTGATGGAGGCCTCGAGGTTGGTCAACGCCGTACCCATCTGCTTCTCGTTATCGGCGACCAACGCGCTCAGCTCGGCCGACACCGTCTTGGCTCCGGTCAGCAGCTGTGCGATGGACTGCTGACGAATGTTCAACTCGGCCAACAACTGTCCGCCGTTGGCCAGCAGGCGCTCGAACTGCTGATTGCGGTCGGCGAGCACACCGGTGGTCTGCCTGGTCGCCGCGAACAGCTTCTTCAGTTCCTCATCGCGCTTGCCGAGGGTTTCCGAGAGCCGGGCGACACCGTCGATGGAGTTGCGGATCTCCGGCGGTGTGGTCTCGAACGCCTCCGAGAGCACCCGCATGCTGGTGGCCAGCTGCGCGGTGTCGATCTGGTCGATGTTCTTGGCAGCATCGCTGAATGCGTCCACCACGTCGTACGGGGACACCGTGCGCGACAACGGGATCACCTTGCTCGGATCGGCGGGCTCGGAACCCTTCGGATCCAATGCCAGATACTTCTGTCCGAGGACGGTCTTGATCTGGATGGAGGCGGTGGTCTCGTTGCCGATCCAGGCGTCCTGGGTGCGGAAGTCGACGAGCACCTTATTGCCGTCGAGCCGAACATCCGATACCGCACCGACCTTCACACCGGCGATGCGGACCTCATTGCCCTTCTTGATGCCCGCGGCCTCGGAGAACTGCGCGGTGTACTTGGTGCCCGCGCCGATGATCGGCAACCTGTCCAGGAAGAACGCGGAGACCGCCACGAGCAGCACCATCGCAACGCCGAGCACACCCATGAACGCGGGGCTGCGCTTGCCGAGCAGGATCCGGTCGTCCATCAGTGACCACCCTTCCCCTGGCAGCGCGGTGCGGCATTGGTGTAGAGCGGCTGGTTGACCGTCGGCAGCCCGGCCGGGAGGTTGAGCTGCGGCGCATCAACCGCGCCCGGTCCGACCACGATGTCGATACCGCACAGATAGAACTGGAACCAGGAGCCGTAACTGCCGACTCGGCCGAGCTTTTCCATCTTGATCGGCAAATTCGTCAGCGACGTATTCACTTCGTCCTTGCGCTCGTCGATGGTGCCGGTGAGCTGGCTGAGCCCGGCGATCGAACCCTGCAGCGTCGGGCGGGTCGGCACCAGCAGATCCGCGGTGGCCGAGGCCAGATTGCCGAGCGAGGTGACCGAGCTGCCGATGGTGTCGCGTTCGGCGGCCAATCCGCTGACCAGCGCCTCGGTATTGACGATCAGCTGATCGAACTGACCTTCGCGCTCGTTGACCGCATTGAGTACGGCCGTCAGGTTCCGCACCAGATCACCGATGACCGCATCCTTGTCGGCGATCTTGTTCGTCAGGTTCGCGGTGGTCGCCACCAGATCGTGGATGGTGCCCTGCTCACCCTGGAAGACCTGGATGATCTCGTAGGACAGCTTGTTCACGTCATCGGCGGTCAGCGTCTGGAACAGCGGCCGGAAACCGTTGAACAGGGTGGTCAGGTTCAGCGCGGGCCTGGTGTGCTCGAGCCCGATGGTCGCGCCTTTATTGAGTTTGCGGCCCTGCTCCCCCGTGCCCTGCTCGAGCGCGATATAGCGCTGGCCGACCAGGTTGCGGTACTTGATGGTCGCCGTCGTCGAGGCGGGCAGCCAATCGCGGTCGGTCAGTTCGAATCCGACCTCGGCTTGGCGCTTGTCCACGATCTTGACGCTGGTGACCTTGCCGACCCGGACACCGGCGATACGCACCTCGTCACCGGCATTGAGCGAGGTGACATCGGTGAAGCGCGCCCTGAAGGCGGTGCCGCCGCCGGTGTAGTTGGCGATCGAGAGCCCGAGGATCGTCGTCGCCAACAGCGTGACGACGACGAAGATGACGAGCTTGGTCAGCGGCCCGCCGAGGCCGCGCAACGTTTCCTTCATCGCACGCTCACCTCGCTGCCACGGAATGCGGGTGCACCGATCCGGGTGACCCAGCTGGGCACCTGGTCGGGCGAAACACCGTTCGCCGCGCCGTAGATCGCGCCGAGGGTCTGCTGTTCGGCCGGTGAACCGACCGTGCTCGGCACATTCGCCGCGGGGTACATGCCGAACTGCGGCGCCGACAACTTGCCGCTGTCCTGGTCACCCGGATTGCGGCTCGGCACCGCATAGGAACCGTCGTTGCTCGGTCCGCCGGTGTACTGGCCGGGATCGGTGAAGACCGGGTACTCCGGCACGCACCAAGGTCCGCGGGTGTCCAGCCAACGCGGCTCGTCCTGGTTGGGCAGATACTTGCCGCGGGTGTTGGTCAGCTCGATGGTGACTCGCGAGCCTGGACGCGCGGTGCCCATGCCCATGAGCTGGTCGATGCGCGGCTTCATCTTGGCGAAGTTCGCCAATGCGCAGGTGTAGGTCGGCGAGTAGGTCGCCAGCTGTTCCAGCGCGGGCCGCGAATCGGCGGCCACATCGATGATGTTGTCGCGGTTGGCGATCAGGAAGTCCGCGGTGGTGGCCGCGGTCGGATTCAGCGTGGCCAGCAGGGTGTCGATCTGCGGGCGGCGCTGCACGATGGTCGCGTTGGTGGTGCGCAGGTTGTTGAAAGCGTCGACCAACTGCGGCAGCGCGTCGGAGTAGGTGGCGGCCACATCGGCGAAGCTCACCAGATCCTGCTTCAGATCCGGCATGACCCCGTTGACCTCACGGAAGATGTGATCCAACTTCTCCACCGACTCACCGAGCGCCAGGCCCTGCCCCGACAGCGCTTGGGACAGTGCGCCGAGCGTCGAGGCGAGATCCTGCGGCGGAATCGCCTGCAGCAGCGGCAGCACATCGTCGAGCAGCTTGCTGATCTCGATGGCATTGCCGCTGGTGTCCTGATGCAGGGTCACGCCCTCGGTCAGGTGCTGCTTGCTCGGCTCGTCCGGGATGACCAGATCCACATACCGCTCGCCGAACAGCGTCTTCGGCAGCAGCCGGGCCGTCGCGTTGACCGGAATCTGCTCTGCCTTACCCGGAACGATCGCGAGGTCGAGGGTCACCTTGCCGCCCTCGGACCGGCTGGATCTGACCTCGCCGACATTGACGCCGCGCACCTTCACATCGGCATTGCGGGTCAACGCATTTCCCACGCTGTCGGTGATCAATTGGACCCGAACGGTGTCGACGAACGCCTTGTTGTAGATCGCGACCGTAGTGACCAGGAATAGTGCGCAGACCACGAAGAATGCGATACCGAGCAACCGGACGCGCAATTTCTCCGTCGCGCGCCACATCTGCACGTTATTACTCATGACGGCACCTCACTGCCGCTCCCATTTCGATGCCCCGCTCGCTCATCCGGCAACCCGCACTGTTGTCGTAGTGCCCCAGATGGCGAGACTCAGGAAGAAATCGAGCACATTCACGAGCACGATCGCCGCGCGCACAGCGCGACCCACCGCGACACCGACACCGGCCGGTCCGCCGGTGGCATTGAAGCCGTAATAGCAATGCACCATGATGATTACGAACGCGAAGACCAACACTTTGACGAATGAATACAAGACGTCTTCTGGTGGCAGGAACAGACTGAAATAGTGGTCATAGGAACCACTGGATTGTCCGTTGAACCAGATGCTGATCATTCGCGAAGCCAGGAAGGTGCCGAGCAGGCCGACGATGTAGAGCGGGATAACCGCGAGGAAGCCCGCGATCACCCGGGTGGTGACCAGGAACGGCAGACCCGGCACCGCCATCACCTCGAGCGCGTCGATCTCCTCGGAGATCCGCATCGCGCCGAGCTGGGCGGTGAAACCACAACCCACCGTTGCCGAGAGCGCGAGCGCGGCGACCAGCGGGGCGATCTCACGGGTATTGATATAGGCGGTGAGGAAGCCGGTCAGCACCGAACTGCCGAGCGCATCCAAGGCCTTGAAGCCCTGCAGGCCGACAACGACGCCGACCGAGCCGGACATGAACACGATGACGCCGATGGTGCCGCCGATGACGGCCAGCGCACCACTGCCGAAGGTCACCTCGGCCAGCAGCCGCATGACCTCCTTGCGGTAGTGCACCGCGGTGCGCGGAATCCAGGCGATGGCCTTGGAATAGAACGACATCTGGTCGCCTGCGCGATCGATGACATTAACCGGCACACGTGCGATCTCACGGGCCCGGCGGGCAGATTTCGCCAGCACCGGGGGACGGTACGAGGTGGCCACGGGTCAGGCGCCCTTGGCGGGGACGACCTGCAAATACACCAGTGTCAGGATCAAGTTCACGAAGAACAGAACCATGAAGGTGATAACCACGGATTGGTTCACCGCGTCTCCGACTCCTTTCGGGCCCCCTTTTGGATGCAACCCTTTGTACGCGGCGATCACGCCTGCGAGCAGACCGAATACCAAGGCCTTTATCTCACCGATCCACAGGTCCGGCAGCTGGGCCAGTGCGGAGAACGAAGCGAGGTAGGCGCCCGGTGTTCCGCCCTGCAGCAGCACGTTGAAGAAGTAGCCGCCGGCGATACCGACGACCGACACCAGACCGTTGAGCAGCAGCGCGACCAGCATCATGCCGAGCACGCGCGGCACGACCAGTCGCTGCACCGGGTCGATGCCGAGCACCTCCATCGCGTCGATCTCCTCACGGATGCTGCGCGCGCCCAGGTCGGCGGCGACCGCCGAGCCAGCCGCGCCCGCGATGATCAACGCGGTCACAACGGGAGCGGCCTGCTGGACGGTAGCCAGCACGCTGGTTGCGCCGGTAAAAGACTCGGCGCCTAGTTGTTTGATCAAAGAGCCGGTCTGCAGCGCGACAACCGCACCGAACGGGATGGCGACCAGTGCGCTGGGCAAGATCGAGACACTCGCGATGAACCACGACTGCTCGATGAATTCGCGCAACTGGAAAGGCCGTTTGAACGTCTTGCGCATAACGTCGATGAGCAGCGCAAAGATGTTGCCGGCCTGGCCAAACCCCGACTCTACTGGAGTCCGCAATCGCGCCAGGGTGGAATTCACGATCGCAGATGTTACCCGTTAGTTGTGTTGTGGCGCACGGTAGTGTCGAACGACCCACCTTGGTATCCGCCCAGGTCCCCATTCTGGTACGCCATCACCTGCGTGTCGTCGCTCTCCGCAAGTGAATCCCGGATAGCCGCCTGGGCCGCGTGCGGCAGGGTGTGCATGATTTCGCGGACGCGCGCCTGGCGGCGAATCACAGCCTGGCGCACCGGCATCCCCGGAGTGGCCCGCATCTGCGGGATGATGCCCTCGACCTCCTCGGCGCCACCATGGTGGTGCCCTGCGTCGACGAGGGCCTGCTCGCGCGCCATCTGCGCCTCGTCCTTCTCCTCCGACATACCGATCGGACCGATCATGCGTCCGTTGAGGAACTGCTTGACCACCGGCTCCTCCGAGGTGAGCAGCACCTCGCGCGGACCGAACATCACCAACGAGCGACGGAACAGCATGCCGATGTTGTCGGGCACGGTACGGGCCAGGTTGATGTTGTGGGTCACGATCAAGATCGTCGCGTCGATCTGCGCGTTGATATCGATCAGCAGCTGCGACAGGTAAGAGGTACGGACCGGGTCCAGACCGGAGTCGGGCTCGTCGACCAGGATGATCTGCGGGTCCAACACCAAAGCGCGGGCCAGACCGGCGCGCTTGCGCATACCACCGGAGATCTCACCCGGGAGCTTGCCCTCCGCGCCGAGCAGACCGGTCAGCTCGAGCTTCTCCATCACGATCTTCTTGATGTCGGATTCGGTCTTCTTCGTGTGCTCGCGCAATGGGAAAGCGACATTGTCGAAGAGATTCATCGAGCCGAACAGCGCGCCGTCCTGGAACAGCACACCGAAGAGCTTGCGGATTTCGTAGAGCTCCTTATTGGAGCAGGTGGTGATATCGGTTCCGTCGATGAAGATCGAACCGCGCTCCGGACGCAGCAGGCCGATCAGTGACTTCAGAAAGACGGATTTACCGGTACCCGAGGGGCCGAGCAGCGCGCTGACCTCACCCGAGGGCAGCGTCAGTGAGACATCCTGCCAAATACGCTGTGAACCGAAGGACTTGGTAACACCCTCGGTCCTGACCTCGACGCCCACGCCAACCTCCACAAATTTCTCAGCGAACCACCCACCGGCGAACCGCGCTATTCGGTATCACGGTGTGTCGCGTCACAGTGGGTGCGGTCACTGTATCCCATGAGCATGACGCGGCACACCCTAACCTGACCGAAGAGTAACCCCGGATCACTCGCAATATTCGCATTACCGTCGCACGCGTCACGACAATGCAAACGGGCGGCCCCCAATGGGGACCGCCCGCTCGGCGAGTAACTCGCGAATTACTTGACGGAGACCTTGGCGCCGGCCTCTTCCAGCTTCGCCTTGGCAGCCTCGGCGGCATCCTTGGCGACCTTCTCCAGGATCGGCTTCGGGGCGCTCTCGACCAGGTCCTTGGCTTCCTTCAGACCCAGGCCCGAGACGATCTCGCGGACCACCTTGATGACCTGGATCTTCTTGTCGCCGGCACCCTCGAGGATGACGTCGAACTCGTCCTGCTCCTCGGCGGCCTCGGCCGGAGCGGCAGCGCCACCGACGGCGGCGACGGCGACCGGAGCAGCCGCGGTGACCTCGAACTTCTCCTCGAACTTCTTGACGAAGTCCGACAGCTCGAGCAGGGTCATGTTGCCGAAGGTCTCGAGCAGTTCGTCAACGTTGGCCATTGTTGGTTCCTTTCGGTAGTTGGTTGTCTATGTGGGCGAGCCGCACGCGATCCACCCGCTGTGTTGAATTTGCGGCATTCGCGGGGCCCTGCGTGGTTGCGACTGCGCTACCGCTACGGGCCCCTCGCTCATGCCGCGGGGGTGTTACTCGGCGGCAGCTCCGCCTTCTTCGGCCTGCTTCTTCTCCTGCAGCGCGGCGGCCAGGCGGGCCACCTGCGAAGCGGGAGCATTGAACAGACCGGCAGCCTTCGCCAGGTTGCCCTTCATCGCGCCGGCCAGCTTGGCCAGCAGCACCTCGCGGGACTCCAGGTCGGCGATCTTCTCGACCTCGGCAACGGACAGCGCGGCGCCGTCCATGTACCCGCCCTTGATGATGAGCGCCTTGTTGTCCTTAGCGAAGGTCTTGATGGCCTTCGCCGCGTCGACCGGCTCGCCCTTGATGAAGGCGATGGCGGTCGGTCCGACGAACAAGTCGTCCAGGCCAACGACGCCCGCTTCCGCGGCCGCCCGCTTGACCAGGGTGTTCTTGGCGACGGAGTAGGTAGCGCCTTCGCCGAGCGCGCGACGCAGATCGGTGAGCTTACCGACCGACAGACCACGGTATTCCGTGATGACGGTGGCCGACGAGCTCTTGAACTGCTCCGTGATCTCCTCGACCGCGGTGACCTTCTCGGGTTTTGCCATACTTCGCCTCCTCTCTGGATGTCGGTTCGTATTCGAACTGCCGAGTACCAGGGGCCAGCGATAAAGCAAACGCCCCGAACGCAGAGCGTTCCGGGGCGCAATAGGTGATCGACCCGGGCATGGCCCAAGTCAATTCCCAGCCTCGGTCCTCCCTGCGTGGGCCGCCGGCTTGATGCCGGACCTTCGACCACGCCCGAATGGGCGCAGCGACCAACGGTCTTCGGTAGAACGGATTGGGTAGTCATCGAACTTGTCGATTACTTCGGTCCAGAGTAGCCGAACCCATCCCCATCTGCCAAAACGGCACTCCCTCAGCCTCCCCGGAACTTTCGCCGTTCGCGAGTGCCACCGGACGAACGTCGTGGACCTGCGGCTATGCCGGAGTTGCGTATTGGACGCATCCGTCGAGTTATTCGCGAAATCAGCCAGTGCCCGCATAGCTTCGACAACGTGTCGCCAATCACAATCGCTGACAGTTGTGGCGGATATCGCCACAACAAAGTGTTACCACGGGTGACAGTTACTGCTTGACTACTGAACTATGGCAACCTCCATAGTCGATCCACCGGTGCTGTTGGAACGACGCACCAGACGCTTCATCGCTCTTGCCGTCATCTGTTCGGCGGAGCTGCTGGTCGTCCTCGACAACACCATCGTGAATGTGGCCCTGCCCTCCATCGGAGTGGAATTGGCCACCAGCGTCAGCGGCCTGCAATGGGTCGTCGATGCGTACACCCTGACCTTCGCCGGATTGTTGCTGGCCTTCGGCAATCTCGGCGACCGCTACGGACGCCGCCGCGTCATGATGATCGGCCTGGTCGGCGTGGCCGTCATGTCGGTCGGCGGGGCGCTGTCGGAATCCATGGGCAGTGTCATCGCCGCCCGCGCTGCCATGGGTGCCTTCGCCGCGGCCGTCTTCCCCGCCACCCTGGCGCTGATCATCAATATCTTCACCGATAAACGCGAGCGGGCACTGGCCATCGCCGCCTGGACGGCCATGGCCGGCTTCGCCATCGCGATCGGCCCGATCTCGGGCGGCTGGCTGCTGGAACACTTTTCTTGGCATTCGGTCTTCTGGATCAATGTGCCGGTGGCACTGATCGCGCTGGCCACCACCCTGATCTGGGTGCCCGAATCGCGATCCGCCCAGGTGGGACGGCTCGATCTGCCGGGCATCGGATTGTCGGTCACCGGCATCACCGCGCTGGTGTGGGCAATTATCGAAGCGCCGCGCTACGGCTGGCTTTCCACCACCACGCTCAGTGTCGGCGCACTCGGTGTCGCACTGCTCGCGGCCTTCATCACGTGGGAATTGCGTACCAACGCACCGATTCTCGATATGCGGCTGTTCCGCAATCGCCGATTCTCCATGCCCGCCTTGGCGATTGCGGTCGGCTACTTCTCGATGTTCGGATTCCTATTCCTCATTACTCAGTACTTCCAAGGGGTGCGCGAATACACGCCACTCGAATTCGGTATCGCCGCACTGCCATTCGCGTTTTCGGTGGCGATCGGCGCACCGATCGCGACGCTCATGGCGACCCGCATCGGCACCACGCCGGTGATCGTATTCGGGCTGTTGCTCACCGGGGTCGGGCTGTATCTCGGCGGGCAGGTGACGGTGGACAGCAGTTATGTCATCGACGTGTTGCCGTCCATGGTTTCGATGGCACTGGGCCTGGCCATCGTGCAGGGCCCGGCGACCGAATCGGTCATGGGATCGCTACCGCTGAACGAAGCGGGCGCGGGATCCGCGGTCAACGACACCACCCGCGAGATCGGCGGTACCCTCGGCGTCGCGGTCCTCGGCTCGATCGTGGCCTCCTACTACACAACTCGCGTCTCGCCGCTGATCGACCGGGTGCCCGCCGGGATGATGGACTCCGACCAGCGCAGTCTGGTGAAGGCCAGTCCGCTCAGCGTGCTCGAGATCCGCAAACGAGAACTCGCACCATTCTTCGAGGTCCAGCGCGAAAACCTGATCACCGCAATGAAAACGGCAGCACTGCAGGGTTCCCACGCCGCATCCCTGGTCGCCGCGGGCGCGGTCGTGGTGTGCGCGCTGATCGTCGCCATCTTCCTACCGTGGGGTGTGCAGGAGGGCGAATCGGTGCTACTCGGCTGGCGCAAATCCTCAGAGCCCCAGGAAAACTGACCATCGAAACGAGTCGAATGGTGGCTCGGACCCCGGCCCGAAAGCCACCATTCGACTCGCCTGGGCGGGTGGTCAGGCGGGGGTGGTCTGGTGGACCAGGCGGATGAGGGCTGTCAGTGCCCCGCTGCGGAATTCGGGGGTGGTGACCAGGCCGTCGGTGTCGACGGCATCGCGGGCTACCGGGAGTCGGGCACAGGTGGCCGGATCGACGATGGCACCGACGTAGCCCAGCACCGTGGTCAGGGTGGTGGCCGCGCCTTCGCCGCGGCCTTGGGCGGCGACATTGAGGAAGGCAGTCGGCTTTTCGTAGAGGTCGGCAGTGCCGACGGTCCAGTCGAGCAGATTCTTGAAGCTGCCGGGGAGGGTACCCGCGTATTCCGGAGTACAGAGCAGGACCGCATCGGCGCGCGAAATATGTTCGTGCAGTGCGACAACCGACGGATGACCGGTACCGTCGTCATCCGGACTGAAGGCGGGAAGTTCACCGAGGCCTTCGTACCAGAAGGTCTCGACACCCTCCGGCGCGATCGCCGCGACTGTGCGCAGTGCGGCGGTATTGGTCGAAGCACTGCGCGTGCTTCCGGAGATGAGTAGTACGGCGGTCACCTCATGGCCAACCGTCGCCACGCGTGAAATAGTCCGAATCGCGGTGCGTCCGCAGCACCGCGAGCGCCCATACCGCCACCTGGGAAAATCAGCCGAATATGCACAAGGGCGGGAACGCGAATCGCGTTCCCGCCCTTGCGGTAAAACTCAGCTTCCTGCGATAACGCTCAGCTTCCGAAGAGCTGGGCTATCGAAGAGCCGGGGTGCTACTTACGCATCCTCGTCGAGGAGGTTGCGGGTGCGGTTCGGGTCCACCGGGATGCCCGGTCCGGTGTTCGTCGAGACCGTGACCTTCTTGACGTAGCGGCCCTTGGCGGTCGACGGCTTGGCACGCAGGATCTCGTCCAGCGCGGCGCCGTAGTTCTCCACCAGCTTGGCATCGTCGAAGGACGCCTTGCCGATGACGAAGTGCAGGTTGGCCTGCTTGTCGACGCGGAAGTTGATCTTGCCGCCCTTGATGTCGTTGACGGCCTTGGTCACATCGTTGGTGACCGTGCCCGTCTTCGGGTTCGGCATCAGGCCGCGCGGGCCCAGGACACGCGCGATCCGACCGACCTTGGCCATCTGGTCCGGGGTGGCGATCGCGGCGTCGAAGTCCAGCCAGCCGCCCTGGATCCGCTCGATCAGATCCTCTGCACCGACGGCGTCCGCACCGGCGGCCTCGGCCTCGGCGGCCTTCTCACCGGCCGCGAACACGATGACGCGGGCGGTCTTACCGGTGCCGTGCGGCAGGTTGACCGTGCCGCGGACCATCTGGTCGGCCTTGCGGGGATCCACACCGAGACGAACGGCGACCTCAACGGTCGCGTCGGTCTTGGTGGTAGCGGTCTCCTTCGCCAGACGCGCGGCGGCCAGCGGGGAGTAGAGCTGAGTGCGATCGACCTTCTCGGCCGCGGCGAGATACGCCTTGCTTCGTTTTGCCATGATTGTCTGTCCTTAATGTGGTTCAGAAGTGGTTATCGGGTCTGGCCGACCCTCCCACCGGGATTGCGAGTGCGAGACTCACGCCTCGACGGTGATGCCCATCGAACGCGCGGTACCCGCGATGATCTTGGCCGCCTGGTCGATGTCCTTGGCGTTCAGATCTTCCTGCTTGGTCTTGGCGATCTCCCGGACCTGGTCCATGGTGACCTTCGCGACCTTGGTCTTGTGCGGCTCGGCCGAGCCCTTCTGCACACCGGCGGCCTTGAGGAGCAGCTTGGCGGCGGGCGGGGTCTTCAGCTTGAAGTCGAAGGACCGGTCCTCGTACACCGAGATCTCGACCGGAATGACGTTGCCACGCTGCGACTCGGTCGCGGCGTTGTACGCCTTGCAGAACTCCATGATGTTGACGCCGTGCTGACCGAGCGCGGGGCCGACCGGAGGGGCCGGGTTCGCCTGGCCGGCCTGGATCTGGAGCTTGATGATCCCGGCGAGCTTCTTCTTCTTGGGGGGCATCTTTCTTTCCTAGGGTTTTGGTGTCCTTGCTCTTTGCAAGCCTGGTGAATCAACCCGTGCGCCGGGCCGATTCATCCCGCGATCCCAGCCGGAGCCGAAACCGCGGAACTAGATCTTCGCGACCTGGGTGAACGCCAGCTCGACCGGAGTCTCGCGACCGAAGATCGACACGAGCACCTTGAGCTTCTGCTGCTCGGCATTGACCTCGGAAATGCTGGCGGGCAGCGTCGCGAACGGGCCGTCCATCACGGTCACCGACTCGCCGACCTCGAAGTCGACCTCGATGACCGGCTTGGGCGCGATATCGGTGGCGGCCGAAGTCGCGGCAGCGGCCTCGGCAGCGGGCTTCTTCTGCTGCTGCGCGGCCGGGACCAGGAACTTCACCACATCGTCGATGGAAAGCGGCGACGGCCGCGAGGTGGCGCCGACGAAACCCGTGACACCGGGGGTGTTGCGCACCGCGCCCCACGACTCGTCGTTGAGTTCCATCCGGACCAGGATGTAACCGGGCAGCACCTTGCGGTTGACGTGCTTGCGCTGGCCGTTCTTGATCTCGGTGACCTCTTCGGTCGGCACCTCGACCTGGAAGATGTAATCCTCGAGGTCCAGGTTCTGCACGCGGGTTTCGAGGTTGGCCTTCACCTTGTTCTCGTAACCGGCGTACGAGTGAATCACGTACCAATCGCCGGGGGCGCGTCGCAGCGCGGCCTTCATTTCGGCGACCGGATCGGCGGGTTCGGCATCGACAGGAGCGGCCTCGACAACTTCGGCGTCAGCGGCGTCGGATTCGTCGACAACAGCTTCCTCGACGGCAGCGGACTCCTCGACGGTCTGCACCGCGTCGTCGACCGGGAACTCGTCGGTTGTGTCGTTCTCCGGGGTGCTCACTGGGGCACTCGCTTCCTGTGTCGTCACGTACATCCTTTGCGTACCGGGCCTGGCGCGCTGTAACGCGCCGACCCGGGGTCGGCTACCGGCGTCGGCGGCGATCGGCTAGCCGAACAGCCAGTTGACACCCTTGATGAACGCCAGATCCAACCCGCTGATGAACGCGACCATGAAGATCACGAACACCAGAACAACGCTCGTATAGGTGACCATCTGCTTCCGGTTGGGCCAGATCACCTTGCGCAGTTCCGCGACTACTTCGCGCAGGAACTTGATCAAACGCTTGAACGGGTTACCCGTCTTCTTGCGTTCGGCCTGATCGGTCTTCTTGGCTGCCTTGGCTGACGACGGTCGATCGATCGTGGCGACCGAGCCCGAATCGGCATTCCGACTGCGCCGCGCGGACCGCTTACCGCTCGGGCGAGCCACCGCGGCGGTGTCGTCGTCCTCGGCATGCGCGCCGCGGCGAGTATCCCGCTCGTCGCTCACGCCGTCACCTCGCTGCGCTCGGCGCCGCCGTGCGCGATGCGCGATGTGCCAATGGCTCGCTCGCTACGCTCGCTCACGTCGATCCTTTCGTCGCTGGCATCCAGGGCAGGGGCGACAGGACTTGAACCTGCAACCTGCGGTTTTGGAGACCGCTGCTCTGCCAGTTGAGCTACGCCCCTTCGGTCGAACGATCCAGCTGTCCAACCACTGTTCTGTATTCAGTTGTCGTTCTTCTATCTGGTATCACACAACACGCGCGCCACTCCGGCAGTTGCCGGCCCCGTCGGCGAATCCTTGCGGACTCACCTGGAACCAGCCCTTGCAGAGCAGCGCGCAGCGGCTGGTGACCCCAGAAATCTGAGTGTACGTTACCGCCTGCGGCATATGCCAATCAGGGTCGCTCGACCAGGTCAGGCCAGTTGGACCGTCGCGGTGGCGCGCCCGAAGATCTTCTTGCCCGCCGACTTCGCCACGATGGCGACGACCGCGGTCCGGGTCTCCGGATCCACCGACTTCACCTTACCCGCGAACTCGACCTCCGCAGGTTCCTCGGAGCCGACGTAGACCGGGCTGGTGAAGCGCACGTTGTACTCCTTGACCGCGCCGGGATCGCCGAGCCAGGAGGTCACGAAACCGCCGCCGAGGCCCATGGTGAGCATGCCGTGCGCGACCACGTTCTCCAGGCCGACGAGTTTGACGACCTCGTCACTCCAGTGGATCGGATTCGCATCCCCGGAGACACCGGCGTAGTTGACCAGATCGCCGCGAGTGAGCCGGACGATGCGCGCGGGCAGTTCGTCGCCGACGGCGATGTCCTCGAAGTTGATCGCGTGCTTGCTCGGTGCGATCACGGGCGCGGGCACAGCGGGCACGTGGGTGTCAGCCACAGTGCGCGGATGATGGCTCGGGGCGTCCTCGTCGATGCCGTGCATGAGCACATTGCGGACCGCGCCCTGCAGGTTCGGATCGATATCGCCGCCGCTACGCCCGATCAGTGTGGTGTAGGTGGTGAGCACCATCTCGTCGTTCTGCGCGGTGACGATGTTCTTGGTGACGATGATGTCGCCGCCGAAGGCCTGCCGGAACGAGTGCAGGTAAACATCGCAGACCAGCCGGTCGCCGACCTTGATGGGGCGGTGGAATTCCAGGATCTGATCGGTCTGCATGATCTGACTCAGGTCGTAGCCCGTGACGATCTGCTCGAAGAGTTTGCGCTGGGCGAGAATTCCGACCAGGGAGATGAAGGTGAGCGGGGCGAGCAGTCCGTCGTAGCCGTACTCCTGTGCCGCGTCCTCGTCCCAGTGCGCGGGGTGGTAGTCCTGCACGGCGCGGGCGTATTCGCGCACCTTCTCGCGGCCGACCTCGTAGTAGTCGTCGACGCGGTAGTGATGACCGACCATCGCCGCGGCATGCGCCGCGGGATCGAGTTCTTCGTCCGTTGCGACCGCTTCGTCTGT
This sequence comes from Nocardia sp. NPDC050408, assembly GCF_044458905.1. Taxonomy (NCBI): domain Bacteria; kingdom Bacillati; phylum Actinomycetota; class Actinomycetes; order Mycobacteriales; family Nocardiaceae; genus Nocardia; species Nocardia sp. NPDC050408. The sequence continues at coordinate 280,849 of NZ_JBITIL010000001.1, read as the reverse complement.
ACCGGTGTTGATTGTCACGGGAGGACTGTACCTATCTGACCCCGAGCCCCGGAGTCGACGGAGCGTTCACGACTGCGCCTCGCTAGCGCTCGGCTCCGTCGTGCCCGCTTGGCGGCTGTGTCGATCGGTTACTCGCTTCGCTCGCAACGCCCACCGCACTCGAGTCGTGAAACACGTCAGGGCCGGACATATGTCCGGCCCTCGCAAGTGTCACGACCCGATAATCCGGGACGCACCCGGAAGCCAATCAACGCGGCCGCGGCACGCGTGGTGAACTAGCGGGATTCGCGGTGCGCCCGGTGGGTGCCGCAGTTCGGGCAGAACTTCTTCAGCTCCAGCCGATCCGGGTCGTTGCGCCGGTTCTTCTTGGTGATGTAGTTGCGGTGCTTGCACTGCTCGCAGGCCAAGGTGATCTTTGGCCGGACATCGGTGGACTTCGCGGCCACGATATTCCTTCTTTCGGGTCAACCAGATGGTCTGATCGGTCTTTGGTAGCGATGGCCGGACTTGAACCGGCGACACAACGATTATGAGTCGTTTGCTCTACCGACTGAGCTACACCGCCACGGGGTCGCATTGCTCGGTGATGCCGCGCCCAACCTTGGAGATGCCGAGTCGGTCACCACCGGCAATCCGGCGAGCCCCCTAACGGAATCGAACCGTTGACCTTTTCCTTACCATGGAAACGCTCTGCCGACTGAGCTAAGGGGGCATGACTAGCTCCGCACCGTGGCCTAACGTTCAGGACTCCGGCGCGGCGAAGTCTTGAACGAGGTTACACACTCACCGGTCGCACCTCCAAACCGGGTGGTCAGAGCGGTTTTTGCGGCCACATACAGCGGCCGCCCAAAGCCTACCGGTAATTGACGAACTGTAGCGCGATGCCGAAGTCCTCACCCTTGAGCAATGCGATCACCGCCTGCAGATCGTCGCGCTTCTTACTGGAGACGCGCAGTTCCTCGCCTTGGATCTGCGCCTTGACACCCTTGGGGCCCTCGTCGCGGATCTTCTTGGAAATCTTCTTCGCATGCTCGGCGTCGATGCCCTGCACCAGCGTGCCGGTGATTTTGTAGGTCTTGCCGGAGGCCGCGGGCTCGCCGGCATCGAAGGCCTTGAGCGAGATATCGCGGCGAATCAGCTTTTCCTTGAATACCTCGAGCGCCGCCTTGACCCGCTCCTCGGCCTCGGCGCTGAGCACGATCTTGTCCTCACCGGACCATTCGATACTCGCGCCCGTGCCACGGAAGTCGTAGCGGGTGTTCAGCTCCTTCTCCGCCTGATGCAGCGCGTTGTCGACCTCCTGACGGTCGACCTTGCTGACAACATCGAAAGACGAATCGGCCACACTTCGCTCCTGTCCTGGCGGTCCAACGGGTCTGCTGACCCTTTCGAGCGACCTGCAAGCAGTCGCTAGCGACCGGTTTCCGGTCATCGTCAGTTCTACCCCGGAGCGTGACGGTAGTCCCGTCGCATGGCCGATGGCCAGCCGGTTTGCATTCTGGGTGCGGGTTCGTTGTAAGCTGCACTGCGCGCCGAGAAGCGCGACGGCAGGTTGCCCGAGCGGCCAATGGGAGCAGACTGTAAATCTGTCGGTGAAAGCCTACGTAGGTTCGAATCCTACACCTGCCACCGAAAACCCCCGCCGATCACATGATCGGCGGGGGTTTCTCGTTTGTGCGCGCATTTACCGCTGTCGAAGTGCGGTCGGGTCGGTCGCATTCAGGGTTGCGACGAGCTCGTCCTCCTCGTAGCTGAAATGGGTTTCCAATTCATTCGCGAGACGGTCGAATTCGGCACGCAAACGAACCGGGTCGGCACTGTTGAGCAACAGTTGCAATTCGGCGAGTGCCGTCGCAACCACACCGTGCTCACGCTGCAGCCGCTCGACCACCGGAGCCAATTCGGGATGCTGGCGGACCAACGCCGGAAAGACACCGTCCTCATTGGTGTGATGCTCGTGCAGCGCACCACAAAATGCGACACAGTGGCTGCGTAGATCCGTTGGCAGGCTTAGGTTTTCACTCGAGTCGTCGAGCCGATCCAGTTGCGTGCGAACCGTCGCGAGATCGCGCCGCAATTGCTCATGCACGGTCCGCAGATGGTCACCGATGGCGGCTGCGCGCGGGGCCGCCTGCTGCGGGGCCACATCACCCGAGCCAACGATCGCGGCGGAGACGCCCGCCACCGCGGTCGCGGCGACCGCCGCACCGACGATCACGCCGCGGCGGCCGATCGCGGCTCGCTGTTCGCGAGACAGCGCGATCACCGGTATGACTCTCGAGGTTCCCGCTTGGTATGCGGCAAATGCCGGATCGCGCTCGGCCTGTTCGGCGTAGCGCTGATCGCGCTCGGCACCAGCCAGCACTGTTGCGGTTGCCCGAAAAGTCTCGACGCCGGCCGCTTCGGCGATCTCCACAGTGACGGCCGGATTCCGCTGCACGTTGTAGAACCACGCCGGATGGGTGTCGGCGCCACCGTTCGAGCCGAAGATCAGTAGACGATCGCCGTCTCGGCAATAGACGACCGGCGTCGTGTGCTCGCGTCCACTTTTCGCGCCGACCGTGGTCAGCAGGATGAGCGGCACACCCTCGAACATCGCGCCGACCGACCCCGCGTTCGCGCGGAACTCGTCGATGATCGCCGCATTGAAACCCGCCGACGAAGTCGGCTGTGCCTCTGTCATGTCCTGTGCCCTTCCGGATCGCCGGGCAGACCGACGACCGCTGGTACTAGCCTTGCGAGAGAGATTAGATTTTGCTTTGCAAGCAAAAATACTTTGTAAGCAAAGGCTATTTGGAGGTGTGCGGGATGTCAACGGGTGCGCGTGGCATCGGGGTGGACGAGGGCATTCGGAGTCTGCTGCTGCTCATGCCGCGGGTGGTGGGAAGGGCCAAGAAGATGCGTGTTCCCGAAGAACTGCAATCGTTTTCGCTCGCGCCGCGGCATCTGTCACTGCTGGCGAATCTGGTGTTCGAGGGGCCGATGACGGTGAACGAGCTGGCCGCGCGGCTGGAAGTCGCGCCGACGACCGTGAGCCTGATGGTGGGCGATCTGAGCCGTCAGGGGGTACTGGAGCGGCGCTCGGATGCGGCGGATCGCCGTCGCACTATCGTCGCGATCGCGGCGGCGCACGAGAAGTCGGTCAACGCATGGCTCGGTGGCAGTGCGCGGGCGTGGCGGAAGGTGCTCGAACCGTTGAATGCCGAGCAGCGCCATATGTTCGTGGAGACGCTACGAGCCTACGAGCAGGAACTCGCGGCCGAACACGATTGAGTGCGTTGCGGGTGGGCCCAGCGATCAGTAGTTGCGGGGCCCGCCCGCCATTTCCTCGAGGCGGGCGATGCGTTCGGCCATCGGCGGGTGGGTGGAAAACAGGCGCGCCGCACGCTCACCGGCCCGGAACGGGTTGGCGATCATCAGGTGCGACTGCGCCGTCAGCTGCGGCTCAGGAGGCAGCGGGGCGGCCTGTACGCCGCGCTCCAGCTTGCGCAGCGCCGAGGCCAGGGCGAGCGGGTCACCGGTCAGCTCGGCGCCGGACTGATCGGCTTGATATTCGCGGGAGCGGGAGACGGCCAATTTGACCAGGGTCGCGGCGATCGGCCCGAGCAGCGTCACCAGGATCACGCCGAGGATATTGGGGCCCTCGCCATTGCGATTGCCGCCGAACATCGAGGCGAAGAAGGCCAGGTTGGCCAGGCCGGAGATGACCGCGGCCAGTGCACCCGCGATCGAGGAGATCAGAATGTCGCGGTTGTAGACGTGCGATAGCTCGTGGCCGAGTACGGCACGCAGTTCGCGCTCGTCGAGGATCTGCAGGATGCCACTGGTGCAACAGACTGCGGCATGTCGCGGATTGCGTCCGGTCGCGAAGGCGTTGGGGGCGTTGGTCGGACTGATATAGAGCTGCGGCATCGGCTGACGCGCGGTAGTCGCGAGCTCGCGCACGATGCGGTAGATGACCGGAGCCTCCAGCTCACTGACCGGCTGCGCGTGCATGGCCTTCAGCGCGATCTTGTCGCTGTAGAAATAGGCGTAGGCATTCATGCCGACCGCGATCAGGATCGCGAAGAAGAGAATCATCGGACTGCGGAACAACGCCCCTGCGAACACGATCAAGGCCGAGAGGCCGACCATGAGCCCGAACGTCTTCAGCCCATTCGCATACCCGTGCATGTCCGCCTCTCCGCGTATTCAGGCCATACCGTCAGTGCCGCGAGACTTGGTCACAGGTCCTGCGTCGAGCGCCTGGTGGGTTCTGGGCGTACCCGGCGAGTTACCCATGTACTCACGAAATCAGTCGTCGCGTCTACCACGATCTCACCGATTGGATTACACCAGGTCAACGCCGAGGCACGAGCGAAGGTTCCTGATCGAAATGTGAGCTCCGTGCCACCTAGCGCGTCGTCCGGACAGCTTGGCTCCGACTGCTCGCCGAGCGCAGTGATATGGCGGTCGATGCAGCGTGGGCGAGCACCATTCGACGGCGTTCGAACACTCCGAGCCAAGGCTTGATACGGCAGGAGCTATCGGGACGCGGCACTAGCCGACGCGCTCGATGGTGTAGCGGACCAGGCGCTCCAGCGCGTCGTTGGCCGGGCCCGATGGCAGCGCGGAGAGTTCGGCGTGCGCGATATCGGCGTAGCTCTGCAGCTTCTCCTTGGCCAGCACCATGCCCCGGGAGTGGGCGAGCAGCGACAGCGCCTCCTCGACCTCGTCGTCGGTCTGCAGCGGGTGGGCGAGCAGTTTGCGCAGCCGGTCGCCCTCGGCGCCCTCATCGCGCAGCGCGTACAGCACCGGCAGGGTGTGCACGCCCTCGCGCAGGTCGGTGCCCGGCGTCTTACCGGATTGTTCGGCGGCCGAGGAGATATCGATGATGTCGTCGGAGATCTGGAAGGCGGTGCCGACCGCATCACCGAGCCGGGCCAGCCGCTCGACGTGTTCGGCATCGGCGCCGGAGAAGGTGCCGCCGAAGCGTCCGGCGGCGGCGATCAGTGAGCCGGTCTTCTCCCACACCACGCGCAGGTAATGCTCGACCGGATCCTGGGATTCGCGGGCGCCCATGGTTTCCCGCATCTGACCGGTGACCAGCTCGGCGAAGGTTTCGGCGATGATCCGCACCGCATCGGGGCCCAGAGTCGAGGTGAGCCGTGACGCGTGCGCGAACAGATAGTCGCCGGCGAGGATGGCGATGCTGTTGCCCCAGCGCGAATTCACGCTCGGGGCGCCGCGACGCATGGTGGCCTCGTCCATGACGTCGTCGTGGTAGAGGGTCGCCAGGTGCACCAGTTCGACCACGGTGCCCGCCGTGATCAGCGCCGGATCGGTGGGGCGCGGACCGAGCTGGCCGGTGAGGATGGTGAACAGCGGGCGGAATCGCTTACCCCCGGCCTTGGCCAGATGCAGCGCCGCCTCCTGTAGGAACAGCTCGCCGTCGGACAGCTCGTCGATCAGGAGTTTTTCGACATCGATGAGGCCATTGCGCACGGTCTGGGCGAGCTCGGTGTCACCGAGATCGACTCCGGCCACCACCGTGCTCTCATCACTCACAGCCGATGTGCTCATCTCTTCTCCCAGCGATGCGTCCGACCCCACGGTAGAGAACCTAGCGTGTCCCCGCCGCGCGGCCCATGAACACCGTCACTATGCGGTGTATCAGACACTTTTCCATATCGTTTTCCGACCACATCGATCGCATGGTCTGCGCCACGGGCAGGCGCCATCGACACGAACGGAATGCTCCTGCGAGTATTGAGCGCATGGGTTCACCGGATGCCACTCCCGCGGGCGGGGACGGGGAGACGCAGAGCGCGATTCCCACACAGACCGAAGTGCTCGTGGTCGGTGCCGGGCCGGCCGGATCGGCGGCCGCCGCATGGGCCGCGCGGGCCGGACGTGATGTCATGCTCACCGATTCCGCCGTCTTCCCACGTGACAAGACCTGCGGCGATGGACTCACCCCCCGCGCGACCGCCGAATTGGAGCACCTCGGCCTCGGCGCTTGGCTGCGGGCGCACACCGTGAACCATGGCCTGCGGATGACGGGTTTCGGTCGTGAGGCGCTGCTGCCGTGGCCGGGCGGCTCGTTCCCAACGTATGGAAGTGCCGTTCCCCGAACCGAACTCGACGACAAGCTGCGTGAGACAGCCGTGAAGTCGGGTGCCCGGATGCTGGATGGCACGAAAGTGATCGATGTCATCCGGGAGGGTGATCGCGTCACCGGTGTGACGGTGAAGACGGCGGAGGGCCCGCATTCGATCGCATGCAAGACGCTCGTCGTCGCCGACGGTGTCCGCTCCCCGATCGGCAAACTACTCGGGCGCACCTGGCATCGGCAGTACGCCTATGGCACCGCGGCCCGCGCCTACATCAAATCCGCGCGCAGCGATGACCAGTGGATCACTTCGCATCTGGAGCTGCGCAATGCCGACGGCGATTTGGTGCCCGGCTACGGCTGGGTGTTCCCGCTGGGCAATGGGGAGGTGAATATCGGCGTCGGCTCGCTCGCCACCGAGAAGCGGCCCTCGCATATCGCGCTGAAACCCCTACTGGAGCACTACACCTCGTTGCGCCGCGAGGAGTGGCAGTTCGAGGGTTCGCTGCGGGCGGTCGCCTCCGCGCTGCTGCCGATGGGCGGCGCGGTATCGAATATCGCGGGGCGCAATTGGGTGCTGATCGGCGATGCCGCGGGCTGTGTGAATCCGCTGAACGGCGAGGGCATCGACTACGGACTCGAGGGCGGGCACATGCTCGCCGGACTGCTGGACGAACCGGATCTCACGACGGTGTGGCCGCAGCTATTGCGTGCCCGCTACGGGCGGACGTTCTCGGTGGCACGGCGCATCGCCGGTTTGGCGACCCACCCGCGGATGGTGCCGATGGGCGGGCCGCCGGTGATGCGGTCGAAGTATCTGCAGCGCACCGCGGTTCGGGTGATGGGCAATCTGGTCACCGATGAGGATCTGGATCTGACGGCCAGGGCCTGGCGGGCCGCGGGGCGGGCGTCCTACCGCTTCGACGAACTCGCACCCTTCACCTGAGATGACCGGACTACCCGCGCTCTACCTACTTCCGCATCTGCGGCGGGCGCGGGATCTTGCGGACCGCAACTATGCCGAGCCGTTGAATCTGGACGAACTAGCCGCTGCCGCGGGAGTTTCGAAGTATCACTTCCTGCGCGCGTTCGCGGCCGTGTACGGCGTGACGCCCGCGGCGTATCTGGCACAGCGACGGATCGAGCGGGCGCAGGATTATCTGCGGGCCACCAACCTCACCGTGACCGAGGTCTGCATGATGGTCGGGTACAGCAGCCTCGGGTCGTTCAGCAGTAAGTTCCGGCAGTTGGTCGGGGTGACGCCGTCGGAGTATCAGGCCAAATTCGCGGACGGCGCGCCGCGGATTCCGGGCTGTTATGTGTTCATGCACGGGCTATCGGATCGCAAGCCGCGAAGTTGAGCGGTTCGCAGAGCTCAGCAATTTCGGAGAAGCGTGCGGGTCGACGCGTTTCCTAGCCTTTGGGCATGACTATTACGAATGTCTCCTTGGTCACCGTGTACGTCACCGACCAGGACGCGGCCAAGCAGTGGTACACCGAAAAGCTGGGGTTCGTCGAGACCAGCGATGTGACGATGGGCGACAACGGATTCCGCTGGGTCAGCGTCGCACATCCCGATCATCCGGAACTAGAGATCACCCTGATGATTCCGGGACCGCCGCTGGATGAGAATCTCGCCGATGCCATCCGCCGTGCCCTGGCCAATGGCACCCACGGCGCGGTCGGTCTGAAGACCGATGACTGCCAGAAGACCTTCGAGGAATTGACCGCCAAGGGTGTGGAGTTCGTCCAGCCGCCCGCCGAACGCCCCTATGGCACGGAGGCGATCATCCGGGACAACTCCGGCAACTGGCTGGTGCTGGTGGAGCCCAAGGAATTCAGCCCGGAGGATTTCGCCGGGTAGCCGACGAGCCCGAACGCGTCAGGCGCTCGCCTGCGCGGCGACCCACTCCTCGATATGTGAAGCTGAATTTTCGGGACATGCGCGCACATCGCATCGGAGGCGGCAAGTAGCCTGTGGTGGTGTCGGAAACCAGCCAGTCCGAAAGGCGTTCGAACCGCCTGCGGCGGGCCAGGATCGGGGTGCTGACGGCTGCGGTCTTCCTCAGCGCCCTCGTCGTGCTGCTGGTGCTCGCCGCCTGGCGCAACGACTATCTGATCAGCTCCGACAAGGGTGTGACCTCCGCCGAGGTGCTCTCCGCCGGGCGGCTGCGTTCGGCGGTCATCTATGTCACACCGGACGGGAAGACGCACAATCCGAAGGTCGGGGTGCTCTATCCGACCAACCTCACCGCCGGTGAGCGGATCAATGTGGAGTACAGCCGCAAGGATCCGGATCTGGTCCGGGTGGCCGGGCGCGACGCGCGGGTCGCGATTCAGCCCGCGCTGTCGGTGATTCTTGTGGTGTGGGCGGTCGCGGTGCCCACGATGTGGCTGCTGCTGCGAGCACAGCGCCGCACGCCCGACCCGGTGAACGGACCCCACGCCGCGGCCGGCGCCGCCTGAGGCGAGCAGCCCCGACAGTTCGCCGGATCTTTGTGTATCGGTCATCTCGACGTGACGGCGTGGCGCGTTGCGCGGGTCAACCTGGGATGGTGCGCGTAGCCATCGTTTCGGAGTCGTTCCTGCCGAATATGAACGGCGTCGTCAATTCCGTGCTCCGGGTGCTGGACCACCTGGACCAGCACGGGCACGAGGCGCTGGTGATCGCGCCGGCCACGCCGCACGGGCTGCCCGCCGCCCCACGGATCTATAAAAGGTTCCCAGTGCATCTGGTACCAGCGGTGATGGTGCCGAAAGTCAGCTCGCTGCCGGTGGGCCTGCCACAGCCCGGTATCACCGCCGCGATCGACGAATTCGATGCCGATGTGGTGCATCTGGCCTCGCCGTTCCTGCTCGGCGCGGGTGGTCTCGGTGCGGCGATGCGGCTGGATCTGCCGACGGTCGCGATCTATCAGACCGATGTGGCCGGATTCGCGAAAAGTTACGGGCTGGGGCTGGCCAGTCGGGCGGCCTGGGCCTGGACGCGCCGGATTCATGAGGGCGCGACACGGACATTGGCGCCGTCACGCGCGGCGGCCGAGGATTTGCGGCGGCACGGTATTCCGCGGGTGCACCGCTGGGGTCGCGGTGTCGATATCGGTCGGTTCACGCCGTCGGCGAAGCGGCCGGAGCTGCGAGCCTGCTGGTTGCGCGGTCAGGACAAGCTGCTGGTTGGGTTTGTCGGGCGGCTGGCACCGGAGAAGCATGTGGAGCGGCTCGCGGTGCTGGGCAGCGACCCAGCGATCCAACTGGTGATCGTCGGAGACGGGCCGGAGCGGGCCCGGTTGGCGCGGATGATGCCCACCGCGATCTTCACCGGTGAGCTCGGCGGTGACGAACTGGCCGAGGCGTACGCGAGCCTGGATGTGATGGTGCACGCGGGTGAGCACGAGACGTTCTGTCAGGGCGTGCAGGAGGCACTAGCGGCCGGGGTGCCGGTGATCGGCCCGGATGCGGGCGGACCACGCGATCTCATCGCGCACTGCCGCAACGGCTACCTGCTGCCGGTGGATCGCTTCGCCGAGCTGCTGCCCAGTGCGGTTGCGGCGCTTCGTGATCCGGTATTGCGGGCGCGATTCGCCGCAGCTGCCCGCAAGTCGGTGCTGCACCGGACCTGGCCCGCCATCTGCACCGAATTGATGGGCCACTACGCCGATATCACGGGGATTCGGACCCAGTTGCCGCACACCGCGTAATCGATCCGCGTGTGAGTTTCGCGACCTCCGAACGCCGATTACCTGGTGTGACCATGAAAAACGCGGGCGCGCCGGCCGATGGCACGGATTGTCTGGGCCAGTTCGGCGCGGGAGTCTCGCCCCGCATGTGTTACGCGCGGTAGGTTCGGGGGCGTGGCGAAAACAGAGCAGCGGGAACCGGTTCGGGCTTCGCTGGACAAGCAGCCGCACGAGGTCGCGTCGATGTTCGACGGGGTCGCGAAGCGGTACGACCTGACCAATACCGTCATCTCCTTGGGACAGGACCGATATTGGCGCTGGGCGGTGCGCAAGGCCGTCGCGCCGCGGCCGGGTGAGCGCGTGCTCGACCTCGCCGCGGGTACCGGCATTTCGACGCTGGACCTGGCGAAATCCGGTGCCTGGTGTCTGGCGGCCGACTTCTCCCAGGGCATGCTCGCCGCGGGCAAGTTCCGCAATGTGCCGATGGTGGCCGCCGATGCCACGGCACTGCCCTTCGCCGACGATTCGTTCGACGCGGTGACCATCTCCTACGGTCTGCGCAATATCTCCGAAACCGATGCCGCGCTGCGCGAGATGCTGCGGGTCACCAAGCCGGGCGGGCGGATGGTGATTTGCGAATTCTCCACGCCGATCGTGCCGGTCTTCAGCACCATCTATCTGGAGTACCTGATGAAGGCGCTGCCGAAAGTCGCGGTGGCGGTGAGCAGTAATCCGGATGCCTACGTCTACCTCGCCGAATCCATCCGGGCCTGGCCGAATCAGCGGCGATTGGCGCTGCGGATCGCCGATGCGGGCTGGTCGTCGGTGAAATGGCGCAATCTGACCGGCGGCATCGTCGCACTGCACCGCGCTTACAAACTGGGCTGACCGCCTGATCGGACTGCGCACCTGGTCGCGGCATATTTTCGTGGCGCACGCCACACCTCACGCGGGAGATTTGCCGCGGTGAGGTTAATTGTCATCTGTCGATAACGTTGGGTAAATCGGCCGCAATCGGCGGTGCGCATGATCGGTGGCATGACCGATGCAGGCATCGACCGCGCGAGCACCGCCAGAACGGCGTGCTCGTACTGCGGCGTCGGCTGCGGCGTCGTTGTCGAGACCCGCCCGGGTGCGGGCGGCGCGCCGGTCATCGCCAAGGTGCGCGGCGACAAACTGCATCCGACGAACGCCGGCCGCCTGTGCACCAAGGGGGCGACCCACCAGGAGTTGATGGCGGCCCCGGGGCGGATGGAGACCGCGTACCGGCGGCCCGAGCGCGGCCAGGTACCGGTGCCCGTGCCTGTCGACGAGGCGGTGCACGAGGTAGCCACCCGGCTGCGGGCGATCCTGGACGAACACGGACCGGACGCCATCGCGCTGTACGTCTCCGGGCAGATGTCGCTGGAGGCGCAGTATCTGGCGACTAAACTGGCCAAGGGGTACCTGCGGACCAAGCACATCGAGGCCAATTCCCGACTGTGCATGGCCAGCGCCGGCACCGGCTATAAGCAGTCGCTCGGCGCGGACGGGCCGCCCGGCTCCTATGACGACTTCGAACACGCCGATCTGTTCTTCGTGATCGGTGCGAACATGGCCGACTGCCACCCGATCCTCTATCTGCGCATGATCGACCGGGTCAAGGCGGGGGCGAAACTGATAGTGGTGGATCCGCGGCGCACCGATACTGCCGCGCGGGCCGATCTGTTCCTGCAGATCGCACCGGGTACCGATCTCGCGCTGCTCAACTGCCTACTGCATCTGCTCGTCGAGAACGGTGATATCGACGCGGACTTCATCGCCGAGCACACCGAGGGATGGGCGGCGATGCCGGAATTCCTCGCCGATTACCCGCCGGACAAGGTCGCCGCGATCACCGGGCTGTCCGAGGCCGATATCCGCACGGCCGCGCGCTGGATCGGCGAGGCCGGGGAATGGATGTCGCTGTGGACCATGGGACTCAACCAGTCCACCCACGGCACCTGGAACACCAACGCACTCTGCAATCTGCACCTCGCCACCGGGGCTATTTGTCGTCCGGGCAGCGGGCCGTTCTCGCTGACCGGTCAGCCCAACGCCATGGGCGGGCGCGAAATGGGGTATATGGGACCGGGTTTGCCCGGCCAGCGCAGCCTGCTCTCCCCCGCCGACCGCAGCTTCGTGGAGACCGCGTGGGGGGTCGAACCCGGCACGCTGCGTACCGAGACCGGTCCGGGCACCATCGAGATGTTCCGCGAGCTATCCGAGGGGCAGATCAAGGCGGCCTGGATCATCTGCACCAATCCCGTTGCCACCGTCGCCAACCGGAAGACGGTCATCGGTGGGCTGGAGGCGGCCGAGCTGGTCATCGTGCAGGACGCCTACACCGATACCGCCACCAACTCCTACGCCGACATACTGCTGCCCGCCACGCTGTGGGCCGAAGCCGATGCGGTGATGGTCAATTCGGAGCGCAATGTCACGCTGCTGCGGCGCTCGGTGGATCCGATCGGCGATGCCCGACCGGACTGGCTGCTGATCGCGCAGGTCGCCACCGCGATGGGTTTCGCAGGCTTCGAATACTGCTCCAGTGCCGAGGTTTTCGACGAGATCAAGCAGTTCGCCAATCCGACCACCGGATACGACCTGCGTGGGATGAGCTACCAGCGGTTGCGCGAGGGGCCGATGCAGTGGCCGTGCGCCGAGACCGACCGCGAGCGCAACCCGATCCGCTACCTCAATAACGGTGTCAGCCAGGAACTTTTCGTCGACGAAGCCGGACGCCAGCCCCGGTTGGCGTTCGCGACACCGAGCCGTCGCGCGGTGTTCTGGCCGCGCCCGCATATGTCGCCGACGGAAATGCCCGACGACGACTACCCTTTCATGCTCAATACCGGCCGCTTGCAGCATCAATGGCACACCATGACCAAGACCGGCAAGATCGACAAGCTGACCAAGTTGACCGGACAGCCGTTGGTGGAGGTGCATCCCGATGATGCCGAGCGGCTCGGGGTCGAAGCGGGTGACCAGCTCGAAATCGCTTCCCGGCGTGGGCGAGCGGTGCTGCCGGTGCAGATCAGCGACCGGGTGCGGCCCGGTGATTGCTTCGCGCCGTTTCATTGGAATGACGAGCAGGGCGAATATCTGACGATCAATGCCGTAACCAATGACGCGGTGGATCCGGATTCGTTGCAGCCCGAATTCAAGGCGTGCGCGGTGTCGTTGCGCCGGGTCGCGGTGATGCCGAAAGCGGCCGCAACCCCTTCGGCAGGTGTACCGGAAACCGCCGCGAACCATGGCTCGCACCCGCTGGCGGTCATGCTGGGGCTCGACGCGGGTACCGCCCCGACGCTCAGCGAGACCGAGCGGATCTATCTGGCCGGATATCTCTCGGCGTTGCAATCCATTCCGGTGACGGGTCAGCCGGTGCTGCCCGAATCCGCGCCGCTGGCCAAGAACAGTCGGTTGTGGATCGATGGGCTTTTGGCCGGTATGTATTCGCGAAGTGCGGTAACCGAATCCGCGCCCGCCGATACGGCTCCCGACGAACCCGCCCGTCCGATCACCGTGCTGTGGGCCTCACAGACCGGCACGGCCGAAGAGTTCGCGGCCACGACGGCGGCGCGCCTGGCCGAATCCGGTTTCGCGCCGCGGCTGCTCGATATGGACTCGTGCGAACTCCACGAACTCACCGGCGATGTGCTGGTGATCAGCAGTACCTTCGGCGACGGCGGTCCGCCGGATAACGGAACCGACTTCTGGGAACGCCTGGACGACAGCGTGATCCGATTGGCCGGCATGCGGTACGCGGTATTCGCGCTCGGCGATTCCTCCTATGACGACTTCTGCGGCCACGGTCGCAAACTGGACGCGAAGCTGACCGAGCGCGGGGCCACCCGGCTGCTCACACGCGTCGACAGCGAACCCGATTACGAGGAAGCCGCGGCGCGCTGGCTCGACGAGGTGCTAGCCGCACTCGACGGCGGTGCACCCGAAGCGAGTTCGGCCGGTCCCGGCGGAGCTCGGCCGCCCGAGCGGTCCACCGGTGGCACGATGGTGCTGAGCCGTACCGCACCGTCGGTCGGAACGCAGACCGCCGGACCGGCGCCGTTCACCCGCAACGCCCCGGTGACCGCCCCGCTGGTGCGCAATGAGCCGCTGTCGCATGTCGGATCGCAGAAGGAAGTGCGCCAGTTCGGCTTCGACCTGCGCGGGCTGAAAGCGAACTACGAGGTCGGCGATTCGCTCGGGGTCTGGCCGACGAATGGCGATTCGATGGTGGCCGAATGGCTCGGCGCGACCGGGTTGGACGGTCGCCGGATTGTCGAGGTCGACAACCAGGAATTGCCGCTGGCCCAGGCGCTGCGGACCCGCTACGACATCACGAAGGTCAGCCACGACCTGCTTACTTTCATCGCCGAACGCAATACCAACAACCGGCTGGCCAAACTGCTGCGCCGCGATAATCGCAATGAGCTCGACAACTACCTGTGGGACCGGCAGGCCGTCGATGTGCTGCGCGATTTTCCGGTGCGCGCCGATCTCGTCGAATGGCTGGGCACGCTGAAAAAGCTACAGCCGCGCCAGTATTCGATTTCGTCGAGTCCGCTGGTCAGTCCCGACGAGGTGCAACTCACCGTCGGTGTTGTCCGGTACGGCGATCCGGCCGCGACCGGATCCGCCGCACGCCGCGGCGGGGTGTGCTCGACCTTCCTCGCCGACCGTGCCGACGCCGCCGAATCCGCGGTGCCGATCTTCCTGCAGCGTGCACCGCATTTCCGACCGCCGCTGGACCCCGCCACCTCGATGATCATGGTCGGCCCCGGTACCGGCATCGCGCCCTTCCGCGGCTTCCTGCAGGAACGCCGCGCCCTCGGGTGCAGCGGCCGCAACTGGCTGTTCTTCGGCGATCAGCATGCCGCCCAGAACTTCTACTACCGAGCGGAATTGGAGGATATGTTCCGCTCGGGCTTCCTCACCCGACTCGATCTGGCCTTCTCCCGCGACCAGCGCGAGCGGATCTACGTGCAGCACCGGATGATCGAGCACGGGGCCGAGCTGTGGTCCTGGCTGCGTGACGGCGCGCACTTCTATGTGTGCGGTGATGCCGCGCGCATGGCCAAGGATGTCGACGACACCCTGCTGACCATTGCCAGAATCCACGGCAAGCTCGACGAGGACGGGGCGCTGGCGTTCCGGAAGCAGTTGGTCGCCGAGAAGCGGTACGTTCGCGACGTGTACTGAGGGTCCGCCTGAGCGCCCAATCCTGTCCAGATCCGGCGGGAACCCGCAGATTCGAGGAGGAGTGGGCGCTAGGACTCACACCGCGGGAGCATTCAGCCGCGCGAAGTCCGGCAGCCGATAGTACGGATAGTAGGGGTACGCCGGTGTGGTCGCGCTGGCCTTGTCGAGGCGGGCGATTTGGTCGGCATCGAGTTCCCAGCCGATCGCGCCGAGGTTCTGGCGCAGCTGCGCCTCATTGCGTGCGCCGACGATGACGGTCGACACCGTTGGACGGCGCAGCAGCCAGTTGAGCGCGATCTGCGGGACGGTTTTGCCGGTCTCGGCGGCGAGTTCGTCGAGGATGTCGACCACGTCATAGAGCTTCTCGTCATCTACCGGCGGACCCGCCTGCGCGGTCTGATGCAGGCGGCTGCCTTCCGGAAGTGGTTGGCCGCGACGGATTTTCCCGGTCAGTCGGCCCCAGCCGAGCGGACTCCACACCACCGCGCCGACGCCCTGATCCTGGCCGAGCGGCATGAGTTCCCATTCGTAGTCGCGGCCGACAAGTGAGTAGTAGACCTGGTGGGCGACGTAGCGGGTCAGGCCGAGCCGATCCGCCGCCGCAAGGGATTTCATCAGCTGCCAGCCCGCGAAGTTGGAGGCGCCGAGGTAGCGGATCTTGCCCGCGCGCACCAGATCGTCCAGTACCGCAAGGACTTCCTCGACCGGGGTGTGCGCGTCGAATGCGTGCAGTTGGAACAGGTCGATGTAGTCGGTGCCGAGCCTGCGCAGCGACCCCTCGACCGTTTTGATCAGGCGCGAACGGCCGGAACCCGCGTCGAACGGACCTGGACCGGTCGGCAGACTCGCTTTGGTGGACAGCAGCAGTCGGTCGCGCCTGCCCTTGATGGCCGCACCGAGCACCTCCTCGGAGGCGCCATCGGAATAGACATCGGCCGTATCGAACATCGTTACGCCCGCGTCCAGGCTGATATCGACCAGTCGACGCGCCTGCTCCGCATCGGTATCACCCCACGCGCTGAACAGTTCGCCACGCCCGCCGAAGGTGCCCGCGCCGAAGCTCAGCGCCGGGACGAGCAGACCTGATGCGCCGAGCCGACGGTACTCCATGATGACTCCTAAAGGGTCTATAGTTCCGTTAACGATTCAACCATACACCCGATGCGCTGTAAATGAAACTGGAGTTCCGTTATGGAGTCTGACAATGCCGTTCCCGGCTCGGTTCGCCCTGGTGGGCGCACTGCCCGCGTCCGCGAGGCGGTGCTGCAGGCGGCGGGCGATCTGCTCGCCGAGCGCGGTTTCGCGCACCTGGATCTGACCGAGGTCGCGGCGCGCGCGGAGGTCGGCAAGACCACGGCCTACCGCCGCTGGCGCAACTCGACCGGACTTGTCGCCGACCTGCTCATCGATATGGCCGAACAATCGCTGCCACACGCGGATACCGGCTCCCTGCTCGGCGATCTCACCGCCAATGCCCGTCTGGTCGCCAAAACCCTCACCAACCCCCGCCAAGGCAAGCTCTTCCAGGCTGTGATCGCCGCCGCCACCTGCGACGAAACCGCCGCAGCCGCCCTGCGCCGCTTCTACGACATCCGCCTCACCGAATGGACCCCGTGCATCGAAGCCGCCATCGCCCGCGGCGAAATCCCCGAGAACACCGACGCCCGCGCCGTCCTCACCGCCGTGTCGGCCCCCCTCTACTATCGCCTGCTCGCCAGCGGCGACCCGATCGACGACGCGGCCGCCGTCACCGCCGCCGCAGCCGCTACCCAAGCCGCAACAGCGGGCATCTACGCGAAGTCATGAACAAGATCAGGCGGAACTCTCGGGCGATTCCACCCGATCCCGATCTCGGACAACTCGTTGCGGGTTATCCGGAGTGGTTCAGGGCGGCTATCTGACGGTCGGTTTGAGCTCGGTGGACTTCCAGTGCGGTGCGCAGGAAGTCGAGGATGACGTCCAGTTGGTCGGAGTTGTAGCGAGCCAACGCTTTCGCACCCGCCTGGCCGACCGGACCGAAGATTTCAGCAGCCGTCGCTTGCGCGGCCTCGGTGGCTTCGACCAGGACGCGGCGACGATTGGACGGATCCTGGCTGCGGGCGACGAATCCGGCACGGACGAGTCGATCGATGACGGTGGTGGTCGCGGCGGGACTCAGCTTGAGCTGAACACTCAATTCGCCGGCCGCAAGTGGACCGCGACCGAGAACGACGTCGAGGCAGCGAGTATCGGTGCGATTGAGGCCGAGACGAGCGGCGACGGCCTCATCGAAGGCGTCGAAGCTCTCCTGCAGCAGGCGGAGCTGCATCCCGATCTCTCCGATAGTTTCATCTTTCGACATTCGAATCTTTCTGTTATCGTATATTTCGTTCATCGAAATGATAGCACAGAAGGAGCCCAGCACCATGAACGAGACCCTCGATCGCGCCAGCACCGACGACACACAACTCAGTGCGGTTTTCCAGCAGCTCATGCAGACCTGGACCGATAACGATGCCGCGGCATTCGGCGCATTGTTCACCGACGACTCCGATTACGTGTCCTACGACGGCACCCGGGCGATCGGCCGTACGGAACACCAGGCCAACCACGACAAGCTCTTTCGCGGCGTGCTCGCCGGTTCGGCGCTGGTCGGCGAATTGGAGTCGATCCGGTACGTGACTGCGGATGTCGCGATCCTGCACGGCACCGCTTCGGTGCTGATGCCGTGGCGGTCGCGGCTGCCCGAGCGCCGCCTGTCGCGGCAGACCGTGGTGCTGGTGCGGACCCCCGATGGGTGGCGGATCACCGCGATTCACAACGGCCGCGTACGACCGGTCACGGTTCCGGAGCCGGATTCGTTCCCGGCCAGGATGTCTCAGCTGATGGCCCGTATCGCGCGCACGCTGGGCCTCGGCCGCAAGTGATCAGCGGGACCAGGCGGGGTCGCGGCCGGTGAGTCCGACGATGCGGTCCAGGAGCGGGGCGGTGTCGGGGACTTGGATGACCGGGCCGAACATGCCCGGGGTGCCCTCGGGCGGTGTGTCCCTCAGAAATTCGAGCAGGATGGCCAGGTGGGCGGGGTCGACGTCCGGTTGCTGACCGGTAGCACGGGCGAGATCCCAAGTGTGGATGACGATTTCGTCCAGGGCGATCGCGGCCATGACGACCGCCGGGGCGGTCACCCCGCCCGCTTCGGTTTCGCCGTCCCAGGCCGCCGGATCGCGCCAGGACTCGACGAGCGCCTTCAGCTGGGCCGAAATGCGGAAGCGCCAGTCGGCGGGCAGGTCGCTCTGCGGGCCGACAGCGGGCGGGACCGAGCGGCCGACCGCTTCCTTGGTCGCGGCCTGCCGGAAAGCCTCGGTCAGTCCGACGACGTGGGCGAGCAGGTCGCGCACGCTGGTGTCGGTGCAGGGTGTGGACGCGGTGAGGTGATCGTCGGCAATGGCGCCGACCACCGCCTCCAGGGCGGTTGCGGCCGGTTCGAGATCGAAATTCGGGTGCATCGGGGCCTCCTCGGCAACGGACGTCATCGATTGAGACGGCGCGCGCCAACGGAATTCATCGGCGCCACGATCCTGCCCGCGTCGGGAACGGTTCGACGGCTTGCCAGGCCTTCCCGCCGCCGTCTATCGCAACCAAGTCGTAGCGGCGAAAGGTGCTGGAAAAGCGGAGAATTGGTAGATGAAGGGCGATCGAGTGGAGATCGTCGTCGATTTCGGCGACGGGTCTCGCAGTTATGAAGTGGCCGCGACGCGGGCCGGGCGCAAGGTCGAGGTGCGCATCGCGCGTGGTGTGGTCGAGGTCAGCGAAGTGACGCGAACGGGCGTCGCCGTTCGAACGGCACGGTTCATGGCGGGGCGCACATTGGCGCTCGTCGAATTCCCGGCGAATGGTTCGGGTCCGGTCGAAGGCGAGTAGCGGATGGGTTGCCGCCCGAGCCGACTAGGAGCATTCTCGACAGTGTCGGATTGCGCTGTGATTCTCGCGGCACCTGTTGTTCGTTCGGCAGAGTATCGGGTACCCAACCCAAAACCACGCGCGGAGAGGAATGAACGATGACCGATCCAAGCACGTCCCGCACCATCGACGCGGCTACGGAAGGCGACTACGTCGAGCAGAGCGTCCCCGCCGACCCCGCCGATGATATCGACGACAGCTCCGAAAGCGACCTCGCGGCGGCGGTCACCCGGGATGCCTTCAGTGCCGATCCGGCCGATGTTGTGGAACAGTCGATCCCCGTGCCGCTCGATGACGAGCGCGATTCCGAGCCGGAGTATTGATCGGCCCTCCGCGAACTGTCCCTTCGCGAACTGCCCCCGTGCACTGCTGAGCGCGGAGCGAAAAGCGCACGCTCAGAGCCGGTCCGAACTCACGGCGCGATCTTTGCTCGCACCCTCGCGTGCAACTCCCGCAGACTGGAACGCTCGGTCGCGACCTCGAGCACCCGCAACCCGTGCGCATGCTCGGCCAACTCGACCGCCAACTGCTCGGTATCGACCTGCTTGTGCGGAATACGGTAGGCGGCACACAGCGCGGCCAGGTCCATCCCGTGCGGCGTACCGAAGACCCGCTCGAAAACACCGGCGTACTGCGGATCGCCCTGTTCCAGGAGTTCGAAGATGCCACCGCCGTCGTCATTGGCGACCACGATGGTCAGATCGGCTGGGCGGGGTTCACCTCGGCCGATGAGCAGGCCGGATGCATCGTGCAGGAAGGTGAGGTCTCCGAGCAGCGCGATGGTGCGGCCGGTGTGGTGCAGTGCCGCGCCGACGGCCGTGGAAACGGTGCCGTCGATACCGGCCACACCGCGATTGGACAGCACCCGAACACCTGGTCGCGGATGCGAGACCAGGGCCGCGTCGCGCACCGGATTGGATGCGCCGAGCAGCAGCTGATCGCCATCGCGCAGCGCGTCCATCACCACCGCGGCCACGTGCAGCCCGGTCGGCTTGGGATGGTTGGCCAGTTCCGTGCGCACGACCCGACCGGCATTCGCATCGAGTTCGCGGCAGTGCGCGAGCCAGTCCGCACTGGGCGCACCCGTGGTCACCGCCCTGGTTCCGGTGCCGACCACATTGCCCGAGACATCGGGCCAGCGCGGACCGGTGGTGAGCGCGTAGACGGTCACGGCCGGATCGGCCAGCACCTTCGCGACCTGACGATGTAGCGTCGGCCGCCCGGTAATGATCGCCTGCCGCGGCTTCAGCAGCGGCAAGGCCAGCGGATGCAGGGACGGACCGTGCATCGGGGCCGTGGGTTCGGCCACCGTGGGCAGCTCGGCCAGTTCCGGGCGCAATCCGGCGCCGTGGCCGGAGATGACGACCGTATCGGGCGTCAGGTCGAGATCCAGCGGCACATCGAGGGTCGCGTACCGAGTGCTCGTCCATGCCTCGCCGCCGGGGCGGCCCTGAGGCGCCCACTCGTCCGGCATGTGATCCGGCACCAGCGGTTCGCGCAGTGGAATATCGAAATGCACCGGCCCGGCATTGCCGGAACGGGTGCCGCGGGCCGCCGCCAGCACCCGGCAGACGGCCGAACGCCACTGGCTGTTCTGCTGGCCGTAGGGCACGCCGCCGTCCGTAACGGACTCTTCCTCGGCGAGTCCGAGGCTGATCGAGGCACGGACCTGGCTACCGAACAGCCCTAACTGTTCGACGGTCTGATTGGCGCCGGAACCGAGCATTTCGTAAGGCCGGTTCGCGCTGAGCACCACCAGCGGAACCCGGGCGTAGTTCGCCTCCAGCACCGCGGGGCCGAGATTGGCTACGGCGGTCCCAGAGGTCATCACCACCGGTACCGGCAGTCGGCTGGCGATGGCGAGACCGATGGCCAGGAAGCCCGCGGTTCGCTCGTCGATGCGCATATGCAGGCGGAGTCGGCCCGCCGCATCGGCCGCCTGTAGTGCGAATGCCAGGGGCGCGTTTCTCGACCCTGGACACAGCACGACATCCCGCACACCCCCGCGCGCGAGTTCGTCAACGACCACTTGCGCCTGTGCTGTAGACGGATTCACGCCTCCAGCCTCTCAGACAGTTGCTTCGACGTCTTCGTCACCCTGCTCACATCGGCACCTCGCTAACACTCGGCACCATGGTGCCCAGAGGGCGCTGTGCCATTGGTTCGCTCGCTGCGCTGCCTCACGCACATGTGTTCGATTGGGATTTTGCCGCCCGCGTCCACCACCGGACGCGGGCGGCTGGCATGCGCCGCAGATCGATGATCCGCATCAGCACAGCGAATCGATTTGCGGTGCAACGTTACCCCCAACCCGACCACACGGAGCGAGTCTTACGAGCGACGTTCGCGGCCCGTCTCGCGTCCGCGCCGAAGGCGCGACCATCAGAAACAGCCGAGTCGCCGAAGCGCATACGACGAAGACACGAACTCCCGTCACTCACGCACCCACAACGGAGCGAGTCTTACGAGCGACCGTTCGCGGCCCGTCTCGCGTCCGAGTCGTCGAAGCGCATGCGCCGCAGGCGCGAGTCTCGACGACTCGGACGCGAGACACCAGGGGGCCGCGAACCCGCCGCGCCGAAGGCGCGGCCATCAGAAACAGCTCAGGCGTGCCGCTGTACGAGGTCGCCCAGCCGCGGCAGGGCCTCGATGACGTTCTTCTTGGCCGAGGAACGCATGGAGGAGTAGACCTTCTGCAGCGCCGGGCGCGTGGAGGCCGCGGCGCGCGCGTCGGTCACCGAGAGCAGAGCCTCGGCGACCTCATCCGACTTGGCGACCAGCAGGTCGGCGAACTTGCCGGACCCGCTCGCCGTGTATTCCTGCCAGAACGGCTCCAGTTGCGCTACGAGCTTGGGGGCCAAGGACTCCAGCGCGTCCGGCACGATGGACGGGCTGATCTTCTTGACCGCCGCGTAGCCACCCTTGACGGCCAGGCCCGACGCACCACCCTTGTCCGACACCTCGGCATCCAGAACCTCCTTGGCATCGGCAAGGAAGGCCGTGCGCTTTGCGTCGTCGAGCAGGGATTCAGACAGTGCTGCAACCACTTTCAGGTTCCTCCGGGATCAATGTCGATGAACGAGCGCACGTCACTATACGCACTGGTGCGCGGAGTCACACGGTACTCATCCGCTAATGAGGCGCAGCCGGACGAAGTCCGCCCTCGCCTACGGCTGCCACGGCAGTAACTGGACCATCAGCCCTTCACAATCCGCGAGGAAATTGCCCTGCTCATCGACCAATTCGGCGGTGATGAAGGTTTTGCGCCCTTCGATGCGATCGACGCGACCCCGCACGGTCAGCGGCGTCTGCAACGGGGTGATCTTGCGGTAGTTCACGTGCAGATAGGCGGTGCGGCTGATCGGTCGCCCCGCGTAGTGCACGATCATGCCGAGCAGATCGTCGAACAGCAGCGGGAGCACGCCACCGTGTGCGGCGCCGTTGCCGCCGAGATGGAAGCGACGGAATTCACCGGTCATCACGATGCCGTCTGGTCCCGCTTCGACCACTTGCCACGGCAGCAGCAAAAGGCTGCCGCGCCCGGGCAATTCGACCGCGCGGCCCGCCGGGCCCTGGAGTTCGGGTGCGCGATGCGGCTCGAGCAGATCGATGAGTTCGCGGGTGCGGTCGAGCGCCTCGCCGTAGATCTCGTCGGGGGCGTCCACGCAGACGGCCAGATCCTGCAGCGTGCGCAGGGCCTCGACGAGCGGGCCGAAGTTGGCGCCGACTCGCGCGCGGGAGACCTTGGGGAAGCCGCCGTGGCTTTCGTACCGGGATTCGTCCACCGCGCTGTCGTCGATGCGCGGACCGGACCGCCCGCCGGCGCGCTCTGGAACTGCCGGACGCCCTCCCGTCGCCCGACCGCCGCCCCTCATCGAATCGCTCCGCGATGCTGAAGTCATGCTTGCACGGTATCGCGTTGTTATACACCGTCAAGTCGTACCGCCGAGTAATGGAATCGACACCATAGAAGTTCGCATGGAAGTCGCTGGCATCCGAAACATCGGTGGGGGCAATAATCACAGGGGTGACGTTCAATCCGAAGCTGTGGCGGCCCGTTCCGGGATTCGAGAACCTAACCGACATCACCTATCACCGGCATATCGAGCAGGGCACCGTCCGGGTGGCCTTCGATCGGCCGGAGGTTCGCAATGCGTTCCGCCCCCATACGGTCGATGAGCTCTACCGCGCGCTCGATCACGCCAGGATGACCCCGGACGTCGGCGCCGTGCTGATCACCGGCAACGGCCCCAGCCCCAAGGACGGCGGCTGGGCCTTCTGCTCGGGTGGTGACCAGCGCATTCGCGGCCGCAGCGGCTACCAGTACGCCGAGGGCGAGACCGCGGACACCGTCGACCAGGCGCGTGCGGGCCGCCTGCACATCCTCGAGGTGCAGCGGCTGATCCGGTTCATGCCGAAGGTGGTCATCGCGCTGGTCAACGGCTGGGCCGCGGGCGGCGGGCACAGTCTGCACGTGGTCTGCGATCTGACCCTGGCCAGCCGCGAGCACGCCAGGTTCAAGCAGACCGACGCCGATGTCGGCAGCTTCGACGGCGGTTACGGCAGCGCGTATCTGGCGAAAATGGTGGGCCAGAAATTCGCGCGGGAAATCTTCTTCCTCGGTCGTCCCTATACCGCCGAGGAAATGCATCAGATGGGCGCGGTGAACAAGGTCGTCGATCACGCCGAACTGGAAAACGTCGCGCTGGAGTGGAGCGCCGATATCAACGGCAAATCCCCACAGGCCCAGCGCATGTTGAAGTACGCGTTCAATCTGCTCGACGACGGTCTGGTGGGTCAGCAGCTCTTCGCGGGCGAGGCCACCCGGATGGCCTATATGACCGATGAGGCGATCGAGGGTCGCGACGCCTTCCTGGAAAAGCGCGAGCCGGACTGGACCCCCTACCCCTGGTACTTCTGATGGACATCCTCAGCAGCCGGGTCATTCTGCGGCCCGCCGACTACCAGGCGACCCTCGCGTTCTACCGCGACGGACTCGGATTGGCGATCGCACGCGAGTATCCGGGCGGCACGGTTTTCTTCGCTGGACAGTCGCTGATCGAGGTCGCCGCGCACGGCGGATCCGGCAAATCGACCACCTTCGAAGGTGCGCTCTGGCTGCAGGTTCGCGACATTTCGGACGCGGCGGCAGAGCTCGCGCTGAAGGGGATTCGCATCGAGCGGGAGCCGGTGCAGGAGCCGTGGGGACTGATCGAAATGTGGGTGCGCGATCCGGACGGGGTGCCGATCGTTTTGGTCGAAGTTCCCGCCGAGCATCCGATCCGACGTGATTCGCGCTGGTCACCGGACTGATCACGACGGCAACGGTGGCACGGGCGGGGCGGCTCGAGTTGCCAATGCCGACACCGACGAGGACGATAACCCACACATGGCCGCTCGACCGCCGACGTCCGGGCGACCACCGCTGAGTACCGTCCTCCGAGTGAATCGCAGTCTCGATGTCCGGCGTACCTGCCTTCTCCTCCCCTGACGCGGCCGAACCTCCAGCGCGCCGCCCCAGCAAACCGACCCCTGCCGCGTGCGGTCACGTTGACATGACACGATCAGACTCGTGAGGGAGCGCAGCGAGCGAACCATGAACACAGCGCGCCTGCGCACGACGGCGCCGAGCACCAGCGAGGTGCGATCGCGCATGACGGGGGCGAAATCCATGAGCGAGCCCAGCGAGCGAATCAACAGCGCAGCGCCTTCGGGCATGACCGTGCCGAGCGCTAGCGAGGCGCGGGCATGAGCCGCACCCTGCGGACGCTGCCGATGCCGACCGGATCGGGACTGGGCGATGTCATGCCGCATCTGCGAGAAGTGTTGGAGGGCAACGGCCCCGCGTGGCTGCCGATACCGACCAGCGACCGTCGGGAGGCCCGGCGACTGAGCGACGCACTCACACCCGGCGAACTGATCGATGACGAGGTCGCGCTGGTGGTGACCACCTCCGGCACCACCGGCGTGCCGAAGGGCGCCATGCTCAGTTCAGCCGCGCTGCGGGCCAGCGGGACCGCGACACACGATCGACTCGGTGGTCCCGGCACCTGGCTGCTCGCCCTGCCGACCCATCACATCGCGGGCATTCAGGTACTGCTGCGCAGCATTCTGGCCGGTACCGAACCCAGTGTGCTGGACGTTTCCGGTGGCTTCCTACCCGAGGCGCTGGCCGGCGCGATTTCCGGTATGCGCGGTGAACGCCGCTACACCGCGTTGGTACCGACCCAGCTCATCAAGTCGCTGGAGGCGCCCACCGCCGCGGCGGCACTTGCCCAGTTGGACGGCGTGCTGGTCGGCGGCGCGGCCACCCCTGCACCGGTCTACGAGCGCGCGAAAGCCGCCGGTATCAACGTCGTTCGCACCTACGGCATGAGCGAAACCTGCGGCGGCTGTGTGTACGACGGAGTTCCGCTGGAGGGCACCGAGATTCGCATCGAGGACGGCCGCGTGCTGCTCGGCGGCGCGATGATCGCCAAAGGCTATCGCGGCCATCCGGACCATCCGGCGTTCGCCGAACCCGGCTGGTTCCGCACCGAAGACGCGGGCACTTATGAGAACGGCGTGCTCAGCATCACCGGACGTCTCGACGAGGCGATCATGACCGGTGGACTGCTCGTCGTCCCGCAGGTCGTCGAGGCCGTGCTGATCACCCATCCTGGCATCAGCGAATGCGTGGTGCTCGGCCTACCCGACGATCGGCTCGGCCAGCGGGTCGCGGTCGCGGTGGTTCCCGCGCCCGGCGCCAGCCCGACTCTCGAGGAACTGCGCGATCACGTCGTGCGCGAACTCGATTCCATCGCCGCGCCGCGCGAGCTGGCAATCCTCGACGAGCTCCCGCTGCGCGGACCGGGCAAGCCGGACCGAGCCAGGCTCCGTGAGCATCTCCTCGCGGAATCGGCGCACTGAGGCCGGGGCCCGCGGCCGAATCCGTCGCGACCGCTGCTGTCGACGATCGACATCAACGGCTCGAGTCGGGCACCGTACAAGGCTGACGAGCGCGGAAACGCCCAACAGACTCGCAGCCGCGCGACGCACACGGCCAGGATGGCCCACGTGCGGCCGGTACCTCGTCCGAGCAAGCTCGCGATAGGTCCTCGATGTTGTTGGGGCGCGCGAACATGCAAGCGGGTGCAAGAGTGCGGTGACACCGCGGTGCAAGGACAGTGCAAGACACGGGCCGCAAAGTCTTGGGCATGACTTCTTACACACCCACTTCAGCGCTCGCCGTCGAGGCGGACAGCCTGGTCAAGGTGTTCGGGGAACAGCGGGCCGTCGACGGTGTGAGCCTGGCGGTTCCGCAGGGCTCGGTCTACGGCGTGCTCGGACCGAACGGCGCGGGCAAGACCACGACCATCCGCATGTTGGCCACCCTGCTGCGCCCTGACGGCGGCAGCGCCCGCATCTTCGGCCGTGACGTCGTCGCGGAACCGACGGCCGTCCGGTCCCTGGTCGGCGTCACCGGGCAGTACGCCTCGGTCGACGAGGATCTCAGCGCCACCGAAAATCTGATCATCTTCTCCCGCCTGCTCGGCCTCAGCCGCGTCGATGCCAGGCGCAAGTCGGTCGAACTGCTGGAGGAGTTCGACCTCACCGAGGCGGCGAATAAGCCGCTGAAGAACTTCTCCGGCGGCATGCGACGCCGTCTCGATCTGGCCGCCAGCCTGATCGCGACACCACCGCTGCTGTTCCTGGACGAGCCGACCACCGGACTCGATCCGCGCACCCGCGCCCAGATGTGGGAGACCATCCGCCGCTTGGTCCGGGAGGGCGCGACGGTGTTGCTCACCACGCAATACCTGGACGAGGCCGATCAGCTCGCCGACCGGATCGCCGTAATCGACCACGGCAAGGTGATCGCCGATGGCACCGCCGACGAACTCAAATCCTCGGTCGGCGGCTCTTCACTGCATCTGACGCTGGTCGACCGGGCCCAGCTCGAGGAAGCCCGCCGGGTTGTCGGTGACTTCCTCGGCGTCGACGCCCAGATCACGCCGGAGGCCGGACGGCTCACCGCGCCGCTCGCGGACGCGGGCATGACCGCCGACCTGCTGATCCGCCTGCGCGAGTGGGAGATCGAGATCGACGAGATCACCGTCACCAAACCCAGCCTCGACGAGGTCTTCCTCACCATCACCGGCCACCCGGCCGACGACAACGATTCCGAACGGAGCGCGGCATGACGACCATCACCGCCGAAAGCACCACCGCGCGGCATGCGGCAGCGACCTCGATTCCCGAGGTCAGCAATAAGATCAGCCTGCAACAGACCATGTCGACCTCGCTCACCATGGCCTATCGGGGTATCTTGAAAATCAAGCACAATCCCGAGCAACTGTTCGATGTGACGATTCAGCCGATCCTGTTCACCGCGCTGTTCGCCTACATCTTCGGCGGGGCGATCGGCGGGAGCGTTTCGAACTATCTGCCGGTCCTGATTCCCGGCATTCTGGTGCAGACCGTGATCCTGACCTCGGTCGTCACCGGCACCCAGTTGCGCGAGGATATGGACAAGGGCGTCTTCGACCGGTTCAAATCCCTGCCCATCGCCCGCATTTCGGTGCTGGCGGGTGCGTTGATCGCCGATATGGTGCGCTACGCGCTGGCGACGACGCTGACCATCGTGGTCGGCCTGGCCATCGGCTACCGGCCCGAGGGCGGTGTCGCCGGTGTCGTGGTGGCCGGTCTGGTCATCGTGGTCTGCTCGTTCGCGGTGAGCTGGATCTGGGCGCTGGTCGGTGTCACCGGTAAGAGTGCCGCAGGCGTGCAGGGCATTTCGATGATGGTGATGTTCCCGCTGACCTTCATGTCCGGCGCGTTCGCTCAGGTGAGCACCATGCCGGGATGGATGCAGGGGCTCAATCACGTGAATCCCGTGTACTACATGGTGAACGCGGCCCGAGCGCTGATGAACGGCAATGTCTACGGCAGCGATCTGGCCTGGTCGCTGATCGGCTCGGTGATCGTGATCGCGATCTTCGCACCGCTGAGCATCAAGGCGTACATGCGCCGAGCATGATTCCCGGAAGTCGCGGTGGGTGAGTCACCCACCGCGATTTTCGTTGTCGCACGACAGTTCCTGTAGGAGGTCGAGGATCCTGGCCGCCGCTTGCCGCCGACGCATGCCGGCGGCCCGGGTCAGTGCTTCGTCGAAGCGCCCGTCCCCCACCGTTGTTCGGTGCAGTGCCGCGTGATGTCGCAATTGGGCCGACGGATTGTCCTGTCGCGCCGTCACCTTGGTGGCCAGCGAAAGCAACTCCAAGCCGATCTTCGAATCGCGTCCGACCGCGAGATAAAATGTTCCGACCGCGTTGCCGACCGCGCCGATCTGTGGCAGGTCGTAGAACTGCCCGAGTCGGCCCGTCGCGAGGCGAATCAGCGTGCGCGCGATATCGTCGGCCTCCGCCGCCCGCCCGTGCAGCACGTATGCGTCCACGGCGCCGCTCGCGGTCATCAGGATGCCCGGGCCGGGCATCGGTTCGTCATCGGGCCAGCCGTACAGGTCCAGTGCCCGCCGATAATGGCGCAGCCCGGCGTCGGTATCGCCCTCGGCAAGTTCGAGTTCCGCCATTCCGATGACAACCGGCGCCAGGCGGTGGTTGCGTCGGATGTGCGGATCGTCGATCGCGGTACCGTGCGCCGGATCACCATCTGCGGCGCCGAGCGCGAAGCCCAATTCCCGCCGCGCCTCGTCGAGCCGACCCGCGCCGATCAACGACACCGCGAGATAGCTGCGCATCTCCACGGCTTCCTCGTGTGCGCGCAACTCCCGCAACAGTTCCGCGGCCCGGCGGTAGTACACCACCGCATCGGCATAGTGTGCGGTCTGTCCGGCGAGCTGCCCGAGATGCTGGGTGACCATGGCCGTCCCCCAGACATCGCTTCCCTCGATCAGCTGCAGGGCGGCTTTCGCGTCCCGGGTGGAACCGTAGACATGGCCGGAGTTTTCCCGGACATTCGCGCGCATGAACACCGCTGCGGCGCGCACCAGCGGGTCCGGCGACCGGGCGCCGTCCGCGAACAGCCTCGGCGAATCCGAGCCCGAGATATCCCCGCAGGCCATGACGCCGAGAAAACGCGCTCCACTATTGAGATCTATTGCAGTGCTGAGCAATCGACGGATCCGTGCCCGCGTGGTCGCCACCTGACGCAAACCGCTGTTCAGGTACAACATGTGCATACCGATCTGCAAGTGCGCGAGCATCTGCAGATCCGCGACCGTACCGCGCACCGGACCGGGTTCAGGTGCCAGGGGGAGAATCCGGCGCGCCCAACTGCTCAGCTCCATGTGCGCGCCGCGCATTACCCATAGCGTGCCGGCGATCGGGAACACTCGGTACACCGTGCGGGCGTCCCTGCGCTCCAACGCATATCGCAGCACCGTGACAAGGTTGTCGAGCTCCGCACCGACCGAGAGCACCGTGGCCACCTGCTCGTCGGAGAGATAACGGTGCACCGTGGCGATCGAATAGTCACGGGCCCAGCGCGACATGCGATCCATCACCACCGGACGCTCGTCGACCACACCCGAAATGCCTGCCGCAGCATCGGACCCGGTCAGTGCGAGCTGTTCCTCACCGAATTCGCGCACCGTTTCCAGCATTCGGTAGCGGGTTCCGATCAGGCCCTCGTCGTCGTCCAGGACGGTGAGCAGCGATTGGCTGACCAGTCCGTCCACGGCCGTGGTCACATCGTCGACATCCGGGCCACCCGCCACCACTTCGGCTGCATCGAGGGTGAATCCGGCCGGAAAGCGGCACAGCCTGCGCAAGGCGATCTGTTGCGGCGCTTCGAGCAGATTCCAGCTCCACGCGATGACGGCGTGCAAGGTGCGGTGCCGTTCCGGCGAGGAGCGATCTCCGCTGCGCAGCAAGGCGAATCGGTGTTCCAGGCGGGTCTCGATTTCCTCGACGCTCATGGTCCGCACACGGGCGGCCGCGAGTTCGATGGCCAGCGGCAGGCCGTCCAGCGTGCCGCACAGCCGGGCCACCACTTCGGGATCCAGGCGCACGGTCGGCCGCACCGCACGCGCTCTGGCCATGAACAGGTCGGTGGCCGGTGATCCGGCCGCGTCGATTGCCAAGGGCGCCAGCGGATAGACCGTTTCCGCGGTGATCGCCAGTGGTGCTCGGCTTGTGGTAAGGACACTGAGCTGGTCGCAGCTGCCGACCAGATCGGCGACCACTTCGGCGACCGCGTCGATCAGATGCTCACAGTTATCCAATATCAACAGCGTCGGCCGGGCCGCGAGCGCATCTCGCAATCGCCGACCGGCATCGCTGTAGCCGGTGGAGCGCCGCCATGCCGTCTCCCGGACGATCTCGCCGAGGCCGAGGGTCGTGCTGATCGCGGCTTCGATATCGGCGCGTGGGTCGGCGTCGGCGGCCGTATCGGCCCGTACCGACGCCAGCTCCACCAGCACCACGGATTCGCTGCGCGCGACCCGAGCACCCAATTCGTTGGCCACCCTGGTCTTTCCGGTGCCGCCGGGGCCGAGGACGGTCGTCACTCGGGAGCGGTGCAGCAGTTGCTCGAGTGCGTCCAGATCGGCGGCACGTCCGAGCAGCGCATTGGGGGCCGCGCGCAGTCCGATCGCGGCGAGGGTACTCGGCGGTGCGGCAACGGCCGAATCGGAAACTCGTCCAATCGAATCCAGTGACACCGAGTCCCGCCCGGCGGAATACCGCGCGACCGAATCACCTACCGCGACCGATATCGTCGGATCACCCGATGTGGCCGAATTCGTAGCGGGCGTCGGCTTCGGCACGGCCCCACCATGATCGGCCCGCGATGCGAATCCGGGCACCGGATCACCGCGCAGGATCGCGGTATTGAGTTCCACCAGCGCCGGGCCCGGATCCGCGCCGAGTTCTTCGACCAGCCGCCCGCGCATCGATGCGAAGACATCGAGGGCTTCGTTCGGCCGCCCGGCCGCGGCGAGCAGCCGCATCAAGGTGGCGTGCGCGGCCTCGTCGAGTGGCTTTGCGACCGCGGTGCGGCGGGTGATGGCCACCGCGCCGTCGAGATCACCGGTGGCGACCCGGGCGGCGACCTCGATCGCCTCCAGTTCGGACCACCGGCGCGCGGCCGCTGTGCGCAGTTCGTCGGCGAGGTCGCCCGCGGGTAAGTCGGCACCGGGCTCGCCGCGCCAGAGCGATCTGGCCTGGGTCAGCACCTCGAGACATCCGGCGTGGTCACCGTCGGCTTGTTTGACGCGGGCCGCGTGCACCAAGTCGTCCACGAGGGTCAAATCGACCTGATCGGCGGTCAGCCTCAGGCGGTAGCCCGCCGGGCCGATCTCCAGGGCCGCATCCGGTAGCGCCGAGCGCAGCCGCGACACCTGGGTGTGCAGCGCGTTCATCGGCGCGCGCGGCGGCTGCTCACCCCACACCTCATCGATCAGCGCCTGGGCGCTGCGGCTGCGGCCGGGACACAGGGCCAGCGCGGCGAGCAGCAGTCGCGACCGTGCGCCGGGGAGCGCTGCGAGCGTGCCGTCTCGGCGTAGCGCGATTTCGCCCAGCAGGGCCACTACGACCGATTCGCCTGCGGGCGTCGTCAGGGTTTGACTTCGGCCGTTCGGGCCGCTCTGATCGGGAAACATTCCGTGGTTATCGTATGCGAGCCCCGGCGCGAGCGACGGGCCCGGAGGCGGTAGCGCAACGGCAAGAACAGTCGGCCGCCAGGCCGTCCGTCGAGGGTGGCGGTGGGAGACGGGCGGGCCCATGAAGGGACCCGGGAGTGCCGAAATCGAATACTGTCTGCCAGGCTGACATGGTTTTTCGCCCCTGTTCGGACCGGTAAGGCGCTTACGCTGTGCGCATGGCTGAGTTCGAAATCGTTCGGCAGGCTGTGATCACGGCCGAGCCCGCGCGCATTCATGGGCTGATCGATAACTTCCACGAGTGGACCAAGTGGTCGCCGTGGGAGGACGTCGATCCGCAACTGCAGCGGAAGTACTCCGGGCCGGACGCTGGAGTCGGCGCCCAGTACGCCTGGGACGGCAACCGCAAGGCCGGTCGCGGCAGCATGGAGATCACCTCCAGCGACGACCGGGAAATAGATATCCGGCTGGCCTTCGAGAAGCCGTTCAAGGCCACCAACAAGACGACCTTCGAGCTGAACCCGGTCTCGGCCCTCGAAGGAGGAGAACCCCGCACCGAGGTGGTCTGGCGGATGAGAGGCCAGCACAAGGGCCTGATGGGCGTGATCGGAAAGGTGTTCCCGATCGACAATATGATCGGCAAGGACTTCGAGAAGGGCCTCGACCGACTGAAGACCGCCGCCGAAGCCAACTGAACCGCCCGAGCGGACCGAATCGCGGCCGCGCATTAGGCTGCGAATATGGCTACTGCAGCGCAATGGATCGAGGGCGCACGGCCCCGTACCCTGCCGAACGCGATCGCCCCTGTTCTTGCCGGAACCGGCGCCGCCGCCTCCATCGAAGGCGCGGTGTGGTGGAAAGCCGTTCTCGCGCTGCTGGTTTCGCTGGCCCTGATCATCGGGGTGAATTACGCCAACGACTATTCCGACGGTATCCGCGGAACAGATGACGTGCGGGTCGGTCCGCTGCGGCTGGTCGGGCAGAAGCTCGCCTCGCCCGCCGCGGTCAAGAATGCCGCGATCATCAGCCTGGCCATCGGCGCGATCTTCGGGCTGGTGCTGGTCATCGCGACGGCGTGGTGGTTGCTGCTGGTCGGCGCGGCATGCCTGGCCGGTGCCTGGTTCTACACCGGCGGCAGCAAGCCGTATGGCTACAGCGGGTTCGGTGAGTTGGCGGTCTTCGTCTTCTTCGGTCTGATCGGTGTGCTCGGTACCGAATTCGTCCAGGCCGAGCGGATCGAATGGGCGGGCCTGGTGCTCGCGATCGGCGTCGGGGCATTCTCCAGCGCGGTGCTGGTCGCCAATAATCTGCGTGACATTCCGACCGATACCGAATCCGGGAAAGTCACCCTCGCGGTCAAACTCGGCGATCCGCGGACTCGCACGCTGCACTTGGCGCTGCTCGCGGTGCCGTTCATCGCGACGCTGCTGTTGGTCGTCCGCACGCCGTGGGCACTGGTCGGACTGGTCGCCGTGCCGCTGGCAGTGCGCGCCAACGCACCGGTGCGCTCCGGTAAGGGCGGGCTGGAATTGATTCCGGCGCTGCGCGATTCGGGGTTGGCGCTGTTGGTGTGGTCGGCGGTTACCGCGTTGGCGCTGGGTATCGTGGGTTAGGGACCGCGAAGCGCGGCACCCGGTTGGCGCCGGCGGAGCCGAGCATGCACTTTCCGGCCGAATTCGGCGATTTCCGCCTAGTTCGCGCAAAGAATGCACGCTCGGACCCATTCCGCCTTCGAGCGAGCTGTGAGCGCGCCAGGAAGCTACTAGTCGTCGCCGTCCGGAACCAGGACGCCGAGGATCCAGTTGACCACCGCGACAATGATCCCGCCCCACACCGCTGCCCAGAAGCCGTCGATACGTAGGCCGTAGTCGGTGGTCTCGGTGATCTTCGCGGTGAGCCACAACATCAGCGCGTTGATCACCAGCAGAAACAGGCCGAGGGTGACGATGACCAGCGGTAACGATAGAAGTTTCACGATCGGCTTGACCAGGGCGTTCACCACGGTGAAGACCACGGCGACGGCCAGGATGACAATGACTTTGCCGCCATTGCCCTTGTCCTCGGGACTCCAAATCTCGATCTTGTCGACCCAGGCTGCCGCCAGCCAGATGGCAACGGCGTTGATAATCAAGCGAATCAGAAGCTGCATGGCTTGATGCTAGGCCCGACCGGCGGGCATGTGCTGCCCCAAAGCGCGAATGGGGTGGCGCGCACATGCCCGACCTCTCACGCCGCACGGTCGAGCAGCGCGTGCACCTTCGGTCGGAGGGCGTCGATCGCCTTCGGACCGCCCAGGATGCGGGTTGTGGTCGCATTGGGCGCGCGCAGAATGCCTAGCAGCAGATGCCCGGATTCGATGGACCTGTCCTTGCGGGCCAAGGCTTCGCGCAGTCCCAACTCCAATACCTTCTTGGCGTCCCTGGTAAACGGAATGTGCCCCCAGTTCCGATCGCGGCCGCGGCCGAATCGGGACCGCTCCTCGGGCACGGCCCGTTCCAGCGCATCCTCGCCGAAGGTGGCCTCCAAACTCTCGCGCACCGCATCCAGATCGATGCCGATCGAGCGCAGCGCCTCGGCGTCCTCCGCACCGAGCGGCTGGCCTTTGGCCTGTTGGCCGAGGCTTTCCAGCACGTCTCGGTGGGTTAGCCCGGCCTCCTCGAGCAATGTCTTCAATTCCGGCTCGCCCTGTGACAACAGACCGAGTAGCACATGCTCCACCTCGATCCTGGGTGCGCGCAGTTCGCGCGCGTCTTCCTGGGCGATGACGATCACCGTCCGCGCCGACCTGCTGAACCGTTCGAACATCAGCGGTTCCCGCCTCTCCGGTTGTATTTCTGGTGGACCGCCTGCTTACTGACCTCGAGCGCCTCCGCGATCGCCTGCCAGGACCAGCCCTGTTCGCGGGCATTGGTCACCTGAATCGCTTCGAGCCGTTCGAGCAGCCGACGCAGTGCGAGCACCGCGCGCAGCCCGACCTTGGGGTCGGGACTGCCTGCGGCGGCCGCCAGTGTGGTCGCTTCAGTCATGTCGTCAATTTTGATTGACGAACTCCGGAGTTGTCAACGAAAATTGACGATGTTCGCCGAAAGAAAACCCCGGCACTGCGGCCGGGGTTGCGGTATCGCTTGCTAGCCGGACCAGATTCCGGTCGCGGCGAACTTGTCCAGGATCGCGGCGGGTTCGGTGAGGTTCATGTCCTGCGCCTGGACCCATGCGTCATCGAAATATGTTCCGGCATAACGATCTCCGCCGTCACAGAGCAGGGTGACCACACTGCCCGAACGACCGGCGGAGATCATTTCGGCGATGAGTGCGAACGCACCCCACAGATTGGTTCCGGTGGAACCGCCTACGCGGCGGCCGATTACCCGACTCGCGAGGCGGGCAGTGGCGACCGATGCGGCATCGGGCACCTCGATCATCCGATCCACCACCTGACCGATGAACGACGGCTCGACCCGCGGGCGGCCGATTCCCTCTATGCGCGAGGGCATTCCGGTCTGATAACCGGCGTCAGCGGTTTCGTAGCCGCCGTAGAACGCGGAGTTCTCCGGGTCGACCACGGCCAGTTTCGACGGGTAGCGGTGATAGCGAATGTAGCGACCGATGGTGGCGCTGGTGCCGCCGGTACCCGCACCGACCACGATCCAGTCCGGCACCGGATGCGCCTCCAATTCCATTTGCTGGAAGATGGATTCGGCGATGTTGTTATTGCCGCGCCAGTCGGTGGCGCGCTCGGCATGGGTGAACTGATCCATGAAGTGGCCACCGCATTCGGCGGCAAGACGCGCCGCCTCGGTGTACATATCCGGTGGTCGCTGTACGAAATGACAACGGCCGCCTTGGGCTTCGATCAACTCGATCTTCTGCGGCGAGGTGCTCGCGGGCATCACCGCGACGAAATCCAGGCCGAGCAATTTGGCGAAATACGCCTCGCTGACCGCGGTCGAACCGGAGGACGCCTCGACCACCGTGGTGCCCTCGGTGACCCAGCCGTTGCAGATCGCGTACAGGAACAGCGACCGCGCCAGCCGGTGCTTGAGGCTGCCGGTGATGTGGGTCGACTCGTCCTTCAGATACAGCTGGACCCGCCATGAGGCGGGCAGCGGGTACCGGATCAGGTGGGTGTCGGCGCTGCGCTGCGTATCGGCCTCGATGAGCCGCACGGCATTGTCGACCCAGGCGCGTGGCGCACTGCGATCGCAGTACTTCACGAGTCCGTCCCGGGCGGGTCGTCGTCACCCCGAAGCCGGGCGCGCAGCTGCGCCTTATCCTGGCGGCGCTTCGCATCGACGACCGCGATGTCCTCGTTGACCCGTGCGCGCAACTTCTTGAACAGCGTCAGCGACAGCGGCATCGCGATGATCAACGCGAACAGGGCGGCGACCACCAGTGGGATCTCCACCGAGACGAGCCTGGCGACGCCGACGATCGCGGCGGTGATGACCACGACCAGACCGAGCCTGGCAAGCGTGTACAGCGCCAGGTTGCGGGCCAGCCGCGCGCTGATGCCAGTGGTTTGCTGTTCGGGTTCACCCTTCGGTGGAGTTGCCTCACTCACGCCGTCCAGCCTATGCGAAGCTATGGCCCACCCTCGGCGCTACCTGCCGTCGAGGCCAGGGCGCGTATCCGTTTTGTCTATTACTTCCCCTTTACCAACTGTAGGTGGTTCGAGTACCTAGGGGTTGCAGTGCAACGATGACGCCATCTGATGAGGGAACTGTCGAGAACGGAGAGGTTTGCTATGACTGCGATCACCGTCGGCGGCCAGGACACCCTGCTGACACCGGGCCAAGTGGCCGCCATGTTCCACGTCGATCCGAAGACCGTCACCCGCTGGGCGCACGCCGGGCGCCTGGGATCGCTGCGCACACCGGGTGGGCACCGTCGGTTCCGCGAATCCGAAGTACTCCAGCTGCTCGAGTCGCTGACCACCGAGGCCACCGCGCGCTGATCATGGTCCGCGGGCCCGTAGCTGTGAGTTCGATATCCCTGTCTAGGGGCCCGCACCCACCAATTTCGTGTCTGCGGTGTTCGAAGGCTACGCACGCGACTACCCTCGTTAGCAGGAGGTGAGCGACGTGACGTACCTGTTGGCACTCATCGCAGTTGTGGCAGTCGCGGTGTTGTGCTGGAAGGCGTTCGGCCCCGAGAAGACAGCCGGACCGCCCACGCGTTCGCCGCAGCGCAAGCGCATCATGGGGCCCGATGACGACCCCGAATTCCTCTGGCGCATTTCGCGCCAGCATCGTGATGGTGACGGGTCTGCCGAGCGCTGAGTAGGGTACGCCCGGTTCGCCGGGCGTTTCCGGTAGGCAGACGCGAATCCTTCAGTCGCGCAACGCATACTGCCCGCGCGGTTTGTTTTTCTGCGCCAATGCTGAATCGCGCCCATGCGCCGCAAATCGGTTTCTACCGTTCCGCAACCAGCCACCAGCGGGCTGGTATCGCAAATGATCACTCACGACCACCGCGGTCGCGCCAACGCACTTCCTGGCACGTGGACGAGAAGTCGGGTTCGGCCTCGACAGCCCACGCGAACGAGAGATGCCTCCGAGGCTCGGGTGTTGTTTCTCGATCCGCGGCCGACCGACGCGGCCGGCAACCAAGCGAAGTACGACCGGCCGCAGATCCTCCTCGGTCAATAAGCCGACGAGGTCGCCGAAACTCGAGTCAGCGAAGGCCGCCGTCGTATTCCTCAGCGTGCCGTTCGACTGCTCAAACGATCACGGCTCGCCGTTGATGACGGCCATCAGGGCGTCCATGAACGACTGCCCGCCCATGATGTAGCCGCCGGCGATCGCGCCGATTACGGCGCCGATCGGGCCGGTGATGATGCTGAAGAAGAACACGCCGACGATGGCGCCGATGACGAGGCCGAGAACGCCGCCGAGGACCACGCCGACGATGTTCTTGTTGATTTCGTCGGTCAGGCGGGCCATGGAATTGACCGGCTGCATCTCGCCGATGTTCTTGGCGCTCAATTTCGGCGTGAGAGCGAGGGTTCGGCCGTTATCGGAGATCGTCTGGTCGACCGCGACCTTGGTGCCGGAGAGCTCGTAGGTCAAGGGGACTTCCGTCACCACAGCGCCGGCATCGGACTTCAGCAGGACCTTGGTGCCGTTGTCGGCGAGTTCGAACTTGCCGCTGTCGACCTCGGTGGTGAGGACGCGGTCCCGGTGCCCATCCGAGATTTCGGAAGCCACCGTGTGGTAACCGATTCCCTGCTCGACGCCGGAGGCCGACACCTCTTTGGCAACTTCCGCTGGCTTCGCATTCGCGGTTCCCGCTGCGATTCCCACGGCGGCGATGGACACGAGGGTGACGGCGAACGTGCCGAACTTCATCAAGGTTTCCTTCTGACAAGCACCGGCCCCGGTAGCCGGTTGACGCGTCTAGCGCCACGTAGCTTGTTGCCCCGCACGGCATTTGGGAACCCCTGACAGCCATCGTTATTCGATTGTTACCCCAGCATCCGACCTATGATCATTTCACACAAGTATCCTTTTTATCCTCAAAAATGGGTGACTCGACGCGCACGCATCTGATGGTGTAGGCATGACGTGATCTCTCACCATTGCAACTTTCAACTTCGTATCTCGGCGCGCGAGTTCGAACAGCCCTGGAGGACGTCACAGGTGTCGCGTCAACGTGTCCGTGCGGGTCTCACCTTGACGGTCTTCATAGCTGTAACCGCGCTGGCCGCGGCCGTAGTGGCCGTGGCGGCGATGTCGCTGAGCAACGACAAGTCCACCGCGAGCAGCCCGTCGCCCGCAGCTCAGAACGACCTCGCGCCGACCACCTCGCCGGAACCGTTCCCCGAGCTACCGCTGACCACTCCCGAGGCCCCGCCGACCACCTCCGCCATCCGCAGCACCTTCGACAAGATCGCGGGCGGCCTGAAGATCGACGTCGGTGACTGCATCGAGATCGGCGGCAGCGGCGACAACCCGACGCTCGGCAAGTCCGCCTGCGGCAGCGCGACCTCCAACTACAAGGTCATCGACAAGGCGGCCGAAAACGCCGCTTGCCCCACCGACGCCGACCGCGCCCTCAACGACACCCTGCGCGGCGTCAACCGCGCCGCCCTCTGCCTGGACATCGACTGGGTAATCGGCGGCTGCATGGACCCGAACAAAGACAACCCGAAGCGCCTCGAGTGCAACACCAAAGGCGTCCCCAACGCCGTCCGCGTCATGGACATCAAACAAAACACCACAAACGTGAACGTCTGCTCCTCCAGCGACCGCGGAATCGTGTACCAACAACGCCAATTCGTAGTCTGCGTCCACCGCTTGTAGCTATCGCCGGGCGCACGACAACACCGGAAGCCCCTGCACCCCACGGATTCCCGATTTCTTGCCGCTCCCGGCGGTTACCTCCCGACCGCGAGCCGGGGATGCTCGAGTAACGCGCGCGCCAAGCCCCTTACACTCGACCACCACGAAGCCATCGTCTACATCGCCATGATCGCCGTCATGTCACGCCGGCCCGCCCACACCTGACACAGTTCTCAGACGCTGACTCAAACAGAAAAGTTAGCTTCTAAATGTTCTCGTGCGGCCGAATCGTCTGGTAGCCAGCGGTAAGCTGTTGTTGACGCGTTCCGCGGTACCGAATGACGTCTCGGGTTCGGTCGATGCTGTAGCTGCCAGCCTGACGTCCCTATCGGGAATGCATCATGTACGTCACCAAGTAGCGAATCGCGTGTCGCAAAGTCGATTCGGCACGTATCGCACTCGCAGCCCCAGTCCGGGTAGCTCGGCAGCGCGGCCCACTACGCGGACATCATAAAGCTCGTTGTAAGGAAGCAAAATGTCTAGCAAAATCGTCAAAACCCTAGCCGCGACTGTTATGGCCGCGCCCCTGCTCGTCCTCGCGGCGCCCGCAGCCACTGCCGATTCGACCGCGGCGCCTCCATCGTCCACCATAGCTCCGGTCGACGGATCATTCGGATCAGCGACGTGGTGTATCCCCCTCGGCAGTGCCGTCTGGTGCTTCTGAGTGAGCGTGTGACGCTCGAGATTCGAGTGAACTCCTGGTAAAGCAGTAATTGCTGAGATCAATTGCTGCACCAGGGAGTTCATTTGTCATCATCGCGTATTGCCGTGCGTTCGTCGCGCCCGACTGGTGGACCGCGCGGCGGTTTGATGCCTATGGATCAACCGCCACCCCACATTGCAGAGCGGGGACGCACGCTCCTACTCATGCGCCCTGTTGCTCTGCCCGGTTCTGCTCCCACTCCAAATTAAACAGTCGCTTTTCCGTCTCCAATTCCCACTGTTTCCGTTGAAGCTCTACGTTTCGCATGCCAGATTCATGCTTGCCCCGATCAGCTGCGTCGACTGATGCTTCGCGGCGTGCCGCTGCATTCTCCAGCCGACGATGCGCGGTGTAGGCGGGTGCGACAATGCCGCCGATGATTCCGCCTGCCAAGTAGCTACCTAGCGCAAATCCAGTCAGCGGCCCCGCGATCGCAGCTGTGATTGCAAGTATCAACATCAGGTCGGCCAGCCTGTGGAGCATGAGTATCGAGCGGACTCTGTAGTTCGCGAGATCGTTCGATGCTTCTTCGAGGGCCTCCTGTATTGCGTCGGGAGCGTTGATGGCCTCTGTGGCGACCGCGGGTACTTCAGGGCGGCCCGGTATCCCTCCAGAGGCGGCAGTCTTCTCGGATATCCACGCAGCGATCAGCCCGGCGATCGCCGATACGTATCCACCCGCAGCGGCAGCGATCCAGAGGACAACGGGTCCTCTCCCGGGATCGTTGGCAGCTTCGGCGGCGAGCGTCGAGATCCACATGGCCCGTAATCCTCCCACCTAGATGAGCCGACATGCCGCATTACCGCGCGCGATGGTCCGCAGTCTTTCGACGCCGAGCATTGATGCCTATGCATCAACGCTGCCCTCGGTGGGGTTCGAAACTGCGACACTCGCTTCAGGAGAGCGGTGTCACAGATCCTCGGTGAGGCTGTACATGACGGGCTCTTGGCTCGGAACCCCTGCTCGCGTCGGACATCACCGCAGGCCGGACAGCAGAAGGTCTATGTCGCGACGACCCAACAGGTCTGGGCACTTCACGATTCAATGCCCCGCACCTGCGAACCGCGGTCTTGCTCGGCGCATTCGTCGGGCTTCGGATCGCAGAAGCGGCCGGCCTCCGCTTCGACGATGTCGACTTCGACGGCGCCATGGTCTACCCGCAACGACAGTGGCCGGACAAGCCACTCGAGACGAAGGCCAGCTACAACCCCTTGCCGATTCCCGCCGAGCTGGTCGACATGCTCGAGACATCCGCCGCTCGATCCGGCACCAACCTCGTGTGCGACGAACTGTGCAAGCCGGTGTCGCCCTGGGTAATCGGGTGGAACCTGCGCGGTATAAAGGATGAGATACCCGGACTGCCGGAAGGGGCAGCTTCCAGGACCTCCGCCATTACTACGCCTCCCTGCTGTTCAGCCAGGGCGCCGACATCAAGACGGTTCAGACCCGAGTTCGCCACGGAAGCGCCGTGACAACATTGCGCTACTACGCGCACCTTTGGCCGGACGCCGACGAATCCACGCGAACAGCGGTCGCTGGCGTTCTACGGGACCGGCTGCAATCTACTGCGTACTCACTGCGTACCGAGACGCCGACCACGTCGGCCGCCAACTCCGCCGACAATCGTTAATCAGCAGCTCAGAGCACTTATTTCGATCCTCAGTTCAGCCCTGCGTACGAATGCAACCCACTGATCACGATGTTGATGATGAAAAGGTTGAACAGCATCGCGACGAAACCCGCGATATTGATGTACGCGGCCTTGGTGTCGCGCCAACCTGATGTGGCGCGGGCGTGGAGGTAGGCGGCGTACAACACCCAGGCTATGAAGGAGCAGGTTTCCTTGGGGTCCCAGCCCCAGAAGCGGCCCCAGGCGGCTTCGGCCCAGATGGCGCCGAGGATTACGCCGGCGCCGAAGAGGGGGAAGCCGATGATGGTGGTTTTGTAGGCGAGGCGGTCGAGGGTGCGGGCGTCGGGGAGGCGGCGGGCGATGGTGCCCAGGATGTTGTCGGATTCGGCGCCTTCGGGCTGACGCAGGCGATAGAGGAACAGCAGGCTGGCGATGCCGGAGACCAGGAAGACGCCGCTGCCGATGCTGACGATGGTGACATGCACGGGCAGCCAGAACGACTTCAGTGCGGGCACAACGGGTGCCGCGTCGGCGTAGAGCACAGTGCCGGCCAGGAACAGCAGGATCAGGATCGGGACGAGCAGGAATACCCACATCGAGCGGTAACGCTGTTCGCGCAGGAACACCATGCCGACCACGGCGGCCGCAGCGGTCGCCATGGTGACGAATTCGTACATATTGCCGAGCGGGAAGCGGTGGGTCGCGAAGCCGCGCAACACGATCGAGGTCACATGCAGGGCGATCGCGACGAACAGTACCGAGAACGCCATATTGCCAGCGCGTTCGGCGAACGGCTTGGCTTGCGGCGTCTCGACCCGGCCGGGTCCGGCGGGACGATCGGAGCCGCCGCCCGCGGTCACCAGTTCACGCGCGACGACCTTCTGCGTGCGCGCCGCCGCGTACTGCACGATCAGCAGCACCAGCACCAGCGCGTACACGACGATCGCCGATTTGAAGGCGAGATCGCTGTACTGGGCGATGGTCTCGTCGATCGGCATGGTCACTCTCCTGTGGCGGATCGGTCACCGAGCAGGCGCTTGCGCAGGCGATCGAATTCGCTGCCCCAGCCCGCCTGATCGGTTCTGGCGAGCCCGCCCATCTCTACTACGGTGCGTCGTTGGTCCACGGTACCTGCTTCGTCCTCGGCCGGGTAGCCGCGGATCCAAATGCGCCGCCGCTTCACCAGCAGCGACACCAGCAGCCCGGCCATCATGGCCAGTGCGCTCACCAGCACCCACTGCTGCGCCGGATCGTGCGATACCTGCAGATTCACGTATTCCTGCGCGCCGTTGAAGGTGACCTTGGTGCCATTGGGCAGCGTCGCCGACTCGCCGGGACGCAGGTTGACCCTCGCCTCCTTGGTCAGTCGCCCCTGCTTGACCTGCTCCGGATCCAGCGCGAACAGCGACTGCGGCTTACCGGTATCGAGACCGGTATCGCCGCGATAGATGTCCACCGCGACGGCCGGATCGTCCATGGTCGGGAACGACGAGGTGAGCAGGCTGCCGTGCAGTAGCGCGGTCGGCGCGAACAGGCCCTCGATTGCGATCTGGTTCTTGCGGCGCTCTTCGTCGGTCGCGTACATGCCGCCGGGCGGATCGATCCGCAGCACACCACTGGACAGGAAGGTCTGCGCATTGTCGGGCCGCCATTGCACGGATTCGGTGCGGGTTTGCCCGTTCGGGAAGGTGACCGTGAATGTCGGCGCGAAACCGTGGCCCTGCAGATACAACCGGTCCCCCGCGACGCGCAGCGGATGATTCACCTGGATCTGCGCATCACGCCAGGTATCGCTCTGCAGATCGCCCCCGGCCTGATATTCGATATGCGAGGTGAACATCTCGGCCTGCCCGTTCTGCAGGTAGTCGGCCTTGAAGTCCTTGACCCGCACGCACAGCGGCGCCATACCGGTGCCGTCGTTGATATTGCCCGCCTTGAACGAGTCGAAGACGGCGGGCGAAGTGGTACAGAAGCCGGGCCCGTTGTTCGCGATGACGATCACGCTGCCCTCATAACCGAACAGCTTGCCGACCGCGATGGCGACGAGTAGCCCGACCAGGGCCAGGTGGAAGACCAGGTTGCCGAGTTCGCGGGTGTACCCCTTCTCCGCGGAGAGGGTGATCTCGCCTTCTCGAGTACCTTCGCGCACCTCGGTCCGCCAGCCGCGCAGTCCCTTTCGCGCATGCTCGAGCACGACGTCCGGGGTGCCATCGATCGTCTCGGAGTAGTGATGCGGCAGCCGAGACAGGTTGCGCGGCACCCGAACCGGCGGGGTGCGCAGTGCGCGATAGTGGTCCAGGCAGCGCGGCAGAATACAGCCGACGAGCGAAATGAACAGCAGCGCATAGATTGCCGTGAACCAAAAGCTGG
Organism: Nocardia sp. NPDC050408; assembly: GCF_044458905.1. Classification (NCBI taxonomy): domain Bacteria; kingdom Bacillati; phylum Actinomycetota; class Actinomycetes; order Mycobacteriales; family Nocardiaceae; genus Nocardia; species Nocardia sp. NPDC050408. The sequence goes on along the minus strand of NZ_JBITIL010000001.1, from coordinate 237,275 downwards.
AGAACACGTCGAACAGCTGGAACCGGTCCATCCACGGCCCGAGCGTCGGCCGGTCGGCGATGTATTGATCGACCTTGCCCTCGTTGAGATTTCGCTGCGGCAGCAGGGCACCCGGAATCGCACCCAAGGCCAGCAGGAACAGCAATACCAGCGCGGTGCGCATACTGGTGAGCCCACGCCAGCCATTGCGCACGAGCGCCCACGCGCGACCCGGTAGCGACTGACGCGGCGGCGTCACCGGCGCCTCGGGTTTGTCGAGCACGGTCATATCGGCAGCGTCACCTCGGAAACGAATGCGTCGCGCACCCAGGCGACGAATTGGTCCCACGCCCCGGTGACCAGCGCGATCCCGACCGCGACGAGCAATATGCCCCCGATGATCTGAATGGTGCGCGAATTGCGCCGCAGCCAACCGACGCCGCGCAACGCGCTCGCCGACCCGAAGGCCAGGATCACGAACGGCAGTCCGAGGCCGAGACAGTAGGCGACGATCAGCGCAACCCCGCGCACGGCCGTCGTGCCCTCGGTCCCGGCCGAAACCGCCATCACTCCGGACAGCGTCGGCCCGAGACACGGTGTCCAACCGAGCGCGAAAACCGCGCCGAGCAGCGGAGCGCCCAGAATGCTCGTGAGCCTGCGCGGCTCCATCCGGGTATCGCGCTGCAACGCGGGGACCAGGCCGATGAACACCAGACCCATCAGGATGGTGACCACACCACCGACCCGTTGCAGCAGTTCACGATTCACGTTCAAGGTCTGGATGACACCGAAAACCGTTGCGGTGGCGAGCACGAACACCACGGTGAAGCCCGCCACGAACAGTCCGGCCGCACCGGCCACTCGGATTCGATCCGTACGTGCCGCAGCCCGATCCACCGAAACCGCTTTGCCGCCAAGACCTTTGGTCTGCGCAGCGGTGGCGGGCGGCGCTTCGGCGCCGACCAGCCCGGCCAGATAGGACAGGTAACCCGGTACCAGCGGCACCACACACGGCGAGGCGAACGAGACCAGTCCGGCCAGTACGCACGCACCGAGCGCCAATAACAGCGGCCCCGTCGCCGCCGTCTGCTGGAACGAATCACCTACTGCGGCAAGCACCATCAGTCGGACTCCACCGGGGGTCGATCAGCTCGCTCGGGCACCGGCGCGGGTTCCGGTGCGAAGTCCATCATGGAATCGGCTGCGGCGCTGCGCGGTACGGCGGAAACGCCGACCCACCGGTCATCGACCGTCCAGACACCGCGGACGAGACGGGCGGCCTGCCGCGGGCGACAGGCACGCGGGCTACGAGTACGGCGATCGCGATTCACGATTGCACCTTCCTACCGCTCGCTACCGAGCGGGACGTAATTACGGCGTGGGCCGAACGAATCACTGCGAACCTTCCGCCGCAATGCGTTCGACAATTGGTTGGAGGTCTTCCGCCAAGAGCGAGCGGAGGAAGACAGCGGCGACCCGATGTTGCCGGTCCAGCACCAACGTGGTGGGAATGACACTGGTCGGGAAGTTACCGCCGAGCGCGAGCAGGGTGCGCATGGACGGGTCGTAGACGGACGGATAACCGACCTTGTTGTCGACGACGAAGTCCTGCGCCTTGTCCTGCTGGAAATCACGGACATTGATGCCGAGGAAAACGACGCCCCTGTCCTTGGTTGCCTCGTAGACCTTGTCGAGCGCGGGCGCCTCGGCACGGCACGGCCCGCACCACTGCCCCCACAGATTGAGCACGACCACCTTGTCCGGGAAGTCGGCGACCGAGGTGGTCTTACCCGAGGTCATCAGATCCGGCCCGGCGAGCTTGCCGATGGTGCCACGCGCGGCGGGCGGATCGTAGAAAATATCGGTTCTGCCGCCGGGCGAGACGAATTCGAACGTACCGCCGGAGGCCACCGCATCCTTCCCGGTCGAACACCCCGCGAGCGCGGCCATCAGGGCCACGCACGCGAGCAGGACCGGCGCCGAACGCCGGGCCGACGGCCGGGAAGAAGTTCTCATGCGCCGTGCACCGTGGGATCCGAACCGCCAGCGGGCTCGGAGTAGACGATGTCGACGAGGGTGTCGCCCTGGTAGACCAGCGAGGTCAGCGAGGCGAGCGAGCACTGCCGGTGCCGCGGATCGTGCCAGAGCCGCTGGCCCTGCAGGAACCGCCGCAGCGTCCAGACCGGCAGCTGATGCGAAACCAGCACCGCCTCGTGTCCAGCCGCCTCGACCCTGGCCTTATTGACCGCGGCCAGCATGCGGTGCGCGATCTGCAGATACGGCTCGCCCCAGGACGGGGTGAACGGATCGCGCAGCTTCCACCAGTGCCTCGGCTTGCGCAGCGCACCATCGCCGACCGAAACCCGCAGGCCCTCGAAGGTATTACCGGCCTCGATCAGATTCTCGTCGGTGCGAACCAGTAGCCCGTGCTGACGCGCGATCGGCTCGGCGGTCTCTTGCGCACGCTGCAGCGGCGAGGCGATCACCAGCGCGATGTCGTGATCGGCCAGCGACCGCGCGACCGCACCGGCCTGCGACCGACCGGTGACCGACAGACTGAACCCGGGCAGGCGACCGTAGAGAATGCCCTTCGGGTTGTGCACCTCGCCGTGCCGCAGCACATGCACGATGGTCTCGACCGAATCGTCATCGACCGACTCCTCGCCGCGCGGACGGGTGACGGTGCCGGAGGTACGCGGCGACGCGACGGCGACAGACTCCTCGGTCTCGTCGGAATCAGGCTGGCCGACGGCCTCGGCGGTGACACCGGATGCGGCAGCGTCGCCGGGCTGCGCGACAATGCCCGATTCGTCAATGGCGCTGGACTGCTCGGGCGCAGCGGCATCGGACTCGTCGGCGACAACGGCGGCTTCCGCGCTGTCGACAGAGGTATCTGGTAGTTCGCGCATTTCTGAATCTGGCTGGTCGGAACTCACGCGCGGGATCCTTCGGGGGTGGCGGCCGCGGCCGCATGTGCGGCGGCGGGCAGGGCGGCGGCGATACGGTCGAATGCGTCCTCGTCGAGCGCCGCGGAGACGAACCATGCCTCGAACGCGCTCGGCGGCGCGTACACACCGCCGTCGAGCAGTGCGTGGAAGAAGGCGGGGAAACGCCAGGTCTGGCTGGCTTTGGCAGTGGCGTAGTCGGTGACCGGACGGTCGGCGAAGAACACGCTCACCATATTGCCCGCGAACTGGACCTGATGCTCGACCCCTGCGGCACCGAGTGCCTCGGTGAACAAGCCGCCCAGTCGCTCGGCATTGCGATCGAGTGCCGCGTACACCGCGTCATCGGCCGCACGCAGCGAGGCGAGCCCAGCGGCGACCGCGACCGGGTTACCGGAGAGGGTGCCCGCCTGATACACCGGACCAAGCGGCGCAAGGTGATTCATGATCTCGGCGCGCCCGCCGAATGCGGCAGCAGGTAGACCACCGCTCATCACCTTGCCGAAGGTGTAGAGGTCACCGGCGACACCGTCGCGGCCGAACCAGCCGGACCGGCTCACCCGGAATCCGGTCATCACCTCGTCCATGATCAGCAGCGCGCCATCATCGGCGGTCAGCTTGCGCAGGCCCTCGTTGAAACCGGGCAGCGGCGCGACCGCACCCATATTGCCCGCCGCCGCCTCGGTGATCACGCAGGCGATTTCGCCCGGATGCGCGGCGAAGGCGGCGGCAACGGCCTCGATGTCGTTGTACGGCAGCACGATGGTGTCGCCCGCCTGCGCGCCGGTAACCCCGGGCGAGGTCGGCAGGCCGAGCGTTGCGACACCGGAGCCGGCATCGGCGAGCAGCGCGTCCACATGGCCGTGATAGCAACCCGAAAACTTGATGATCTTGGAGCGGCCGGTGTAGCCGCGGGCCAGCCGGACCGCGCTCATGGTCGCCTCGGTGCCGGAGTTGACCAAGCGGACCCGGTCCACCGGCGCCATCCGTTCGGCGATCAGCTCGGCGAGCTCGATCTCGGCTTCGGTCGGCGCACCGAAGGACAGTCCGCCGACGGCCGCACGCTGCACCGCCGCGACCACCTCGGGATGCGCGTGGCCGAGAATCATCGGCCCCCAAGAACACACCAGGTCGACGTATTCGTTGCCGTCGACATCGATGAGCGTGTAGCCCTTGGCCGATGCGATGAATCGCGGTGTGCCGCCGACGGACTTGAAGGCCCGCACCGGCGAATTCACACCACCCGGAATCACCGAAGCGGCCCGGTCGAAGAGCTGAGCCGAGACCGGCACCGATGCCCTGGTCACGCGCGGAGAAGAACTCACGACATCCAGTGTCTCAGCCCGATTGGAACGAGTCGACGACAGGGTGTAGTCGAGTGACGCAGACCGCACGCACCGCAGCCTCTTCGGCGCAACACGCCGATCATGGTTGCGGCCGATATCGGTCACTGACCGATTACTGATGCGTAATCTCGGTGCGTCGTCGCACCATCTAGCCCATCGGGAGGGTCCAATGCGGTTCGCCGTCATCAGCGCCACGCTCTTCACCGCGCTCGCCACCGTCACCTTCGGCGCCGGGACCGCAGCCGCCGCGGATCCGGTCAGCCAGCCCGACCGGGTCGGGCTGCATCTGAATCACGCGGAGACCGCGGCCCTCAGCGACGGACCACTGCCCGCGCTGGTCACCATGGTGGTGCCGCTGAACCGGATCGGTGCCGGACTCAAGAGTGACACCGAGATCTACCGCGACGAGAACGGCGGAGTACACGCCTCATTGCGCCAGGTCATCATGGAGGCGGCCAGCCATCCGGACGGCACCGTCACCCTGTATGTCAACGCGCCGGGCACCAGGGACGGCCGCGCGCTGGACATTTATCAGAGCTGGGACTAGGTATACATGCACGGCGCCGAGGCCGAAATGGTGTGCAGCTGGCACATGAAGTTGTTGTACACACCCGCCGAACCGGAATCGGGCACGAAGATCGGCGCGGGTTGGGACACCTCGGTCTGAGTGTCGGTCTGGGCGGCGGGCTCCAGGGGCAGTCCCGGCGCGGCCCATGCGGGCGCCGCACCGATCGCGGCCGTCGCGACGACCGCAGCGCACACTTTCCCGGCAAAACGAATCACAAGCATTTCTCCCAGTCGACACAATTCGGATACCGGCCGAAAGCGTAACGGCCACAACAGTATTCACTGAATGCCGACCGTTGCACCTCGCGGCGCGGCACTTGCACGGTAGTGCAGTCGCGGCGGATGCGCCAGGGCACGTCCCGGATCGGCCGTTGCGCCCGAGCGTGATACGGCGCTACGCGGTGGCGCCGACGCAGAACAAGGCGAAGCCGGTTGTCAGCAGACAGGCCAACGGGACCGGAAGCAGGTTCAGCAGCGAAAACGACGGGATTGTGGGCATCATGCCTGCGATTTTCCCGCGAAATTCACGACCGAACTGGTGCGGCGATGTGGATCGCCGGTGATTGCCCTGGTTCAGCGCGAACGCGCGGCACGCACCGTGCGGGCGACGGCATCGATCGCGAGCACACCGGCCACCATTACCAGGAAAGCGGCCAGCACCAGCCACGGAGCGCCGTAGCGGGTGGAGTCGAAGCCGGGCACGTCCCCCGACGGCGCGAAGGTGGTGGTGATCAGCCCGTTGCGCCAGCTCACCACCGCGAGAACCGCACACCCGAGCGCGAGCGTCAATTCGACCAATGCCGCAAGCATCCGGTCACCGATCGCGATCAAGCGCGTCAACGATCCGCTCCGTTCTCGCTGTCTTCGACTTCCTCGGTCCGCGTGGACAGATCTTCGGTCCCGCCGAGCGCTTCGGTGAGCGCGGCCCGCAGACCGCGATGATCCTTCGCCCACGCCTGCACCAGTTCACCACCGACGAGCCGCAGCCCGATGCCCTTGCGCCGGCGCGGCACTCCGCTCAGCTCGCCGAGCGAACGCGCCGATTCCCAGTCCTCATCATCCCAGGAGTCCTCGTCCCGCTCGGGCAGCACCGCGTCGATGGTCGCCAGCGGTAGGGTCTCAGTGCCCTCGCGCAGCGTGCTGGGAGTCAGCTCGACGCTCACATGCCGCTGTCCCGCGATCACCTGCAGGACAACAAAACCCGCGATCAGCGCGGCACAGAAGATGAGGGCGAACCAGTGCACCTGGTCAGCGGTCACCAATTCCAGAATCAGCACGATCAGGCACAACAACGGCCCGTAGGCCACCGAACGCCAGCGCGCGCCCGGTTCGGCGAACAAGATGGTCGCGCCATCCCCAGAAGCCGTCACACCATGCTCCCGGTCGCGCCGAGCACGGCGACGGAAATCGACACCCGACTCCTGATCAGCCGACCGCGCCGGGCAACAGCAGCACGGCGACGGTGACCAACGCGAACAAGATCAGCAGGCTCAGCACGAGCAGATCTCGTCGAATGCTCTGCGGCTGTTGGATCACCACTCGCATCGATGCCTCCGATCTCCCGGAGCCATCTGGTCGACGTACTTACAAAACGTAAGACAACGCGCAACAAGTGACTTCCGGTTCCCATGTCCTCTGTGACAACCCTCACGATACATGCTGCCGATTTCTTGACAAACTCGCGACCGCTCCAGCCGCGGGTCACCTGCGATTCAGCTGGAAGTAGGCAGTCGAGTCCGGACGGTGACTCAAATACACCGCACCCGCCGCCAGCACGCCCTGCACGATTGCCGCACCACCGGCCAGCAGCGAGGCCGCCCCGGTCACCGCTTCCAGCGCGAACAGCGTGCCCACCGCGACCAGTACGAGCCAGACGCCGACAGCGGTCAAAAGCGTGCGCGCCCACAGCTTTCCGCGCACGAACTGGTGCACGAACAGCAAAGCGAATGCGGCCAGCGCCAACCCGATCACCACAGCGACAACAAAGGCCAACGAGACCATTAGCTCGGCATTGGCCATCGTGAAATTCGGATCGCCGACGTGTACCTGGTCGTACATCTTCTGTGCGAAATCCTTGCGCTGCTGAAACGCCGCAACGACCGACCCGATCATCTGCAGAATGCCGAATCCAATTACGCCCCACCACAATTGCCGCGCCGTCCGAATGTCCTCCGGCGGTTCGGGCCGCGGCCGCGGCGGTCCGACAATTGGTCCACGCGGGTGCGGCCCCGGTGGATACATCCCAAGCGGGTACGGCATCGGTGCATACTCCCCCGGCGGAATCGCGCCCTGCGGATGCAGTCCGGGCGGAATCGGGCCGGGCGGAATCGGGCCGGGCGGAATCGGGCCGGGCGGATGCGCCGCAGCTGGATGCACGCCCTCCGGCGGGGGCTCGGCAGGATTCGGTCCCTGAGTATCGGCTCCTCGCGGACTCGACCCGAGCGACTCCGCCCCGCCCGACTCGCGGTCCGGCGAATCGGATCCACCCGGCTCGGAGGATGACTGCGATGCCGACTCCGAGCTCGACGACTCCAACGACTTCGGACTGCCGGACTCCGACTCCGGGGCCTCGGGTCTGGGCGGATTCGTCACGACAGCCAGTGCGCGGCCTCGGTCGCCCAGTAGGTGAGCACCATATCCGCGCCGGCCCGGCGGATGCCGATCAACGATTCCAGAATGGCGGCGCGGCGGTCGATCCAGCCGCGCTGGGCGGCGGCAGTGATCATCGCGTATTCGCCCGAGATTTGATATGCGGCCACCGGCACCGTCGATTGGTCGGCGACATCGCGCAGGATGTCCAGATACGACATCGCGGGCTTGACCATCACGATGTCCGCGCCTTCGGCCAGATCCAGTTGCAGCTCCCGGATAGCCTCGCGGCGGTTCGCCGGATCCTGCTGATAACTGCGCCGATCCCCTTCCAGCGAGGACGCGACCGCCTCGCGGAACGGACCGTAGAAGGCCGATGCGTACTTCGCCGCGTAGGCGAGGATGCCGGTATCGGTGCGCCCGACCGCGTCCAGTCCGCGCCGGATCGCGCCGACCTGACCGTCCATCATGCCGCTGGTACCGAGCAGATCCGCACCGGCTTCGGCCTGTGCGAGGGCCATCTCCACGTAGCGGTGCAGGGTGGCGTCGTTGTCGACGGCACCGTCCGCCGACAGCACGCCGCAGTGCCCGTGATCGGTGAATTCGTCCAGACAGGTATCGGCCATGACCACCGTCGAATCGCCGACCTCGTCCGCGAGCGCGCGCAGACCCCGGTTGAGAACGCCGTCGGGATCGCTGGCCTTGCTGCCGGTGGCGTCCTTGTCCTCGGGCAGCGGCACACCGAAGAGCATGAGCCCGCCCACACCGGCGGTGACCGCCTCGACCGCCGCCTTGCGCAGGGAATCCATCGAATGCTGCAGCACGCCGGGCATGGAGCCGATCTCGCGCGGCTCCTCCAGTCCGTCGGCGACGAACATCGGCAGCACCAATTGCCGTGGCTCGAGAGTTGTTTCGGCCACGAGACGACGCAGGGCGGGGGTACGGCGCAACCGCCGCGGGCGGTCCAATCCGGTCATAAACCGCACGATACGCCCGGTCCGAATGCGAGTCGCAGGCGGCGGGTGCGCCGACGGATCAGCGGGCCGGGAACCTCGGCGGCATCTGCATCTTTCCGCCGCCGAACGGACCGCCGCCGACCAATACGGTCGACCCCGCCATATATCCGAGGTCGTCGCCGCATAGTGCCAGGATCGCGCGAGCGATCTCCGCAGGCTCGGCCATTCGGCCCAGCGCGGAGACATTCAGTGGACCCCACGCGTCCTTGAACACCGACCACATCGCATCCGGCAGGCCGGCCGGGCGGATCAACGCGGTATCGGTGGTACCCGGCGCGATCGCATTGACCCGGATACCGCGCGGGCCGTACTGCTGGGCCATCGAGCCGACCATCCCCTCGATCCCGGCCTTACTCGCCGAGTAGGCCGGCGCATCGGCCATCAATGATTTCGAGGTCGTGCACAGGATCACCCCGCCGCCCGAGCGCTCCAATAGCGGTACCTCGTATTTCACCGAGAGGAAGACTCCGCGCAGATTGGTATCGAGGACGTCGTCCCACTGCTCGATCGGCAGTTCCTCGGCCGCGCCCTCGATTCTGATCCCCGCATTGTTCAATGCCACATCCAGGCGACCGAACCGGCGCTCCACCTCGGCGACCAGTTGTTCGATATCAGCCCGAACGCGAACGTCAGCGCGCACGTAGTGTGCTGCGCCGCCGATGGATTCGGCGACCTGTTTGCCGAGCTGTTCGCGGCGACCGCAGAACACCACGGACGCGCCCTCGGCGGCGAAGGCTCGCACCGCGGCCTCGCCGATACCGGATGTACCGCCGGTCACCAGCACCACCTTCCCGGCGAAGCGCCCACTCGAAGCCGCCGTCGGAAGCGGATCGGTCGGCGGATCGCGCAGGTACGGCGGCACCACAACGGCCGTCGCAACCGCGGCGGCACCCGCACCGGCGGCCGCGAGTCCCATGAACGCCCGGCGTGAACGACTCTGTCCCCCAGTGGATTCGGTATCCGGTGTCGATTCCGTATGCATGCACCGATCATCTCGGCGGGTGGCGCGGGCCACTTCCTCCTACCGGCCCGACCTTTCGGCCGATCGGAGGACACCACATCATCCCCGTGAAGGATGTCTCGAAGATTCGATAAGCCCGCTGCGCGACACCGCGAGCCCCCGGCGGTCGCCGGCCACATCACCCGGAACCTGTGGAATCCCGCGCCCAGCTCTGGCGGCTCGTCCGGCGGTTCGGCCGCGGCCGTTGCGGCCGGATCGGTAACGGTGGCGCACCGCAACGACGGTCTCGGATCGGTGCGCATTCCCGCGGCCTGCTGCGGGGTGATGTACCGGCGCTCGAAGAGTGCGGTGCGAGGGGCGGATGATGTCTGAACACGCACCCGCCAACAAATCACGCGCACCGAGCATCCCGTCTCACAGCCGGGCACCGCGTCCCCGGTTGTTCCGGCTGGAACGCGGGATTCGCGGATCACCGCACGGTTGGCTGTAGCGTGCGAAAGCCCTTGTGGGCGGGCGTTTTTTGTCGGTGGGCAGGAGTAAAATCGAAGGTGTGTTCGAGGGAATCGCTCCGGGTTCCCGATCGCGACGGGAGGACGCCACCGTGCCCAACACCGCACCGAAGTCGAAGGTTATCGATCGGCCCTATGTTCCGCTGCAGAAGCGGCCACTGCCCACCGGGCGGCCGCGCAAGTGGTACATCTCGCACAATCGGCGGCTCAAGGCGATGCGGCTGACCATCGCCCTGCTCGACTCCGGGATCTACCTGCCGAGCCAAGCCAGCAACGAAAGGATCCGGCGCACAGCCGAACTCATCGATATCCGCCCGCCGTCCGACACCACCTGCCGGTTGGTGCGGACCCTGATGCGCTACAGCCGCTGATCAACGGAGCTCAACGGTTGCGGCAGCTCCGGTTGTGCGGCGAAGGGCCACACCGCTAGCGATTGCTTGCAGGTCGCTCGAAACGGTCAGCTAGCGATTGCTTGCAGGTCGCTCGAAACGGTCAGCTAGCGATTGCTTGCAGGTCGCTCGAAAGGCCTGCCTTCGCCGCACAACCGGGTAGGCAACGGATATTCAGCGGCTGCGGCGGCTCTTCTTGCGCGGCGGGGGCAGCAGCCCCTCGGCGCGCAGTCGAGCCGCATGCTCGGCCAACGCCTCGACCAGCGGACCGACCTGGGCGACCTCCGGCTGCACATCCACGCGCAAGCCGAATTCGATGGCCGTCTCGGCGGTCTTCGGGCCGATGCACGCAACGATGGTGCGCGCGTGGGGCTTACCCGCGATACCGACCAAATTGCGGACCGTGGAGGACGAGGTGAACAACACCGCGTCGAAGCCACCGGTCTTGATCATCTCGCGGGTCTCGGCGGGCGGCGGCGAGGCGCGCACGGTGCGGTAGGCAGTTACGTCATCGATTTCCCAGCCGCGGTCGCGCAGACCTTCGGCCAGGGTTTCGGTGGCAATGTCCGCGCGCGGCAACAGGACTCGGTTCACCGGGTCGAAAACATCGTCGTAGGGCGGGAAGTCGGCGAGTAGCCCCTCGGAGGACTGTTCGCCGCTCGGCACCAGCTCCGGGTTGATGCCGAACGAGCGCACCTTGTCCGCGGTGGCTTCGCCGACGCAGGCGATCTTCACACCGGAGAAGGCCCGTGCGTCCAGACCGAATTCGGCGAACTTCTCCCAGACCGCGCGCACCGCATTGGTGGAGGTGAACACCACCCACTGGTAGCGGCCGTCGACCAAGCCCTTGACCGCGCGCTCCATCTGCGCCGGGCTGCGCGGCGGCTCGACCGCGATGGTCGGCACCTCCATCGGAATGGCGCCGTGGGTGACCAGCCGCTCGCTCATCTCGGCGGCCTGATCCTTGGTGCGCGGCACCAGCACGGTCCAGCCGTACAGCGCCCGCGACTCCCACCACGACATCTTCGACCGCTGCGCGACCACCTTGCCGATGGTCACCACCAGCGGGCCGACCAATTCGGAGGCCGCGCTGTTGAGCGTGGCCAGGGTGGCCTCGATGGTGCGCTGCTGGCGGGTGGTGCCACGCACCGTCACCGCGACCGGGGTCTGCGGCGCCATACCGTGTTCGACCAGCGCACTCGCGGTTTCGGCCAGATGACCCGAGGTCGCCGACAGCACCAGCGGGCCGGGCGCGGCGGCCAGTGCGGCCCAGTCGACCTCACCGCGTACATCGGCCTCGGTGTGTCCGGAGCCGAGCGCGATACCGGCGAAGCTGGGCACGGCGGAACCATTGGGCAGGCCCGGCAGCACCTCGAAAACCATATGCGAGCGCGTCACCGCATTGACCTCGGCGATCACCGAATCGGTCGTCAGCGGGTCGCCCGCGACGACACGGACCACATCGTGCCCACTGCGGGCCTCGGCGATCAGCGTCTTGGCTACCTCGGCGGGGTCGCCGAGCGCGGGCCGCACGTCCACCGGACGCTCACCGTCCTCGCTCGGTTCGACCGCGATACCGATCAGGGCGAGCACGCCCTTGTCGACATCGGGATCGGTGAAGGCCAATGTCGCCCGCCCCAGCACCTCGCGCGCACGCACTGTCAGCAGTGCCGCGTCGCCGGGCCCCGACCCGACAAACAGGATCCGACCCGGATGCTTCTTGTGTGCTCGGTTCATGCCCGTACCTCGCTAGCGCTCGGCACGGACATCGCCGGGGGCGCTGTGCTGTTGATTCGCTCGCTGCGCTCGCTCATTGGTTGTTCTCCATTGGGCTGGAATTGGAAAAGTCAGTGGGCGGACTAACCGCTGATTCCGGCGTGCTGAGCAACTCGCGAGCGCCCAGATCGAGCAGTTCCCGGGCCAACTCACGGCCGAGCTCCGCGGCGCGCTCCGGAGCGCCGACCACGGAGGCTCGCAATACATCGGAGCCGTCGACGGCCGCCGCGCAACCGCGCAACGAGAGTTCGTCGACAATTCTGCCGTCATCGTCGAGCGATTCGACGACCTCGGCGATCGCGCCGATCGGCGCGGTGCAACCGGCCTCCAGTTCGGCCAGCAGCGACCGTTCGGCAATGACAGACGCACGGGTCGCGGCGTCGTCGAGTTCAGTCAGCGCCTTGATCAGTCCGCTGTCATCGCTGCGGCATTCGACCGCCAACGCACCCTGTGCGGGCGCAGGCAACATCTGCACCGGCTCGAGCGCCTCGGTGACCACGTCGAGCCGACCGATTCTGGCCAGTCCGGCCCTGGCCACCACGACCGCGTCCAACTCCCCTTCGCTGACCTTGCGCAGCCGGGTGTCGAGATTGCCGCGCAGCGGCACGATGTCCAAGCCGAGTCCGAGGGCACGCAACTGGGCCACGCGGCGCGGCGCCGAGGTGCCGACCTGGGCACCGGCGGGGAGTTCGCCGAGCACTAGACCGTCGCGCGCGACCAGTGCGTCACGCGGATCCTCGCGCGGCGGGATGGCGGCGATGGTGAAACGCGGATCCTGGGCGGTCGGCAGGTCTTTGTACGAATGCACCGCGATATCGATATTCCCGGCGGCCAGTTCGTCGCGCAGTGCCGAGGTGAACACGCCGACACCGATTTGCTGCACCGGATCCGAGGACAGATCGCCCGGGGTCTTGACGACCACCAGCTCCGCATCGTGTCCGGCCGCGATCAGGTTGTCGCGGATGGTGCCCGCCTGGGTGAGGGCGAGCAAACTGCCTCTGGTGCCGATCCGCCACGGCACGCGAATGCTGCCTGCGGTCACGTTTGCCTCTTCCTGCACGACTGTCATGCCGTCTGCCCCTGTTCTTCGCCGCGGTGTCCGGCGGTGAAGTCGTCGGCCAATGCGATCTCGCTGCCGTCGACGATCGCTTGCGGGTCGACCGAAACATCGCCGAGGAAGCGAATCGCGGTGTGCTCGTCGCTGATCGAACTGAGCTCCATAGGAGCCGCAACCGCTTGCGCCGCACCGGGTTTGAGCTCGAACAGTTCCCGCAGCGCCTCGGCGTAGGTATCGCCGCCCGGGGTGGAGGCCAACTGTTTTACGCGCACCGTCGGCGCGTGGAGCAACTTGTCCACCACGCGACGCACGGTGCGCGCCACCTCGTCACGTTCCGGATCGGCCAGTCCGGGCAGTCGGGAATCCAGGCGCAGCAATTCGGCCTCGACCACCTCGGCCGCGCGCTGCCGCAAGGCGGCGACGGTCGGGGTGACCTCCGCCATGCGCTGGCCCGCAAGATATTTCGCGAGTTCGTCGGCGACGATCGAGCGGGCGGCGACGGTATCGTCGGCGGCCGCACCGGCCGCCGGATCGCGCTGCAACGTCTCGATATCGATGACTGAGACGCCAGGCAGTCCGGCGACGGCGTGTTCGACATCGCGCGGCAGACCGAGATCGCAGAACACCAACGGCCGTTCCACCTGGCTGGCGCGCTCACGTTCGGCGAGTGCGCGATGGGTGTCGGCCAGCGTCACCACCGCGCCGACCGCGCCGGTGCAGGTGATCACGACGTCCGCGGCCGCCATGGCCTCGGTCAGGCGCGACAGTTCCATCGAATGTGCCTCGACACCGTGACTGCGCGCGGTCGCTGCCAGCCGCTTGGCCCGGGCCGACGTGCGATTCACCACGATGATGCGCCCGATGCCCGCCCGCGACAGATGCGCGACGGCGAGTCCGCCCATTGCCCCGGCCCCGAGCACCACGGCGGTCTGCCCGGCGAGCGGGCCGAGCACCTGCTGCGATCGATCCAGGGCGACCGAAACCACCGAAGCGCCGGCCCGGTCGATACCGGTCTCCGAATGCACCCGCTTGCCGACGCGCAGCGCGTGCTGTGCGAGTTCGTGCATGGTTCGCCCGACCGCCTGCTGGGCATCGGCGGAAGCGTAGGCGCCGCGGATCTGGCTGAGCACCTGCTGCTCGCCGATCACCATCGAATCCAGGCCGCTGGCGACCGCGAACAGGTGTTCGGCGGCGGCCTCGCTGTAGCGGACGTAGGCGTGCTTGGTCAGATCCGGCAGCGGCAGGCCGGAATGTTTGGTCAGCAGTTCGCCGACCTCGGCGAGACCGCCGTGGAAGGCGTCCACCACGGCGTAGACCTCGACGCGGTTGCAGGTGGAGACGATCATCGCCTCGGAGACATGACTGGAGGCGAGCATTCGATCGATCAGTTTCGGCCGGTCCGCGTCGGTGATCGCGACCTTCTCCAGAATCGAGACGGGCGCGCTGCGATGCGAAATCCCGACTAAAAGAATGCTCATGACCGCGCCTCGCCGGCGCTCGGCTCCGTCATGCGCATGGCGCGCTGGCACAGGATTCGTTCGCTGCGCTCTCTCATGGTGTAACCACCGATCCCTTGCTGGATGGCTCCGTTGCCGAATGCGAGGTCGTCGAGTGCTTGAGTGCCGGATGTCCGGCAGCGGTGTGCGCGGGCGCGCGGTGGGCGATGCGACCGGAAACGGCGTGCGCGACCTCGGGCAGCGGCGGCGCATTGCGTGCGGTCTCGAAAGACAGCATCTGCAACTCGACCGCCAGATCGACCCGGCGCACCTCCACCGTCTCCGGTGCGGTCAGCTCACACGGGGCAAAGCTCAGAATCGATTGCAGCCCGGAGGCGACCAGCAGATCGCAGACATCCTGTGCCGCGGCGTCGGGCACCGTGAGCACGCCGATGGTCGGCTTCAACGCATCGATGGCCGGGGCCAGATCGGCGACATCGCGCACCACCAGACCAGCGACAGAGCGGCCGATCACCTCGGGATGGTTGTCGAACATGCCGACCACGGTGAAACCGCGGCGCCGGAATCCGCCGTAGCCCACCAGGGCGCGGCCCAGATTTCCGGCGCCGACCAGTACCACCCGATGTCCCTGTGACAGCCCGAGCACATCTTCGATCCTGGTGCGCAACTTGGCGACGTCATAGCCGACACCCCGAACACCGTTGGGGCCGAGGAAGGAAAGGTCCTTGCGCAATTTGGCCGAATTGACACCCGCCGCGACAGCCAGTTCCTCACTCGATACGATGGCAACACCGTCGTCGGCCAACATGGCCAAGACCCGGAGATAGGTGGCCAACCGCGCCACGGTGGCCTGGGGGATGTCCTTCTGCAGAGCCCTGCCGGAGACGCCACTCGGCGCCTCATGCTGCTCTGTCACGTCGTCGGCTCCTCGTTCCGGCCTCCGGCGAGGTCCGGTTCGTCGTTCGACCTCGGGCTCGGGGCGGTCCGGTGCCATGGTCGAAGTATTCGGAATGCTGGGTTCATTACGCGGTGGATCCGCAGCCTCGGCGAGCGGGTCGCGTGCCACCACCGTAACCGCTTGTGCAGCCCTTCACAAAGTCGGTGAATTTGGCCTCATTTTCCGCCGCGACCAGCATCGCGGCGGAATCGGGCCGGATCAGCAATCCCTCAGCGAGTCAAGTCGGCCCGCAATCGGGGCTCGTCGACATCGAAATAGCTGTGCTCACGGCCGTCCAAAAGCACCACGGGAAGCCGGTCGCCGTACTCCGCGCGCAGGCCAGGGACGGTTGCGGCGGCTTCGTCGACATCGACGGTGGACGGCTCGATATCGAAATCGGCGCAGATCGCCCGGAGTTGCTCGAGCGCGGTGACGCAGAGCCCGCAGCCCGATCTCGTCAACAGCGTCACCGAATGTGTGGGATTGGTCATGGCCGATATTAAATCCCCTCGCCACGCCCCGATCGGAGCGCGCGGTAGTGCCTTAACTGTCACCGCGGCCAGCTAATGTGGTTGTGGTTCGCGCGACGGGCGGAGGTACTGGTGCCGGAACAATCGAAGGTGGCAAGGGCAGGTTTCATCGCGGGACGATTCGGTGAGTTTCCGGTGCGGTGGAATCAGGGTCGGCTCGGCCAGGGTCTGCAGGACCAGCTCGCGCGCATCTCTCGCAGCCCGTTCGGCCCGAGCGAGGAAGAGCTGCGGGCCAATCTGGCCGGTGAGGCCAGTGCCGAGGCGGCGCTGTCGCTGCACGATGCCGAACTCGCCGAAGCCGATATCGAGGCCACCGGGCCCGAGGTGCCGCGGGATCTGACCGCGGCGGCATTTTTCGATGTCGACAACACCATGGTGCAGGGCGCGTCGATCGTGCATTTCGCCCGCGGCTTGGCCGCGCGCAAATACTTCAAGACCTCCGATCTGGTGGACGTCGCCTGGAAGCAGGTGAAATTCCGGGTCACCGGCAAGGAGAACAGCACCGATATGGCCGCGGGCCGGGAGAAGGCGCTGGCATTCATCGCGGGCCGTCCCACCGCCGAGCTCGCCGCCCTCGGCGAGGAGATCTACGACGAGATCATCGCCGACAAGATCTGGCCCGGCACAAGGGCTTTGGCACAGATGCATCTGGACGCCGGACAGCAGGTCTGGCTGGTAACCGCGACGCCGGTCGAGCTGGCGCAGGTCATCGCGAAGCGACTCGGGCTGACCGGTGCGCTCGGTACGGTCGCCGAGAGCGTGGACGGAAAGTTCACCGGGCGACTGGTCGGCGACATCCTGCACGGACTCGGTAAGGCGCATGCGGTGCGTACGCTGGCGATCCGAGAAGGCTTGAACCTCAAGCGTTGTACGGCCTACTCCGACAGCCACAACGATGTGCCGATGCTGTCGCTGGTCGGCACCGCGGTAGCGATCAATCCGGATTCGGACCTACGCGAGGTAGCCAAGAATCGCGGCTGGGAGATCCGCGATTTCCGTACCGGACGCAAGGCAGCCAAGATCGGCGTGCCGACCGCGCTGGCACTCGGCGCCGCCGGCGGTGCGGTCGCCGCGGCGGTCACCCGGCGCCGCGAGCACTAGCCCGTGAACGGGTTGCGGCGCTTGGTGAGCAGCTTGTAGAGGGTCTGCTGAATGGTTTCGCGGACCTGGTCGGTGACCTCGAACATGGTCATCGGATCGTCCGCGTCCTCGGCCTCATAGCCGGTGGTCGCGATCGGCTCGCCGAATTCGATGTACCACTTCGACGGCAGCGGCAGCGCACCGAGCGGACCCAGATGCGGGAACAGCGGCGTCACCGGGAAGTAGGGCAGATTGAGCAGCCGGGCCAGCGGCTTGATATCGGCCAGCTTCGGATAGATCTCCTCCGAACCGACGATCGAGCACGGAATGATCGGCGTGCCGGTGCGCACCGCCGCCGCGACGAATCCGCCACGACCGAAGCGCTGCAGCTTATAGCGATCGGTGAACTGCTTACCGACGCCCTTGAAGCCCTCGGGAAATACCCCGGTCAATTCCCCTGCGCGCAGAAGCCTTTCGGCGTCCGGATGGCAGGCCAGGGTGTGTCCGGCCTTGCGGGCGAGCACGCCGAGCACCGGCGTCTCGAAGACGAGATCGGCGGCTAGCAGGCGCAGCGCGCGTTCCTTCGGATGCCGGTCATGGATCGCCAGTTGCAGCATCAGCCCGTCGAGCGGGATGGTGCCCGCGTGGTTGGCGACGATCAGCGCACCACCGGCTTCCGGAATATTCTCGATCCCGTTGACCTGCACCCGGAACCAGTAATCCGAGAGCGGCCGCAGCGCGGGCAGGATCAACGATTCGAGCAGATGTTCGTCGAATCCGAATTCGTCGATCTGATAGTCGCCGGTGAGCCGACGGCGCGCGAAATCCGCAGTGCTGCGGATCTGCTTGCCGATGGCGCCGCGCAGCATATCCGACACCGAACGCGGCGGCGGGGGTTCGGCGGCCGCGAGACGTTCGGTCAGCGACGTCACCACCGGGCTGGGCGTGACCTCGCCGGTCAGCGGCTCCGGCCAGCGCCGCGGCGTGGTCCGCTGGCGCGTTTCGATATTCAGATCGTGGAGTTGGATGACTTTCGCTACGTCATTCATGTATGTGCTCCCGTACCGGCCCCGAGCAGGCCGAGCAGTTTATGTTCTGCGGCATCGATCCACGCTGGATCGATGACGGGCCGCGACGCTGCGCCCCCAATGAAGTCGTCGAATGCCTGCACCGTCGTCCAGCGCGGGACGAACTCGAGTTCGGTGCGCATGCGGGTGGTGTCGAGGCCACAGCCGAAATGGAAATAGTCGATCTGCTCACTCGTGAAATCACGCATGATCGGGCCCATGATCGCGCGGCCCGCGGTGCGGAAGACCGACCACGGGATCGGCAGCTCGATCCGCCCCGCACGCCGGATCGCCTGCGATAGCACCAGTGCGCCGTCCCCGGCGATGTTGTAGGTGCCGCCGGGCGCCTGCCGCGCCGCATGGGCCATCGCGGCGATGGCGTCCTCCTCATGCAGCAACTGCAGCCTGGCATCGCGGCCGAGGACCGTCGGCGCGACCGGTGAACGCAGATACTGCACACCGCGGCGGGCCAATCGCGGGCCGACAATGGGCGCCAAACGCAAAATGGAAGCGGCTATATCGGGACGGCGCCGAGCGAGTCCGCGGACGAATCCTTCGATTTCGATCATGTCGCGAGCAAACCAACCACTCGGTGGGGTTCGCGCGCTCATTTCTTCGGTGAATTTGGCGGGATCCTTCGCACTGCATCCGTAGACCGCAGACGTCGAGCGCACCACCACGCGCCGCACCGAAGGCGATTTCTGACAGACCGCGAGTAGCTGCATCGCGCCGAGGACGTTGAGATCCTTCATCACCGCCCGGCCGCCGCCGGCCGGCGGATGCGTGAGCATCGCGACGTGTACAACGGTGTCGACCTCATTGCCGCCGATTACCTTGCGAATCAAAGGATTTCGAATATCGGCGCGGACGAATTCGGCGCGGCCCATGCGCCGTTGCAGCTCACGACTCGGGGTCATGGTGTCGACGGCCAGGATGCGTTCGATGTTCTGATCCTGGGTCAAACGGGCGACCACGTTGCCGCCGAAGAATCGGCTGGCACCGGTCACCATAACCACTTTGGGTGTATGTCCATCCCGTATCTCAGAACCCACCGCACCGGATCCCAACTGTGACAGCCCCCAATTCTGTTTACTGCGGTACCAGAGTAACCGGTCGACTGCGATGCGCAGAGGGTATTAACCAGCTTCTAACGATGACTTCAGTCACCTGATACATGAGCAAATTTCAAAATTCGCTGTTTCAAAAAGAAAAGCCCGCCACCAATCGGTGACGGGCCTCTCAGCTAATGCGCAGCTACTCACTTGCCGAGTTTGCGCCGCTGAACACGCGTGCGGCGAAGCAGCTTGCGGTGCTTCTTCTTCGACATGCGCTTGCGGCGCTTCTTGATCACAGAACCCATAGGGTTGTCCTCGCGTTCTCTCTACTCGGCGCGCACGCCAATCACGTACGCCTATTTCAGCGTCCGCGCCGCCAGCTGGCACCGGACACCACAAAGCGGTGCCGCCGGCAGGCGCACACGAACCGAGGATTCATCCTACCGGGACACCGTCAAGCTGATGAAACCGCCTCATCCAGCGTCGAAGTAGGACGTCTCCAAATAGTCGTGCACCGCCTTGGCATGCACCCGGAACGAGCGACCGACCCGCACGGCGGGCAACTCACCCGAGTGCACCAGCCGATAGACCGTCATCTTGGATACCCGCATGAGATTGGCAACCTCGGCGACGGTGAGGAACTGAGTACCTCCTCCGAGCACTGACTGCGACGGATTCGCCGAACCGCCTTGGGTCCGGGAACCAGCCCGGCCACTCGATGGTCCGGAACTTCCTGGCGACGTCCCTGAACTATTTGCAGACATCTTGTTAGACATCATCGCACCACTGACCTCCGGCACGTCCGCGCCGCCAGCTTCCCCACCGGCGGAACAGACACGCACGTGCTCCTTGAAGCTTAGCGGGACCAGTGGGATTACTGCGACGGGTGTGAGAAATCCGGTTTACACGCTGGGAACCGACCGGTCACCCTGTAGACGCACGATGTTTGATGAACGCCCGTCCAAGATCGCTCAGGAAGCGCTGCCGCCAGCCCCGTCACTGGCACCCTGTTCCGCGGATCGGTGCTTCGCCGCATGCAATGCCTCGAGGAAGGCCGAGCGCACCCCGCCACGCTCCAATTCACGCACCGCGGCGGCGGTCGTACCCGCCGGCGAAGTCACCGCGGCACGCAGCTCGGCGGCGGTCTGTCCGGAGCTCTCGAGCAGGGCGGCCGAGCCGAGCATGGTCTGCACGACGAGCTCGGTGGCGACGTCGCGGGTCAGGCCGAGTCCGACAGCGGCGTCGATCATGGCCTCGACCACCAGGAAGAAGTACGCGGGTCCGGAACCCGAGACCGCGGTCACCGCATCCATCTGCGCCTCGGTCACAGTTGCCACCTTGCCGACCGCGGCGAGCAGCTCGGTCACCTGGGCCAGCTGTTCCAAGCGGGCGTAGCGGCCCGGTGCGAGCACACTCATGCCCTGGCCGACCAGCATCGGGGTATTCGGCATCACCCGCACCACCGGGAAGCCGGCGGGCAGCTTGTTCTCCAGTCGCGCCGTCGGCACACCCGCCGCCAGCGACACCAGGATCTGATCGCGGTCGGCGTCGAGTTCGGCCTTGCCGAGCTGGGTCAGGACCGTATCCACATCACCCGGCTTGACGGCAATGACCAGAACATCCGCACCGACGATCGCGTCCGCGATCGAATCGGTGACCCGCACGCCGAAGCGATCGCCGATGAGTTCGGCCCGATCGGCATGTGTCTCGACGACGACCAAATCCTTCGCCGCCCGTCCGGATTCGAGCAATCCGGCGATCAACGCCTCCCCGATGCGACCGCCACCGATCACCGCAACTCTCGTCATAGCGCTAAGGCTAATCGCGCGGCAATATCGGCAGGGCGCTGGGGAACCGGTCCTAGCGCTGCTGCGGCACCAGCGCGAGCTGGCGGCTCTGTGCGACAACCGCGCCGGTCGAGTCGAGAATCAGCTGGTCCTCGTCGAACATGCGCGCGCCGACCTCGTGGCTGGTCGCGATGATCCGCAGCCAGCCGGGGGCCGGGCGGCGGCGCAGGTAGGTGGTCATCTGAACCGTCGGGGCCCAACCGAATTGGCCGAGGTTCTGCGGGACCGGCGGGCTCATATCGGCGGACATGATCGCGAAGTACATGGCGATGTCCGCATCCCGCTGGTCGCCCTCGAACGGACGCATCCAAAGACGCAGGCGCGGTTCACCTTTCGCGCCGTCGAGGAATCGGGCCCACTCCCGATCGATGAACAGTTCGGCACCGCGCGCCACATGGACGATCTTGCCCATCGACGAATCCCGGTAACCGATGGCGTCGGCGGGCGGTTCGATCGGCATATCAGCGTGCTGCTGCGCGTAGATCGGGTCGGCATCGTCGAGATGGCCGAAGGTGAACGCGGTACGCACCAGCGTGCGCCCACTCTGGATCAGGTTCACATCGACCAGGCAGATCTGACGACCGACCTTGCGGATGTGCACCTCGTACTCGACCTCTCCAGGCTCGGGCGCGCCGAGGAAATCGGAGCTCGCCGCGATGGGCGCCATACCAACCAGCGCCGGATCGGAGGCGCGCAGCCAGCGGGTGGCCGCGGCGGCGCTGGCCGCGACCATGGTGCCGCCGTGCACCTTCGGCCCGATGGTCCAGATTTTGTCGATGATGCCCAGGTAGCGGCCGCTATCCGGGTTGGCCGACAGCAGTTCGGTCAGTGTGCACACCCGACTGAAGGGTGCGTCCGTCGTGATGGCCTGCTCGAGTTCGGCGGTCAGCTCCGGCATCGTCACTCCTGTCGTCGGTCGGCCGCATCGGCGAGACGCGGCGTTCGTACAGCGTAGAACGAAGCGATTCGCGGTCGGAATTCTGCCGGCAGATAGGTGCGGCATCACACCTGGTTGGCGTGCGTCGGAGCCGGAGCGGATGCGTTGAGGTGCGTCCTGGCGAACTCCAGCGTGCGGTTCAGCATGTCCGTACGGCCCTGGGTGGTGCGCGCGTTCTGGGTATTGATCTCGGCGACCGCATGACCGGCGAAACCCGACCGCAGCAGTGCCGCGCACAGCTCGACACAGGGCTGGGTGCCCTCGCCCGGCACCAGATGCTCGTCGTGGGCCGCGCCGCGGCCGTCGGCGAGATGCAGGTGCGCGAGGCCCTGGCCCATCCGCGCGGCCAGCGCCAGCGGATCGGCGCCCGCGGTCGCGGTATGTGAGATATCGAGGGTGTAGTGCCGGAATCCGGTATCGGTCGGATCGTAGGACGGACTGAACGCGGTCAGGCCGGGACCGGGTCCGCCACGGCGCTCCAGCCGCTTCGCCGAGCCGGTTTTGCGGCCGAAGAGAGTGTCCGCGCGCATGGGGAACATATTCTCCACCGCGACGATGACGTGGCTGTGCTCCTCCAACTCGGCCACCTGATCGGCGAAGCCCTGCGAATATCTGCGCTGCCAGCGGAACGGCGGATGCACCACCACGGTGCCCGCACCGAGCGCCTCAGCGGTGCGCACACTGCGCTCGAGTTTGGCCACCGGATCCGAACCCCACACCCGCTGGGAGATCAGCAGGCACGGTGCGTGAATCGCCAGTACCGGCACACCGTATTTGCGGGAATAGGCCTGAACCGCGGCGATGCTCTGGCTGGCCGGTTCGGCCCAGACCATCAATTCGATACCGTCGTAACCGATTTCGGCCGCGTACTGGAAGGCCGACTCGGTGTTCTGCGGATATACCGAGGCCGTCGAGAGACCGACGAGGATCTGCTGACCGCCGGATCCACCGGCCGCTTCGACCGGCGAATGGGGTTCGGTGCGCACGTCGGGATCTGGAGCGCGCCCTGTGGCCGCGCTCGCCGTTCTGGTGTCGTCCGCCTGCCCGATGTTCCCCACAACCGCTCCCTGCTCAGTTCGTACTGAGTAGAAAGGCTAGCGGTCCCAGGGTGACGAAGATGCCGACAACGACGGCTATCACCGTGCTGAGAATGTCATCGGTGCGCCGCAGTATTCGCACCAGTGCCACCAAGCCCAAGATCACGATCATCGCCAAGCACAGCGCCACCCAGGGCAGCATTTCCCACATGCGCTCGAAGCCCTTGAACAGCAACATTCCGGCGACCGCCGCGCCGGTGCTCTGACCGCCCAGAATCATCCACTGTCGGCGATTGGCGTCGTACTCGGACTTGCGTGCGATCCGCGAGCGAGCGCGTCTCGGGGACAAGCGGGAGGCGAACGAATGTTCCGAATCGACATCGTCACCGTCGAAATCCTCGTCGTCGTCGAGGACATCGCCGGTCGGGAACGGTTCATACACATCGGTTAGACCGTCGTACACATCATCCGGCTCGACGGGCTTTGATCTGCCACGTCGGCCACGCCCGTTGCGCTCCGCGGCGCGCCCGTTCGCCCGCTGGGCCTCGGCGCGCTCGACCTCGTCGCGCAGCAGGTCGCCCGCCACGGTCTGGCCGGAGACGAGCTGCTGATCCTGACTGGCCAGTGACCACCCGGCAGTTGGGACGCTCTCTGATTCGGGCGCACTGTTATTGGGCGCTACGTTTCTTCGCGCCGACCAGGCGGGCAGAGCGCGGTCGGGCGGACCATCGCGCCGTGCGGATCTTCGCTGATCCGGCGGCTCGGGATGACCTCCGCGCGACGGACCGTCCGGCAGCGGGGATATCGGCAGCGGCGCGGATTCCGGTGTGAAGCCATTGGTGGACGGCGACCATGGAGCGGTCGATGGTCCGGCGTTGTTGGCCTCGGCTTCGGCTGCCTCCGCCGCGCGTCGCCGGGCGGCCCGACCGCCGGATCTCGATCCGTTCGGCGGGCTTTCGGGCGGGGCGCCCATGTTTCGGCCGAGATCGCGCAGCGGCCGTACAT
The DNA here is from genome assembly GCF_044458905.1 of Nocardia sp. NPDC050408. Classification (NCBI taxonomy): domain Bacteria; kingdom Bacillati; phylum Actinomycetota; class Actinomycetes; order Mycobacteriales; family Nocardiaceae; genus Nocardia; species Nocardia sp. NPDC050408. The sequence continues at coordinate 213,189 of NZ_JBITIL010000001.1, read as the reverse complement.
CGGTGGTCTCCTCCGCCGGTTCGGCGTGCCGATGTCGGCGGCCGGTGCTTCCCGAGCCGACCGCCCCATCGGCCAGCGGGTCCCGCGCGTACGGATCGGGAGCCGGGGTGTACGGATCGGGAGCCGGGGTGTACGGATCGGGAGCCGGAGCGTACAGATCCGATATCGGCGTGGACAGCGGCTCCGCGGGCGCGGCATGCCGCGACGACGAATCCGGCATCTCCCGCCCAGGCATGACTCGGCTCGAATATCCCGGCGGGGGCAGCGGATCGGCCGGTGCTTCCGCAGGGGCGTAGGCCGAGAGTGGGTCGTACCGGGTGATCGGCCCCGACATCGGCGAGTAGTTGGGCAAGTCGGGTGCGGCGTAGGGCGCCGGATCCGGCGCGGCATACGAAGTGGGTTCCTGCGCAGGCGTTTCGAAACCGGACGCGTACCCGCCCGACTGGAAGCCGGAAGGTTGGTAACCCGACGCGTCGTACCCGTTCGCCTCGTACCCGTTCGCCTCGTACCCGTTCGCCTCGTACCCATTGGCTTCGTACGCGACTGGCTCGTACGCCGGTTCGTCGTCCTCGGGTGCGGCGTGCGCCGAATGGCCACCGCCACCGCCACCGCCGGCCGGAATGGCGGGCAGATCACCGGTCAGCTCGGCCACCGAGATGCCGCGACCACTGCGCCGCCGCCGTCCGCCGCCACCGGCGGATGCGCCCTGCTGGCCATTGCGTGCCAGCAGCTCGGCAACCGAGAGCTGCTTGGAATCCTCACTCATGACGACACCGTTTCCATCGGGCCCGATAGACCACCGCCGGGCACCGGCTTACCGCTCGTTTCCACAACGACACCCGGCAAAGCCGTAGCTCTCGGTCCGCCGTTCATATCGGTATCCAGTTTGCGCAGGATCAGCCCCTCGCGCAGTGCCCACGGACAAATCTCGAGGGTATCCAGCGATAGTGCCCGCATACTCGCCTCCGCGACCAATGCGCCAGCCACCAATTGCTGTGACCGATCAGAACTTACGCCTTCCAATTCTGCACGGTCCGCCGCCGTCATTCTCGAGATGAAGGCAATCAGTTGGCGCAGACCTGAGCTGGTAAGTGTACGGCGCACCCGCAACCCGGCCGAAGAAGGTGCCGCTCCGGTCAACCGGGCAAGCGACCGAAACGTCTTCGAGGTACCGACCGCCAGATCCGGTTTTCCGGTCTCCAGCAGCTCTTTCGCCGGTGCGACGAGCTCCGCGTCGAGCCAATCGCGCAGCACCGCGACGCGGCGCTTACCCGGCGGATCCTCACGCAGCCACTCTCTGGTCAACCGTCCGGCACCGAGTTGCAGCGAGACCGCGAGATCGGGTTCCTCGTCGCCGCCGTTGGTCATTTCCAGTGAGCCGCCGCCGATATCGAGATTGAGGATCCGCCCCGCGCTCCAGCCGTACCAGCGGCGCACGGCGAGGAAGGTCAGCCGGGCCTCGTCGACACCGGAGAGCACCTGCAGTTCGACACCCGTTTCGGCGCGGACCCTGGCGAGTACCTCATCGGAGTTCGCGGCCTCACGCAGCGCGGAGGTCGCGAACGGCATCAGCTCCACGCAGCGGGAAGTCTCGGCGATGCTGGCGAATTCGGCCACCGTCGCGATCAGCCGTTCGGCCCCCTGGACGGTGATGCAGCCGTCGGAATCGATATTCTCCGATAGCCGGAGGGTGGCCTTTGTCGAGCTCATCGGCATCGGGTGACCACCGCGATGGGCGTCCACCACTAGCAGGTGGACGGTATTGCTTCCGACATCGAGTACCCCAAGCCGCACATGAATACGGTACTGGGTGATCCGGCCCTTTAGCCCAGGCGACTGAACTGTTAGCGTCCTGAAGTGTGACGGTAGGCGCAACGAACAGCGGCTCCAAGAGGCCCCGACCAGCGGGAAAGATCGATCCGGCACCGGAGGTCGATCTCGACTTTCCCCGTGAATGGATCGAGTTCGTGGATCCAGCAAACGACGAGCATGTGATCGTCGCGGATTTGACCTGGTTGCTGTCGCGCTGGACGTGCGTTTTCGGAACTCCGGCGTGTCAGGGAATTCTGAGCGACCGCCCCGATGACGGCTGCTGCTCGCACGGCGCGTTCCTCTCCGACAAGGACGACCGCAAACGATTGACCAATGCTGTGAAAATGCTCACACCGAGCGACTGGCAGCTGATGGATGAGGCGACCGACGCCGACGGCAAGATCACCAAGAAGGGCTATCTCGAGCTCGACGAACTGGAGGACGAGCCCGCGCTGCGCACCCGCCGCTTCGACGGCGCCTGCATTTTCCTCAACCGCCCAGGCTTCGAGGGCGGCGTCGGCTGCGCGCTGCACACCATGGCGCTGCGCAAGGGCATCGAGCCGCTCGAGGTGAAGCCGGACGTGTGCTGGCAGCTGCCGATCCGGCGCACCCAGGACTGGGTGGAACGCCCGGACGGCGCGCAAATCCTGAAGACCACCATCACCGAATACGACCGGCGCGGCTGGGGACCCGGCGGCGAGGACCTGGATTGGTACTGCTCAGGCTCCCCCGACGCCCACGTCGGCACCCGTCCGGTGTGGCAGTCCTACGCTCCCGAACTGAAGGAATTACTCGGCGCACCCGCCTACGAAGAGCTGGCCAGACACTGCAAACGCCGCGAGGGACTCGGCCTCATCGCGATCCATCCCGCGACCGTGCATGCAAATCGAATGAGATCCGACGACCACGTCACAGACCAGTCGGCGTGACCTATCTGGGGTGACCTATCTGGGGTGATTCACCTGCCCGCCATGCAGGCTTTACTCGGATGCGGTTGGATGTGCGGTCATGTTGAAAAAAGCCCTGACCCTGACCGCCATCGCGCTCGGCGCCACCGCCGCGCTGACCGGTGCCGCGCATGCCGAGCCCAATGGCGACCCGGCCAAATACGCCGATTTCACCGCCGACTTCCTGCCCGCCAATACCCCCGAGGCGATCAACGCCCAGGCGAACGGCAAGAACCTGATCATGAGTCCCTACGGCGTCACCCGCACCATCGCCTGCCGCGGCACCAGCGCGGGCGACGTCTACGACTGCATGCAGGAAGACGACCTCGGCTGGATCACCCTGCACAAGAACGACCTCCCCGGCCTCGGCCCCACCTGGGTCTACCTGCCCTGATTCGGACGCACGCAGCAGACGCCGAGGTTGTCGGGGCCTCGGCGTCTGCGAATATTCGGGGAGGCGGTCAGGCCTCGAGCTTGTAGCCGAGGCCGCGGACGGTGACCAGATGCTCCGGTTTGGCCGGATCGCCCTCGATCTTCGAGCGCAACCGCTTGACGTGCACGTCGAGGGTCTTGGTGTCGCCGACATAGTCGGCGCCCCAGACCCGGTCGATCAGCTGGCCCCGGGTGAGCACTCGCCCGGAATTGCGCAGCAGATATTCGAGCAGATCGAATTCCTTCAATGGCAGGGTGACCTGCCTGCCGTTGACGTGCACGGTGTGGCGGTCGACATCCATCCGGACCGGACCGGCCTCGAGCACACCGCTCTCATTGCCGCCGTCCAGTTCATCGCCCGCGCCGCGGCGCAGCACGGCACGGATGCGGGCGATCAGTTCGCGCGCCGAGTACGGCTTGGTGACGTAGTCGTCGGCGCCGAGCTCCAGGCCCACCACCTTGTCGATCTCGCTGTCACGCGCGGTGACCATGATCACCGGGACGCCGCTGCGGGTGCGCAGCTGTTTGCACACATCGGTGCCGCTCATACCGGGCAGCATCAGGTCGAGCAGCACGATATCGGCGCCGGAGCGGTCGAATTCGGCGAGCGCGGATGGTCCGTCACCGACGACCGTGACGTCGAAGCCCTCCTTGCGCAGCAGGAACGCAAGCGGATCGGCCAGCGACTCCTCATCTTCGACGATCAGAACACTCGTCATCTGCGTGCCTCCACACCATTGGGTCTGCCCGGCCCCGAGGGGCGCGGGTGTGTTTCTCTCATGCTCACCGCGGGACCGTCGACTTCTTCTTCGCCGCCGGTTTCATGGTGGGCAGGTATTCGCAGGGTGAACGTCGATCCGGTGCCGAGCTTGCTCCACAGGGTGATCTCACCGTTGTGGTTGGCCGCCACATGCTTGACGATAGCCAGGCCGAGGCCGGTACCACCGGTGGCGCGCGAGCGCGCCTTATCGGATCGGAAGAACCGTTCGAAGACCCGCTCCTGGTCTTCCTTGGCGATGCCGATGCCGCGATCGGTCACCGCCATCGCGACGTGATCGCCGCGCAGTGAGCGGCTCACCGAGACGTGGGAACCGGCGGGTGAGTACGCGATGGCGTTCTCCACCAGGTTGGACAATGCGGTGACGAGCAGGGTTTCATCGCCGAGCACCTCGAGTCCGCTCGGGCGATCGGTGCTGACGGTGATGCCCGCGGCCTCGGCGGCGGTGCGGGAGCGGTCGACCGCCTGCATGACCACGGTGTCGACGTCGACCACCTCTAGCTCGGGTAGCTTTTCCGCGCCCTGTAGTCGCGACAGCGCGATCAATTCGGTGACCATCTTGCCCAGGCGCCGGGATTCACCGAGTACGCGCTGACCGAAGTGCCGGACGGCCTCGGGGTCCTCGGCGGATTCCAGCATGGCCTCGGCCAGCAGGCTCATCGCGCCGACGGGGGTCTTGAGTTCGTGGCTGACATTGGCGACGAAGTCCCGTCGGGTCGCCTCCATGCGGGCCTGTTCGGAATCGTCGTCGGCGAACAGCACGGTGAAACTGGTCTCTTCGCGCGATAACTGTCTGGCTACCCCCCGCACCGCGATCCGGCTGCGGCCGGGCATCGGGTTCTTGGCGGTGAGATCGAATTCGGTGGATTCGCCGGTGGCGAGCACTTTCTCCACCGCGGCCCAGGCGCGTTCGTCGAGCAGCCGGTTGCGGACCAGGCCTAGTTCCTCGGCGCGCGGATTGACCAGCACCACATCGCGGTATTCGTCGACGACCGCGATTCCGCTCTCGGAGGCGAGCACGATCAGGTCGAGCACCTGCGACATGGTGAGACCGGAATCTGCCTGCCTGCGGGCGGCCTGCCTGGCGTTCATGAACGGGATCAGTAGCCCGCCGACTGCCAGGCCGACGACAGCCGCGAGAACTGCCAGCAGTACGGCCTGCGGAACACTCACACTTGAATCGTACGGTCGCCAACCGACAACCCAACTCGGGGTACGCGAAGTTTCACGCAGGTCATGGGCACTTCCAGGCCCGTTAGCCGCTTGTTTACGCGTTGTTCGCGCGATGGCGTCCGGATCGTTTTCACTCGTCGGAATCCGACATTGCCGAGCGCACCGAGTCGCCGTGGCGGTCGGCCCATTCGCCGAGGGAATAGATCGTAATGAGCAGATCGCGTCCGGCTTCGGTCAGTTCGTATTCGACGCGCGGCGGCGCCTCGGCGTAGCGGTGGCGCTCGATGAGCGTCATGGTTTCCATCCGGCGCAGCGTTTGCGTGAGCATCTTCTGGCTGATGCCGCCGATGGCGGTGCGCAGGTCACCGGGGCGCATCGGGCCCTCGCGCAACATGTAGACGATGACCGCGAGCCAGCGGTTACCGAACAGGTCGACGCCGAGGCGGGCCGGACAGTCGGCCTCGTAGTCGCCATAGGGCGCGAATTCCACTGGTTCGGCATGTTCGACCGTCATGAGACCAGCCTGCCATCGTCATTGCGCACCTTCGGGTGCCTATCGAAATCTCTAGCGTCAGTGCCGTATACATCCCGAATCAGGAGTTGATATGCGAATCGGAATCATCGGGGCGGGCGCGATGGCGAAGGCACTCGGCGGCGGCTGGGCCGCAGCCGGGCACGAGGTCCTCATCGGCGCTCGTTCCCGCGCGGACGCGCTGGCGGCAACCATCGGGCACGGAGCGCGAGCCGGAAGCGTCGGCGCGGCCGCCGAATTCGGGGCGGTCGTGCTGCTGGCGCTACCGGTAAGCGCCCTTGACGAAGTACTGGGTGAGATCGGCGGAAAACTCGCCGGGCGGACTGTGATCGACTGCACCAATGCGTTCCTGCCGGACGAGGCCGCGCCGGCAGGAGTTCCGGCATTCGTGCTGTCCGAGGACGCGGTCGCCGCTCGCATCGCGGCGACGGTTCCCGAGGCGCATGTGGTGAAAGCGTTCAACGTCTGCGCGGCCGAGGTCTGGGAATCGGAAACTCGTGTCTTCGAGGACCGCAGGCTGGCGGTACCGATCTGCGGTGACGATGCTTCCGCCGTCGAACAGGTCGCGGCGCTGGCGGAAGATCTGGCACTCCAACCGATTTCGGCGGGCGGCCTGCATCGGGCCAAATACCTGGAGGCCACCTCGGTATTCACCGTCGGTCTCTGGTTCTCCGGCGCGGACGCCCGCGCGATCTTCCCGCCATTGGACGCGGCGTTCGCCGTGGCCGACTAGCCCGTGAGAACGGTCCGAGCGTGCACCAATCGCCCATACCCCGCGGATTCGAGCATGAATGCGCGAGAGGTGCACGCTCGGGCCGGATTCGGCTTATCAGCCCGCGTTCGTCCGCACTGGTTATTCGCGAAACTCGGGCGCATTCGGATAAAGCCGAAGAGGCGCCGCTACCCGAGCGGATAGCTCAACTCTGTTGTCAGGTCAGTTTCACCATCCCGGCCTGCCCTGCACCGGAACGTTGACGAAGCTCGCCCGGTCCGGATCCAACTGGATGTGCTGCGGTTTCAGACCCGTATCGATCAGCATCGGCAGTACCGGCAGGCCCTTGGGAAAGTTGCCCGCGAAGACATCCACGCGCAGGCGATGGCCCGGCTGCAGAATCGCCTCGGTGGCGGGCAGAGCGATATCGAGGGTCGTCTCCTCCCCCGGCACGGTCGGCTGACGCAGGTCGAGCGATGTGTAGGCACGCGGGTCGGTGTAATCGCCGCTGGCGGAACGGGTGCTGTTCGGCTCGTCGACCTGACGCAGCGACGCCATCAACTGGCCCGAGGACAGCACGGTGGACTGACCGTCCGGAGCGACATCGTTCACCGTGACCACCCAGTAGCCGTCAGTCGCATCCTGAACAGTATTGAGGTGCGCGGCGATTCGGCCGGAGATGATTGTCGGCTCGACGACCGGGTCGCTGGTGAAGGTCAGCCCGTTCAGCTCCGCGATCCGGGAGTCCTTGGCACAGCCATCGATGATCGAGAGGAAACCCGCGCTACCCTGCGCTGCGTCGTTGGAGCACAGGGTAGTCAGGCCTGGCGCGACCGTGAGCCGCGCCGGGTCCGGGCTCGCCGCGGCGAGCAACGATCCGTCGTACCGGCTGTTCGCGGTGCCACTTCGGTTGGCGGACAGATACATCCGGCGATATTCGGCATCTCGGGATCCGGTCTGCGGATCGGCGAACGAGTCGGTGGTGATCCAGCCGCCGCCCTGCTGGCGCAGCGTGATCGGGCCGTACTGATCGATACCGTTGTCGATTCCCTTGAGCCACTTGTCGAACCAGGCACGCTGCAGCACGTCCAGACGCGGCGGCAGGCCGGGCTTACCGTATTCATTGCCGGAGCTGACGTGGTAGGTATTGCCCATCAGCAGCTGTTTCTGGCCCGCGGGCAGCGGAATTTCGTTGTAGATCTTGGATTCCGAGTAGGTGAACAGATCGTGCCAGCCACCGGTGACGAAGGTGGGCACCTGAATCTTGCTCGGATCGCCGAGCCAAGCCGCGCGCGATGTCGACGAACCGGTCAGCAGTTCCTTGGCACGCGGGTCCAGGTCCTCGATCCGGGTGGTGCTGTAGACGTTGAGCAGCACATCCATGAAGGTGAACGGATCCTTCGCGCGATCCGCGAGCCACTTCATATCGAACTGTCCGTTGAGTATCGATGCGACATCCGGTACGAGCTTGAGGCCGTTGATGGCGGTCAGCCACAGCGGAATGAAGTTGAAGCCGAATCCGCCGCCAGGTGCGAGCACATCGTTGACCAGGTCGCTGCCCGGCACGACAGGGAAGATCGCCTTCAGGGCGGGCGGTCGCATCGCGGCCACCTGGAGCTGGTTGATGCCCGAATACGACAGGCCGTTCATGCCGATGCGGCCGTTGGACCACGGCTGACTCGCGACCCAGTCGATCACCTCGTAGGTGTCCTGCTGTTCGCGCTGGCGCAACATGTCCCAGGTGCCCTGGGAGAAACCGGTGCCACGCACATCGACGACGACCTGGGTGTAACCGCTCTTGATGAGCTGACGGTCGACCGCGAAGTTGCGCAGTTCGCCGCCGCCGAAGGATTTGGTCAGATCGGTGACACCGGATAGTGGGGTGCCGCTGAGGTCGATCTGTCGGAACAGTTCGATCAGAGCGTCGGACAGGCCAGGGATGGACATGGCGCTGTCGGCGATATTCGAGACCAGTTTGGTGTACGGAGTCAGATTGACCACGGTGGGCGTCGAGGTGTCGATCGGACGCCCCGCAGAATCCGCCGGGCGGTACACGTTGCCCTGGAGGACGGTGCCGTCGCTCATGGTGATCGGGACATCCCACTGGATATTCACATTCGGGTACTGCTGGGGACCGTCCTCGGCCGCGACCCAGGCGGCGCCGGCCGCGCCCCCGTCGGGACCGGACGGCTCCGGCGCGGCGATCGCGCTCTGGGTGACGAATGGAATGAGCACCGCCGTGGCGACTGCCGCCACTGTGGCACGCAACATTGTCTGCATCAGGGGTGATCCGCCTCTCGGACTGGTCGAACGACCAGAGCTTACATACCGACGAGTAGGTTCGAACTCGGGGTTACCCGAATTATGAGTCGAATGTCGGTTCACATATAGCAACCAACACCGCATAACGCCTGCACAAGCCTGAAAAAATTCAGGCCCACCTGCAGAATTCACACTAACCCAGACAGGCGCAGCTAACCGATCACGACTCGCGCCCCAGTTCCATTTCCAATCGGGGCAAACCGCGTGTCACCGTCGAAACAGCAACGCGCCGCGACCGAAACCCGGTCGCGGCGCGTGATCCTATCGATCTGAGTGCTTATTTACCGCCCTGGCTGGCGACGGCCGCGGCACCCGCCGCGGCGGCTTCAGGGTCGAGATATTCGCGCGGACGAACCGGGCGCAGGTTCTCGTCCAACTCGTAGCGCAGCGGGATACCGGTGGGGATATTCAGCCCGGCGATATCGTCATCGGAGATCCGATCCAGGTGCTTGACCAAAGCACGCAGCGAATTGCCGTGTGCCGCAACGAGAACGGTCTTGCCCGAGAGCAGGTCCTTGGAGATGGTCGACTCCCAGTACGGGACCATCCGGTTCACCACATCGAGCAGACATTCGGTCTTGGGGACGTCGATGCCGTCGTAGCGCGGGTCGCTCTCCTGGCTGTACTCATTGGCCGGGTCGATGGGCGGCGGCGGGGTGTCGTAGCTGCGCCGCCACAGCATGAACTGCTCGTCGCCGTACTGGTCGCGGACCTGCGCCTTGTTCTTGCCCTGCAGATCACCGTAGTGGCGCTCGTTGAGGCGCCAGTCGCGCACGACCGGGATCCAGTGCCGGTCGGCGGCGTCCAGTGCGATATTCGCGGTGCTGATCGCGCGACGCAGCACCGAGGTGTAGACGATATCCGGCAGGATGCCGTGTTCGGCCAGCAGTTCCCCGGCGCGCTTGCCCTCGGCGATGCCCTTATCGGTCAAGTGCACATCCACCCAGCCGGTGAAAAGGTTCATGGCATTCCATTCGCTCTCGCCGTGGCGCAGCAACACGAGGGTGTACGTCATGCAGGCCATTCTGGCATGTACGCGAACCGGGCTCGCATCCGTTCCCACTGCTCAGGAGATGGCATCGGCCGTATCGTGGCCCGCGGCGAGCACGCCCGCGCCAACCAGGGTGGCGCCATTGGTGATTCGCGACGGCACCACCCGCAGCTCGCGCAGGAAGTCCAAGCCGACGTGCCGGGTCACGGCCGCACGCAGCGGTTGCCACAGTGGTTCGCCCGATTGCGCGAAGCCGCCGCCGATCACCACCCGATCTATATCGAGCGTCGAGGCTGCGGAGGCGATGGCCGTGCCGAGTGCGGTTCCGGCCCGATGCAGCGCGGCGAGTGCGATCTCATTGCCGGTGTGTGCTGCCTTCGCCAGCGCGGCACCGGTCTCGCCACGCCAACCCTGTTCGCGTGCCCAGCGCACCGATGACATGCCGCTGGCAATCGCCTCGACGCAGCCGACGCCGCCGCATTCACACGGCACATCCCAACCCGGCACCACGATGTGGCCGACGTGTCCGGCATTGCCGGTGCGCCCGAGCACCACCCGACCGTCTGCGATGATGCCGCCGCCGATGCCCGAGGAAACCGTCATGGCCAGGCCGTTCGGAATGCCGCGCAGCGCGCCGAGGTGATGTTCGGCCAGCGCAAGGCAGGCACCGTCGATGGCGAACCGCACTGCGGCGGAAGGGAACAGCCGCTGCACCTCGGCGACGATCGGAAAGCCCGGCTTCCATTCCGGAATGTTCAGCGGCCTGGTGACACCGGTCCGCACATCGACCGGCCCGGCCGAGCCGATCCCGATCGCCGAAACCGTCGCGTCACCGGCCACTTCCAGCAGCAGGGCGCGGCACCCGGCCCACACCGATTCGCGTGGCACATCGACCCGCCGCACATCGCGCACCTTCCGGCCCCCGTAGACCACCCCGGCAGCGAATTTCGTCGCACCGATATCCAGAGCAAGAACCATCATCGCCGTGCGACCTTCCGTGCTATGCGGCCCACACGAGCGTATGCGCCACAGCGCGATTGTCGCCCACCGCGCCCACACCGGCGCGGTATTCCCGGGACTGCGCGGACCATGAGCACGCGACATATCGACGGTAGTCAGGTGTGGCGGCTCGAATGGCACTCGACAGCACCCATATGACTACCGTCGCGGTCGGATTCAGGGCTGGTCGGCGGCCTCGACCAGATGCTCGAAGGCGCGCAGGTTCTGCAGGGATTCCCCGCGCGATACGCGCCACTTCCATTCCCGACGAATGGATTCGGCGAAGCCGAGTTCCAGCAGGACGTTGAAGTCGGCCTCGACGGCCTCGAGGATCTGGCCGAAGATTCGATCCAGTTCGTCGGAGGTGACGGCATGGGTGGCCAAGCGGCCGACCAGGTAGATATCGCCGACCCGGTCCAGGGTGTAGGCCACGGCGTAGAGGCGGCGGTTGCGGCGCAGCAGGAATTTGTAGACGCCCTCGAAGTTCTCGTCGGGCTTGCGGCAGACGAACGATTCGATCCGCAGTCCGTGCTTGCCGACGGTGAGCATCACGGTGGTCTTCAGTTTGCGCTCACCGGGCAGGATGACGACGAAGGTCTCCTGGCTTGGATGGGTGTACTCGATCTCGCGCTCGCGCAGCGTTTCGTCGATCAGCTGTGCGGTCGCGGCTTCCGTGCTCATCGGTGCGCTCCCGTCCGGCGCCGCCACAGCGCCCGCGATCTGGCCTGACTGATCTCGCCGAGGAGAACAGCACTGAGTTCTCCCGGGAGGCTAGCGCGTTCGCCCGGCAGTTCCGCCCGCGCGGCCTCGAAGACCTTGCGCCGGCCCGCACCGAGACCGGCGCGCAGCGCACGAAAATCGGCCAACGCCGCCGAATAACTGGCGAGCAGTCCGTCCGCGGTGTGCTCCCAGGAGAAATGCCCGGCATGCTCGACCGCGCGCATACCCATCCGACGTAGGCGCTCACCGTCATCGAGCAGGTGGCCGAGGGCATCGGCCCAGTCCGGAGTCCGATGTCCGGGCACGAGCAGGCCGGTCTCACCGTGCCGCACGGCGGTGCCGAGCCCGCCCACATCGGCCGCGAGCACCGGGGTGCCGCTGGCCTGCGCTTCGATGGCGACCAGGCCGAAGGATTCGTTGTAGCTGGGCACCGCGACCAGGTCGGCGGCCCGATACACCTGCACCAGGCGGTCCGGCGGCTGCGGCGGCAGGAAGGTGACATGCTCGGCGATGCCGAGTGCGGCGGCGAGTTCGATCAGTGCATCGGGGCGCTCCAGTCCAGTGCCTGACGGGCCGCCGACAATGAGCACCCGCAGCTTGCGTGACGGGTCGCGGTAGAGCAATTCCGCGGCCGCGCGGACCAGCACATCCGGGGCCTTGAGCGGCTGGATGCGGCCGATGAACGCGACGATCCGTTCGTCGGTGGCCAGACCCAATTCGGCTCGGGCCGCGGCCTTTTCACCGGGACAGTAGCGAGTCAGATCAGCGCCGGGCGGCACCACATCGATGCGCTCGGCATCGGCGCCGTACAACTCGATGAGCTGGCGCGCCTCCTCCGCGGTATTGGCGACCATCCGATCGGCCTCGGCGATCACCTGCTTTTCGCCGATCTCGCGGGTCGCGGGTTCGGGGCAGTCGCCCTCGGCCAGCGCCGCGTTCTTCACCGCCGCCAAGGTATGCGCGGTGTGCACCAGCGGCACCCGCCAGCGATCGCGCGCCAGCCAGCCGACCTGACCGGAGAGCCAATAGTGCGAATGGACGAGGTCGTAGTGACCGGGCAGGTGTCTGGCCTCTTGACGCAGCACCTCGGCGGTGAACGGGCACAGCTGGGTCGGCAGGTCGTGCTTGTCCAGCCCCTCGAACGGGCCCGCCACCACATTGCGCACCAGGACCCCCGGGGCCGCCTCCTGTACCGGCGGGACGTTCGAGGAGGTGGCCCGGGTGAAAATCTCGACCTCGGTGCCGCGTCGGGCCAGCTGAATGGCGGTTTGCAGCACATAGACGTTCATGCCGCCCGCATCACCGGTGCCCGGTTGAGCAAGTGGTGAGGTGTGCACCGATAACACGGCGATCCGATTCGGCCGTAGGTCCGGGCGTTGACTCACACCATCCATAGTGCACGTTGAATTGCCCAACTCAGACGCCGTAACCGGGCCAAGTGACAGTCGTCACAGCAGTTTCGTGAGAGTTCTCACGCGCGGTTCGCTATCCGCCGAGATACGACAAGTCTGCTGGAGCCGAGCGTGCGGCGCCAGCGAATTTCGGACGTCTAGTTCAGACCGTCGATGAACGCGCTGACCTCGGCGACGAAGCGGGCGCGATCCTCGATGAACAGCCCGTGCTGGGCGTCCTCCCAGAACGAGCCGCGGCCATCGGGCACCGCGTCGAGGATGTAGCGACCGTTCTCGATCGGCACGACCGGATCCTTGGTTCCGTGCAGGACCAGCACCGGAATGTCCAGGGCACGTAGCGTTTCGGTGTTGTCGACGGTCCGGTAGAACAGCGCCTTGCGCACCCGAGGCGGCGTGCCGAGGCTCGCGCCGAAGATGCGCTGCGCATCGACGCCCTTATCCGGACCCGGTCCGGTGTTGGCATTGCCGAAAGCACCGAATGCGCGCAACGCACGACCCGCACTCTCCTCGAAAACGCCGGGAATGGCCTCCTGCATGGACGAACCGGTCTCCGCACCGGGTGCGCGGCCGATATTGGCCATCGAACCCGAGTAGATGACGCCCGCGACCGCGCCGGTGCCGTAGGTGGTCAGATAGTCGCTGATCACGATGCCGCCGTAGGACCAGCCGAGCAGCACCGCACCCGAGTCGACGCCCTCGGCGGCGAGCACCGCGGCGATATCGGCGGCCCAATTCTTCGGATCGTCGTAGCCGGTCGCCGGGGCGCCGGAGTAGCCGTGGCCGCGCAGGTCGACGGCGAGTACCCGGAAGCGCTCGGCCAGTTCGTCCGCGGCCGCGCCCCAGCACTGCAGATTGGCCGACCAGCCGTGCACCAGCACCAGCGGCCTGCCGTCGGCCGGGCCACTGCCCCGATAGACGATGCTCGTTCCGTCCGCACTGACCGCTTCCCGAATAGCCATGCCACCGAGGCTAGTCCGCCTCCGGCGGACTTTTGCCCGTCGTAGGTGCCGCGGACGGCCCGTCGCGGACCGGCGGTCAGTGGCCGATCGGCTGCTGGACGTACCCGGCGAGCTACCCACGTAATCAGCTCATGCGTTCCACGCGGCCGCGGTCTTCGGCAAATTTTCTGCACTTAGGATCGGGACCATGAGCATTCGCACTGCCGTCGTCACTGGAGCCAGCTCGGGAATCGGCGAAGCCACCGCCCGGGAACTCGCCAAACAGGGCTATCACGTGGTCGTCGGCGCGCGCAGGCTCGATCGGCTGCGGCGCCTCGCCGACGAAATCGGCGGTACCGCACTCGAACTCGATGTGACCTCGGAAGATTCCGTATGCGCCTTCACTGATGCGATCGAGAACGCCGATGTGCTGGTCAACAATGCGGGCGGCGCGAAGGGGCTGGCCCCGGTGACCGAGGCGGATCTGGACGACTGGCGCTGGATGTGGGAAACCAATGTGCTCGGCACGCTGCGGGTGACCAAGGCGTTGCTGCCGAAGCTGATCGCCTCGGGTGACGGGCTCATCGTCACCATCACCTCGGTCGCCGCCTTCGAGGCCTATGACAACGGATCCGGCTACACTTCGGCCAAGCACGCACAGGCCGTACTGCACCGCACATTGCGCGGCGAACTGCTCGGCCAGCCGGTGCGGCTCACCGAAATCGCGCCCGGCGCAGTGGAAACCGAGTTCTCGCTGGTGCGTTTCGCCGGGGACGAGGAGCGTGCCGCCAAGGTGTACGAGGGTATCGATCCGCTGGTCGCGCAGGATATCGCGGCGATCATCGGGTTCGTGGCGTCGCGACCGTCACATGTGAATCTGGACCAGATCATCGTCAAACCCCGTGATCAGGCTGGTCCCGGACGCTTCGCTCGCCGCGGCTGATCGAATCGGCCTCGCAAGTAACTCACCGGGTACGCCCGAACCCAGCAGACACAGGACCGCCGGCCCGGATGTGAACTCGGGTGGCACCCGACTACCGGGCAAAAGGCGCGGGGAGGCGGACAAGCATTTAACCAGATTGGAGTAGCTCGGCTCATGCTCAAGGGTTTCAAAGATTTCCTGATGCGCGGGAATGTCATCGATCTCGCCGTCGCGGTCGTCATGGGTACCTCGTTCACCGCAGTGGTGACGGCAGTGACAAAGGGAATCATCAATCCGCTGCTCGCGGTGTTGGGTAAGACCAATGAGCTGGGGCTCGGAGTTCAGCTGGTCTCCGGTAAGCCGGCCACCTTCATCGCGATCGGGCCGATCATCACCGCGCTCATCGACTTCATGCTGGTCGCCGGGGTGCTGTACTTCGTGCTGATGGTGCCGATGAAGACGCTGAAGAACCGCTTCGGCACCGCCAAGGTGGCCGAGCCGAGCGAGATCGAATTGCTCATCGAGATTCGCGATCTGCTCGCCAAGCAGCAGAAGGATTCGGTCGTCGATGCCGAATCGTTCGGTAAGGACGGTTCGCTCGTCAAGGAGAACGCGCGGTAATCGCCCCGCGTTTCGCCCCCGCACGGTTCGTCCGAGCGGGGGCGATTCTCGTTCATGCGCCGACGTATGCCGCCAGATGTTCGCCGGTGAGGGTGGCACGCTCGGCGACCAGGTCGGCGGGCGTGCCCTCGAAGACGATCTTGCCGCCGTCGTGGCCGGCGCCGGGACCGAGGTCGATAATCCAGTCGGCGTGCGCCATGACCGCCTGGTGATGCTCGATGACGATCACCGACTTACCGGAGTCGACCAACCGATCGAGCAGGCCGAGCAACTGTTCGACATCGGCGAGGTGCAGGCCGGTCGTCGGCTCGTCGAGGACGTAGACGCCACCCTTCTCCGTCATATGAGTGGCCAGCTTGAGCCGCTGCCGCTCGCCGCCGGACAGCGTGGTGAGCGGCTGGCCGAGGGTGAGGTAGCCGAGCCCGACATCGGCGAGCCGGTCGAGAATCTTCTCCGCGGCCGGTGTACGCGCCGGGCCGCCGCTGAAGAACTCCTGCGCCTCAGCCACCGACATCGCGAGCACCTCGCTGATATCGCGGCCACCGAGGTGGTACTCGAGCACCGCGGCCTGGAACCGCTTGCCCTCGCACACCTCACAGGTGGTCGCCACACCGGCCATGACCGCCAGGTCGGTGTAGATGACGCCCGCGCCATTGCAGTTGGGGCATGCGCCCTCGGAGTTGGCACTGAAAAGCGCCGGCTTGACACCGTTTTCCTTCGCGAAGGCCTTGCGGATCGGGTCCAGCAGTCCGGTGTAGGTCGCCGGGTTGCTCCGCCGAGAGCCGCGGATCTGGCCCTGATCGACCGACACCACGTCCGCGGAGCTTGCGGAGCGGCCATCGAGTCGAGCCGCGCCAGCCGGAATGGAACCGTGCACAAGTGAACTCTTACCCGAGCCAGCGACACCGGTGATGACGGCGAGCACACCGAGCGGAATGTCTACATCGACATCACGCAGGTTGTTCGTCGATGCCCCGCGAATCTCCAACGCGCCGTTGGGCTTTCGCACCGTCTCCTTCAGCGCGGCCCGATCGTCGAAGTGGCGGCCGGTAATGGTGCCGCTGCCGCGCAGCCCATCGACGCTGCCCTCGAAGCAGACGGTGCCGCCGCCGGTACCGGCGCCGGGACCCAGGTCGACGATGTGGTCGGCGATGACGATCGTCTCCGGCTTGTGCTCGACCACAAGCACCGTATTGCCCTTGTCCCGCAGCCGCAGCAGCAGTTCGTTCATCCGCTGGATGTCATGCGGGTGCAGGCCCGCGGTGGGCTCGTCGAATACGTAGGTGACGTCGGTGAGCGAGGAGCCGAGGTGGCGGATCATCTTGACGCGTTGCGCCTCACCGCCCGACAGCGTGCCCGCGGGCCGTTCCAGCGAGAGGTAGCCGAGCCCGATCTCCACGAACGAGTCGAGGGTATGCCGCAGCGAGGTCAGTAGCGGCGCCACCGACGGTTCCTTCAGCCCGCTGACCCATTCGGCCAGATCGCTGATCTGCATAGCGCAGGCGTCAGCGATGCTGATGCCCTTGATCTTCGACGATCGCGCCAACTCGCTGAGCCGGGTGCCATCGCATTCGGGGCAGGTCTGGAAGGTGACCGCCCGCTCCACGAACGCGCGGATATGCGGCTGCAGCGCGTCGACGTCCTTGGACAGCATCGACTTGCGGATCCGCGGGATCAGGCCCTCATAGGTCAGGTTGATGCCGTCGACCTTGATCTTGGTCGGTTCCTTGTAGAGCAGATCGTTGAGTTCGCGCTTGTTGTACTTCTTGATCGGCTTATCCGGATCGAAGAAGCCGCAACCGGTGAAGATGCGGCCGAACCAGCCGTCCATGCTGTAGCCGGGGATGGTGAGCGCGCCCTCGTTCAGCGATTTCGTATCGTCGTACAGCTGGGTCAGGTCGATGTCGTTGACCGAACCACGGCCCTCACAGCGCGGACACATGCCGCCGGTGATGCTGAAGCTGCGGCGCTCCTTCACCGTCTTCCCGGCGCGCTCGATCGCGACCGCACCCGCGCCGCTGATCGAAGCGACATTGAAGGAGAACGCCTGCGGCGAGCCGATATGCGGCTTGCCGAGTCGGCTGAACAGGATGCGCAGCATGGCATTGGCGTCGGTGGCGGTGCCGACCGTGGAGCGCGGATCGACGCCCATGCGCTGCTGGTCGACGATGATCGCGGTGGTCAGCCCGTCGAGCACGTCGACCTCGGGCCGCGCAAGTGTGGGCATGAAGCCCTGCACGAAGCTGCTGTAGGTCTCGTTGATCAGCCGCTGCGACTCGGCGGCGATGGTATCGAATACCAGCGAACTCTTGCCCGAGCCGGATACACCGGTGAACACCGTCAGCCGGCGCTTCGGGATTTCGATGCTGATGTCTTTGAGGTTGTTCACGCGTGCGCCGAGCACGCGGATCAGATCGTGGCTGTCGGCAGCGTGGGGTTGCGTGTCCATCTTCTTGGCCATGCCGATCGGTTCTCCATCTGGTTGCGCGGGCCGCCTGCGCGGTCTCCGTCGGAGTCCACTAGCTCGATCTAATCAGCTTCGAGCAGTGCGTTTCGGTTCTTCTACGGCGGGAGTCGTGGCAAGTGGCTTGCCGTTGGCTCGACGCCGGTGACCCGCGGTAGTCACCGGCGTCGAGCGCAGCGATCGCACTCAGCTCAACTGCTGGATACGGACCATGTTTCCGGCGGGATCACGGAAGGCGCAGTCGCGGACCCCGTATGGCTGATCGGTCGGCTCCTGGACGACCTCGGCATTGGTGGCCTGCACCTTCTCGAAGGTAGCGTCGACATCCTTGGTAGCCAACAGGATGCTGGCGTAGGTGCCCTTGGCCATCATCTCGGCGATGGTGCGGCGCTCCTCATCGGTGATGCCCGGATCGGCGGCCGGTGGGTGCAGGACAATGGATGTGCCGGGCTGGTCGACCGGGCCGACGGTGAGCCAGCGCATTCCGTTGAATCCGACGTCTTTGCGCAGCTCGAAGCCGAGGGCGTCGCGGTAGAAGGTGAGGGCGGCCTCCGGGTCGTCCTGTGGAAGGAAGCTCGCTTGAATGATGATGTCCATGGCTTTCACGCTAATTGCTGCTAGGTGACCCGCGCTTCTCGATTCCTGATCGGTCTGGTCACCCTTTTGACGACCAGCGTCGGCAGGTCCACCGTGGCGTGTTCGGCCTGCTCCCGGTAGGCGCTGGGCGGTATCCCGACCAGCTCGGTGAACCGCGTACTGAAGGTCCCCAGCGACTGGCAGCCGACCGCGAAACAGACCTCGGTCACGCTGAGATCGCCGCGCCGCAACAACGACATCGCGCGCTCGATGCGCCGCGTCATCAGGTAGGAGTACGGCGACTCGCCGTAGGCGAGCTTGAACTGGCGGCTCAGGTGACCGGCCGATATGTGCTCGTCGCGAGCCAGCCGCTCGACATCGAGCGGTTGGTCGTATTCCCGGTCGATCCGGTCACGGATGCGACGCAGGCGCGCGAGCTCGCGTAGGTGGTCCTCCGTGGCTGGTTTGCTGGTCACCTGACCGATCGTCGCATGTCGCGCTGGGTTTGCCTAGCTCAGCGACCACCGGCCGGCAGCGGCGGCACGGGTGTCGCGGATACCGGATTCTTGGGCTCGCCCTGCAATGCCGACAGCCCCGTCCAGGTATTCCAATCGATGGTCCAGTCGTAGAGATCGCCGTCGGCGGCCGACAGCGCGATCGATGTGCCGGTTACCTCGACCGGATCGCCGTAGAGGGCGGTCGGAAAGAAGGCCTGCGCATCGGTCGGCGACAGGTTGATGCAGCCGTTGGTGACATTCGAAGAGCCCTGTGCCGAAAGGGATTCCGGGTTGGCGTGAATGAATTCGCCGTTATTCGAGATGCGTACGGCCCAGCGTTCGCGAACGTTGGTGTAGAACGGCGGATTCGACATCATGAAGTCTTCGTACTTCTCGGTGACGACGTGCACACCGGAACGGGTGACGTTGCGCGCTTCATTGCCCTGGCCGTAGCTGACCGCGAAGTCCAAGACGATCTGTCCGTCGCGAACGACCTGCATGCGATGGCTCGGTGCGTTGGCCTTGACGATCTGGCTGCGGCCGATGCGGAAATCCGAAGTGAGATCCGAATATCCGTAGTTTCCGCCGCCGAGATCCAGGCCGTAGAGCTTGGCCGTGACGTGCACGGTGGTGCCGGGCGCCCAGTAGTCCTTCGGCCGCCAATGCACGCGCGAGCCGCCGTTGTCGTCCGGGAACCAGGCCCAGGCGCCCTCGGTCGGCGGGTTGGTGGTGACCGTGAGCGCCTTCTCCACGGCGGCCTTGTTCTGCACAGATCCCTTGAACTGCAAGATGATCGGCGCGGCGATGCCGACTTCCTGGTTATCGGCGATATTGAGCGTCGCGGGGAAGGTGTTCTTCGGCGCCAGGGTGGTGAAGGTGCCCTCGATCGGGGCCGGCCTGTGGTCGGGGCCTACTGCGGTGCCGGACCAGGTGTATTCGGCGTCGTAGCCGAGCGGTTCGGTGGTCCGGTAGCTGTGCTTGTCCGCGGCGAGTTCGCCGGCGACCTGCTTGCCGTTGGCATTGGTCAGCGCGATCTGGTCGATGGTGCCGTCGGTGACGGTGACCGAGATCGGTGCGGTCGGATTGACGTTCTTGGCGTCGGCGGCAGGTGTCAGCGTGACCTTCGCGACGGGGGCGTTGTCTTCGGCGGAGTCACTCTTACCACCTTTGTCGGACGTGCATCCGGCCATCAGCGCGACTACCACGAGCAGCACGGCGGAGACGGCGGCGGCCGGTCTGTGAATGACTGGGCGATGGCTCACTTCATCGAATTTACGCGGCGAAAACCGGGTGCCCGGCCAGCGAAGAGTGTGGTGTCCGTTTCACCGTTTAGAGAGCCACCCCGATGGGTACCGGCTCAGGTTCCAGCCGGATCCCGAATCGCTCGGCTACACCGTCGCGGACCGTACGGGCCAGTGCGACCAGATCGGCGGCGGTCGCGCTGCCGCGGTTGGTCAAGGCCAACGTATGTTTCGTAGACAGCCGGGCCGGGGCGTCCGGGCCCGGAAAACCCTTGGCGAAACCCGCCCGTTCGATGAGCCAGCCCGCGGAGAATTTGACGCCGTCGGAAGCCGGATAGGTCGGGATCGTGACATCGCCCACATGGGCGGTGATCGCAGCCTTCACTTGCTCGACCCGATGGTTCGCAACGACCGGATTGGTGAAGAACGAGCCCGCGCTCCAGGTGTCGTTATCGGCGGGGTCGAGGACCATGCCCTTGCCCGCGCGCAGCTTCAGCACCGCCGCCCGGACTTGGTCGGCGGGACGGGAGTCACCATTGTCCGCGCCGAGTGCGTTCGCGAGTTCGCCGTAGCGCAACGGTGCGCTCGAGCCGTCGGGATTGAGTGCGAAGTCCACCTCGAGCACCACGGCGGTATCGCGATGCTTGAGGGCGCTGGTGCGGTAGCCGAAGCCGAGTTCGGCCGGTTCGACCCAGCGGATCTCACCGCTCGCGCGGTCCAGCAGGCGCACCCGGCGCAGCAGGCTCTCGACCTCCACGCCGTACGCACCGACGTTCTGTACCGGCGTCGCACCGGCGGATCCGGGAATGCCCGACAGGCATTCCAGCCCCCCGAGACCGGCCTCGATCGTGGCCGCGACCACCGCGTCCCAGTTCGCACCTGCTTCGGCAACCACACTGTCCGCGCCGATCTCGACCGTCTCGTTGCGCACCAGGACCACCACACCGTCGAAGCCGTCGTCGCCGACGAGCAGGTTGGATCCGCCCGCGAGCAGCAGTACTGGAATGCCCGCGGTGTCCAGCGTCCGGACCGTCGCGATCAGCGCTTCGGTCGTCGCGCACTCCGCGACCGTGGCCGGACCGCCGACCCGCAATGTAGTCAGCTCGGCCAGCCGCACCGATTCGCGCAGCCGCGCACCGCTATCGACCAGCAGCTCGCGCAGCTGGTCCGCCGACACCACCCGTGAAGTTCGCACGCCCCAGACGGTAGCCTGTTCGACCATGGCTACACCCCTGGCGTACACGGCTCACTACTCGTCTCCGGTTGCCGCCGTACGCGCGGCCTTCGCCGATGAGCAGTACTGGAAGGACCGCATCGCCGAGGTGGGTGGCGATAAAGCCCGGCTGGATTCGGTCACCGCCAACGGCGACCAGGTCATTGTCGAGATGGCGCAGATCATCGCCGCCGAACTGCTGCCGCCGGCGATCACCGCGGTGCGGCCCGGCGATCTGATCATCCCGCGCACCGAGCGCTGGACCGGCGATTCGGCCACCTTCACCGCGCGGGTCGAGGGTGCGCCCGCCGAGGTCCACGGGACAATCGAGCTCACGGCCGACGGCTCCGGTTCGGTGGCACAGACCAAGGGCACCATCGAGGTGAAGATTCCGCTGTTCGGCGGAAAGATCGAGGCCGCGATCGCCGAGCGGTTGACCGAACTGCTGGCCAACGAGGAAGAATTCACGAACAACTGGGTCGGCAAGCACTGAGGTTGGTCGGCAGGGCAGTGAACACGATGTGCTGATTCCGCGTGGCGTGAGTGTGGAGTTGTGGCGAATCCCCAGACCCACCGCCGAGCGATGCGGCGGCATGCGGTCCCGGTAACGTACACCCTCATGGCTCGCCGACTGGACTATTCAGCCCGCTTCCCGCTGCACACCACCAAGGAGCTGTACGCGGCGATGTCGACCCGGGAGTACTGGGAAGACCGGTGCGCGGAGATGTCGAAAATAGCGCCCGGTAACGAAGTCGCGAGCCTCGATGTCAGCGACTCGGGTATCGATGTCGTGCTGAACCACATCCTGCCGCGCGACATGCTGCCGGAGATCGCGCAGGCGGTCATGCGCAAAGATATGGTCATCACCCGCAAGGAGAGCTGGGGACCGTTCGACGAGAACGAGTCGGTCGGCAAGTTCTCGGCCTCCATTCCGGCCGGGCCGGGCAGCCTCGGCGGCACCATTCGCCTGTTCCCCACCGACACCGGCTGCACCATGCGATTCTCCTCCGAGGCCAAGGTGTTCATCCCAATGGTCGGCCCGCGACTCGAACAGCTGATGCTGGTCAACCTGGTCGACCTGTTCCGCGGCGAGGCCGAGCAGACCGTGAAGTGGCTGGAAGAGCAAAACCCGACCCGCTGAGGCCGGTCGGCACCATCACCAGGGGCACCACTGGTGTCAATCGATTACGACGTAGCGACCGCTGGCTGATCCACGACGAGTTGGTCACCGGTCGACTGCGCGATGCGGCCGATCCACTGGTCGTCGACCTCGGCTATGGGGCGAGTCCGTGGACCACGCTGGAGTTGGCGGCCCGCCTGCGCACCGTCCGCGCGGACGTGCGGGTGGTCGGGCTCGAGATCGATCCGGAACGTGTGGTGCCCGCCCGCGACGGCGTCACCTTCGCGCGCGGCGGCTTCGAATTGGCCGGACTGCGGCCGGTGCTGGTGCGCGCGTTCAATGTGCTGCGCCAATATCCGGAGCCGGCCGTTCCCGATGCGTGGGCCACCATTCTGTCCGGGATGGATCCGGCCGGTTTACTCGTCGACGGCACCTGCGATGAGCTGGGCAAGCGTTGCGCTTGGGTGCTGTTGGATCGATCCGGACCGCTCTCGCTCACCCTGGCGTGGGATCCGTTCACGGTCGAACGTCCGTCCGATATCGCCGAGCGCCTGCCGAAGGTGTTGATCCACCGCAACGTTCCCGGCGAACCGATCCACGCGCTGCTGACGGCCGCTGATCGCGCGTGGGCTCGTGCCGCGCCGCTCGCCCCCTTCGGCCCCCGAGTGCGCTGGCGTGCAGCGGCCGAGACCCTCCGCCAGGAGGGTTACCCGGTCCGCACCTATCGCCGCCGCATGCGCGACTGTGTGCTCTCGGTCCCCTGGCCCGTCGTCGCCCCCAACTCAACGCCTTAGATCAAGATCAGGTGGCACTGGTGGCGGGGGCTTCTCGGTCGGCGACGCGCGCCCGAGAAGACCCGGCGGCGATCGGCCTCGGTCGTCAGGGACGGCCGAGGAGCGTGCGGAAATAGCCGGTCAGCGCCGCGAGCGGGAGGAT
Organism: Nocardia sp. NPDC050408; assembly: GCF_044458905.1. Classification (NCBI taxonomy): domain Bacteria; kingdom Bacillati; phylum Actinomycetota; class Actinomycetes; order Mycobacteriales; family Nocardiaceae; genus Nocardia; species Nocardia sp. NPDC050408. The sequence goes on along the minus strand of NZ_JBITIL010000001.1, from coordinate 189,831 downwards.
CGAGGTCGGCTCGAAGGGCTGACGCCAGAGGCCGCCGTGGGCGGCACCGGCCACGAATATGTTCTCGGGGTTCGAGTCGGCTTCGGGTGGGGCGGAGAGATCGGCAACGAGCTTGGCCGCCAGCAGAGTTCGGGCGGTGTCGGGCTCGAAGACTTCGATGCCGAAGTGCCGGGCGCCGCGGTAGGAGGCGGCGAGGGAGCGTTGGGCGCGGAGGGATTTCGTCATGGCGGGTGGTGCGACGACACATGAGACCGTGCGGCCCGCGGTGTGCGCGAGGACCGTGCGCCAGCGCAGGAGGCGTTGGGCCAGTGCGTGATTCGGCCCCTCGGCGGAGAGCAGTGTGTCGGCGACGCTCCAGGTCGCGCCGAGGTGGTCGGGGTTCGTGGTGCGGTAGTTGGGCCGGTACAGGGCTGATGCGGTGAGCACGCGCAACAGGTGCGGGCCGACGCCGCGCTCGCGCAGACGGGCGTGAGCGTCCGCGATGACGTCCTCGGGCACGGCATAGCAGTCGGTCGGCGAACCGAGGTATGCGATGGCGGCGTCATCGCGGTGCTCGAGCAGATCCTCGACGAGGACATCCATGGCCGCGGCCAGTCGAACCCCTTGCGGTCCGGGACCATTCGCGTACAGGCCGAATACCGGGCGGGCGTCGCGGTCGAACTGGGCGCGGATCCAGTGCACCAATGCCGGGAACTGCCTGGTGATATCCGCGCCGGGTCCCGCCGTGACGGGGTAGCGCAGCCGACCCGCTCCCGCCTTCGCGAGGTCCGAAATCTCGCGCCATCGCTGCGCTCCGGGTAGGTCTATCGCGAGAACGTCAGCGCCCCAGTGCAATAGCGGCCGTAGCGGACCGAGTTCGGCCGCCGCCCCGGTCACGATCACTCGAAAACCCGGCAGCGACAACCACTCCGGATGATCGATCACCCGCTCCACCGCCGCTGCGAAGGCAGGCTCGATTATGCCGCGGCGACGCCAGTCGGTCAGCTGCTGCCACAGCGCCTCTTCGGCCAATAGTTCTCCACGGAACGGGATTTCGAGTCTGGGGGCAGGTTTCGCAGTACCGTCGATCCGACCGGTTTGGAGTCCATCGGGTGTGGCGATCGCATCGATGTCGACGCTGTGCAGCGGTGCGATCGTGTGCCCGGTCACGAAACGCAGCAGCTGGCGTGCGGCCCGCAAACCGTCGGTCGCGGTCCCCACCGACACCGCGGGCGAGCTCGCGGCCAGCGCGGTCAGGCCACGGAAGATGCCGCGGTAGCCGCAGCGCCAGTCACGGCAGGTTTCGACCTGTTGTGCGAGGTCGGCGTCATATCTGCGCACCGCATCGGCGACCACGGCGGTGGCGAACATATCGCCGATGCGCTCGGGCGCTCCGGACGGAAAGACGAGATCCCACTTGCCCTGACCTACCGTCCCCATGGTCAGTCACCCTGCCATGATTGCGCGCCGGGCAAAACCGGAGATCGACCGAATTGATAGCCGAATCGGATCATTCGCGACTTCACCGCGCCGATCACACAGCGGTGAGGGCCCGGCGCACCCGTGCCGCCGCACGCGGCGGTAGTCGCACACTCGCGGACCGGATTTCGTCGCTATCGCAGCGATGGATGGCAACCGCATCGCCGACCACCTCATCCAATGCGGATTGCCCGATATCGGCCTCGGCCAGATCGAGCACCGTGCGCACCGGCGTGGTCACCAGAAATGCGCCCGCGGATTCGAGATCGGCCGGAATCAGCGGGCGGCGCAGCACCACCAGTCGCGGGGTGACCGGCGGTCGTCCGGAACCGACCGACAAATGCAGGAATCGCGGCCGTAGTCGACCGAGTCCATGCAACTCCGCAGCACTCTGATGCGATACCGCGGCGGCCCCGTCGAACCAAGCCGCCCACATGGCGTATTCGTCGAGGGGGCCGGTGGGCCACTCGGCCAACCGCAAAATCCCGACCCCGGCTCGCGACACCGAGCCGTCGCCCAGACCGACGCGAACACGCGCCTCACATCCGGCGCGCAGCACCTGCCTGGTAGTAAAGAACCCGGCATGGCGCCCAGCCAATCGCCGCAGCACACGCCACCCGTGCTCGGCGGAATCGCGTGCACGGCCCGCCGCATCGCCAGCCATGTCGACCAGGCTACGCTCGAATTCTGTGTCACATGTCACAATCGAACCCCTCACAGCGCCCTCATAGCGAGCACAGAAAGGTCGGGAAGAATCGAGCGCATGAGCCAGCCCAACGAGCGACCCATGAACACAGGAACGCAGAGCCCACCGCCCCGGGCGGTCAACCGGCGGGCACTCGTGATCGCGCTCGTCGTGGTCACAATTCTGCTCGCTACCGTGCTGGTCGGCGGGGAGGCATACGCGCGCTACCAGGTTTCGCGGTGCATCAGCACACAGTTCGAGAAGGATATGGGTTCGAAGATCGATGTGAGCTTCGGAGCCAAGCCGATGCTGATCACCTGGATCGACGGGAAGGTCGATCACTTGAAGGTGAACAGCGACGATTCCAAGTTCGGTCCGGCCGTCGGCATGGTGGTGCACGCCAAGTTCAACGACGTCGAGATCAGCGATAATGGCAGCGGCGGCACCATCGGCAGCTCCTCAGCCGACGTCACCTGGGGCAACGACGGCATCCGGGAGACGCTCGGCGGCCTGGTCAGCGGCGTGTCGTCCGCATCGTCGACCGGGATGCTGACCCTGGATGTGCTCGGCGGACTCGCGCAGCTGCAGGTGAAGCCGGAGATCAAGGACGGCACCGTGCAGATCGAGACGAAGTCGGCGGCGCTGCTCGGCATGGGGATACCGACCGATGTGGTGTCGGGCATCGTCGAAGTGTTCACGCAGAGTCTGCAGAGCTACCCGCTGGGCCTGAAGGCCACCGATGTCAAGGTCACCGATAACGGCGTCGTGGTGAAGCTGGCCGGTGGGCGCACCGAACTGCCCGCCGCGCAGAATAACGGCAATGTCAGCTGCTGAGGCGGCTCATCGGGCCGCGCGGTGCAGCGGACTTTCGGTCGGTGAAAACGCGTTCTAGGTAGGCATTTCCATAGCTGGGTTGTCGAATCCCCGGGGTCCGTAGTCGGATCCGCCATGCAACGCCCGACCCAGGCCTCGGTTCCATCCGGTTCGACCGACCGCCGCCGCGTCATCAGTCACGTTTGCTGTACCCAGGTCCGCCAGCAACGCAGGTCTGGGTTGCCGACGGTGCGCAGCAGGGGCACGAGCGGATCAAGCCCGCGACGACCGCCCGCGGTGGCGGTCGTCGTCGCGGTCGAACCAGCGGCATACGCGATCCGACCGAGATATCGCAATCAACAGAGGAATTAGCCCACACGCTCGGCATGCTTCGACGACGCGTTCGGCATCAGGCCGGGAAACCCTCCAGCACCGCACGGGATTTCGACAGTCCGAGACGAGTCGCGCCCGCAGCGATCAGTTCGGCGGCGGCCTCGCAGGTGCGGATGCCACCGCTGGCCTTCACACCGAGACGTCCGCCGACGGTCTCGGCCATCAACTGGACCGCGTGCACGCTGGCACCACCGGAGGGGTGGAATCCCGTGGAGGTCTTCACGAAATCGGCGCCGGCACGTTCGGCGGCGCGGCAGACCTCGACGATCGCGGCATCGGACAGCGCCGCCGATTCGATGATCACCTTGAGCACCGCGCGATCCCCCATAGCCTCACGCACCGTCACGATATCGGACAGCACCGCGCTGTAATCGCCTGCGCGCGCGGCTCCGACATCGATCACCATGTCGACCTCGGCCGCACCCTGCTCGACCGCGAGGCGCGCCTCGGCGCCCTTGACGAGCGAATGGTGCTTTCCAGAAGGGAATCCGGCGACTGTGGCGACCACCACGCCGGATGCCCGAATCGGCAGCATGGACGGCGATACGCAGATCGCGTAGACGCCGAGTTCGCGTGCTTGCGCGACCAACGCGTCCACCTCCGCGGCCGTCGCCTCCGGCGCCAGTAGCGTGTGATCGATCATGGCCGCCACTTCGGCCCTGGTCAGCGACGCGGAATTTGCCACAAGGTGAGAGTCTGGCACACCGGTGGCGAATTCCGTTGCGTGCCTCCGACACATCGCGCACACTCGATAGTGTCGGTGGAGCTAGACAGCGCTTGCGACTGCACGGCCGAGGTGTTGCGCAGTTGCGGATGGCCCAATCGTTCAGGAGGAGAAGACACCGTGCTGATCCGTCGCGAACGCGCCGACGATGCCGCCGCGATCGCGGCCGTCCACCGCAGCGCCTTCGGACCGCAGTACGCGAACGCCGATAACGACCGGGAGACGGCCGCACTCACCGAAGACCCACCCGAGGTCGACCTCGTCACCCGGTTGCGCAGCGACTCCGGCTGGATCCCCACCCTATCGATGGTCGCGGTGGAACACGACACCGTCATCGGCCACGTCTGCCTCACCCGAGCGGGTGTCGGCCCGTTCCCGGTGCTCGCCCTCGGCCCGATCGGCGTCCTGGCCGAACATCAGGGCAATGGCGTCGGCGCGGCCCTGATGCACGCCGCTCTCGGCGCCGCCGACGCCCTCGACGAACCCCTGATCGGCCTGCTCGGCCACCTCGACTACTACCCCCAGTTCGGCTTCCTGCCCGCCGCCCGCCTCGGCATAACGCCGAACGAACCGGCCTGGGTTTCCCACTTCCAGGTGCGCACGCTGTCGGCGTATGACTCGCAGATCACTGGTGAATTCCGTTATGCGGAGCCGTTTTACGAGTTGTAGGTGGGTCGCTGCGGGTTTTCCGGGCACGGGTCGGGGCCGACGATTTCAAGATCAGCATGTCTCGGTGGAGGCAAACACCGACAGCGGCCCGCCAAGAGCGCTTTCTCGGCGGCGAGGTCGCTCAACACCTGGTCCCGCAGGTGGTGCGAATTGCACATACTCGACCTGGGAGGATGAGCCCATGAGTTCCGCTCCACCTGCCTCGGACGACCGACGCTACGTGCTCACCCTCGGGTGCCCGGACCGTCCCGGCATCATCGCCAGGATCACCTCCTTCATCGCGGAGTTCGGGGGGTCCATTGTGGAGGCGGGTTATCACTCCGATCCGGATATCGGCTGGTTCTTCACCCGTCAGGCGATCAAGGCGTCGACGGTGCCGTTCGGCATCGCCGAACTGCGCGACCGGTTCGCCGGAGTCGCGGCCGACTTCGGCACGGAGACAGAGTGGCAACTGCTGGACTCCGGTGAGCGTCGCCGAGCCGTACTACTGGTCAGCAAAGACGGCCACTGCCTGCACGATCTGCTCGGTCGTGCCGCGAGCGGTGAACTGCCTGCCACCATCGAAGCGGTGATCGGCAATCACCCGGACCTCGCTGGGATGACCGAGGCGCACGGCGTGAAGTTCCACCACGTGCCCTTCCCGAAGGATCCGGCCGAACGCGGCCCCGCCTTCGAGGAAGTCCGCGCCCTGGTCGACGCCCACGACCCGCACGCCGTCGTCTTGGCCCGCTTCATGCAGGTGCTGCCCGCCGAACTGTGCGAACACTGGGCAGGCAAGGCGATCAATATCCATCACAGCTTCCTGCCCTCGTTCGTCGGCGCCCGGCCCTACCATCAGGCCTTCGCTCGCGGCGTCAAACTGATCGGGGCGACCTGTCACTACGTCACCGCCGAACTCGACGCGGGTCCCATCATCGAACAAGACGTGATCCGCATCGACCATGCTGACGAAGTCCGCGATATGGTCCGCCAGGGCCGCGATATCGAACGCGTAGTCCTGGCCCGCGGCCTTCGCTGGCACCTCGAGGGCCGCGTCCTGGTCCACGGCCGCCGAACCGTGGTCTTCTCCTGACCCCTTACCCGGCTGCTTTGGCGAGCTGACGCATCGAATCGAGGATCAGAACCAGTTCCTCGTTGAACCGCTCGTACATCTCGGTGTTTCCCAGATGTCCCTGCGGGAGCACCTCGTACTTGACCAGGCTGCCTGTCTCCCTGAGCATTTCGGCGATTCGCTCGGCGTGTACCGGCGGGGTCATATCGTCGAATTCGCCGGCCAGGATTGTGGTCGGTACGACGAGGTTGCGGGCCGATTCGCCGAGATCCAGTTCGGCGAGCAGGATTCCGAATTTCGCACGGACGCGGGCGGGGCAGGAGCGGACGACCGCCAGGCTGTAGTCGACTACGTCGCCGGTGGAGCGCGAGCTCATGATCTGTCGGGCGAACGCCCACTTCACCGGGGCGATCGGCGGGAAGACGAGCGCGGCGCCGAGGCCGAGGCGGCCGAGGGCGTACGGCAGCGCGATTCGCCAATTCAGCAACGGGAGTGGGGCATTGAGGAACGGGAGGACGGTCGTCTCGGCGATCAGTCGCCCCGGCGCAGTGTTGGTCAACAGTACTGCGCATGCCTGCTTCGCGACTCGGTCCGGATAACGTCCGGCCCAGGCCTGCAGGGTCATGCCGCCGAGGCTGTGGCCGACCACAACCGCCCGCTCGCCCGGGCGCAGTGTGGCATCGAGCACAGTGGCCAGATCGTCGGCGAGCAGATCGGTGGTCAGAGGGCTGGAGCCGAGTTCGCTCTCGCCGTGACCGCGCACGTCGTAGACGACTACGCGGTACTGATCGGCAAACTCGTTGATCTGCGCATTCCAGTATTCGATGGCGCAGGTCCAGCCGTGTACCAGCACGATCGTCTGCGCATCGGCCGGTCCGTAGACGTGTACGCGCAAACGCGCACCATCCCGAGTGACCACCGGAACGACCTCATACGGCCCGGTCGGCGGATTGAAGGCCGCGGTCGCATAGGTACGCGACCGCAGGTTGGCGCGGTGTGTGTGAAGCAACCCCCGGACCCGACCAGGGAAGTCCACCAGCGCAGGCGGCATTGCACGCATCGGACACTCCTTTGTGTTACTCCCCGATACACTAAACGCAAACCGCCGTGCTTGCTAGTGCAAGCACCCCAAAAGTTATCCCCACTTCTCCCCGCCCATCCTTGTGACCGATCACAAATCCGGGCCCATCCGCCCAACCGCTCGAAGGTTCAAACCTGCCGTCACCAGCACGAACCAACCATTGCGCCCACCTGCGGACCACACTCGAATCGAATCTCCGTTCCTCCGACCAGATCTCTCCAAGTCGATCGAAAATCCATTCCCGCCGCCCAGCCGAATCTCCGACCAGCACCCGCCGCCCACCGAATTCGCGCGCCCCGGCATCCGCCAGCTGCCGAATTTCCCGCCCAGCACCCGCCGCCCACCGAATTCGCGCGCCCGGCGTCCGCCAGCTGCCGAATTTTCCCGCCCAGCACCCGCCACCCACCGAATTCCCGCCCAGCACCCGTCGCCCAGCTACCTCTGGGGCCGAGAGCCCAATCTCCCGACTAGCCGACCACCGCGCGCAGACCGCGAGCGCTCAATACGGCCATCCCCAACCTCAGCCGCGACCGGCTCAAGCACTCAGTTTGACGGGCATGGAGCGGTAGGCGTGCAGATTGCGCAGGGGATGCGGTATCGGCGGACCGTCCAGAGACAGATCCGGGTACCGCTCGAAGAGGGCTCGCAGCGCGATGGAGCCCTCCAATCGGGCCAGCGTGGCGCCCAGGCAACCATGCAACCCGCTGCCGAACGCGAGATGATCCGCGGCGTTGGCCCTGGTCACATCGAATCGTTCGGGATCGGGGAAGACGGCGGGGTCGTAGTTTGCGCCCGCCAACGACAGCAGGACCAGGGATCCGGATTCGACGCGCTGATCGGCGATGTGAACCTCACAGTTCGTGACTCGGCCCGTCATCCGCACCGGTCCGTCGTAGCGCAGGATTTCCTCGACCGCGCGTGGCCACAGCTCCGGCCGCGCCGCCAGCAGTTCCAGCTGGTCACGATGGCTTGTCAGCAGGGCGATTCCGTTGCCGAGCATATTCACCGTCGTCAAGAATCCGGCGTCCAGCAGCAGCGCCGCATTGGCCATCTGCTCGCGGCGAGTCAGCTCACCACCCTTCACCAGCATGCTGAGCACATCTTCGCCCGGCTGGGTGGTGAGTCCATCGAGGTGTTGGTCGAAGTACCGCTGCACCTCGGCCAAGTCGTCGATGGCGTGGCGGTAGGTGCTCCAGCTCAGGCCGCGTTCGAGCAGCGGTGCACCGGAATCTCCCCACTTCAGCAGGGTCGAATGCATATGCGCGGGCAACCCGAGAATCTCGGCGATGATCGCGACCGGCAACTGTGCGGAAAAGTTGACGATCAGATCCGGTCGCGGCTCCGATTCCAGGCGGTCGAGCAGGTCATCGGTCACTTCGACAACCCGCTCCCGTAGTTTGGCGATCGCCTTCGGGGTGAACGCCTGCCCGACCAGGCGTCGGTACCGGGTGTGGTCGGGCGGATCGGTCACCAGCATCGAGGGTGGCTCCGCGAGGTTGGGAAGTCCAGGATCCGTTTTGGTCATCACCCAGCGGATGGGCTTCGGCAAGGCCGAATGGTTGGGCGTGACAACGCTGAAGCGACGGTCTCGCAGGATGAGTCGGCACAATTCGTAGTCCGCGGTCACGCGCAAACCCGACACCTTGGGCATCCGGCCTCGCTGGCGGATCTCCTCGATGTACTGCGACGAGCCGAGCAAACGATCCGGACCGACCGCGATCTGTCCGAGGGGATCGCCCCGACGCGCCGCCCACAGGAGGTAGAACCGTGGCACGCCATGCATCATCAGCCACCGGATCCATACGCGTATCCACATGTTGTCACCTCCGACTCCCCCTTTTCATATGATAGATAGCCGCTATGGACGGACTGGAGCTATCGGCTGCTGGAGCAACTTTCGGATCGGGTGAGAGGCACCATGGACAGGCGCGGTTTCGTCAAGGGCGCTGGCCTGGCGACGATGCTGGGTTTTGCGAGTGGAAGCACGCTTGCGGCGCGGGCCGATGACTACAGCCCGAGCCCGAGATCGTCGGTGTACCGCACGCTGGTGCCGGAGATCTTCGCGCCGCTGCCGGACCCGGCCGATCATGTGCCTGCGATCGTCATCGGATCGGGATTCGGGGCGTCGATCACCGCCCTGCGTCTGGCGCAGTCGGGGACCCAGGTCGCGGTGCTCGAGCGGGGGTCGCGCTGGCCCAGTGATCCGTGGCGCAACATCTTCGCCACCGACACGATTCCGGATGGCCGCGGCTTCTGGCACCGCGCCACCTTTACCGGCGTGAACAAGATCCCGGTGCAAATCGATCCGTTCGGCGGGGTCCTCGACGTTTCCAGTTATCCGGGTATCGACGTGTGGCACGGTGCATGCGTGGGCGGTGGTTCGGTGGTGTTCACCGGAGTGATGATCGAGCCGGAGCAGCGGTTCTTCGACAGCGTGTTCCAGGGTGTGGTCGACTACCGCGAGATGCACGACGTCTACTACCCCAGGGTCCGAAATACGTTGCGGCTGAGCTCGATACCGAACGATATCTACGACTCTTTCGCGTTCACCCACTCGCGGGCCTGGGACGAGCAGGTCCGCGCGGCCGGCTACACGCCGCAGCGCATCGACGGCAGTTGGAATTGGGACGTCATCCGCGACGAGCTGACCGGACGATCGATGCCGTCGGCGACGGTCGGCTGTTCGAACCTCGGCAATTCCAACGGCGCGAAGTTCGATCTGAGCCAGAACTACCTGCGCTATGCCGAGGACACCGGCTGCGCCCAGATCTATCCCGGCCATCGCGTGGACGCCGTCGCCAAGGAACCGGGAGCGTCGGGTCGCTATACCGTCACCGTGACCAAACTCGCACCTACCGGCGAGGTGCTCCGCATACGAACACTGACCTGCGACAAGCTGTTCCTCGCCGCGGGCTCCATCGGCACCTCCGAGCTGCTGGTATGCGCGCGGGAAACCGGAGCGCTGCCGAACCTGAACGAGCATATCGGCGAAGGCTGGGGCAGCAACGGCGACGTCGCCTTGGCGCGGCCTGCGAACTCGCTCGAGGTCGGTACGCAGGGCACGCCGTCCGCGAGCCGGATTCTGGACGAGGCGGGCGCACCCGTGTCGCTGGAGAACTGGTTCGTCCCCGGCACGACGCCCTTCGACATCGGTATCGTCGCGTCGCTGGGCATTGTGCTCGACGACACGCGCGGCCGTTTCGTCTACAACCCGACCGACGGGAGCGTCGCGCTGCAGTGGCCAGCAAACGGTGCCACCGACTACCTGGCGCGAGCGCGGGAAGTCAACAACAAGGCGACCTGCCAATGCCCGTCCATCGCCCAACCGGCCTTGGAGGCGGACGCCTCATTCACCTCACATCCGTTGGGCGGCGCGGTGATCGGACGCGCGACGGACCCGTACGGTCGGGTATGTGGTTATCGAGGCCTGTACGTGATGGACGGGGCGGCTTTACCCGGCAGCACCGGAACAGTGAACCCCTCGTTGACGATCTGTGCGCTTGCTGAGCGCAATATCGAAGAGATCATTCGTTCCGGGGAGTAGTTGGCGGACGTGCCGAGCACGACGCAGCCAACCGCGAGCGCCGCACTCCCCCGACAGCTCAACCGAGCGCACTACTACCAGCGCGGCCCGCGCTGAACCTCGTCCACCTTCGGCCGCACATCGGCCAGGTACACGCCGGTCGCGATAATCGACACCAGCGCAAGCAAACTCGTGACGCTCAGCGACAGCAGCAGGAACAACAGCGCGGCACCGAGGATCGCGATCCAGATCGGTTTGGTCAGCTTGTCGACCGCGGTGAAGGCGTCGGGACGCTGGCGGATGGCGTGGATGAGCGCGAAAATCGTCGCGCCGAGCGCCAAGAGCCGCAGCCCGTACAAGATCCAGCTGGCCAATCCGTGCGCTGTGTCCACCAGCCCATCATAGAAGCAACGACCCCGCACACGTCGGGTGTGCGGGGCCGTCGGCGTGGAGAAGGTAAGGGCGTCAGGCCTTCTTGGGGGCCGCCTTCTTGGCCGGAGCCTTCTTGGCGGCGGGCGCCTTCTTGGCCGGAGCCTTCTTGGCGGCGGCGCCGTCGGTGGCGGGCGCGGTCTCGGTGGTCACATCGATGACCTCGGCCTCGACGACCGGCTCGACCTCGGCCTCGTCTTCTTCCTTGACCGGACGGCCGATCAACTCGTTGACCTTGGCGAGGGCATCCTCGGCGCGGCTGGCCGCATCCTTGTACAGCGTCTCGACGCGCTCGATCTGATCCTCGACCAGGTGGTTGGCGCGGAGCCGCTCGACGGTCTCCTCGCCGCGCACAGCCAGATCCGCGTAGATGTCGAGCACCTGGGTGTAGTACTTCTCGGCGAGCGCCTTCAGCTCCTCCGGGGTGAACTTCTCGCGCAACTCGGCGAGGTCCTCCGGCAACTCCGAGGGCAGTCCGGACAGCCGCTCGCGCAGCGTCTCGAACTGGGCCCGGACATCGGCGGGTACGTTGGCGAACCGCTCGCGCGCCTCTTCGACGCGACCGCTGACATCGGCGGTGGCGGCGCGCTCACGCACCTGGCTGACGGCGTCGACAACCGCGGTGTACACGGCATCACCGGCACCGACGGTTGCGAACAGTGGCTTGATGGTTGCGTTTTCGGTCATTCTTCGCTCTCCTGGCGTGGCGGAGTTGGTGATGTGCTCGGAACGTCGCTGTCCCACTCGTTCCCCCCTGGCTCGCTTCCTCCGTTTTCCCGGCGAAACGATTCATAGATTTCCAGCAGCACCTGCTTCTGCCGCTCGCTGATCGACGTATCGGCAAGCAGGGCATCCCGGACCGGACTGTGCGGCCGTTGCTCGAGATAGCCAGCCCGTACGTACAACACCTCCGAAGAGACCCGCAGTGCCTTTGCGATCTGCGCGAGTACTTCAGCGGACGGATTACGCAATCCGCGCTCGATCTGGCTGAGGTACGGATTGCTCACTCCCGCCAGCGTGGCGAGCTGACGCAACGAGACTTGCGCGGCTTCTCGCTGTGCCCTGATGAAACCTCCGATGTCGTGTGCCGCGTTGGCCACACGCGCCGCCTTTTCGCCGACACCGCTGGATCTCTCCTGCGAATCGTCGGTGTACTCGGCGGAACCTTCGGGCTGGTCTGCCATCACTCACCTTCTGGCGGTTGTACGTATCCAATTCTAAGGCAGGGTGCTAGCTATTGCAAGCACACTGTTAGCACCGTTCCGGTAACAGCGCGCTCCACCCAGTTCGCCATGGTTACGCAGGCTGCTGCCTCCGGGCCTGAACTCACGCCGCGGCGGTCAGCCGCCGAACATCAAATGCGAAATCGTGTAGATCACCAGCCCTGCCAGCGATCCTACGACGGTGCCATTGATGCGAATGAATTGCAGATCACGCCCAACCTGCAATTCGATCTTCTTGCTAGCTTCCTCGGCATCCCACCTGGCAACCGTATCGGTGACCAGAGTGGTGATCTCCCCGGCATAGTTTTCCACCAGATACCGCGCGCCGCGGTCGATCCAATCGTCGACTTTGGCACGCATCTCGGCATCGTCGCGCAGCCGCTCCCCGAGCTGCTGCACATTCTCGGCGACCTTGCGCCGCAACGTGGAGTTCGGATCGTCGGCGGATTCCAGGATCAGCCGCTTGGCCGCGCGCCAGGTCGCCTCGGCCATGCCGGTGATCTCCTCGCGACCCATGATCTGCGCCTTGATCCGCTCGGCCTTTTTGATCATGGCGTCGTCGTGCTGCAGGTCGTAGGCGAATTCCTCGAGGAACCGATTCGCCGCGAGCCGCACCTCGTGTTCCGGATTCGACCGCACCTTCCAGGTGAACTCGACCAGTTCTCGATAGATCCTTTCTGAAAGCAGAATGTTTACGAATTTCGGAGCCCATTGCGGCGCGTCCCGCAAAACGATCCGGTCGATCGTTTCCTGCGAACCGAGCGCCCACTGGTGCGCACGCTCGGCAAGCATGTCGAGCAGCGGCAACTGCCGATTGTCGGCGAGCAGCTCAGCAAGCACCCGTCCGATCGGCGGACCCCACAGCGGTTCGGCGATCCGCTTGACGATGGTGTTGTCGATCACCTGCTCGACATCCTCGTCCCGCAGCACCCCGACCACCGCGCGCAGAATGGTCGAACTCTCCTGCGCCACCCGGCCCGCATGTCCGGGATCAGCCATCCAGCGCCCCACCCGCCAGGAGACCTGCGCCGAATTCACCTTCGCCGAGACCACATCCGGAGCAAGGAAATTCGAGCCGACGAAGGCGCCGAGACTGGCACCGAGCTGATCCTTCTTCTTCCTGATGATCGCGGTATGCGGGATCGGCAGGCCGAGCGGATGGCGAAACAGCGCGGTCACGGCGAACCAGTCGGCGAGTGCGCCGACCATGCCCGCCTCGGACGCGGCCCGCAGGTAACCGACCCAATCATCACCCGCCCCGCGCGATTCCAACCAGCGGCAGAACAGATAGATCGCCGTCGCGAACGCCAAAAACCCGGTGGCCAGGGCCTTCATCTTGAACAGATCGCGACGCTTGCCCGCCTCGTCGACGAAGGCCGCGAAACTGGTCGGTGCTGCGGACCTGGGCGTATCCAGCACCGCTGTACTGGATTGGCGGCGTTCGCGGGGCCCTTCGTGGTTACGCTCCGCTACCGCCTCCGGGCCCGTCGCTCGCGCCGCCGTGTTGCCGGGAGCTTTCTCCATGACATCCATTCTGCTGTGTGTCACCGACCGAGCTCCCGGCCGATCTCGAGCGACACGCAACCGACGCCGAATGGCCCGATTATGTGCAACCTGTCGCAACCCACACCCAAACGCGCATGTCGGTCGTTGCCTGGACCTAAGCTGGTGGTCCACGAACCCATACAAACGAGGGAGCTCACGCTGTCCACCGATGACCTTGTCGATGTCGGCGAGCTTGCCGAACGACCGGCGGCGGTGCGCACCGGCCGGACGGACGGTCGCAAGCGCCGATGGCGGCAGCACAAGATCGACCGCCGCGAAGAGCTGGTCGATGGCACCCTCGCGGCTATTCGCACGCGAGGCAGCAATGCGGGCATGGACGAGATCGCCGCGGAGATCGGCGTCTCGAAAACCGTGCTCTACCGGTACTTCTCGGATAAGAACGACCTGGTCCACGCGACCATGCAGCGGTTCATCGAGAGCACCCTGATGCCGCGGGTGTACGAGGCGATCAGCCTCGACGCGGACGAGTACCACCTGGTCCGTTCGGCCCTGGCCGCCTACGTCGGCACGGTCGACGAGGACCCGGAGGTCTACCGGTTCATCATGGGCAACGGCTCGACCGATCAGTCCTCGCTGGCCGAATTCGAGAAACTCTTCGCCGAGGTCGTCACCACGGTCATCATTGATCGCGGCGCCGAGCACGGCTTCGCGACCGAGGGCGCGCTGCTGTGGTCGTATGTGCTGGTCGGCGGCATCCAGTTGGCAACACACTGGTGGACCACGGATAAGGCGATGTCGCGCGAGGAAGTCATCGACTACCTGACCATGATGGCCTGGAGTGCCATCGAGGGCATGGCGCGCGCTGGCGGCTCCCGTGCGATCTTCAACGCACAGCCGCACATCCTGCCGGACCCGCCGCAGACCGGCGCCTGAGCGCTAGCTCGTGATCGCCAACTGATCAATCGCCCGACTTCGCGCGCTAACAGGCCGCTAGCTGGGGCGCTAGCTGAAATAGTGACGGCGGTCTCGACACCGCCGCGAGGTTGGCTACTCTGAAGCCCAGCGGTACGCGGGTGTCCCACGTCACCGCGCTCTGCCTGATGGCGGTCTGCGCGGGTCGCTACGTGGTTACGCAAGCTACCGCCTGCGCGCCCGTCGCGCCGACCGCTGGCACCAATGGAGGTACCTCGATGGCGAAGCAAGTGCCGACTTCTCGGCTTGCTCGTGGCACCAAGCTGGGTGCGGTGGCAGCCAGTTCGGTAATCCGAACCCAGCGCACACGCCTATCCATGCGGGGCAGGTCGGAGGCCGTACGCGCGAAGATGGCCGAGGAGTCCATGATCCGCACCACCGAGCAGGTGGTCACGGTCCTCGGGACCATGAAGGGCGTGGCCATGAAGCTCGGCCAGATGATGTCGGTGCTCGATCTGGATCTGGTACCGGAGAGCCATCGGGAACGCTTCCAGAAACGACTCGCTGTGCTGCGCAACGCCGCGCCGACGGTCTCGTTCGAATCGATGCGACAGGTGATCGAGGAGGACTTCGGGCAGCGGCTGGACGCGGTATTCGCCGAATTCCAGCCCGAGCCCATTGCCGCGGCCTCGATCGGGCAGGTGTATCTGGGGCGGCTGCACGACGGACGTCAGGTCGCGGTGAAGGTGCAGTACCCGGGCATCGATGCGGCGGTGCGCGCCGATCTCAAGAATCTGGCCATGTTCCGGCGCGTACTGCAATCGGCGATGCCATGGGTGACGCCCGCCGTACTCGACGAGTTGCGGCTGAATATGGAGAGCGAACTCGACTATCACGCCGAGGCCGATACCCAACTCCAGATCGCCGAGCTCTACGCCGGACATCCGTTCATCATGGTGCCGCGGTCGCTGCCCGAACTCAGTACGACGCGCGTGCTGGTCAGTGAATATGTGGCGGGCAAGGGATTCGAGGAGATCCGGCAGCTGCCCGCGACCGAACGCAATCGAATGGGCGAGATCATCTACCGCTTCTATGTCGGTTCGCTGTTCAGCTTCAACGAATTCTGTGGCGACCCACATCCGGGAAATGTGTTGCTGGCCAACGACGGCCGGGTCGGCTTCCTCGACTTCGGCCTGTTCAATCGGATGGATCCCGGACATGTGCGGTTCGAGACGATCTGTCTGCGCGCGGCGGCCGAGGATCGGGCCGAAGACCTGCGGCAGTTGATGATCGAGCGTGGCGTGATCGATTCGCCGGACGAGATCGGCGCCGAGGAATGCCTGGAATATGTGCTCGCGGCCTCGGAATGGTGTCTGACCGACGAGGAGCTGACCATTACCCCGGAGCTGGCAAGCGGTGCGTTTCTGCTCGCTGTCGATCCGCGGGCCAGTGAATTCGCCGGGATGAAGCAACAGAATCTGCCGCCGGAGCACCTGTTCTCCCGGCGCGCCGACTTCCTCACCTTCGGCATGCTCGGCCAACTCGAATGCACCGCGAACTGGCACAAGATCGCCCGCGAATGGCTCTACGACGAGGAACCGGTCACCGATTTGGGTAAGGCGCATCGGGAGTGGTTGATCGAGCGCAAGCCGACGCCGACCAAGAAACCGCGGGCGCGGGCGAAGAAGCCGACCCCGCGCGGTTCCGGCACCAAATAATCCACCACAGCGGCTATCGAACGGAAGATCATGGCAGACAACCGAGAATTCGACCTAGTGCTCTTCGGCGCAACGGGTTTCGTCGGCAAGCTCACCGCGGAGTATCTACTCGGCGCGGCGCCTGCTGAGGCGCGCATCGCATTGGCGGGTCGCTCGCTCGACAAATTGACCACGGTCCGTGACGAACTCGGCCCGGCCGCCGCGAATTGGGGTCTGGTGGTCGCCGATTCGACCGACCAGGCCGCTCTGGACGAACTGGCCGCGCGAGCCGCGGTCGTGGTGACCACTGTGGGCCCGTACCTGCGCTACGGCCTGCCGCTGGTGGCCGCGTGCGCGAAGGCCGGGACCCACTATGCCGACCTCACCGGTGAACCGCTGTTCATCCGGGACGCGATCGACGGGTATCACGAGCAGGCGGTGGAGACCGGCGCAAAGATCGTGAATTCCTGTGGCTACGACTCGATTCCGTCGGATCTGAGCGTGTACCAGCTGTACAAGCGCACGGTCGCGGACAACACCGGCGAGCTCGAGGACACCACGCTGATCGCATCGCTGAAGGGCGGCGTGAGCGGGGGCACCATCGACTCCGGCCGGGCCATGATGGAGGCCATCGCGGCCGATCCGGCCAAGGGTTCGGTGATGAGCCACCCGTATTCGCTCAGCCCGGATAAGTCGATGGAACCCGATGTCGGCCGTCAAACCGACCAGGCGCTGCAGCGGGCAAGCAGCATCGATCCAAGCCTGGACGGATGGGTCGGCACCTTCGTCATGGCCGCGCACAACACCAAGATCGTGCGCCGCACCAATGGCCTGCTCGGCTGGGTCTACGGCAAGAACTTCCGCTACCGCGAGGTGATGAACGCGGGCAAGTCTGCCGCGGCACCGCTGGTGGCCGCCAGTATGGCAGGCGGCATCGTGGCGACGATGGCCGCCGGTGCGGTGCTGTCGCGAGTCTCGGTGGGCCGCAAGCTACTCGACCGGATCGTGCCCAAGCCCGGCACCGGACCGAGCGAACAGGCGCGCACCAGTGGCTGGTTCAGCATGAAGACCTACGCGCGCACGTCTTCGGGCGGGAAATACGTGGCGACCTTCTCCGGCACCGGCGATCCCGGCTACCAGGCCACCGCCGTCATGCTCGGACAGGCCGGACTGTGCCTGGCATTCGACGGTGCGAAGCAGCCCGAATTGGCAGGCATCCTCACCCCCGCATCCGCGATGGGCGACGCGCTCACCGAGCGGTTGCGCGCCACGGGCATGACCATCGAGGTCGAGCGCACCTAACTGCCTTCCGCGTCGCCCGACCAGCCGCCGCCTCACATACCCTCCGCGTACGTGGCAGACCGTCGGCAGATCTCGCACATCGACTCGCCGCGCGACACACCGCACCCGAACCGGGAGGTTATGCGAGAGCTCGAGATGCGGACACTTCGATCGCGTGATCGGAACTCCCCAACGACGAGGAGCACAAATGAGATCCGGACCAGTCGAGCGTCATAGACGGGTCACCGCACCGCTACCAGCCGACCCGAGGTCGGTGCGGTGAACCTCGCTCGACGCACCATGAACGCCCCCGCCCTCGCCGCGATCTACGAAAAGGCTTGGCGGCCTGCACTGTTCTATCTGGCGAGCGGCCGCAGCACCACCGCCGACCGCCGCGACGCCGTCACCACCCTGCGTCTCGACGCGTCGCAGAAGGTACTCGATATCGCCTGCGGCCCAGGCAACTTCACTCGCTACCTGAGCAATGCCCTCGACGGAGACGGCTACGCCATCGGTCTGGACTACTCCGCACCGATGCTCGCCCGCGCCGTCGCCGATAACGCGGGTCCGCGCGTCGGCTACCTCCGCGGTGACGCCCGCAACCTGCCCTTCGCCGAGGGCACCTTCGACGCCGTCTGCTGCTTCGGCGCGCTCTATTTGATCCCCGATCCGATTGCGGCAACCCGCGAAATGATCCGCGTCCTCGCCCCTGGCGGCCGCGTCGCCATCACGACCAGCCACCGTTGGGACCCGCCCTTCAGCCGCGCCAGCCAAATCGTCGCCGGCTGGGCCGGTCTACGCGTCTTCGACACCGACACCTTCCCCGAACTCTTTGCCGAACACGGCCTCACCGACATCGACCAACAGATCCACCGCTCCCTCCAATACCTGAGCGCCACCCGCCCCACCTGACCCCACACCTCCGCGCATCCCGCACACCTTCGCTACACCTCGCACACCGACTCACCGCACGACACGCTGCACCCCAAGCACCAAGGTGTGCGATATGCCCAGAACGTATGTGAGGGGGCACATTACGGCGGAGTGTTGGTTGGGGATGGGGATAAGGCGTTACGGGGCGGTGGGTGGGGGCGGTAAAGTGCCCGCAACGGTGGGTGGACCGAACGTGAGGGGGCGACCCAGATGGCGGTACCGGATACCGGTCAGCGGATGGCCAGACAGTTGTATGCCGCAGCCACCGGAACCAGCGGCGGCGCCCCCTTCGAATTGGCCGAGGATGTCGCCGAAAACCTTGCCGCCGCATGCGACAAGCTCGTCGAGGATCTACAAAAAGCCACGGCCACCGGACATCTCGTCACCGATGTAACGGGCTTCCCCAATCTGCCGACGGGCCACGGCCTGGCAAAAGGCTTCGGCGACAAGGGCACTCAATTCCTCGACACCGTCACCGCATTCCAGGAGACCGCCCTGCTGTACAAGGCCGCCTATCTGGCCGCGGGCAAACGTTTCGAGGATGCCGAGGCCGCGAACCGCGCCGCGCTACAGCTGATCACCGACTACCTGGAGTCGCCGCGCGGCGAACAGGCCGACGGAAACCACTGACCCATGGCCGATTCCGTCACCAGGGCAGCCGCCGACGCCATCCGGGTCCAGCAGCGCGCCGTCGCCGCCTCCGCCCGATCGGCCAGCGGCGGAACCGATCCCCCCTACGCTCCCGAGCGCGAACTGTTCGGCGCCTTTACGCACCAGGAGATCTGGGATCTGGTGCACGAGGTCATCGATCCCGCGGCTCTCGGCCGGGTCGCCGATGCCTGGCGCGCCAATGCCACCGCGGTCGCCGAGGCATTCCAGGCTTTCTCCGATGCCACAAATCGCGAATTCGCGCACTGGTCTGGTCGTTCCGCCGATGCCGCACTGCGCGCCACCCGCGAATTCGTCCGCGCCGGCACCGAGGCGCACGATATCTGCCGCGCGGTAGAGCGCCTGATGGAGCTCAATTCCGATGCGGCACAGGCCATCCGAGCGGCGATTCCACCGCCGCCGCAGTATCGTGCTCTGGAAGATCCGGCCGCCGAGGCGATCCACGGCGGACAACGCAGGATGGACCACGACATGGCCGCTGCTACGGCGCAGGCCGATGTCCAGGACACGATGACCTATGTCTACACCCCGATCATGCCCACCTCCGGCGACCGTGTCCCCCGATTCACCCCGCCACCCGATGGACCACAGATCGCGCGGGCGGATCCCGGGGGCACACGGTGAAATGGGTATTCACCCCGGACGAATTCACGCATGTCTGGGAGAACGAAACGAGTCTGGACCGCCGCCCCTACCCGGTCAATCTGGCGCCCGCCGCCACCGTCCGCACCGAATCCGAGTACGCCGCACTGCGACTACCCCAGCGTTTCGCTCGCCAGGCCGATGCCGATCTGGCCGCCGCACTCATGCTGTGCGCGCGCACCGACGCCACCACCATCACCATCTCCGGTGAGTCGGGGGCCAAGCGGATCCTTGTTTTCGCAGCGGTGGTGCACAACCACGCGGGCATTCTGATCGCCGATATCGACAAGGTGACGGTGCGCATGTCCCACGCCCGCAACCTCGGCAAAAATCTGGTCGAGATCATCGGTCCAGCCGAGCCGGGCAAGCTAGCGCCCATGCGGGAGCCGCAGGACGCGGTATTGAATTCCGACGAAGGCGACAGCGCCACCAATGGCCATCGCCGCGCGGCCCGGTTCCGCCAGGCCCTGCGAAAACCGGTGGACGGTCGCGGCTTCATCACCGTGACCGTGGAACCGGAAAACCCGATGTCGCCGCCCACCCGGCACCGCAGCTGGCTCGATTTCACCGGCGACGGACGCTATCTGCTCAGCACCTCGCACGAGCTGACCCTGACCCCGGTCACCGACGAGGATTTCGCCGGTCAGCTGCTCCGCCTGGCCCAGGTCAGCTGACCGTCGCCAGGCACTGGCAGTCGCCACGTCGCAGCATCCGCGCACCCGAACGGAGCGAATCTTACGAGCGACCCGTTCGCGCCGAAGGCGCGGCCACGAATACAGCCATAAGATACATCGATGGCGAAGAAATGGTCTCTGCCGCCCAGTGAGGCCCTGCGGGCCGATGGCTTGCGCATCGCTGATCTCGACGCCTCCGGTACGCCCGGATTCAATGGTGACAAGAGGCAGGGCCAGAAGCTGCTCGCCGAACGCACCACCGTGCTGTCGGATCTGCAGGAGAAGCTCTATGCCAACGGCCGTTCCGGCGATACCCGCAGCGTGCTGCTGGTGCTGCAGGGGATGGATACCGCGGGCAAGGGCGGCATCGTCCGCCACGTGATCGGTTCGGTCGATCCGCAGGGCGTCGACCATGCCTCCTTCGGCGTCCCGACCGAGGAGGAGAAGAGCAACCACTTCCTGTGGCGCATCCGCAAGGCCCTGCCGCGTGCCGGCCAACTCGGTGTCTTCGACCGCTCGCACTATGAGGATGTGCTGGTCGTGCGGGTGCATAATCTGGTGCCGCCGCAGGTCTGGGAACCGCGCTACGACGAGATCAACGTCTTCGAGCGGGAACTGGTCGACCAGGGCACCACGCTGGTGAAGGTCGCCATGTTCGTCTCGCTCGACGAACAGAAGAAGCGGCTGCGCGAACGGCTGAACCGACCGGATAAATATTGGAAGTTCAATCCCGCCGATATCGACGAACGCGGCTACTGGCCTGCCTATCAGGAGGCCTACCAGGTGGTGCTGGACCGCACCTCGACCGACTACGCCCCATGGCATGTGATTCCGTCCGATCACAAGTGGTTCACCCGCCTCGTGGTCACCGAACTGCTCATCGATGCGCTGGCGGGGCTGAAACTCGACTGGCCGCCGGCCCTATTCGATGTCGAGGATCAGCAGCGCAGGCTCACCCGGGCCTGACCAAGGTTCCTCTCAGGTTGACCACGGATGATGTGGCCGTGCCCGTCCACGCCCCGGGGGTGTTCCGGATCTACCATCGTGGCGGCAGGAAACCGGCAGGCAAGCGAAAGGCGTGGTGAACGCACGGTGAGCAAAAAACCGGGTGGTAAAACGAATCCGCTCGCGGCGGCGGAGCGCGCCGACCGCAACCGCAAGATCCTCATCCAGGTGGGCGTGGCCGTTGTGCTGGTCGGGCTCATCGCGGCGATCGGCATCGGTATCGCGGTGAAGAACGCCGACAAGAACGATCTCGGTGCCACCCCGTCCATCGCCGCCACCGCGAGCCAGCTGCCCAATGGGGCCGCCGCGACCATCACCGATAACGGTGCGGTCCGCATCGGCAAGCCGGACGCGAAGGTGACCGTCCGTGTCGTCGCCGACCTGCAGTGCCCGGCCTGCAAGGCCTTCGAAACCGCCAACGCGCAGGTCATCAAGGATGCCGTCGACAAGGGCACGGCCATCGTCGAATACAACATCATTTCGTTCCTGGACAAGGCCTCCACTACGAAGTACTCCTCGCGCGCGGCCAATGCGGCCTACTGCGTCGCCGAGGCGGATCCGTCGAAGTACCTCGGCTGGTTGTCCACCATGTACGAGCAGCAGCCCGCCGAGGGCAGCGCGGGGCTGAGCGATGACCAGCTGATCACCATCGCGAAGGGCCTCGGCCTTCCCGATTCGGTCGGGCAGTGCATCATGGACGACAGCTACAACAAGTACATCGGGGCCAAGACCAAGGACATGCTGACCAGCGGAATCAAATCCACCCCGACGGTCTTCGTCAATGGCAAACAGCTCCAGTCCAGCCAGGAACTGATGGTTCCCGGCGGCCTCGCACCCGCGATCGCCGCCGCCGCGGGCCAGTGAACACCGCGACATCCAGGTCCGCCTGGGTGCTGCTGATCGGCGGGCTGGCCGGCTGGCTCGCCTCGGTCACGTTGACCATCGAGCGGTTCAAGCTGTTCACCGATCCGAGCTACCGGCCCTCGTGCAGCATCAACCCGATCCTGTCCTGCGGCAGCGTAATGACCACCGAACAGGCCGCCAGATTCGGATTTCCCAATCCGATCATCGGCATCGTCGGCTTCTCGGTGGTCGTCACCCTCGCGGTGCTCGCCGTCGCCAATGTGCGCTTCCCGCGCTGGATCTGGGGCGGGCTGTGGGTGGGCACCGTGCTCGGCACGATCTTCATCTGCTGGCTGATCTTCCAGAGCCTGTACCGGATCGGCGCGCTGTGCCCGTACTGCATGGTGGTGTGGGCGATCATCACGCCGCTGCTCGCGGTGGCCACCGAACAGCTATGGGCTGGTGCGCAGGGGCCGATGCGGATCGTCGTCGAGTGGCGCTGGACCTTCGTCGCGGTGTTCTACGCCGTGGTGCTGCTGCTGATCTTCCTGAAGTTCCAGGATTACTGGCTGTCGCTGGTCTAGTTCGGTGTGCCCAGCGCGAGCACCACGGTGACCTTGCGCTGCACTCCGCCGAGACCGAGGACACCCAACTGCACGGTGTCAGCGGGTTTGTGCACATTGATCGCGGCCCGCAACGCCGTCGCGGTTGTGATGTCACGGTCGTCGATCGAGGTGATCACATCGCCATCGATGAGCCCGGCGGCGCGAGCCGGCAACCCGTACAGTGCGACATCGATCCGTGCCCCACTCGGTTTCGCGTCGGAGATCAGTACACCGAGCGTCGCGGTCGGCCCGATGTGCACGGTTTCGGTGGGCGTGCCGGAACGAATCTGGCCCACCACCCGCATCGCGGTGTCGATCGGCACCGCATAGCCGTTAGGGGTGCGCCCGACCTCGCGCGAGGTCTCGCCGGAGGCGGCGGTGATCACCCCGACCACCGTGCCATCGGGATCGGCGAGCGCACCGCCGGACTGTCCGGCGGTGACCGGTGCCGCGATCTCCACCATCCCGGTCAGCGCTTTGCGGGTCAGATCGGAGGAATTCAGCGCGACGATCGAGCTGTTCAGATCGGTGACATTGCCCTGGATCGAGGTCGGCGTGCCACCCGCACCGCCCGCATTGCCGATGGCGAGCACGTCCTCGTGCACGCGCAGCTCGGCGGAGCGGCCGATGCGCGCGATTGTCAGATCGGTGGCGCCGCTGAGCTCCAGCAGCGCGATATCGGCACCGCCGTCGTAGCCGAGCACCTTCGCGTCGTAGACGGCGCCGTTGCCGACATCGGTGACCGTCACGGTTTCGGCGCCCTTGACCACATGATGGCTGGTCAGCACCTGTCCGTCGGCGGTGAGCACGATCCCGGATCCGGCCGCACCGAGTCCGAACGGCCGCGAGGACGTGCTGATATTCACCAGCGCCGGTTCCACGGCCTGGGCGACCGCCACCGGATCCAGCGGCGGCAGCGGCTCGAGTAGGGCGGGCGGGGAGTTGTCCGCACCAGAGGTCGACGACCAGTCGGGCAGTTCACCGCGGAAGCCGAAGAACGCGGCCACGGCGAGCAGGAAGGCCGCGATCAGCGCCAACGCGCGCCCGCCACCTTCTCGCTGCCGCTCGGGCGCGCGGTGCCGCTCGTCGTCCATGCCGCTCTCCCGCCTCCGGCTGGGCCCTTGACCAATTCCATTGTGGCCGGAGATCAATATTCGGCGGCGCGTTTGGCAAACCTCCGCTGCGGCGGTAGGCATGTACGCATGAGCGAACGCAGTGAGCGAATTATGACGCGGCGCCCACCGCGCATGCCGAAGCCGAGCGCCAGTGAGGCGCGGGCATGAGCGTTGCTGCTGCGTATGCGATGTCCACGCCCGATGGGCATTTCGAGAAGCTCACGATCGAGCGGCGCGAGCTCGGACGACGCGATGTGCTGATAGATGTCGAATACGCGGGCATCTGCCATTCCGATATCCACACCGCCCGCGATGAATGGGGCGGCGCCAAATACCCGTGCGTCCCCGGACACGAGATCGCGGGCATTGTCGCCGCGGTCGGTCCGGAGGTGACCAAGCATCGGGTCGGCGATCGCGTCGGCGTCGGCTGCATGGTCGATTCCTGCGGCGTTTGCGGTCCCTGTCTGGCCAATGAGGAGCAGTACTGCGAAAACGGCGCCACCATGACCTACAACACCCAGGTGGACGCATCCATCCAGCCGGGTGGGTACACAATGGGCGGCTATTCGAGCCAGGTCGTGGTGACCGAGAACTTCGTACTGTCGATTCCGGAGGGCATCGGACTCGATGTCGCGGCGCCGCTGCTTTGCGCGGGTATCACGGTGTTCTCCCCGCTGCGGCACTGGAATGCGGGGCCGGGTAAGCGGGTCGCGATCATCGGCATGGGTGGACTCGGACACGTCGGGGTGAAGATCGCCGCGGCGATGGGGGCCGAGGTCACCGTGCTGAGTCATTCGCTCAGCAAGCAGGACGACGGCAAACGCTTCGGCGCGCACCACTACTACGCGACCGGCGATAAGCAAACCTTCCGCGATCTGCGCAACCACTTCGATCTGATCCTCAATACCGTCTCGGCCGATCTGCCGATCGACAGCTACCTGCGCCTGCTGAGGCTGGACGGCACCCTGGTGATCCTCGGTATGCCCGAGAAGCCGTTGAGCGTCAAGCCTTTCACCATCGCCGGATACCGGCGGGCGCTGGCAGGGTCGATGATCGGTGGTATCGCGCAGACCCAGGAGATGCTGGACTTCTGCGTCAACCACGGAATCGGTGCGGAGATCGAGCTGATCTCGGCCGATGAGATCGATGGCGCATACGACCGGGTCGTCGCCAGCGATGTGCGGTACCGGTTCGTGATCGACGCCTCGACGATCTAGTCCGTGTCGTTACGCCGATTCGTCGCCGGTTCGCTAGCTTGGCGATGTGTCTGCGGATGAAGAGCAATCCCCACCCGCCGAAACGGCGGTGGTCATCGCCGATGTGACCGCAGGGCCGCCGCCGTGGCTGTTGCGAGCATTCCTGCTCGCGGCGGCGACGGTGGCCGGGCTGGTGTGCGGCTTCTGGATTCTGCAGAAATTGCAGGGTTTCCTACTGGTGCTGCTGGTTTCGCTGTTCCTTGCCTTTGCCATCGAGCCAGCGGTGAATTGGCTTGCCGCGCGCGGGGTTCGGCGCGGGTTGGCGACCGGGGTGGTGTTCCTGGTGTTGGCCGTCGGCACCGTCGCATTCGTGTGGACGCTCGGCGCGCTACTGGTCGACCAGGTCACCACCCTTGTCAAGAACGCGCCCGAAAACGCGGATCAGGCCGTCGACTGGGCCAATCGCAACTTCAAGACGAATCTGTCCGGCAATGATCTGCGGAAGTATCTTGGTGAGTGGAGTTCCACCATCGACCGCTATCTAGTCGGGCTGGCCGGTAATGCCTGGGGTGTCGGCACCGCCGCGGTCGGGGCAATCTTCCAGTCCCTCGGCGTGCTGTTGTTCACCTACTACTTCGCCGCCGACGGACCGCGCTTCCGCAATGCGGTCTGCTCGTTGCTGCCGCCGCGCCACCAGCGACATGTGTTGCGCGCCTGGGATATCGCCGTCGACAAGACCGGCGGCTATATCTATTCGCGCGGGCTGCTCGCGCTGTGCTCGACGATCGCGCACTATGCCGCGCTGCGCATCCTCGATGTGCCTTCCGCATTCGCGCTAGCGCTGTGGGTCGGCGTTGTCTCCCAGTTCATTCCGACCGTCGGCACCTATCTCGCCGGTGCGCTGCCGGTACTCGTCGCACTGGTGCACGGTCCGTCCACCGCGCTGTGGATTCTGGGCTTCATCGTGGTGTACCAGCAGTTCGAAAACTATGTGCTGCAACCGAGAATCACCGCGACCACGCTGGATATGCATCCGGCCGTGGCATTCGGCGCGGTCATTGCGGGTGCGGCGATACTCGGGCCGACCGGTGCGCTGCTGGCGATTCCGGTCACCGCGACGGTGCAGGCGTTCGCGGGCGCCTATATCCGCCGTTATGAGGTCGAAACGGACAGCGATACCGAAAAGACCGAGCAGCCGCCGAAGAAACAACGGAAATGGATGCGCCAGTTGACTATTCGCCTCAGCGGAAGCGGTCGGTCACTGGAGTGATCATTCGGCGCGAATGCCCTGCAGTGCGTCGATCAGCGCCAAGCTGACCTTGCCCATTTGGGCGCGGCTGTGCTGGGCGGTGTCGTACTCGACCTGGATGGTCAGGCGCCCGCCGATGGTGAAGGCGGTGAGCTTCGGCGGCATGCCGGGGCCCATGGCGTAGACGTCGTCGCGAATGTGGCGGATACCGGCTGGCGTCGAATGTGCGGGCAGACGACCGATATTGGAGATGGCGACGGTCGGCGGGGCCGCGAAGATCGCGGCAATTGCCGCGTCCTGGACGCGCTGTGAGGCGAGCAAAAATATTGGGGCTTCGCGCTGCTCCAATGCGGTCGCCATGCCCGCGGCCACCTCGTGTGCGATATCGATCGGGCTCGCATTCTCGGCGACGAGCGCGAAGGTGCCAACACCGGACGCACAATTCAGCATCGCGTGCGCGGGCAGCGGTGGATTCAGCTCGGATCGCACGTCCACCGCGTGGCCACAGAATACCGGGAGCTTTCCCCGCATAGGTTCGAGCTGGGAACGGAATGCGACGAGTGCGGCGCCGCTGAGCAGGCTGTTGATCGAAAGCCCGCGCGCGCGAGCGGCGTCGATCAGGATCTGGGTTTCCTTGGTATCCAGTTCGATTCGCTGCACCGCGAATCGGCCCAGCGGATCGTCGCCGATCCCGTCACCGTCGATCGGCAAGGTGCGCGGAGCCGATTCCGGACCCATCATCGAGGCCGCCGCGAGGACCCCGTCGAGTGCCCCGGCTACCTCCGCATCCGAAACCACCTCGGCAAGTTGGATATCGATGCCCTCGGGCAACCCCTGATCGGCATCCGCCTGTGGCAGCGCGGTTCCCGTCGCATGCGCGGTGTAGCGCTGCCACATCTGCGCGAGTAGCGCGAAAGCCGACCTGCCATCGGCGATTCCGTGATGGATGACCAGGACGATCTGATCGCGCTCACCGTCGCGGAGTAGATGGGCGCGGAACAGGCCGTCGCGCCAATCCCGTGGTCCGTTCACCAGATTCAGGTACTCGGCTTCACCGCCCTCGGCTATCTCGAGGCGGGGCCGGTAGGCGTCGTCCCGGCGGAAATACAAGGTTCCGTCGGCATCGGCCACCGGCTTGCTGCGCAGCAGTGGGTGGTCGGCCGTCAGTTCGTCGAGCACTCGGCGCAGGATCTCGACATCCAGCAGGCCGTGCACGGTGGAACCGATGAACAGCGGCATACCGCCGGTCGGCACGCTGCCGAGTCGGGTTTCGGAGCCGAAGTAGGTGAGTTCGAACGGAGAAAGCGGTCGCTGTGCGGTCATTGGTCGTCTCGTACTTCTGTGTGGTGGAGCAGGCTACGCCCTCAACATACAGTTGTTTCAAACGCTTGTCACAAACAATTGTTTGAAACGTGTGTCATAAACAGATGTATGCCACGCTGATGAGGTGGGAACCCGAGAAGATCTGCTCGCCGCGGCCAAGCAGTGCCTGGCCGAACGCGGATACGCGCGCACCACCGTGCGGGATATCGTGGCCGCCTCCGGCACCAACCTGGCCGCCATCAACTACCACTTCGGCACCCGCGACAAGCTGCTCAATCAGGCGATGATGGAATCGAGCGCGGATGCGGTCCAGCGGATTCTCGATTCACTCCCCGCCCGCGACACCGCGGATCCGGTCGCGCGACTGCAGGACTTCTTACAGCAGCTGACCACCTCGTTCACCGAGGATCACGCCCTTTGGACCGCCAATGGCGAAAGTCTGGCCCAGGCACTGCACTCCCCCGAACTGCGCGCCGAACTGGGTGCCGCCCAGGAACGGGCGCGCACCGAACTATCCGACTTCTTCGGTGGGCAGAACCCGCAAGTAGGCGCCGTCCTGCAAACCATGATCGGCGGGCTGCTGATCCAACACCTGGTCGACCCGGAAAACGCCCCCACCGCTGCCGATATCACCGCAGGTCTGTGCACTCTCGGCGCACTGCTCCCAGCTGAGAGCGGTACTTGACCGCCGCACCGTTGTCTATGCGTGCTTCCGGGTGGTCCCGCTGGGCGCGAATCGTCGCTCGCTCACCCCTCTGTGCGCCGTAGCCCGCTCACGCGTTGATCCGCTCGGCCACATCCACGCTCTGCGCGCCCGAAATGGCGGCCGCTGCCAATGCGTCGTGCCGCTGGCTTCGCGAACAGGTAGCGAACTTACTGCGCGAATATCGCATCGCCTCGGCGACGAGTGACCGATGCTGGACCGATGGCGATTCTGCTCGCGCTGGTATCGATGTGCTCGACCTTGGTCGGCGGGCTGGTTGCGGTGCGGATCGGCGA
Source organism: Nocardia sp. NPDC050408 (assembly GCF_044458905.1). Taxonomy (NCBI): domain Bacteria; kingdom Bacillati; phylum Actinomycetota; class Actinomycetes; order Mycobacteriales; family Nocardiaceae; genus Nocardia; species Nocardia sp. NPDC050408. The sequence continues at coordinate 161,133 of NZ_JBITIL010000001.1, read as the reverse complement.
CCGCAAACATCTGGTGCTGGGACTGGCGGCGGGTGTCATGTTGGGTGTGGTGTTCTTCGACCTGCTACCGGAGGCTTTGGAGCAATCAGGGGAGATCGTGCTCGGTGTCCCGGCGGCGCTCATCGCCACCGTCGTTGGTTTTGTCACCATCCACATCATCGAGCGCGCGGTCGCCATCCACACCGGCCATGAAGGCGAATTCGGTTCACACAAGCACGGTTTCGAATCCGTCGGTCTGCTCGCCGCGGCGGGGCTGATCTTCCACAGCACCCTCGACGGTCTCGGTATCGGTTTGGGCTTCCAAGCCGGAGCCACCGTCGGTATCGCGGTCGCCATCGCCGTCATCTGTCACGACTTCGCCGATGGCTTCAACACTTTCACCATCACCACGCTGTACGGCAGCGCCCACCGACGCGCGCTGATCCTGCTCACGTTGGACGCCATCGCCCCGGTAGTCGGTGCGGTGATCGGCACCGTCATCCGGGTTCCGGCCGCAACCGTGGGCCTCTACCTCGGCTACTTCGCCGGTTTCCTGCTCTACCTCGCCACCGCTGACATCCTCCCCGAGGCCCACGCCGAACACCCGTCCCGACTGACCCTGGCCTGCACCGTCACCGGCGCGATATTCATGCTCGTCGTGGCCACACTCAGTCACTGACCAGCAGTGGTCAGCGCTCGTCGAGTTGCGGCAGCACTTCCTGGGCCACCCAGGCCACGGCCTCGGCGAATGCGGGACCGGGCACCGGCAGCCAGATCGAGCAGGCGTGCAGTCCGGCTTCGTGGAGGGCACCGAGTTCGTCGACGATGCTTGCGGCCGTCGGCTGCCCGCCACCGAGCAACCGTCCTGGATCGCGGCCGATGGCGGTGAATCCGGGTGGGACCACGAAGGCGACCGAAGTCAGTCGCAGCGGCTGCCGCTCGATGGCGGATGCTTCGGCGAGCTCGGTGAGCCGGTTGTGGATTCGCCGCAGCTCGGCCGGATCGGCGACCGGACCGTGCCATGCGCTGCCGAAGCGCACGGCTCTGCGCAGTGCGGCATCGCTGCTTCCGCCGACCCAAACTGGTGGTCCACCGGCCGTGCGCGGCGCGATACCGAGCCGTGGCTCGGCCTCACCTCGCCACAACGCGGCCAGCACTTCCAGATGCTCGCCTGTGAGCTTGCCGCGTTCCTTGAATGGCACTCCCACGGCATCGAATTCCGCACGGTCCCAACCGGTTCCGACGCCGAGCGCAAACCGCCCGCGCGACAGTCGGTCGAGTGTCGCGGTCTGATGGGCCAGCACGACCGGGTTGTACAGCGGCAGGATCAGCACGCTGGTCGCGATGCCGATGCGCGAGGTCGCGCCGGCGATGGCCGACAGCATGATCAGCGGCTCATGCGTGACACCCAGCTCACCAGCCAGCACATGGCTGCCTGCGACAATATGATCGAAGCCCAATTGCTCTGCGGTACGAGCGGTTTCGACGACATCGTCGAGGTCGTCGGCGTTCTCGGGCCATAACCCATGCGGTGCGATACCGAGCCGAAGGCCCTTGCTCTCACCGACTGTTTCTCTCAAAGGCATGGCGTTGGCTCCCGATCCGTGTCTTGACAGCGGCACGCCGGGCACCCTGTCGATTCACCGCGCGCCCTGTACACCGGTGCCCGGTTGGTAGACGAGCTGCCCGGCCCATCAGATCAACACCGACAGTCGCCCGCCGATTCCGGCGCAGACTCGGCTGGGTCAGCGAGCGATAGCGCGCAGCACGGCATCGACCGACTGGTCGGCGAGGGTTTCGTTCAGCGGTAGATGGCCGAAGAGGGCGCGGTAGTAGATCGGGGCGGCGACCGCGTCGAGGACGAAATCGAGGTCGACACCCGGATCGATATCACCACGGTGGATGGCCGACTCCAGGGCGATCGCGGTACTTCGTCTGCGTGGTTCGAATACCGTTGCAAGGAAATGCGCGCGTAGTTCCGGGTCGTTGGCGAGATCCGCCACCAGGGCGGGAAGGACGTGGTTCAGCGAGGTATCGCGTAGTGCGGCAACCAGATTGCGCATTGCGATGGTCAGATCGGCGCGCAGGTCGCCGGTGTTCGGAGTTGGTCGCAGTCCCAGTAGGTCGGCGACGACATCGACAACGAGGTGACGTTTCGAGGGCCAGCGGCGGTAGATCGCCGGGCGGTGCAGTCCGGCTCTGGCCGCGACCTGGCCGATGGACAGTTCGGCATAGCCGTTCTCGTCCAACAGCTCTCGAGTCGCGGCGAGCACCGCGGTATCTATGCGGTCTTCGCGGGCGCGTCCCGGCATCAGAACACTGGACGCGGCATCAGGACGACTCGCCAACCGTCCGGATCCGGAAAGGTCAAGCCGCCGTTGGCCGCCCAGTACGGATTCTCGGCGGGGACCGGCTGCACGCCGAATTCACCGAGGCGCTGTGCGACGTCGTACATCTGGGTTTCGGTCGAAAAGTAGAGCACCAGCAGGTTTTCCGCGCTCGGCGCATCGCCGGGACTGCCGTCCACGTGGGTGGTGAATTCCAGGTGATATCCGGTGCCCGGCAATCCGAGCATCACACCGTCGTAGCCCGCGTGATTTTCGAATCGGTAGAGCTCGCGCAGTCCCAACCCCTCGACGTAGAACCGCACGACCTCTACCAATCGATCGGTGGGCCTGGCAATTCGAACCTGGGCCACCGGCAACGACTCGGGCCATGTCTGCTCAGCCATATCTCAACGATACAGTACGCACTGTACCGATTTGATATGGCATTCATCACCGAGCCGCAAAAGACCGCCGCCACGTCCGAGACATGGCGGCGGCCTTCGTCTTCGGTATTACTCCGTCGGCGCGGCCCGCCGGCGAACGCGGCGAGCGGCCGCGACCATATTGCGCAGCGAGGGCTCGAGCTGCCAGTAGTGCCGGGTCTTCAGACCGCCGTCCGGATTCGCCCACAGGCGTTCCGGACTGATGGCTTCGGCCGCGGCCGTAAGCAATTCGTCGAGCTCATCGATATCCGGGATCCGCGCCGAACGGCTCTCGTAGACACCGGGACCGACGCCGTGACTCAGGCCGTGACCCGATACGGAATCTTCCTTGAGCGCCTTGAGCACCCATTCGATCGAGCGGGTCGCGACGATCGCGGTGACATCGGCGTCGAGTTCCTCGATCGCGTCGACCACCTCGGTGCGACCGGAATAACCGATATGCGTATGAATCTGGGTCTCCGGCTTGACGCCGGAGGTGGCCAGGCGGAACGCCGCGACCGCCCACCGCAGATATTCGGCGCGCCCGTGCGGTCGCATGGGTAGCAGCTCGCGAATGGCGGGCTCGTCGACCTGGATGATCGAAATCCCGGCCCGTTCCAGATCCACGACCTCATCGCGAATGGCAAGCGCGACCTGATCGGCGGTCTCGTACAGCGGCTGATCCTGGCGCACGAACGAACGCGCGATCATAGTGACCGGACCGGTCACCATGCCCTTGACCGGCTTATCGGTCAACGACTGGGCATAGCTGATCCACTCGACCGACATCGGCGCGGGCCGCGACACGTCACCGTAGATGATCGGCGGTCGCACACAACGGGATCCGTACACCTGCACCCAGCCGAAGTGGGTGGTCGCGAAGCCGTCGAGCAGCTCGGCGAAGTACTGGATCATGTCGTTGCGCTCATGCTCACCGTGCACGAGCACATCCAGGCCGATGTCCTCCTGCAGGCGGATCGTGGCCTCGATCTCGGCCTCGATCTTCTTGCGGTATTCGTCGTAGGACAGTTTGCCCTCGCCCAGGTCGTAGCGCGCCTGACGAATCTTGTTCGTCTGCGGGAAGGAACCCAGTGTGGTCGCGGGCACCGGCGGCAGATTCAGCTTGCGCTGCTGAGCTTCGCGGCGCACCTCGTACGGTTCGCGCGAGCGCATGCCGGGCGTGATCGCGTAAACCCGTTGCCGCACCGCGTGTTTCTGCTTGAAATGCACCTCGGTCGGCCGCTTGCGCCACTTGTCCGACGGTCCCTCGGTGAGCGCCTTGGCGAGCGAAACCACCTCGCCCACCTTCTGTCGCGCGAAGGCGAGGCGGTCGGCGACATTGCCCTCGATTTCGTATTCGGCGAGCACGTCATAGGGCACATGCAGCAGTGTCGTGCCGGTGGACACCACCAGATCGGGGCACACCTTGGCCAGCTCGTTGAGGTATTCCAGCGTCACATAACGATCCGCGCGCCAGACATTGTGACCGCTGATCACGCCCGCGTACAGGCGCTTACGCCGAATGCCGGGAATCTCGGCGAGCTCTTCCGGCTGGATCCGATAACTGGCCAGATCCAGTCCGATGGCCTCGACATTGGTCTCGGCCAGGATGCGCAGCGCCTCACCGAAATCACCGTATTGCCCGGTGACGAGCATGCGCGGACGCAGGGCAGAGGTCGAAAGTCGTTGGTAGGCACGCTCGAACGCGGCGAGTTCCGCAGGCGTGCGCTCACTGGTGAAGCACGGCTCGTCCAACTGCACACAGGTGGACCCGCGCTTGGCGAGGATCTCGAACAGCTCCTCGTACACCGGAAGCAGCTTGTCCAACAGGCTCAGCGTGTCGAAACCGCCTGCCTCACCGGGGATATGGCCCGCCTTGGACAGCAGCAGCAGCGACACCGGGCCGACCACCACCGGACGCAACTCGATATCACCGGCCTTGGCGCGATCCCATTCGTCGAGCAAAGCCTCTGGGTGCAGCGAGAATTCGGTGTTCTCGTCGAGCTCGGGCTGGCGGTAGTGGTAATTCGTACCGAAGAACCGCACCAGCTCCAGCGGCGGCAGATCCGGCCGACCGCGCGCCATCAGGAAGTAGAAGTCCAGCGGATGCAACTCGTCCTGGTAGGGCTTGAACCGCGCGGGCACCGCACCGAACAGCAGCGCATTGTCGAGAATGTGGTCGTAGAAGGAGAAGGTGTTGCCCGGCACCTGGGTCAGCCCGGTGGCGGCCAACCCGTTGTACTGCCGCTCCTGGATATCGCGCCCGACCGCGAGCAGTTCGTCGCGCGAAACCCCACCACGCCAATAGCCCTCGAGGGCCCGCTTGAGTTCCCGGTGCGGCCCGATCCTCGGGTAGCCGAGAATGCTGGATCCGTAACCGTCCTGAACGTTCACCATGAGCGGGGCACTCCCTTGCTGTGTTGATTGGCCGCGCCTGCGGCGCGGCGTGTTCGCGGCCCCCTGGTGTCTCGCGTCCGAGCCGACGAGACTCGCGCCTGCGGCGCATGCGCTTCGACGGCTCGGACGCGAGACGGGCCGCGAACGGTCGCTCGTAAGACTCGCTCCGTGGTGCTTGCGTAGGGCATAACAGTGGCAGGCGCCCACGACAGCACGTCTTCAACAGACTAATCCGCTGACAGCGTCTACTCTGTCTGATTTGCGACGTCTGATGGCTCTCGTCCGAGTGGCGCCACCACCGCGGTATCAGACCAGAAGCGACGCGTTATCAGACCTTGTACTGGTAGAAACCTGCGCCGGTCTTCTTGCCGAGTAGACCGGCCTCGACCATGCGCATCAGCAGCGGCGGCGCCGAGTACAGCGGCTCCTTGAACTCCTGGTACATGGAGTCGGCAATGGATTTCACGGTGTCGAGGCCGACCAGGTCGGTGAGCGCCAGCGGACCCATCGGGTGGGCGCAGCCGAGCACCATCGCCTTGTCGACGTCTTCCTTGGTGGCGAAGCCGGATTCGACCATCCGGATGGCCGAGAGCAGGTACGGAACCAGCAGCGCGTTCACCACGAAGCCGGAGCGGTCGGCCGAGCGCACGACCTGCTTGCCGAGCACCTCGCCGGCGAAGGCCTCGGCCCTCGCGGACACGGCCGCGCTGGTCTTCAACGTGGTGACCAGCTCGACCAGCGGCAGCACCGGCACCGGGTTGAAGAAGTGCATGCCGACCACGCGCTCCGGGTTGGCGGTGGCGACGGCGATCTTCATGATCGGGATGGAGGAGGTGTTGGAGGCCAGCACGGCGTCCGGATCGGTGACGACCTTGTCGAGTTCGGCGAAGATGGCGGTCTTCACCTTCTCGTCCTCGAGCACCGCCTCGACCACCAGCTGGCGGTCGGCGAAATCGCCGAGGTCGGAGGTGAACCGCAGCCGCCATGCGGCCTGTTCGCGCTCGCGCTCGGTGATCTTGCCGCTACTCACGCCGCGATCCAGCGAGCGCAGGATGCGAGCGCGGCCCGCGGCGGCTAGCTCCCGGGTCTGTTCGTAGACGAGCACATCGATATGCGCCCGCGCACACACTTCCGCGATTCCGGCACCCATCTGTCCGGCACCGATGATGCCGACGCGCTGAATCTTCTCGCTGCTCACGTCCCGCTCCTGCTGTTTTTGTCTGGCTGTCGGGTGGCTGATGACGAAGGGTGCTCCGATAAGAGCCAGCCTTCGATGGTCCAAGGTATAGGGATGCCCTCCCGGCCGGGGCTGTTCAGCCGGGAGGGCGGTACACCCCTACTGGAGTAGAGGATTAGCGGTATTCACGTTGGGAACCTCAATTCCCTGTGCAAACACGGTGTGGCGACGTCGAGGGCTTCCGTACCCCCGTACGGGGCGAGCCCGACGAGCCCGTTCGCGGCCGGCTCGCTTCCGAGTACTCGAAGCGCATGCGCCGAAGGCGCGAGTCTCGAGTGCTCGGAAGCGAGCCTTGGGGGCCGCGAACACGCGGCGCGGAGCGCCGCCATGTATCAGTGGAACTGGCCCTCTTCGGTGGAACCCTTCAGGGCCGCCGTCGAGGTGTTCGGGTCCACGGTGGTGGCGATGGTGTCGAAGTAGCCGGCACCGACCTCACGCTGGTGCTTGATGGCGGTGAATCCACGCTCGGCGGCGGCCTTGAACTCGCGCTCCTGCAGGTCGACGAAGGCGGTCATGCCCTCGCGGGCGTAGCCGTGGGCCAGGTCGAACATGCCGTAGTTGAGCGAGTGGAAGCCGGCCAGGGTGATGAACTGGAACTTGAAGCCCATCGCGCCGAGCTCACGCTGGAACTTCGCGATGGTCGCGTCGTCCAGGTGGGCCTTCCAGTTGAAGGACGGCGAGCAGTTGTAGGCCAGCAGCTGGTCCGGGAACTCGCTGCGGACGGACTCGGCGAACTTGCGGGCGACCTCGAGGTCCGGCACGCCGGTCTCCATCCAGATGAGGTCGGCGTAGGGGGCGTAGGCCTTGGCGCGCGCGATGCAGGGCTCGATGCCGTTCTTCACACCGAAGAAGCCCTCGGCGGTGCGGGTGCCGTCCAGGAACTCACGGTCGCGCTCGTCCACGTCCGAGGTGATCAGGGTGGCGGCCTCGGCGTCGGTGCGGGCGATGATCACCGACGGCACGTCGGCGACGTCGGCGGCCAGACGCGCGGAGGTCAGGGTGCGGATGTGCTGCTGGGTCGGGATCAGCACCTTGCCGCCCAGGTGGCCACACTTCTTCTCGGAGGCCAGCTGGTCTTCCCAGTGCACACCGGCGGCACCGGCGGCGATCATGGCCTTCTGCAGTTCGTAGGCGTTCAGCGCGCCACCGAAGCCGGCCTCGGCGTCGGCGACGATCGGGGCCAGCCAGTTGGAGACGGAGGTGTCGCCCTCGACCTTGGCGATCTCGTCGGCGCGCAGCAACGCGTTGTTGATGCGGCGGACCACGGACGGAACCGAGTTGGCCGGGTACAGCGACTGGTCCGGGTAGGTGTGGCCGGACAGGTTCGCGTCGCCGGCGACCTGCCAACCGGACAGGTAGATGGCCTTCAGGCCGGCACGGACCTGCTGAACCGCCTGGTTACCGGTGAGGGCACCGAGGGAGTTGATGTAGTCCTCGTTGTTGACCAGATCCCAGAGGATCTCCGAGCCACGACGGGCGAGGGTGGCCTCTTCGACGACGGTGCCCTGCAGCTTCGACACCTGCTCGGCGGTGTAGTTGCGGGTGATGCCCTTCCAGCGCGGGTTGGTGTCCCAATCCTGCTGGATCTCCGCAGCGGTCTTCGGGGTGCCGGCGTTCGACATCTCTGACTCCACTTCTTCGTTTCGGTGCCCCACGGTCGAGCATCGCTCGAACTGCTGTGGCGGCAATTTGCAGGCTTGCTAGGCCAATGGGGTGTACTTCCACACGATTGCACACCAGGAAATAGCCGTCTACCTGTTGCAAGTGTGAATCGGAGCTAGGTTTCGACCGGCCTTTGCTAACCTTGCGAAATTTGCCTGCGAATTGCAAGCATGCAACCTACCCGCCGGTAGCTCTGACGTGCGGTTTTAGCGTAACGCTCGTACTGTTTGCGATCGCTCCCCGGCCCGCCATCCGACGCGCTCGGCATTCCGGGTTGTGAGCACCTTCACAAGCGTCTGTGTGGTCCCCGCCACCTCGAGATGGGCGCGATGGTTCGATTGACGGACCGAGTCCATCGGGGAGAGACGCTCAGCGTCCGAGAGGAGCTTTTTATGCGGAAACTGTGGCTCGCCGTTGCCGTCGTATGTGGCCTTGGCGTGCAGTCGCCCGCGGCGAGCGCCGATCCGAGCACGGTGGAATCCGTCGCGCCGCTGGCCGCGGTGGCGACGCTGCCCGGGTCGGTGGATTCCAGCCGCATCTTGTATGCGACGACCACCACGAACGATGCGCCGACGGTGGCCAGCGCCGCGGTCTATTTCCCGCCCGGGGAGGCACCCGAGGGTGGCTGGCCGGTGATCGCGTGGGCGCACGGCACCGTCGGGCTCGGCGACAACTGCGCCTACAGCATCGCCGGACCCAGCGCGGTCGAACGGGACTGGGCGTATCTGGGGACCTGGCTGCGACAGGGATACGCGATCGTGGCCGCGGACTATGCCGGACTCGGTACGCCGGGCGACCATCCCTACCTCGATGGACGCGTGGAAGCACACAATGTCGTCGACGCGGTCAAGGCCGCGACCAGACAGTACTCGTCGCTGGCGAAGAGGTGGATGGTCGTCGGGCAGTCACAGGGCGGCGGTGCGGCCGTGTTCACCGCCCGGTACGCGACCGAATTCGGCGGACCGGAACTCGATTACCGCGGCGCGGTCGGCACCGGCGTACCCGCGTATATCGAAGACATACTGCAGCTGCTCGGGCCGCAGGTGCCAGCTGTCGAGTTGAACCACCACAGCACCGCGTACCTGCTCTACATCCTGAACGGGTTGCGCACGACCTATCCGCAGCTTGACATCGAGTCCGTCCTGACCGACTCCGGCCGCGAATGGCTCGGCCGGGCCCGCGAGATGTGCGTCACCCCGCTGGCCGACGCGCTGGGCGCGAACGACGTGCTGGTCGGCGACCTGTTCGCACGGCCGCTCGCACAGATTCCGAACCTGCACGGACTGTTATCCGGGTATATGGGCCTGCCCGAATCCGGTTACGACAAGCCACTGTTCCTGGGCCAGGGCCTGCTCGATACGGATGTGATCGCCCCGCAGACACTGCGGTTCGCCGCAGTGCTCGCGGCCAATCAGCAGCCGGTCACGTTCTACGTCTACCCCTACGATCACGACGGGACGGTCAACGCGTCATTGGCGAATTCGCTGTCGTTCGTCCGCAATCAGTTTGCCTGACGCGATCCGAACGACCTATCCGTAACCGCCTTCGGTGTCATCACCGCGGAATTTGCGCGGTTGTCGGGCACACTCGCTGCCGCTAGTCGCGGCCGATCGGTTGGTGGGTACGGTGCCAGTGTTCGGCGATATCGATGCGTCGGGTGATCCAGACATCGTTATGAGACTGGACATGGTCGAGGAAGTGCTCGAGGGCGGCTATGCGAGCCGGACGGCCGACCAGACGACAGTGCAGACCGATCGACAGCATCTTCGGACTGCCCTCCGCGCCTTCGCGATAGAGCACATCGAAGGCGTCGCGGAGGTGGGCGAAGAATTGTTCGCCGCTCGGGAAGCCCGCGGGTGAGGCGAAGCGCATGTCGTTGGTGTCGAGGGTGTACGGGACGACCAGGTGGTTCCTGCCACGCACGGTGACCCAGTACGGGAGATCGTCGGCGTAGGAGTCCGAGTCGTAGACGAAACCGCCGTGTTCGACCACCAGTTCCCTGGTGTGCGGTGAATCGCGGCCGGTGTACCAACCGAGCGGGGCCGCGCCGGTTAGTTCGGTGAGGATGCGCACGGCCTCGGCCATATGCTCGCGCTCGATGTCGCGGTCGGTGAGTTGGTAGGACTGCCAGCGCAGGCCGTGACTGGCGATTTCGTGACCGAGTTCCTGAAAGGCCGCCACCGCCTCCGGATTTCGCTGCATAGCGTGGGCGACGGCGAAGATGGTCAGCGGTAGGTCGCGGCGTGCGAAGACGCGCAGTACGCGCCACAGTCCGGCGCGAGAGCCGTATTCGTAGAGCGATTCCATGCTCATGTGGCGATTCGGAAACGCTTGCGCGGGAGTCATTTCCGAGAGAAAAGTCTCCGAATGCGGATCGCCGTCGAGCACATTGTGCTCCGCGCCCTCTTCGTAATTGAGGACGAACTGGACCGCGATCTTCGCACCATCGGGCCACTGCGGATCCGGTGGCGTCGCGCCGTAGCCGACGAAATCTCGTTCACCCATGCCACTCAGCCCCCGAGTTCGCCGTAGAGGCGCAGCCGTGCGAGCCCGCCGTCCGGGTATATATCCAGTCGGACCTCCTCCACCGAGGCCGCCATCGGCGCAATCACGAAGCGGTGCCTGGTATCGGGCAGCAGTTCGGTGCGCGGGAGCAATTCGAGTTCGGTGCCGTCGGTGGTGCGGCCGGTGAGTCGGGCCGAGCCTGGGCTATTACCGAGGAAGTACGACGTATCGATCTCCGCGAGGCGGATGAGGCCGGGTCCGGCCAGCCGGATCCGCACCCAGTCGTTGCTGTCGTCGCGGCGGCGGGCGGTTTCCCAGCCGTCACCCATTTTTCGCGCGAGACCCGGGTAGAGCAGTTGGTTCGGCGAACTGTAGAAGCGGTTGGAACAGTCGAGGACCAGGGCGCCGTTTTCCAGGGCGGCCAGGTCCAGTGGGCCAAGGCCGAGCAGATTCGGGTCGGGCCTGCCCTCGCCGTGCACGCGCAGCCGGGCGACGCCGCCGTCCGGGTGCATGGTGAGTTTCACATGGGTCCAACGGTTTTCGTTCTCGATCGAGAATGGATTGCGGCTGTCACCGGTTACCGGGGCCCGGTCGATCAGGGTCACCCAGTCGTCGCGCTCGGCGATGGTTTCCGCGGATGGATAGCCGTCGATCTCGAGTGCTGAGAGCGAAACCGCGGGCGGATAGTTGCCCTTGAACCAGGCGGTGTCCACCACGATGCCGCGGATCACGCCGGGTACGCCCAGCCGCACGATGGCGCAATCGTCGCCGGGGCGGCCGCGGTGCCTGCGGGTTTCCCAGCCGTCGTAGATCTGGCCCTTGTGTCCGAAGGTCGACGGTCGGTATTCCGACGGTCCCGGATTGATCAAATTCTCTTTCTCGGCGAAGAATTCGTCGTTGGCCCAGATGACCGAGCCGCCGAGCGCCCGGACGGCAAGGTCGGGCAGCTGCGTGAAAACTGCGGCGTCGGGCCCACCCGTCGCCCGCCGATCACCGTCCACGGAATCGCTACGCGATGCTCCACTCATTACACCTCCTGCGTAGTTCACAGCGTCTCCTGCGGAATCGGCTCGCGCGCGACGAGTGCCCGCAGCACCCCGGGAGTCAGTACCGGTGCGAGCGCGCGCAGCTCATCGGCGGTGCGTGCGCCGCAGTTCAGGCCGCGTAAAACGGTGGCCGCCAAGGCTTCCGCGGTGGCGGGCTCGTCCATGACGCCGCCGCAGCGCCGGTCGAGGTAGGCGACCAGACGTGGCACCGCGACGTCGATGGCGCGACGGAAGAATTCGTAGGTGGCCAGCCAGCGGGTGATCAGGTGGCCCGGATGCATGTCCCAGCCCTGGTAGTAACCCAGGCGCAGCGCCCGGCCGACAAGCCGATGATGGTTGCGCAGTGCGGATTCCGGATCGCGGTCCGGCACGATCTGGGTGGAGCCGTCACAGATCCACACACCCGTCTGGGCCGCGGCCACCTGCATGATCGACTTCGCGTAGTCCGCCGTCGGATGGTCGAGCGCCTGATCGGGTGCGGCGATACCGCACGCTGCGGTGTAGTCATAGGTGCCGAAATGCAAAGCACTGCAACGGCCTTCGGACATGCGAAGCATCTTGGCGACCGGGACGCTGCCGTCGGCGGCGATAATCGCCTGCGGGCTCTCGATCTGCAGTTCGAATCGCAGGGTGCCCGCATCGAGCCCGCAGCCGCGCTCGAGTCCGTCACACAGGGTGACCAGCGCCGCAGCCTGGTGCGCCGCACGGATTTTCGGGACGGTGAAGACGAAACCCCGCGGCACACCGCCCGCGGCATCCAAGACCAGCTCGAGGGTGCGCAGGGCGCGAGTGCGTTCGATACCCGCCAAGCCCTTCATCCGGATGCCGAAGCTGGTCGGCCCACCGGGTTGCTGCGCCCACGCGGCGAGTGTCGCGCCGGCATCGGTGGCGGCCTGGTCCTCCTCGGCGTCGGCGCGGAATCCGTAACCGTCTTCGAAGTCGATGCGCAGATCCTGGATCGGCCGCTGCTCGAGTTGGCTGCGCACGGCGGGCAGCGCGGCTGTGCCGTCGATTCCGGCGAGCAGATCATGGTGGCGATCGAGCAGTTCTATCGCCGCCGCACCCCATTCGACGGGGGTCGTGGCCGTGGCCCGGTCGGCGGGGACGTAGGCGGTGTGGATCGGCTGGACCCGGCCGTCGGAGCCCGGATACCGGGTCCGCAACTCGGCGTCGACCGTGTCGAGCATCGCGTCGATGCGAGCGCGGGCGTTCTCGGGTAGCCGTGTCGAATTTGCGCCGCTCGCCGGCGCTGTGTTTCCCGGACCCGGGTGGTTACGCACGCTGCCTCCTCCGGGCCTGACGCTCACGTCGCTGAGTGCTCACCCCTGGTCTCCTTCCTGAAGGGCGCGCCAGATCCGGTCCGCCGTCATCGGCAAACCGGTCTGTCGTACCCCGACAGCATCGCGGATGGCATTCGCCAAGGCGGGGGCGACCGGGTTGTACGGGGATTCGCTCATCGACTTGGCGCCGAGCGGGCCCAGGTCATCGGCGGTTTCGGCGAAGTAGACCTCGGTGTGCGGCAGATCGGCGAACTGCGGGATGTGATAGTGCCGCAGCGTCCGCGTGGTTACCTCGCCTTGCGCGCAGCGCATGTCCTCGTAGAGCGCGGTGCCGATGGCTTGCGCCACGCCGCCGACCACCTGGCCGCGGCATTGCACCGGATTGAGCACCGTGCCCGCGTCGGCGGCCTGGACGGATTGCAGGATGCGCACCAACCCGGTCTCGGGCTGCACGGCGACCCGGAATGCCTGCACATTGAAGCTGACCGATCGCGGGCTGCCCGCGTGTTCGCCGTGTCCGGACAACTCGCCGTCGGCCAGGAGCTCGGTGGCGCCGATCAGTCGATCGCCGCAGCGGACGCCATCGGCAACCAGGACGCACTCCGCTTCGGCGCGACCGGTCAGCTTGGCGGCCCGGACCAGGATGTGCTCGCGCAATGCCACGGCTGCGGCATAGGAGGCCTTGCCCGCGACGGTGATGCCGGTGGATCCGAAGGCGCCGGTGTCGTGGCCGACGACATCGGTGTCCGATTGCCGGATCACAATGCGGCGCATGTCGGTGTGCAGTGCCGTTGCCGCGAGTTGGGCGTGCACTGTTGTGGTGCCGTTGCCGAATTCGACTGTGCCGACCCGGAGTTCGTAGCGTCCGTCGGGGAGCAAGGCGACGGTTGCCTCGGAGCGGTGGCCGCGCGGTGGGATGGTGGCGATCATGGCCAGCGCCATACCGGTACCTACGCGCCATTGCGGACCGGGAGCGCGAACACCATTGCCGCGCAGCAAGGATCGTTCGGCGAGGTCGAGGCATTGATCGAGGCCGTAGCTGCCGAAGTCCAGATCGCTGTCGCCCACTTCCGCGCCGACGAATGCGTCGCCGGGGACGATGACATTGCGGCGGCGGAATTCGAACGGGTCGATATCGAGCGCGCGCGCCAGTTCATCCATGGCCGATTCGACGCCGAAGATGATCTGGCCGAGGCCGTAGCCGCGGAATGCGCCGGAGGGAATGTTGTTGGTGTAGACCGTCTTCGCCTCGACGCGCTTATTGGCGCAACGGTAGACCTCGATGGATTCGCCGACGCCGTGGAACAGCACGCCCGCACTGTGATTGCCGTAGGCACCGGCATCGGCGAGCACGTCGATCGACAGTGCGGTCAGCACGCCGTCGGCATTCGCGCCCGCGGTGACCGCCACCCGCATCGGATGACGGCAAGTGGCGCTGGTGAATTCATCGGAGCGGGTGAATTCGTATTGCACGGGACGACCGGTGCGCAGTACCGCCAGCGCTATCAGGTCCTCGGCCAGCATCTCCTGTTTGGCGCCGAATCCACCGCCCACGCGCTTGGCGAATACGCGCACCCGGTCACGCGGTAGCCCGAATATCTGGCACACCTCGTCGCGCACCAGGAACGGGACCTGTGTGCTGCAGCGGATGACCAGCCTGCCGTCCGCGTCCAACCAGCCGATACCGCCGTGGGTTTCCAGATGTACGTGCTGGGCCCGCGGGGAGTGCCAGACACCACTGACCACCTGTGCCGCCGCGGCGAGGCCCGCCTCGACGTCACCGACCGCACCGTTGATCTCGGCGATCAGATTGCGTTCTGGATCGGCGATACGAGCCGAATCCGGTTTATCGGCATGCAGTTTCGGCGCGTCCGAAAGCAATGCATCGGCCGGATCGAATACCGCCGGCAGGATTTCGTATTCGACCTGTAGTGCTCGGCAACCTGCGCGGGCGATATCCAGGCTCTGCGCCACCACGGCGGCGACCCGCTGTCCGATGAATCGCACCGTGCGATCCAGCACATAGGTGTCATCCGGATCGTCGACTCGCAGTTCGTGGCGTGCGGTGGAAAAGGCGAGATCGGGGGCGTCCGCGTAGGTGAGCACCGCATACACGCCCGGCAGGTTTTCGGCGGCCGAGGTGTCGATGGAGACGATTCGCGCGTGGGGGTGCGGGCTCGGCAGGACGGCGATATGTAGCGGGGCCGTCGGAGGTGCGTCCTCGCCCTCGGGGCTGACGTCGAAGGTGAAGGGTTCTGCACCCGTGACAATTCGAGGTCCGGCGGGCGCGCCGACACCGGTGCCCGCTCGTCCAGTGGCCTCCTCCGATGAGACGTGCCGAGCAGCAGGGTTCAGGTATATGGTCGCGTCCGCACCATGCGCCGATACGCCATCAGGATCCGAGGGGGAAGCAGCGCCCAGGGCATCGGCAATCGTGCTATATCCGGTGCAGCGACAGAGATTTCCCTTCATGAGCTCTGGCAGTGCCTCGGGATCCGGGGCGCTCCGGCCACCGCAGCCGAGACCCGCGGCGGTGACCACCATGCCCGCGGTGCAGAAACCGCATTGGAAGGCCGCCGAGTCCACGAACCGCTGCTGGACGGGGTGCGGCTCTTCGGCGGTACCGAGGCCGGAAGCGGTGGTGATGGAGCGGTCCGCGGCACGATAGGCGGGAATGATGCACGAGTGCACCGGCACACCGTCCAGTTGCACGGTGCACGCACCGCAATCGCCCGCATCACAACCTTTTTTCACCGCGAAATGGCCGTGTTCGCGCAACAGCGTACGCAGGCATTGCCCCGGACGAGGTTCGGCCTGCACCAAGCGACCATCGACCTCGAATCTCATTGCCCATCACCGGCTTCGGTGCGTAGCTCGGCCGCGACCTCGCGAGCGAGCACACCGGCGACATGGCGACGCCAGTCCGGTGCTCCGTGCGGATCGTCGAACCACAGTGTCGGGTCGATGGCTGCTACCGCACCCCGCACCTCCGCATCACCAGGCGTCGCATCGAAATCCAGCACTATGGGGCGGGTCGTCGCCGCGGTTATGGTCAGTGCGCAGCGGCCGTCCGCCTCGCGCCGACCCATCACAACCGCACCGGAGCGACCGAGCGGAGCCAGCGCGATCTTCCGGAATGCGGTGCGCGCGTGCAGACTTCGAGTCGGAACGGTGATCGACCGCAACACCTCACCGGGACCGAGCACATTGCGTCCCGGCCCGAGCACGAACTCCCGCAAGGGAATCCGCCGATCATCGCCATCCGGCGACCACACCAGCGCGACGCCGTCCAATGCCACCAGCGCCCCCAACACCGCCCCGGCGGGCAACGACAAACACACATTCCCGCCCACCGTCGCCGTCCGCCATATCTTGTGCGAGGCCACCAACGCCCGACACGCACGCGCGAACAACGCCGTCCCCGGCCACTCCACCCGCAACACCGCCACCCCCAACTCCCGCCCGACCCCAGCCCCGGCGAACTCCGCCAACGTGCAGGTAGCCGCGATCTCCAACCCCTCCCCCGTCTCCGTCAGAGCAGCCCACCCGAGCGCGGCTATATCGACCAGCCGATCCAGCTCCTGCTGCGGCTCCGAGAACAAGAACGTCCCCCCGGCGAGCACCGCACAACCCCCGCCCACAACAGCCAGGTCGGCCCGCCCCCGCGCCACAATCACATCTCGAATCGTGTCCAGATCCACACCACACCTCGCTCCACTACCGCTACCGCCACAGTAGAAGCCGTGGGTTGCCGCGATGTTGCGCGACACCCGTCCCAGGTTGCGCGGTCGTTACCCACGGAACCGCGCAGTCCGCGACGTCTGTAGTTCCAGTATCCAGCAATACCGTCTGATCAGGACATTCGTCTTAACCACGGCAACTCGCCCGACCCACTGAATACGCGTTTGCCCCCGAAGACCAGCCAGGTCCGGTCTGCACACGACGGACCGGGCCCGGCGATCGGGTTGTGTATCCGGGTACAGCCCTCGCACGACTGGATCCGTCGCAGAAACCAAGGCGTTGCGGCATCGGAGCGCCGAACCGGATCCGCGTGGCGCTGCCGGGATACGGGTTGGTGGAGGTCGGCGCAGCGAGAGCCAAACCGGGCTGCAAACACACGTATCGACTTCAGTGACATCAGCAACGACTCAAAATTTCCAGTGGCACAGGCACTCTCGGCACATTGCGAGCTCGGGATACCGCGTGCGACCATATACACCAGCTCAGACTTTCAGTCCTTTCCTGGTGACGTAGACGGTGTGAAAGGTCCACACCCCGGCAAGGACTACCAGCCATTGCAGGCTGCTCACCAGCGGGACCGAGTCGATCGGGAGCGTGTAGGCGAGCACAACGCGTACCAGTGCGTCTCCAGAGAAGGTTGACCCCCAGACCGCGGTCAGCACTCGCAGCTGGCGGCGGAATTGGGAGTCGTTATCCCAGCGTGCATCCCACTGCCGGTAGCCCTCCTCGCCGATCTTCGCCGTGACGATCGCGCGGGAAGTTGTGCGTATGAAGGGCTGCTGGGTGAACAGGGTGGCCAAGATCCACAGGCCTAGCACGCCGAAGATCCAGCTGTCACGCACCATCAGCGTGCGGGGATCACCGGTCACCAGCGACATCACCGCGCCCACCACGATCATGGTGAGAGTGAACAGCGCCACCGTGTCGACGCGGCGCTGCCGGATCGCGTGGTAGGTGAGGAATGGCACGGTGAGCGCGGCGGGCGCGATCAGCGCCAGCCACGGATTCACTCCCGCCGCACGCAAGCCGTAGTAGCCGCCGATCGGCAGCACCAGTTCCACGATCAATTGTCGCGCGACGAGGCGGCGCGCAGCGGCATTTTTCTGTCGCGACGTGCGATCCGCCGCAATCGACTGCTGCTGGTTCATCTCGGCTCGGGACGTGATCACGATTGCCTCCGTGTGGCGTAATCGAATAGGTCGGCCAGTTCGCGTGCGCAGGCCGCGGTATCGAAGTCGGGGTCGAGGCCGGCTCGGGTAATGGCCGCCTCCCGCGCGCCCCGGATGGCCAGCACCATGATGGCGGGATCGAAGTCGCGAAATGCGCCGGCCCGCTGCGCTTCTCGCATCCACCGCTCCTCGGCACGGGTGATCTCGGCCAGATGCTCGACCAGGCCGAACTTCTGCGGGTCGTCGGGACGGATGTTGGCGATGATGCTTGCCAGCGCCCGCTGATGTCGGGGGTACTCGCCGAGCAGTGCCAGGTTGGCCGTGAACCAGGTGCGTAATTGAGCGGTATATCCGGACTCGGCGTCGAGCTTGGCGACGACGAATTCCGTATTCACGCGCACGATCTCGGTGGCCACCTCGCGGATCAGATCATCTTTGCCCTCGAAGTGGTAGGAGATCATGCCGGTACTACTCAGCCCCGCCTGGTTGGCGATCTTCGCAAACGACGCATTCGGATAGCCGGCCTCGGCGATCACCTCGATCGCGGCCTCCACGATCTGCGCGCGGCGCGCGGTCTCGGTGAAGGTCCGCGCCTCACGCTTACCTGAGCCACTCCTTGCTTGCATAAGCAAAACATTAGTGCGTCTTGCTCAGCTAAGCAATATTCGGAACAGACGAGCAAACTCCGATGGGTATTGGTCGTAGTGTCTGCGCAGCGCCGATCGCCGCGCGCATCAAGCTCGCTCGATACGAAGGCGACAGCCGTGACGGCGCTATCCCGCCTTCGCGACGAGCGCCGCCTGCGCCCGCGCGACCTCGCCGCCGACCTTCGCCTCGTCCACCGTGCGCACCTCACCATCTCGAACGACCATGCGCCCGTTGACGATCAATGCCGCCAGTGGCGGTGCCGAGCCGAGAATCAATGCGGTCACCGGGTCATCGATGCCCGCGTGTGCGGGTGTATCGAGGCGCCACAGGGCGAGATCGGCAAGCTTGCCCGGTTCGATCGACCCGATTTCGGCTTCTCGCCCCAGCACCCGCGCACCACCGATAGTGGCCAGCTCCAACGCTTTTCGAGTGCTGATCGCACGCGGTCCGCCCTTGGCCCTCGCATAGAGCAGCGCATTGCGCGGCTCCTCGATCATCGAACTGGATTCATTGCTCGCCGCACCGTCCACGCCGAGGCCGACCGGCACGCCCGCCGCGACCAGATCCGCCGTGCGCGCCGTACCCGCGCCGATCCGCGCATTCGAGGTGGGGCAATGCGCCACTCCGGTACCGGTTTTCGCCATGGTGTCGATGGCAGCGTCGTCCAGGTGGATGCCATGTGCGTACCAGACATCCGAGCCGAGCCAACCGAGTCGCTCCATGTACTGCGCGGGTGTGCAGCCGAACTTATCCGCACAGAACTGCGCTTCATCGATCGTCTCGGCCAGATGGGTATGCAGGCGTACGCCGAGATCGCGTGCCAGTACCGCGGATTCGCGCAGCAACTCCGTGGTCACCGAGAACGGCGAACACGGTGCGAGTGCGATCCGCAGCATCGAGTCGAATGACGGATCATGCCAGCGGGCAACGGCATCCGCGCTCGCGGCGAGAATGGCGTCGAGGGTCTCCACCACCTCGTCGGGCGGCAAACCACCCGAACTCTGCCCGAGATCCATCGAGCCGCGCGTCGGATGGAATCGCAAGCCGACCTCGGCGGCCGCGGCGATCTCCGCGCCGAGCAGGTCGCCCCCTTCGCGCGGGAATACGTAGTGATGGTCGGTGGAGGTGGTGCAGCCCGTCCGGGCCAGCGCGGCGAGCGCACCGGTCGCGGCGACGCGAACCGCATCTTCATCGATACCCGCCCAGATCGGATAGAGCGTGGTGAGCCATTCGAACAGCGTGTTATCCGCGGCCAGACCCCGAGTGACCCACTGGTAGAGATGGTGATGGGTGTTCACCAGTCCCGGCGTGAGCAGGCAGCCGCGGCCATCGATGCGGTGCGTGTCCGCGCCGAGATCGGGCGCGTCACCCGCACCGACCGCGGTGATCCGGTTGCCCTGCACTGTCACATACCCGCGACGGTATTCGGTGCCGTTCGGATCGACGGTCGCCACGGCGCACCCGTCGATGACCGTCGTTGTCGTCATAGTGCCTACGGTAGCCATGCGGGCCCGGCTTCCGGGGCATCTTCCCGCTGCACAGTGGCATGGATGAGCCCGTAGGGCCGGTCATCGGCGTGAAAGACCTCGCCGTGGTTCGCGATGCCGAATCGAGCGAGGTCGTAGTCGAAATGATGCTTATTCGGCGCGGCCAGCCGGATTTCGGCGAGCACCGGAAAGGCCTCGAGTGCGGCCTTGCCCATTTCGAAGAGCGTCTGCTGCATAGCCTTCGAATGCAGCGTCGCGAAGACCTCGACCATCCGCTGCCGGACGCCCGCGTACACCGCATCCCAGTCCACGTCGGTCGTGGCGGCGAATCGCCACTGCGCGACGAGGGATGTCGCGAGCATCCGGTCGCTCGTCGGCGCGAGCACGGTAAAATCGTCGGTGAGGAAGTCGGCGAATTCCGAGCCGGTCGACTTGAGGATCACCAGATCCTTGACCCCGCCGATCACCCAGGCCTGCTGCCGCTCGCCCTTACCCGCGACCGTGACCGTCGCGGTCCGCACCTCTGGCCCCTGCCGCACCCAGGTGTGATCGTGCTCGCTTCCGTCGACGGTAACGCGCTGCCAGGCATACTCTTCGACCTCGATGCGCGCGCTGTCGACCGGTGCGATCTCGTCGACAAAATGTGCGGCGAGCGTTAGCGCATAGTCTTCGATCGGTTGCAGCCCAGGCTTTTTCGCGTACGCGTAGGCGGTCTGCTTCTGGCTATCGGTGGGCAATACCTTCGACTGGTCACCGGCGACATACGCATTGGCGAAATCGCCACGCAGCACCGTGGATACGTTCACATCGCGGATCTCGTGACGCGGCTGGTCCCGATAAATCCGGACGATGCGGTTCTCCGCCTTTCCATACCGGTTGTCGGACAGCACGATCGGTCCGGTCAGCTCCATAGCCGGCTCAGCTCCCTCGGTAGGTGGAAAAGGCGAAGGGCGACAACAACAATGGGACGTGGTAGTGCCGCTCTTCGATGACGACGAATGTGACGCAGATCTCCGGATAGAACGATTCGATCTCCCGCTCGGCGAAGTATGCGCCGGTATCGAACACCAGCCGATACGTCTCGGGTGGCAGTGAAGTACCGAGGGAAGCGATCCGGCCGTCGTCATCGGTTGTTCCGGAACCGAGCACCTCGGTGTCCCGATAGAGCACCACTGCGATACCGGCAGCCGGCGCGCCGGCGGCGGCATCGAGCACATGTGTACTAAGCGTGCTCATTCGGCATCCCCGACCAGCAGCCGCGCCAACCGAATCCGATTGATCTTCGCCAATTCCCTTCGCATAACCAGCCTTTCGGTCTCCGGATCATTTCCGAGCCGGGCACTGAGCAATTCCAGCAGCTCGTCCCCGGACTTACCGGTCGCGCACACCAGGTAGATATGGCCGAACTTCTCCTCATAGGCCAGATTGCCCTCGGCCAGCCGCACCCGCACGGCATCCTCGGCCCCGGCGACCCCGGCCTGCTCCCGCGCGGATGCCGCAGTATGGGGCCGGGCACCGATACGCGGATGTCCGTCGAGTGCGCGATCGACCTCCGCCTCCGACAATTCCGCCAGCACCGCGTCGGCAGCATCGAATACGGCATCAGTATTCGCGTACGGCCGTCCGGCGACCAGAGCCCGCGCCCATTCCGGCGAAGCGCAACACACGAGCAAGGCCGCATTCGCCTTCGCTTCGGGCAATGCGTTGAATTCCGCGAGGCCCCACCCGTCGTGTGTCATCGGACCAGCATCGAATACGACCGACCCGGTCGCCAGTCGAATAGGGATAGATCACTTCCGGCGTGTCGTCGGCGTCCGGCCGTCGACGTCACAGCACTTTTCCGTAACCCATCAGCTACGCGGCCGGGCTACCGTCTGCTCATGGCTGTATCACCCGAACCGGTCTGCGCGGGCATCGTCCTGGCCGCGGGCGCCGGGACGCGCTACGGGATGCCCAAGGCATTGGCCGAGGGCGGCGCCTGGCTGCGGTCGGCGCTAGCGGCCCTGCGCGACGGCGGCTGCGATCCGGTGATCGTGGTGCTCGGCGCGACCGGACCGTCACCGGATGCGGTCGATCTACCCAAGGGTGTCGATCATGTGTGGGCAGCGGACTGGGCGACCGGCCTCGGGGCCTCACTGCGGGCGGGTTTGCGAGCCGTCGCGCATACGCCCGCCGAGTACGTCGCGATCATGCCGGTGGATACCCCCGACGTCGGAGCCGATGTGGTCGCCCGAGTCGTCGCCGCGGCCTTCGCGGCACCGACCGGCTTGGCGCGGGCTGTGTTCCACACCACACCCGGGCATCCCGTCGTGATGTCCCACAAGCATTGGACCTCGGTGTATCAGGCAGCCGTTAGAGATTCCGGCGGGCGCACCTATTTGGCCGGTAATAACGATATGGTGTGCGTCACGTGCGACGATTTGGCGACAGGCGATGATCGTGACTTCCCGGCCACGCCGCACGCGTGAGCGGAGCTGAACAGATGCGGGACATCGTCGACGACCTATTGCGGGTGTGGCATTCGGGCCGAACAGGTGGACTGGCCACCGTCGTGCGAACTGTTGGTTCCGGACCGCTGCCGGTCGGGACATCGATCCTGGTAGATGCCAATGGCGCGGTCTACGGTTCGCTCCTCGGCGGCAGCGTCGAGTCGACAGTGATCGAGGCCGCCGCCGATGCCGCGCGCAGCGGTCGACGCGGACTGCACCGCCTCGGTGTCCCGCCGGGCGAGCCCGGATTGGACTCCGGCGGCATGGTCGATGTTTTCGTCGAGCCGTTCTCACGCCGGGACTTTCCGGAATTCCCCTCCATAGCCGCCGAAATCGCCGCGCACCGCAGGGTTAGCCTGTTCACCGTGGTGTGGAATCCGGATCCGGATCTGATCGGACAGCATCTGATCACCCCGCAGCGGCATGCGACCGAACTGGTAGCGCTGCCCGAATCCGATGTGTTCGTGGCCTCGTTCCCGCCGCCGCCACGGCTGATCATCTTCGGCGCCAACGCCTTTGCCGCAGCACTGTCCGTACAGGCCAAACTGCTCGGCTACCGCGTCACGATCTGCGATTCCCGCGACACCTTCGCAACACCCGAAGCCTTCCCGGGCGCCGAGGTGGTCGTCGACTGGCCGCACCGGTACCTGAATACGCTCTCGGCGGCGGGCGAAATCGATGGCAGCACGGCGATTGTCGTCCTCGGGCACGATCCGACGTTCGAAATCCCACTGCTCACGGTGGCACTTCGGCTACCCGAACTGGGTTACCTCGCCGCCAACGGCTCCTGGTCCGCACACCTGAGACGCATCGAGGATCTGAGGGCGGGCGGTTTCGATGACGCGACTCTGGCCCGCCTGCACTCCCCCGCCGGTCTCGATATCGGGGCACGCACCGCCGCCGAAGTCGCCGTTTCGATCGCCGCCGAACTGCTTGTCGCCCGCTCCGGAGCCGGGCGTCAGATCACCGAAAACCGGAGCGCCGAACCGCAATTCAGGGAATTCCCGGCCAGCGCCCCGGTGGCACTTTAGCGCTACTTCAGGCCAGGATTCTCCGCGTACACCTCGCGCAGCACCGAGAGGTCGAACAGCTGGTCGGCCTTGATATCGATCTTGGCATTGCGCAGTGCGGCGATATTCTGCTCGATCAACTGATCAGTCATGGTCAGCAAACCATTGGCGGTCGAATCCGCGGAAACGACGAGGCCGTTCTGCGCGGTCGCCTCCTGAGTCTGTTCGTTCAGATCGAGTTTCTGATCCTTTCCGTACACCTCGACCGCCAGGCGCCCCGATTCGGCCGGATTCGCCACCGCATCCTTCCAGCCCTTGATCTCGGCGATCAGGAAGGCCTTCAGCTTGTCGCGTTCCTTATCGATGGTGGACTGCTTGACCGTCAGGGTCTCGGCCACCAGCGGCAGGTTGTAGTCCGCGAAGAGGAAATTGACATTCTGAAATCCCTTGGCGGTCAACGTGATCGGCTCATTGGTCACATAGCTGACCCAGCCGTCGACCTCGCCGTTGGCCAGCGGGGTCGGATCGTATTGCGCGGGCACGATGGTCACATCGCTGGGCTTCATACCGTTGGCGTTCAACAGGGCGTTGAAGATCAGCTGATTGGTGTCCTGGACGCCGATCTTGCGGCCCTTCATATCCTGCGGGGTCTTGATCGGCTTGGCGGCGGAGCTGACGATGCAGAACGGGTTCTTCTGATAGGTGGTCGCGACGATCTTGGCGGGTAGGCCCTCCAGGATCGCGGGGGCGGTGGTCTGCGGGGCCGAGGTGCCGAGCCAGACCTTGCCGGTGTCCAGGCCTGCCTCGACCGAGGTGCTCGCCGCACCACCGGCAATCAGATTCACCGAACCGAATCCGGCCTCCTTGTAGTAGCCCTTCGAATCGGCGAAGTATTCGCCCGCGAATTCGATGTTCTTGAGCCAGGACAGCTGGATCGCGACGGAACCGTACTTGGATCCGTCCGCCACCGACCCGCCCGACGAGTCTTTCGAATCATCGCCGCATGCGGCCAGCAGGCTCGCGCCGCCCAATGCTGCGCCGGCCAGCGCGGAGTAACGAAGCAGGGATCGCCGGTTCAGGTGCGGCCCGAACGAAGAGCGTTGTACGGGGTTCATGGGCCGAATCTAGGGGGATTCCGTTTCGATTTCTTTACTTTGGCGTTCCGAGCACTGATTTTACGAAAACTGACCGGTCAGCGGCGGCCCGCTTCGGGCCCGAAGCGCGCCAGTACCAGATTCTCGATGACGCCGACGATCGCGTACAGCAGCACCGAAACAATGGTCACGATAACGATCGAGGCCCACAGCTTGCTGTATTGGAAGGTCGGGATAGCGCGAATCAGACTGGCCCCCAACCCGGTTCCACTACCCAACCATTCACCGAGCAATGCGCCGATCAACGCGCCGGGCACCGAGATTCGCGCCGCCGCGAAGACCGAGGGCAGGGCGGCGGGCACGGCGACCATGCGCAGCCCGGTCCAGCGGGAGCCGCCGTATGCGGCCACCAGGTCCATCGCTTGCCGCGGTGCATTGCGCAAACCGGCCATGATCATGACCAGTGCCGGGAAAAACACCACGATCGCCGCGAGCACCGTCACACCGGCCAGTCCGCGACCGAACACCAGCACGATGATCGGGGTCAGCGCCACCAGGGGCACCGAACGCAAGAGCATGGCCACGGGCATGAATGTCTGCTCGACCACCGAGAACGAGACGAACAGCGCCGCGACGACGAGAGCCGCCAGCATGCCGACGCCGAAACCGATCGCGGCGTCACGCAGGGTGATCTGCAGGTCGTCGAAGATCGCCTGGCGTGCGGTGTGTGCGCCGGAAGAGTTGAACAGGTACTTCCAGATATCGCTGGGTGTTTTGCCTACTCGGGGGCCGACTTGAGGGAAGGCCTTCAGGAAGACGTACCAGATCACCAGCATCAGCAGCAGCGCGGTGACCAGGGGGAACAGGAAGCGGCCGATGCGGGTGAGGACGGCGAGGGCGGCGGCGCTGCGCTGGGGCCGCGTGCTCGCCTCGACGGGTGGCGGCGCGGCGGCAGTCACGTTGTCCATCGGCACGAGTTCGTCGGTCATCGCACTCCTCCAAACGGGCCGCGCGCGGTCTTGCCCAACGCGCACTGCTTTGCCCGACGTACGCCAACTCGCTGCGGAGTTCCGCCGAGCGGAGTCAAATGGTGGTCGCCCACGCCGTATTCGACCGCCATATCACTACAGTCGGCGAGCAAGCTATCTGGACGCGGCGCTAGTGCGCGGCTCATCTCGCCTCCTGGCCGGTCCACGGGGTGACCAATCGAGCGACAATCGCGACAATCGCGTAGCCGAGCCCTGCGAGTGCGGCGGCAGCCAGTGCCATGCCCCAGGTGCGCGGCACGTTATAGGCGGATTGCGCGGCGGTCAGTGCGACACCGATGCCGCTGTCCACCCCGCCGAGGTACTCGCCGATGATCGCACCGAGCACGGCCGACGGGGCGGCAATCTTCAACGCCGCGAACATATTCGGCAGCGCCGCGATCGCCTGCACCCGATAGAGCTGCTGCCAGCGACCACCGCCGTAGGCGCGGATCAAGTCGAGGCTCGTGACATCGGCCGAGCGCAGTCCGGTGACCGTGCCGACCATGGTGGTGAAGAAGCAGTACATCGCCGCGAGGAATACCGTCGGGGTGCGACCGCCGAAGACCACCAGGATGATCGGCCCGAGCGCGAGCAGCGGGATGCAGTAACTGAGGATAGCGAGCTGGGTGGCCAGCGGTTCGATCCACGGGATCAGCACGATCAGGAATGCCAGACCGATGGCCAACGCATTACCCCAGATGAACCCCTTCAGCGCGCCCAGCGCAGTGATCCGGAAGTTGGGGCCGTACAGATCCCAGCCATCGGTGTACATGTTGTGCAGAACGGTCCACGGGCTGGGGATGGTGCCGCCCGCGACCTCCAGCGCCGCCAGCAGCCACCAGATCGCGACCAATCCCAAGACGCCGATCAGTCCACCGATCCGTTTCATGCCGCACCCCCTCGGCGGCGTCGGCGGCATACCACCGGCTGCCGCGGCCGATCATGCCTGACCCGCTGCCAGCCCTGGCGTGCGTGGGCCAGGCATCTGGTCAGGTCACGCGACCGCGGCTCTCGAATGCCATTCATGCCCACACCTCACGGACCGTTCCGGTTGTGCACGACCGCACTACGATTCGCTCGGCTGTATTCAGCATTCGCTCGCTGCGCTCACTCATGCGACACCGCCCTTGCCGGACTTCCCGAACAACAGCTCGGAGAGGTAGTCGTGCAACTTGTGGAATTCCGGCGTGCGCATCATCTCGGGCGTGCGCGGGCGCGGCAGATCGATCTTCACCAGTTCCAGCACCCGGCCCGGCCGCGGACTCATCACCGCGACCACATCGGAGAGGAACACCGCCTCCGCGATGCCGTGCGTAACCATGAGGGTGGTCGCGGGCTTCTCGGTCCAGATCCGCAGCAATTCCAGATTCAGCCGCTGCCGGGTCATATCGTCGAGTGCGCCGAAGGGCTCGTCGAGCAGTAGGACGGTCGGCTTGACGACCAGGGCGCGCGCAATCGAAACACGTTGGCGCATACCGCCGGACAGCTGCGCCGGTTTGGCCTTCTCGAAGCCCTCGAGGCCGACCAGCCGGACCAGATCCGCGATCAGTCCCGGATCCGGTGAAATGCCCGCGACCTGCAGGGGCAGCTTGATATTGGATTCCACCGAACGCCACGGCAGCAGCGCCGAATCCTGGAAGGCGATGCCGAGTTCGTGGCGGCTGCGCAGTTGGGCGGGCGTTTCACCGTCGATGAGCGCCTTACCCGCGGTCGGTGTCTCCAGT
Organism: Nocardia sp. NPDC050408; assembly: GCF_044458905.1. Lineage (NCBI taxonomy): Bacteria > Bacillati > Actinomycetota > Actinomycetes > Mycobacteriales > Nocardiaceae > Nocardia > Nocardia sp. NPDC050408. The sequence continues at coordinate 133,888 of NZ_JBITIL010000001.1, read as the reverse complement.
CCGGCCAGGATGCGCAGCACCGTCGACTTGCCGCAGCCCGATGGGCCGAGCAGGGATAAGAACGCGCCCTGTTCGGTATGCAGCTCCACCTCGTCCAGCGCCTGCACCGTCTTCCGCCCGACCCGGAATGTCTTCGTCAAACCGCTGATGTGGATGCCCGTCCCGCCAGTGGGCTCCTCGGTACCGCTCGCCGTCATGACCAAAACACTAGGAGCAGGTCGTTGCACGGATATTGCGAATCGCCACCCCAGATTGCGCAATCGTTACGTGATTTCCGATCCGCCTGCGTCGAACCCGCAGGTTGGGATGAGATAGCGACCCGCTCGGGTTACAGCGGAGGTGAACCCACTTTTCGCGCTGCTCGACGCCAAGCTGCATATCGCGGGCTCGGAGATCCTCTGGCGCGAGATCATCGGCAATGGCTTCGGTCTGGCCTCCGCGGTCGGCGGTATGCGGCGGCGGGTGTGGGCCTGGCCGATCGGGATCGCGGGCAATGCCCTGCTGTTCACCGTTTTCGTCGGCGGAATCTTCAACACTCCACAGCATTTGAATATGGCCGGACAAGCCGGGCGTCAGCTGATGTTCATCGCGGTCAGCGTGTACGGCTGGTGGAGCTGGCATCGGCATGCTCGTGCCGAAACCGGACTCGAACACCGCGGTGTCGTACCGCGCTGGGCCAGTGGGCGCGAACGGCTGGTGCTGGTGGCCGCGATGTTGGTCGGCACGGCCGCATTCGCTCGATTGTTCGCGTTGATCGGTTCCTACGGGCCGTGGGCGGAGGCGTGGATCTTCACCGGATCGGTGCTGGCGACCTACGGGATGGCACGCGGGCTCGCCGAATTCTGGCTGATCTGGATCGCCGTCGATCTCGTCGGCGTGCCATTGCTGTTGAAGGCGGGCTATTACCCGTCGGCGACGCTGTATCTGATCTATGCGGGCTTCGTCGCGTGGGGCTTCGCCGTCTGGGTGCGCACCTTGCGCGAAGCCCCTGTCGTCGCTGATCTCGTGCCTTCGCGTTCCTGAAGCTTTTTTCCCAACCTCCGATGAATCGGCGCCACGGCGCCGGTATGTATCCGCACAACCCATCGGAGGAATGCAATGAAGATGACCACGGGGCAGCGCTGGGTGCTGGCGCTGACATCATTCGCGGGCCTGATGATCGTGCTCGACGCACTGGTCGTCACGACCGCGATGCATGCGATCCAGCTCGACCTGCACGCATCGATCGGCGAGCTGGAATGGACGATCAACGCATACAACCTCAGTTTCGCCGTGCTGTTGATGGCGGGCGCGGCGCTCGGTGACCGCTACGGCCGTCGGCGGGTGCTCGTCGGCGGGCTGGCACTTTTCAGTGCGGCGTCGGCCGGATGTGCGCTGGCACCGAATCTGGGTCTGTTGATCGCCGCGCGGACGGCACAGGGCATCGGGGCCGCCGCCATCATGCCCGTGGCGGTTGCCTTGCTCTCGGCGGCTTTCCAGCCGGAGCAGCGGACCAAGGCGCTCGGATTATTCGCGGCGGCAACCGGATTGGCCACCCTCGGAGGGCCGCTGGTCGGCGGTGCGGTGGTGCAGGGCCTGGCCTGGCAGTGGATCTTCTGGTTGAACCTGCCGATCGGTGCGGTGCTGATTCCATTGGTGCGCACGCGGCTCGCCGAAAGTATGGGCGAGGCGCGCAGACTGGACTTTCTCGGAATCGCATTGGTGAGCGTCGCCGCTTTCGGGATCGTCTGGGGCCTGATTCGCGGCAATGAATCCGGTTGGACCAGTATCGAAGTCGTGCTCGCCTTCCTGGTGGGCGCGGTGGCTTCAGTCGGATTCGCGCGCTGGGAACTGCGCGTCAGCGCGCCGCTGATTCCCATGCGCTTCTTTGCCTCGCGGGCCTTCTCCGCGGGCAATGCGGTCGGCTTCCTGCTGGCCGCCTCGATTTTCAGTGGCGCGTTCTTCTTCGCCCAGTTCCTGCAGATCGTGCAGCAGCAAGGTCCGCTCGGCGCCGGACTGCGGTTGGCGCCGTGGACGGTCACCCTGTTCCTGGTGGCACCAATCGCAGGCAAGCAGGTCAACCGGTTCGGTGAGCGTCCGTTGGTTGTCACCGGTTTGCTCATGCAGGCCGTCGGTTACGGGTGGATTGCTCTCACCGCTGGGCCGGACCTGCCGTACGCGGCGATGATCGCGCCCTTCGTCGTCTCCGGCATAGGCGTGTCGATGGCGATTCCCGCCGCACAAAGTGCGGTACTGCGCGCCGTTCCGATGCCCGCCGTCGGGGCGGCATCGGGCACCTACAACACTCTGCGCCAACTTGGCGGCGCCTTTGGAATCGCGGTTCCGGCAGCGGTTTTCGCGGCCGTAGGCGGCTTCGCCAGCGCTCGGGCCTTCAGTGACGGTTTCGCCGCCGCCATCGGGACCGCTGCCCTGCTTGCGCTCCTGGGCGCCGCGATCGGCCTGCTGATTCCGGCCGGTACGCCCGCACCGAACACCATGTCGGCCGACCCTACGGGCACACCGAGCGACGGGGTTGCCTCCGACTCGGCGGCCGATACGGGGGTGAAGGCATGACCAGCGCCACAGATTCCTCGGTAGGTTGTGCACCCATGACGGTCAGTGCGGATTTCGCGGCGCGCACCGCGCCCTACCGGCCCGAACTGCTCGCGCACTGCTATCGGATGCTCGGCTCGATTCACGACGCCGAGGATCTGGTTCAGGAGACGATGCTGCGGGCCTGGCGCTCGGCCGACCGTTATGACGAACAGCGCGCGTCGCTGCGCACTTGGCTGTATCGGATCGCCACCAACGCCTGCCTGACCGCGCTCGAACAGCGCGGCAGGCGGGCGCTGCCCACCGGACTTGTCGGGCCCAGCGAAACCTTGGTCACCAAACCGCAGCGTCATCCCGAAATCCCTTGGCTGGAGCCGATTCCCGACGCACTACTCGGCACCGCGTCCGACGATCCGGCAACCGTGATCGCGGCCCGCAGCGGCATCCGCCTCGCATTCATCGCGGCCCTGCAGTACCTACCCGCCCGACAGCGCGCGGTCTTGATCCTGCGCGACGTACTCGCCTGGTCCGCAGCCGAGGTCGCCGACCTACTCGAAACCTCCACCGCCGCAGTCAATAGCGCACTGCAACGCGCCCGCGCCCAATTGGAGAAAGACGCCCCCATGCTCGACCGCATCTCGGAATCGTTGAGCCCGGACGAACGCGCGATGATCGACCGCTACGTAACCACCTTCGGCAACGCCGACATGGCTTCTTTCGCCAAGTTACTGCGCGACGATGTAGTCCTCGAAATGCCGCCCGCCCTCCTCTGGTTCGCGGGCCGCGCCCACGTCGTCGCCTTCTTCACCGACAGATGTGGTTCCACCCCCGACCTCTGGCGCGCAATCCCGACCTCCGCCAACACCCAACCCGCCATCGCCTACTACCGGCGCGACCAAAACGACACCTACCAGGCACATTCCATCCACCTACTCACCCTCCGCGACGAAGCCATCGACCGAATCACGGTCTTCCTCGACGCCACCCTCTTCCCGGGCTTCGGGCTCCCTACCACCCTCTGAACAGAGGAGGCGAAGGGACAACGCCGAGCCTGTTCTCCGCGAGCGGATGCCGAAATTTGCGGCGGTATCGCCAGTGGTGAACGGCGCCTTTCAAGCGGCGCACCTGGCCCGATCACGCAGTGCCGTGACAGCGGGAAGGACGCGAGTTGCGGTATTGCGCAGTGCGATTCCGGCCTTCGTCGCCGGTATGAGCATCGATGCCGCGGTGGCCACGCCATTGAGTTTGGGGTCGACCAGCACCCGGTGCCGGGTCTCGTAGCGCTGGAACGCGGCCTGGTGGTCCTCCGGTGCGCCCGCCAGTTCCTCCGCCAACGTGTACGCCCCGGCGATCGCGAGGGTGGAGCCGTCGCCGAACAGTGAGACGCAGGATGCGGCGTCACCGAGCAGCGCGATGCGTCCGTGCGACCAGCGCGGGAGTTCACCCTTGCTGACGGCGTCGAAGAACAGGTCGTCGGTGTCGCGGACGCGGTCCAGCAATTCGGGAACCCGCCAGCCCTGGTCGGTGAAGGCCTCGATGACCAGGCGCTTGTGCAGTTCGATGTCGCGATGGTCGAAACCGGGAACCCCCTTGTGCCGGAACATGAATGCCGCGAGGGCGCGACCCTTCGTCGGGTGCACCGACAGTGCCCGTCCCGGCGTGTTGTAGATGAGGACTTCGCGGTCGCTGCCGAATGGCTCATCGACTCGGATGGTCGCGATGTAGATGCCCATGTGCCGGACGAATTCGGATTCATCGCCGAAGGTCAGGCGGCGCACCACCGAATGCAGGCCGTCCGCGCCGATCACGAAGTCGAAGCGGCGCGGATCGGCATGTTCGAAGGTGACATCGACGCCGTCGGTGTGCTGGGTCAGGCCGGTAATGGTATCGCCCCACAGGAATTCGGCGCTGTCGCGGCTGGCGTCGAGCAGGATCGCGGCGAGATCGGCTCGAGGGATCTCGACCTCGCGGTCGCCCGCCGATCCCTGGAAGGCCTTCAGATCCATCCCGGCGATGCGGCGGCCGCTCGCGTTGACGAAATTCATCTGGGACACAGCGGAATTCGCAGCGCGCAGGTGCGGCATGATGCCCATGCGCTCGGCCACATCGATGGCAGGTCCTTTTACGTCGACCGGATTGCCACTCGAGCGTTGGCCTGTCGCCCGCTCGACCACCGTGACCTGGAAGCCGCGGTCGGCCAGCCAGTACGCCAGGGTCGCACCGCCGATGCCCGCGCCGGAGATCAGAACCGTCTTGTTCATGACAACACCTTTCGATTAAGTGGACGAATTTCGTCCGGTTAATGGGGAGCGTACAGTAAGCGGAAGGATTTCGTCCACTTGAACTCGGAGGTGAGGGCGACGACCGGTCCGAAGAGGGCTGATGCCAGGAACAACCGGGATCAGATCATTGCCGCGACGCTGGTGACCTTCCGTGAGCAAGGTGTCGATGTGCCGATGAAGGAGATCGCGGATCGGGCGGGTGTGGGTGTCGGCACGCTGTATCGGCACTTCCCGGATCGGGATGCGTTGATCGCCGAGACTGCCCAGTCCTACCTCGCGGAACTGGCGCAGATGGCGGCGACCGCATTGGAGCAGGAGGATGCGGCGTGGCCCGCGCTTGCGCGGTTTCTGCACGAATGTGCGCAGCGACGGGTCGGGGCGCTCGCATCGGCGATCGAGCCGAATCTGCACGCCGAGATACAGGCCGATCCGCGGTTGCACGAGGTGCGAGGGCGGATTGTCGAATCGGTCTCGCGGATGACCAGGCAGGCGCAGCAGGCCGGTGCTATGCGCGCCGATATCGAGCCCGGCGAGGTGGCCGGGCTGATGACCTTGCAGATCTATACCCGGGCCGGTGAGTCGTATGCGGACGCGGTCCGTCGGGTGGTCGATCTCGTGCTCGATGGATTGCGGGCGCGGTGATGAAGGTGTCCGACTTGGTAATACGGCGGCCGAATCTCTACGGTCGGCACGTGCCTGTGCTCAGATTGTTCGCGTGCGTGGAAAACCAGCAGGTCGCTCGCGTGGACGGGAAGGCTTGACATGACCGGACCGACGGACCGGCCGCAGCGATGGAACCGACTGCTGGAACTGCTCGCCGACACCGGGCGGCTTTCGGTAGAGGAGGCCGCCGAACGCCTCGGGGTTTCCACGGCGACGGTACGCCGCGACTTCACCGCACTCGCCGAACAGCAGTTGGCGACCAGGACACACGGCGGTGTGGTCGCGACTTCGGTCGCCTACGACCTGCCCGCGCGCTACCGGCAGGGCGCGGATGAGCCGAAGCAGCGGATCGCCGAACACGCTGCGGGACTTATCGAACCGAGTGCGGTAGTCGGAATGAACGGTGGGACAACGACGACCGCCGTGGCACGCGCATTGGCCGGACGAACCGATTTAGCCAATGCCGCCGGTGACCCACTGACCATCGTCACCAACGCGCTCAATATCGCGGGCGAGATGGTGTTGCGGCCACATATGCGCACAATCGTGCTCGGTGGGGTGGCGCGCCGGGAGTCCTATGAGTTGCATGGACCGTTGGCCGAGCGAGCACTGGCCGAATTGCGTTTGGACGCACTGATTCTCGGGGTCAATGCGATTTCCGCCGAGGGCGGCGCGCAGTGTCGGCATATCGATGAAGCCGGGGTGACCACCGAGATGGTCCGGCGGTCCGGTCAGGTGACGGTCGTCGCCACCGCGGACAAACTGGAGCGCTCAGCGCTGGCCCGGATCTGCGGGATCGAGCAGGTCGATGTGCTGGTGACGGATTCGGATGCGGATCCGGCCGCGGTGGCGACGATTCGAGCTGCCGGGGTTCGAGTGGACGTGGTTTAGCGCGGCGGGGACTTCGAAGTCCCGGATAGGCGTCAGAGGAACGCCAGGAGGTGGCGAGCGGTCTGCTCCGGGGCTTCCTCCGGCAGGAAATGTCCGACGTCGAGCGGACCACCACGGACATCGTCCGCCCAGCGGCGCCATACCTCCAGCGGCCTATGCCAACTGCCGACAGCGCCTGTGGCACTCCACAATACGAGCAGCGGACATTCGATCTGCCGCTGCCCGCGGTCAGCCTCGTCATGCGCATAATCGAGGGTCGCGGCGGCCCGATATTCCTCGCAAATCGCATGCACGGTATCCGGGTCGCGGAATTTCGCGATGTATTCCGTACGGATTTCATCCGAGAAAACACCGGGATCCTCTGCCCAGCTATCGAGCATATGATTCACCAGAATCGCCGGATCACCGGCAATGAGCCGTTCCGGAATCGGTGCCGGTGCGGCGAGGAAGGACCACACCCAGAATCCGAGGCTGAAGTCCATATCCGCCGCACGGAAGCTGTCAGCGGTCGGCACGATATCCAGAACCGCCAGACGCGTAACGATTTCCGGATGATCCAGCGCCATGCGATACGCGCACCGCGCGCCACGATCATGACCGACCACGCTGAACCGATCATGGCCGAGGCTCGCCATCACCTCGACCTGTTCGGCGGCGATGGCCCGCATGCTGTGCGGACTGTGGTCCGGCCGACTCGGCGGCGAGGCGCTGTCGCCGAATCCCCGCAGATCCGTTGCCACGATGGTGAACCGCTCGGCCAACCGCGACGCGACCTTATGCCACATGAGGTGTGTCTCGGGTATCCCGTGCAGTAACAAGACGGGCGGCCCGTTACCACCACGCCGCCCATGCACGCGACCCTCGGCGGTCTCGATATCGAATTCGACGAATCCCTCGAACACCATTGCTCTCACTATAACGGTTGGGCCCAAACCATTTTGGTTCGTTGATCAGTTCAACGCAAGTCCAGAATTCACGAAATACGCGATCTCCTCGCATATTTCATCCAGCGCCACCTCGGTGTCGGGATGTGTGGTCCGCACCAACTCCTGGGCCAGTGAATTCACCGCACCGATCACCGCGAGTGCGAACAGATCGAATCGCCGCGCCTTGGTCTCGCCGCGCTCGACGGCTCGCTCCGCCTCGCTGATCAGCAGTGATGAGAGCAGGCGGCGCTGCTGCCTGCGCCAATCCTCCACTGCCGAACTGACGCCGACGACTTCGACATAACACACTCGCGCCGAACGATGATCGGCACAAGTCACCTCGAGATAGGCGCGGAAAGCATCGACTACCCGTGTGGAAAGCGGTTGCCCTGCGGTCTTTGCCATACTTTCCAGCGCACGTTCGACCGCATGCGAGGTAATGCGATTGACCAGTGCGATCAACAATGCCTCGCGACTACCCATATCCTCGTAGAAACTGCGCGTGGAAACATTCGCGACGGCACACAGCCGTTCGATCGAGGTGGCCGCATAGCCCTGGGTGCCGAATAATTCCAGCGCGGCATCGATGAGTCGTGCCTGCCGCTGGGCTACCCGCTGTTGCTTGGACAGCCCGCCGTAACTGCGGCCCTCCTTGGGTTGATCATCCTGCCGTGCCACGGATTCGATGCTACCGGTCGGAAGCGCCTACCCCGGGCCACGGACATCGCAACGACTTACTTGACGCTGCCCGCGGTAAGCCCCGCGACCAGTCGCTTCTCGATGAACGCGAACAGGATGACCACCGGAACGATGCCAACAGTCGAGATCGCGAAGACGTACTGCCACGCCGTGTCGTACTGCCCGACGAACTTTGTCAGCGCCACCGAAAGCGGCTGATTCTCGGGGGTGGTCAGCACCACCAGGCTCGCCGCGAATTCGTTCCAGCAGGCCACCACAACGAAAATCGTCGCGGTGACAATGCCCGGCCAGACCAGCGGCAGACTCACCCGGATCAGGATCTGCCAGCGACCCAGACCGTCGAGCTGCGCGGCCTCCTCGATCTCCACCGGGATGGCGGCGAAGAAGCTGTGCAGAATCCACACCGCGAACGAGAGGTTGAATGCGGCGTTCACCAGGATCATGGCCAGCCAGGTGTCATTGATGCCGAGGGTGAAGAACTCTCGGATCAGGCCGGTGACCAATACCGTCGGCTGCAACATCTGGGTGACCAGCACCAGCGCGAGGAATATCGCGCGTCCCGGGAACTTGTGCCGCGCCGTGTAATATGCGGCCGGGATGGCCACGAAGAGCACCAGCAAAGTGGCGCAGACCGAGATGATGATCGTGCTCGCCAAGTTGTACGGCAGCGGCGTCTCCGGGGTATCCCACATGGTGGTGTAGTTGTCCGGATGCCAGGTCTCGGGCAGATATGTCGGCGGGATGCGCAGGATTTCGGCGCGGCTCTTCAGCGAGCCGAGCACCATCACCACGAACGGGGTCAGGAAGATGACGGCAAGCACCACCCCGACCGCGGTGAGTTCCCACCGCCGCCGCCGAGATCGGCCAGTCGGGGCCTCGGCAACCGTGGTGTCCGGCGGGATTTCCACACCTTCGATGTGAATGTCGGCCTGTGTCGTCATGCGTCCACCTGCTGAGTCGGCTTGATGACCTTCACATAGATCGCGATGATGACCACGATCAGCGCGAAGTTCAACACGCTCATGGCGGCAGCGGTATCGAGCTGTTGATTCTGTCGAATCAGCTTGAACGTCAATGTCGTTGTCGTATCCGCACCGAAGCCCGCGATGCTGCCGGTGATTACCTGCAGAATGGGCAGCGAGTTGAACACATTGATGATGTTGATGATCGTGGCCACCGCGATCGCCGGACGCAGTTGCGGCAGTGTGAGGTACCGATAGCGCTGCCACGCACGGGCGCCGTCCACCCGTCCCGCCTCATCGATCTCGGCCGGAATCGATTGCAGCCCAGCCAGAATCGTGTAGGTGGTGAACGGGATCGAGACGAAGACCGCGACACCGATCGCCACCAGGAAGGCTGGCGTCGGCTGCTTGGTGAAGCCGTAGCCGCGGTCCAGTAGCCCGATATCGACCAGGAACCGGTTGGCGATGCCGACATCGGGATCGAGCATGTAATAGAAGATGGTCGTCGTCATCACGACCGAGGCCGCCCACGGCACCAGAATCGCCATGCGCACCAGGGTGCGTCCCGGGAAATCCTTGTTCAGGAACTGCGCGAGCCCCGCCGAGAGCACCAGGGTGATCAGCACGACGCTGACCACCCAGACCACGGTATGCGCCAATACCGATCCCAATTCGCTGATATCGAAGAGGTTTCGGTAATTGGCCAGTCCGGCGGGACCGCGGTCCTGCCCGTAGGCGCTCAGGTCCCGGGTGCTGGTCCAGACCATATAGCCGACCGGGAACGCGACGATGGCCGCGATCAGCACCAGGGACGGCCCGATCCAGGGGACGGCCCGCAGTGTCGAATTCTTCCCCGCGAGTACCCGGGTAGCTCCGTTCAATTTGCGACCCTCCCGGGGCCCTCCCTGGTCACGCTGCGCTACCTCCTCCGGGCTCGTCGCTCGGGCCGCTGGGCGCCCCACGTTATTTCGCTGCTTCCTGAATCCGCTGCAACACCTGAGCCGGGTCCGCACCCTGCGCGATGGTGCCCATCTGCTGATGCATGGCACCCTGCGCGGCAGCCCAGTTCGGGTTATTGCTCGGGTAGAACTTGGCCACTGGCAGGGTCGCCGCGAAGGCCTTGGTCACCGGATCGTCGGCGAGCACCGCGGTGGCACTGGTGGTGATCGGGATGAAGTGCTCGTTCTTGACGAAGTTCGAGTACACATTCGCCGAGTAGAAGAAGTCGAGGAACTTCTTGATCGTCTCGGCCTTCTTGCCGTCCTTCTTGAAGGCCATCAGGTGATCGGCCACGCCGAGCGTGACCGGCGCACCGTCCTTGGTCGGTGTAGGCGCGGTGGCGTACTTCAGACCCGGATTCTTATCGGCGATCTGGGCGATGGTGGGCGGCAGGCCCTCGATCATCCCGATCTTGCCCTGGATGAAGGAATTGATGACGTCCTTGCGGTTTGTCGCACCCGGATTCGGCTGGGTGACACCGGCATCGAAGATCTCCCGCATGGCCTTGACCCCCTCCAGATTCTGCGGGGTATCCACGGTGATCTTGTCGCCATCGGACCAATTGCCGCCCGCACCGAAGGTCCACAGCGACGTCTCGGCCTGCGATTCCTCACTGCCCAGCGGCAAGCCGTAGCCGGAGACACCGCCGCCGAGCGCCTGGATCTTCTTGGCGGCATCGGTCAACTCGGCCCAGGTCTTGGGCGGCGTGCTCACCCCGGCCTTCGCGAAGAGATCGGTGTTATAGAACAGGGTGCGGGTGGAGGCGAACAGCGGCATCGCATACTGCGTGCCGTTCAGCGAGGCGTTCTTGGCGAAGCCGGGCTGCACGTCGGACAGCACATTCGGGGAAACGACCTCGGAGACCGGATAGAGCATGCCGTCCCCGGCGAAGCTGGCGTAGGCGTCGATATTCAGCAGATCCGGGGTGGTGGACTTGGACTGCAGTTTGGTCTTCACCACATCGTTGATCGACTCCCAGGACTCCATCTGCAGATTGACCTTGTAGTCCGGGTTCTGCTTCTGGAAGTCGTCGATGATGTGGTCCCATAGCGCCTTCGTGCCATTGGCACCGTCGCTGTAGGTGGGAGCAAGGAAGTTGATCGTCTTGTCGGAATCGGCCGAATCCTTGGAGCCGAAACCACAGGACGTGACGGCGAGCGCGAGGCCGGTGACCAGCGCGATCCCCGCGAGGACACCGTGGAGGGGTCTTTTCACGAGCTGAACCTTTCAAATTTTCACTCCGGGCGCTACCGCACCGCCGATGATGGAGCGAACGAATCGACTGTGCTGGCCCTTTCGAGCGACCTGCATGCAGTCGCTACGGATAGGCTAGACCCAAGAATGATCATATGTGACTGATTCGCTCGTAAATTTGACATGAACGATCATTCGGGGCGATTCTGTTGTGGTGCCGATCTCCGCTCGCCCCACCCCCGTGACTCATCTGGCCGCCGAAGTCGCCACCCAGCCCGACGACTGGGTCCGCGCCGAGACCACCGCCGCCGAACACCGCGCCATACTGCCCCAACCGGGCGAGCGCGTCGCCGTTATCGGTTGCGGCACCTCGCTGTTCATGTCCCGTGCCATCGCGGCACTGCGCGAGAGTTCGGGCCAGGGCATAACCGATGCCTGGCCCGCGAGCGAGGTCCGCGCCGGTCGCGATTACGACCGCTACCTCGTCATCTGCCGCTCCGGCACTACCACCGAGGTGGTCGATGCGATGCGGGCGATACCGACCCGGATTCCGCGCACGGTCATCTGCAGCAGTCCGGGCACCCCGGTGCTCGACCTGGGCGATCCGATTCTGATCGACGAGGTCGACGAGCAATCGGTGGTGCAGACCCGCTTCGCCACCACCGCGCTGGCGATCCTGCGCTGGCATCTGGGCGCGGATCTGCGTCCGGCCATCGAACAGGCCAGGGCCGTACTCGCCGAAGCCCCGGCGACAGCACTGGCCGACGTGCGTCGTGCCGAGCAGATCAGCTTCGTCGGGATGGGTTTCGCGGCCGCTATCGCTGAGGAGGCGGGGCTCAAGCTGCGCGAATCCTGCCAGTCGTGGACCGAGTCGTATCTGCAGACCGAATACCGGCACGGCCCGATCAGCATCTCCACCCCCGGCCGCGCCGTGTGGGCGTTCGGGCCGCTCGTCCCCAATTTCGCGGAAGATGTGGCGGTCACCGGCGCGCACTTCGAACACCGCGATATCGATCCGATGGCCGATCTGGTCCGTGTGCACCAACTCTGCGTGCTGCGCGCCGCCGACCAAGGACTCGACCCGGACCATCCGCGCAACCTGAACCGTTCCGTCGTTCTGGATCGATGACCGGTCACTACCAGCAACTACTGTGCGGATATGGGAACGGAACAGCCCCCGGTCACGGCCTTGACCGATGATCTGCTGGTGCTCGGCCTCGATGTCGGCGGCACCACGATGAAGGGCGAGGTCACCGACGCCGCGGGCATGGTGCTCGCCGCGGGTGTGGTGGCCACGCCCCAGGGCGAGGCGGCCTTCGAAACCATCGGGGCACTCGGCGACCAGTTGCTCGCCGAGTTGACCGATGACCAGCGCGATCGCGTCGCACGCGCGGCGGTACTGCTGCCGGGCATTGTCGATCCGGTCCGTTCTATCGCGGTATTCAGTAGCAATGTCGGTTGGCGTGATGTGCACATCGGTGATCGGTTCACCGGTCGCTGGGGTATGCCGGTGCTGATCGAGCACGATGTCGCGGTGGCGGGCTGGGCCGAATGGCGGTTCGGCGCCGGGCGCGGTCACGATGACGTCTGCGTGGTCATTCTGGGCACCGGTATCAGCGGCACCCTTTCCGTCGGTGGCCGTTTGATGCGCAGCGCCTATGGACAGACCGGCGAATACGGCCATATCCCGGTTCGGCATGCGGACGGATTGCGCTGTCCATGCGGCAATATCGGCTGCGTGGAGACCGTGGCATCGGGTGCGTCCATCGCCCGGGCCTATGCGAAACGCACGGGACACGAAACAGCGAGCGCAGCCGATGTTTTCGCAATACTGGATACCGATTCCGACGCCAAAGCCGTCGTCGACGAAGCGATCAGCGCACTCGCCGACGGACTGCTCGGCCTCATCCACGCGGCCTGCCCCGAACTGATCATTCTCGGCGGCGGCTTGGCCGGGGCCGGAGCCGCACTCACCGAGCCCCTGCACCACACCATCGCCGAACGCCTGCGCGTGGTGCCCGCACCGAGAGTGGTGCTCGGCGAGTTCGGTGCCCGCGCGGGGCTCATGGGTGCGGCCCTGTTCGCCAGACAGGGAGCGCTCACGTGACTCGCGTCGAGACGGGTGCGCGTCCAGCGCGTCGGCTGCGGCGCATCCAGCCGATGGTTTCGCTCGCACGCTGCGAAACGCGCGTCGCCGATATGGCGCTGGCCCGAGCCCATACGAGGGTGCCCGCATGAGTCTCGACATTCGCGGCCGGATCGTATCGGCGACATCCGAATTCGACGACGGCGTCGTGTCCGTACGCGCAGGCCGGATCGATCGGGTGCAGTCACTCGCGGACTGGATTGCCGCACATCCGGATTCGACCGTGCCGCCGTTTTCCGGCACTGTACTGCCCGGCCTCGTCGATATTCACAACCACGGCGGCTTCGGCCACCGCTTCGACACCGTCGACGGCGACGAAGCCCGCGCGGCCGCCGAATTTCATCACAAGCACGGCTCCACCACCGTGCTGGCCACCGTTGTCACCGGCGCCCCGGCCGATATGATCGCGCAAGTCGCCACGCTGCGTACGCTTGCCGCGGACGGCACCATCGCCGGAATCCATGCCGAGGGACCATTTCTGGCCGCCGCACGGTGCGGTGCACAGGATCCCCGATATCTGCGCGACCCCGATCTGGAGCTGACCGAACGCCTGCTCGCCGCCGCCGACGGCCATCTGCGGGTCATGACGATCGCCCCAGAGCTGCCCGGATTCGACGAGGTAGCCCAACGTCTTTCCGACAGCGACGTGGTGGTGTCGCTCGGCCACAGCGATACCGATTTCACCCGGTTCCGACAGGCCCTGCGACCCAATGGGTTCGGCAATCTGGTCACGCACTTGGCGAATGGAATGCCGCCACTGCATCACCGAACGCCGGGCCCGGTGGCCGCCGCACTCGTCGCCGCGGCGCAGCGCCAGGTCGTCGTCGAGCTGATCGGCGATGGAGTACACGTCGACTCCGGTTTCGGCGCATTGGTTTTCGCGACCGCACCCGGACAGGTCGCGCTGATCACCGATGCGATGCAGGCCGCGGGGATGCCCGACGGCGAATATCAGCTCGGTCCGCAGGTTGTCCACGTCGCCGATGGCGTGGCCCGGATATCCAATGGATCCATCGCGGGCGGCACCGCACACCTCCTGCGCTGCCTCGCATGGGCGGTCCGAGAATGCGGTGTGCCGTTGCGCGAGGCCGTGATTGCCGCCACTTCGGTACCGGCCGCGGCAGCGGGACTGACCGATGTGGGCGACTTCAGGACCGACCATTTCGCCGACCTGCTGATAGTCGATGACAATCTACAGTTGCGCCGGGTGCTCAGACGTGGACAGTTGTTGACGTGATCCTCACCGTGACAATGAATCCCGCCTACGACATGACCTACCGGGTAGAGCATTTCGAGCGCGGCCAGGCCCATCGGGTCCGTTCGGTCGAACAGCGCATCGGCGGCAAGGGCATCAATGTGACACGGGTGCTCAATCAGATCGGAAAATACGCTAGGGCGACGGGTTTCTCCGACCATGCCTTCGCGGCCGCAGCCGAGCTGGAGATGCCGGTCGACTTCGTGCACGCACTGCCCTGGGTTCGGCGCACTGTGGTGATCAGCGAATCCGGTGACGGAACCGCGACCGCACTGTGGGAACCGGGCGCGCGGGTCTCGAATCCACATGCTGCCGACCAACTCTCGGTTCGCGTGGCAGGCATGCTGCCCGATATCAACGGCCTGGTCATCTCCGGATCACTGCCGGGCGGTATCGCCCACAGCCTGCCCGCCGAAATCGCGCGCACCGCCATCGCCGCCGGTGTCCCGACCATCTGCGATGTCGACGGCGAGGCATTGCGCCTGGCCGCGCAGGTCCCCGGCATCGTGCTGATGCCGAATACCGAAGAGCTGGAACGGCTCACCGGACGCGTACCGGTGACCCCGGACGAAGTCGTCACGGCCGCATTGCCGCTCATCGAACGTGGGGTGCGCGCTGTCATCGCCACCCGCGGCGCCGAGGGCATGGTCGTGGTCACCGCCGATGGCGCGTGGTCAGCGGTGCTGCCCGAAGCGCTCGCCGGAAATCCCACCGGCGCGGGCGATTCCGCGACTGCCGCGGTGATCGCGGCACTGTCGGATGCGAAGGACACCCCGGACTGGCCCGCTGTGCTGGTCGACGCCGTAGCCACCTCGGCCGCCGCGGTCGTCATCCCCGTCGCCGGTGAAATCGACCGCCGCGTACGCACCCAGATCGCACCGACGGTGATCGTCGAACGACTAGCCACCCCGCAGGAGACCTCCCCATGACATCGAGACCCGTAGCGGACCTGATCGCGGCCGCCCGCCCGGGCGGACTCGGCGCCTTCAATGTGATCACCATCGAACATGCCGAGGCCATCGCCGCAGCCGCCGAGACGGCGAAACGGCCGGTGCTGCTCCAACTTTCGCAGAATACGGTGCACTACCACGGCACTCTTGCCCCGATCGCGTCGGCCTGCTTGCGAATTGCCGCTGACAGCAGCGCGGATATCGCCGTACACCTGGACCATGCCACCTCGTTCGAACTCGTCCGCACCGCGGTCGACCTCGGCATCGGCTCGGTCATGTTCGACGGTTCAAACCTCGATTACACCGAAAATGTCGCCGCCACCGCCGATATCGTCCGCTGGTGCCACGACCGCGATGTCTTCGTCGAGGCCGAACTCGGCGAGGTGGGCGGTAAGGATGGTGCGCACGCCCCTGGTGTTCGGACCGATCCGGATGAGGCCGTCGAATTCGTCGCGACGACCGGCGTGGACGCCCTCGCCGTGGCCGTCGGCTCCTCGCACGCCATGCAAAGCCGCACGGCCGAACTCGATAACGACCTGATTGCCCGACTAGCCGCGAAAGTTCCCGTCCCCCTTGTACTGCACGGATCCTCCGGCGTCCCCGATGCGGGTCTGAGTGCCGCCGTCGCGCACGGAATGACCAAAATCAATATCGCCACCAGGCTGAATGTCCTTGCCACCGAAGCGATCCGGACGGCGCTCGCGGACAATCCCACCATTGCCGATCCGCGCAGGTACCTGCGGCCCGCCCGCGATGCGATCCGGTCCGAGGTGGAACATCTGCTGCGGGTGCTGGCCCGGTAGCTCGCACCGACCCCGGAAAATTATGGGCAGCCGACGGTGAACAGCGATGATACGATGGATTGCCTTTAGTTTAGCTAAGGATTTGCTGTCCGCTCGAGCTGTATCACCTGATGAAGGAATAACAACTCCATGGCTGTCATCCTGCAAACAGGAGAACAGCGCGCTGCCGGTGTGGGGACGCAGCCCAAGGTCTCGCACAAATCAACGCTCAGTGCCGCAATAGTATTCGCCTCCCTGTCCATCGGCGCCTGGCTGCTATTTCTGCGGCCCAACTGGCAGATGTACTGGCACCAAGTCGATCTCCAGGTCTATATGTGGGGCGGTGCGGCCGCGGCGACTCATCCCGCACTGCTGTACGACGGCCGCGGACCGCTCGGCCTGCCCTTCCTGTATCCCGTCTTCGCCGCGTGGATCTGTGCCGAACTGTCGCGATTCCCGATCAACTACATCGGGACCGGCGTCACGGTGCTCACCATGGTGTCACTGTTCGTGAGCGTCTGGAGCGCCGCCAGACTTCAGCGAATCCGCCGTGGAACCGGTTTGCTGGCATTGAGCATCGCCGTCACCGGCGCCGCGATCTGGTTGGAACCTGTCCAGCAGACGTTCCGGTTCGGTCAGCTCAGCGCGATCCTCATGGCCTTGGTCCTGGCGGATCTCGCCATGCCCGAGCAGAGCCGATATCGGGGCATCCTCATCGGCATCGCGACCGGACTGAAGCTGACCCCGGCGGTCTTCATCGTCTATCTGCTCATCACCCGCCAGTTCCGGGCCGCCGCGACGGCCGCCGCGACCTTCGGCGCCACGGTGGCGATCGGCTTCTGGTACCGGCCGACCCAAGCGCTGCAGTTCTGGACCACGACCACGACCTCGCAGAACCGCATCGGCTTCGCCTATGTGCAGAATCAGTCGATCAACGGCATGTTCGGCCGCCTGGAATGGTCGACCTGGAACGACACCACATCCTCGTTCGTCTGCGCCGGACTGCTCGCGCTGGCCGGAATGGCGGCGGCGCGGATCGCCCACTTGCGCGGTGACGAATTGTTGGGCGCACTGCTCGCGGCCACGGTAATGCTGCTGGTCTCGCCGATTTCCTGGACCCACTACTGGGTGTGGATCGCCCCCGCCCTGTTGTGGGTAATCCATGTGCTGCGCCACCGTCCGCTCGCCGTCCGGATCGCCGTACCCACGCTCATCTATCTGTTCGTATTCGCCTGGCCGCTGCGGTCCGACCGGTTCGGCGCATGGGATCCGGAGCTGCCGCTGCTGCCGCAGGGGCTGATCTGGCAGGTACCGCAGACCGAGGGCCGCGAATTCCGTTGGACACTATGGCAATTCCTGCTCGGTGATTCGTATACCCTGCTCGCCACCATCGCGCTGATCGCCGCGATCGTCTGGCTGATTCCGCTCCGGCCGACCGCTGCGCAGCTGCCCGACGAGGAGTTCGCGGACCGGCGGCGCGAGCGAGGGGTGGGCGCCGCCGGTCGGCGGGAAGACGGTCCGAGCAGTGAACCGCCGGGGTCGAGCGAATTGGAAGCCGTGGGGTAAGGCCCCATTGCTGGAAGCCGCTTCTCGTTCGCCGACACCGATCATCCTGCTCCGATCACCTCGAGAATGCCGGCAATCCAGCTGTGAATCGTCTGGGAACCGATCAGACCGCGCTGCCGCCGGACGGCTAGGCCAGCCGCTGCCGCTCGCACCCGACGGAACTCGATCGGCCGTGCGCTAGCCGGCCGTTGGATCGGCAGATTCGGGATCGGTCAGTGGGGTCGCCAACGGCCAGCCGCCCGCCGCCAGATGTGAAGCGACCCTGGCGATATCGTGCGCGTCCGGCTGCTCCTTCGCCATCCGCGCGATCGCCGCCTCGATATCGGCGTGGCTGATCTCGCTGTCCGGATTGGAGTCAACCAACTCCTCGGCGATCGCCACCACCTCGTAATCGGTCAGATGGCGGTGCAGCACCGCGAACAGGGCCACATAGTCCGACCGCGGAATCCCCTGTGGATAACCGGCGCGCAACCAGCCGATCACCCGGCCGAGCAGATTCGGCCGGACCTGAGCGGATTTCGCTGGATCAGTCACGATTTCGCCCTCCTCATGCTCCGAACAGATGAATACCGAATTGAGCGGCCAGGAAGGCCTTCGCGGTGTACAGAATTCCGGTGACAATCGCGGCCAGGATCAACGCGAAGCAGGCGTAGGCCCCAACCAGTGCCGGGTAATTGCGCTGGGCGGCGCCACCTTCCGCGGGCACAGTATCGGCGACCGACCAGAGCCGCACCCCGACGGCGAAGACGATCGGCAGTCCGGCGCCGAGCAGCAGACCCGCGACGGTCACCTTCCATAGCGCGTTCAGATTCGTGACGAGTGTGTGCACGATGTGACTCCTCAGACCTGGGCCGAACGACTATTGGGTCCCGGCGCGGGCGCATTAGGTCCCGGCGCGGGCGATCCGTCGGGCG
The DNA here is from genome assembly GCF_044458905.1 of Nocardia sp. NPDC050408. Lineage (NCBI taxonomy): Bacteria > Bacillati > Actinomycetota > Actinomycetes > Mycobacteriales > Nocardiaceae > Nocardia > Nocardia sp. NPDC050408. The sequence continues at coordinate 115,127 of NZ_JBITIL010000001.1, read as the reverse complement.
GCGCGAGCCCGTCCTCTGCGACCGGCGCGGTGTTCTTCGCAACCTCGGCGTCGGAGTCCGGCGTGTCGCCCGGCCACTCATTGACATTGGTGGTGTCCACCGGATCCCGCCGCGACCGCAGATACATCACCAACGACAGCGCGATCAGCAGCGCGAATACCACCAGCACACCGGGCAATCCGCCGATGAAATGCGCGATGGCCCAGCAGAGCGCACCGGCCACACCTGCCAGCGGCAGCGTCAACAGCCAGGCGACCGTCATCCGGCCCATCACACCCCAGCGCACCTCCACCCCCTTGCCGAGCCCGGTGCCGAGAATGGATCCGGTCGCGGTCTGTGTGGTCGAGAGCGGAAGCCCGAAATGGGCCGAGGTGAGGATGATGGCGGCGGAAGAGGATTCGGCGGTCAGCCCCTGCGGTGAGTCGATCTCGACCAGGCCCTTGCCGAGGGTGCGGATGATCCGCCAGCCGCCGAGGTAGGTGCCCGCGGCGATGGCGACGGCACAGGCCGCCATTACCCACAGCGGCATTTCGTCGTTCTTGGTCAAGGTGCCGTGCGCGACCAGTGCCAGGAAGATCACGCCCATGGTCTTCTGCGCGTCATTGGTGCCGTGCGCCAACGAGACCAGCGACGCCGACCCGATCTGGCCCCAGCGGAAGCCCTCGTTCACTTTGTCGGGATCGGCCCGACCGGTAATCCGGTAGACGCCCCAGGTGCCGATGGCGGAGACCAGTGCGGCCACGATCGGCGCGAGCAGGGCGGGCAACACGATCTTGGTCAGCACGCCGTCCGCGCCGTGCGCCCAGATCACCCCGCCCCAACCGAGTGCGGCGATGGTGGCGCCGATCAGGCCGCCGAACAATGCGTGCGAGGAACTCGACGGCAGGCCGAACAGCCAGGTCAGCAGATTCCACAGAATGCCGCCGACCAGACCAGCGAACACGATGATGAGCAGCGCCTCGCCCTGCACGGCGTCGAGCCGGACGATGCCCTTGGCCACCGTCGCGGCGACCGCGACCGACAGGAATGCGCCGAGCAGATTCAGGACCGCGGATACCGCGACGGCGATCCGTGGCCGCAGTGCGCCGGTGGCGATCGAGGTCGCCATGGCATTGGCGGTGTCGTGGAAGCCGTTGGTGAAATCGAATGCGAGTGCCGTGACGATGACGATAAGGAGTACCAAGAGGTCCGCGGTCACCCCTCCAGTGTGCGGCACTCGCGATCCGGATTGCCATGCGGTTGCCGCTTGTCGGGACGCATTTCCGATCGGTTACCGTGAATCTGCGCTCTACCTGTTGATCTTCGAGCAGCCGACCGGAGCGGGCGCACCCGCGAAGCGTTGATCGATCCAGGAATCGGCGGCCCGAGCCCCGACATTGCCGACGATCAGATGCTCGCCGGGGTAGGCCTCGAAGCGCACCGGAACCCCCAACCGGCACCAGTCGTCGTAGAGGTGCTCGGCCCCGGCGAATGGCAGCCAGAACTCGTTGATGCCGTGATACAGGAAGACCGGCACTCGCGGTGCGGCGGTGCCGAGGCGGTTCTCGGCCAGGATCTCCCTGATCATCGGCAGCTTCGTCGGGTGCGGCACGTCGGTGAGTGTTTCCGCGGGTATCGGCGCGAGCGCACCGAGCAACGCGGCGTCCAGAAAGCAGAGATCCTTCGCGAAATGCGATAGCCGCCAACCGTTGTCGTTGAACAGCGCCATCATCTCCGGATACTCCCTGGCCAGCCCGAGGGTTGCGGCCAGGAAAACACCGGTGGCGGCATTGGCGCCGTTCATCGTGTCGATCAGCATGCCGAAGTCGGCGGGCACGCCACCGACCACCGCACCGACGAGATTCAGCTCGCCCGCGTATGCCGGTGCGAGTTGCGCCGCCCAGCCCGAGGCGATGGCACCGCCGGAGTACCCGGACACGATAGTGGGCGCATCGGGCGAGAGCCCCAACTCGGGCGTCTGTACGGCGGCGCGTATCGCGTCCAGCACGGCATGTCCGGCCATGCGACCAGCCGCATATGCCTGTCGCGGGCCCTGGTGATCGGGCACGATCACCGCGTAGTTCTTCGACAGCGGCACCTGCACCGAGCGGAGACCGGCCGCTAGCCCCATCTTGAGCTGCTGCGACGGCGCACAGAGGTTGCCGAGTGAATCGATCGGCACATTGTCGGCGACGAGCGGGCGGGGTCCCGAACCCTGCCACGGTGTCGATGGCACGAGCAAGGTGGCCACCACCGGCACCGGACGGTCCTTCGCATCGGTCGATCGGATCAGCAGTTCAGTGGCGGTGACCGGCGTCGGCTCCAACCCGATATCGACGACACGGGCCGCGACCACCGCGCCCGGACGTAGGTTTTCGAAACCCCGCGGCGGTGTGTAGAACGGGTCATCCAGCGGGGTAGGCATGACCGAGGCGGGATCACGCGCGGGATGCAGGAAATCGGCCGTCGGATTCGGGTCCGCCGCAGCCGTTCCCGGCGCCGCCATACCGACCGCCGCTACCACCCCGATACAGGTCACCGCACCGAGCAACGCCACCTTCCGCATCGGCCGACCGATGGGCGACCCCGTCTCTCGTTTTCGTGCTGTACCGAGCAACGCCGAGTCCCCGTTTCCGCGCGTGTACCGGACTGAACCGGAGCCAGTCTGGCCTATGACCAGCTCGAACACCGGGAACCGGACGGCACGGTCGGCATAACAATTCTGTTGGCGGCGGACACTCGACCGAACAACCATCGGTGCCCCGCCCAGAGAGATTGCTTCGCTATCAGCTCCGGCTGCGCGCCGAGCGCAGTCGAAACGCCGCTCGTCGCGCCGTCCGACACCACGTTTCGACTGCGCTCGACGCGATGGTGCTCGGCAGCCGCACAATCCGCCCGAGTTCGGATCGGCAACTCGGGGGGCGGGCGGCTACGGGGCCGACTCGTTCATGGCAGCAGCGCGCGAACCGTTTCGATGGTGTCGACATCGGCGGCGGATTTATCCGGTCGATAGCGCACGACCCGGGCGAAGCGCAATGCGACGCCGCCCGGATAGCGCGAACTCACCTGGACACCGTCGAGGGCGATCTCCACCACGAGTTCCGGCCAGAGGTAGACGGTGTGCTCGTCGCGGGCGCGCTCGTGCCGCGGGAATTCCGCGGTCTGCCACTGCAGTAGCGCATCGGTGAGGCCCTTGAAGGTCTTGCCTACCATTACCGGATCCCCGGTTTCCGGATCGCGCGCGCCGAGGTGCAGATTCGACAGATATCCGGTGCGCCGGCCGTAACCCCATTCCGCGCCGAGCACCAGTAGGTCGAGGGTGTGCGTCGGCTTGATCTTCTGCCAGGACCGGCCGCGGCGGCCCGCGGCATACGGTGCGATCAACGACTTGACCATCACGCCCTCGTGTCCGGCGGCCAGCGCGCCGTCGAAGTACTCCGCGGCCGCCTCGGCGTCGGGTCGGATAAGGGCCGGGATGCTGTGCGCGGCCGCCACACTGGTCAGCGCCGTGCGGCGCTTGTGCAGTGGGGCGTCGAGCAGATCCTCGCCGTTGAGATGCAGACAGTCGAAGAAGTACGGGTGCAGCAGCAAGTCCCTGGTCGAGCTGATCTCGGCGAAGCGGCTCATCGTCTCCTGGAACGGACGCGGCCGTCCGGAATCGTTGAGCGCCAACGTTTCTCCGTCCAGCACCACACTCGTGCAGTCGAGCTTGGCGACCAGATCGACCAGTTCCGGCACACCGGCGGTGATATCGCGCAGCGTCCTGGTGAATACCCACACCCGCGACCCCTCGCGGTGCACCTGGATGCGCGCGCCGTCCAGTTTGTGTTCGACACTTACCTCTTCGCCGAATTCGGTCATTGCCTCGTCCAGCGTCGCACCGGGCGAGGCGAGCATGGGCTGGATCGGGCGGCCGACCTCGAGCCGGAATTCGCTCAGCGCCTCGGCCCCGCCGGTCAGCGCGGCGACAGCCGTGACCGGCAGCTGGCCGGACAGCATGTACGCCCGCCGGACCAGCTCGATCGGCACGGCGGCGGCCACCGCGACAGCCTCGGCGACGATCGCGGTGAGCGCACCCTGACGCAACTCGCCGCCGAGCAGGCGCATCAGGAAGGCCTGCTGGTCGGCGGTCGCGGCGGTCCACAATCCGCGCAGCAATTCCCTGCGCCGGTTCGTGGAGCCGGGGCCGGAGGTGGTGGCCAATTCGCTGAGCATGTTATCCACCGACGAAACCGTCAGCGTCGCAAGCTCACTCGGCTCGCATTCGAGTGCGGTCAAGGTGCGCCAGCCGGTGCCGATGCGCCCCTGCCGTAGTTCGCCGGAAACCCACGCGACCACCGGCTCCAGCTCATCCGGGGCGGCCGCGGACAATAGCGCGGCCAGGGTCGCGATCTTCGTCTTCCGAGACCGGGTCGCCCGGACGGTCTCCGAGGCCTGCACGACATCCGAGAACAGCATCACTCGACGGTAACCGGCCCCTGTGACATATCGCTCAGCTCTGCTGCTAATTACCCATTGGCAGGTTTGCGAATTCGCCCATAAACTGGACATATGGCCAAGACTTACGTCGGGGCGCGGCTTCGTCAGCTGCGGACCGAGCGAGGACTGAGCCAGGTCTCACTCGCCCAGAAGCTGGAGATCTCGGCGAGTTACCTCAACCAGATCGAACACGATGTGCGCCCGCTCACCGTACCGGTACTGCTGCGGATCAGCGAAGTGTTCGGCGTCGACGCGACGTTTTTCTCTTCCCAGGACGACACCCGTCTCATTGCCGAACTCCAAGAGGTCGTAATGGACCAGGAGCTCGGCATCGAGGCCGATACCCAGGAGATCGCGGATATGGTCTCCGCGCATCCGAGCATGGCGCGGGCCCTGGTCAATATGCACAACCGGTACCGCAATACCTCCGCGCAGCTGGCCGCCGCCACCGAGGACCGCTTCGCCGACGGCTCCGGCAGCGCGGCCATCAGCAAACCGCACGAGGAAGTACGCGACTTCTTCTACCAGCGGCAGAACTACATCCACGAATTGGATACCGCCGCAGAGGAACTCACCGCCCGTATCCGCTTCCACGGCGGGGATGTGAACAGCGAGATCGCCCGCCTGTTGCGCGCACACGATGTGAACATTGTCGAGCGTATCGATCTCGGCGAGGGCGTATTACACCGTTACGACCCGCAGACCCAGCGGCTCGAGATCGCGCCACATCTGTCCGGCGGACAGCGCACCTTCAAACTCGCCGCCGAGCTCGCCTACTTCGAATGCGGTGATCTGCTCGAAAAACTGGTGGAGGAAGGCAATTTCGCCGCCGAGGACACCCGCAAGCTGGCCATGCTCGGCCTGGCGAATTACTTCGCCGCGGCAACCGTATTGCCCTACACGCACTTTCACGAGGTCGCCGAGGATTTCCGCTACGACATCGAGCGGCTGTCGGCCTTCTTCACCCAGAGTTATGAGACGATCTGCCATCGCCTCTCAACTCTGCAGCGGCCCAAGCTGCGCGGCGTACCGTTCTCCTTCGTGCGCGTGGACCGCGCGGGCAATATGTCGAAACGCCAATCCGCCACCGGTTTCCACTTCTCTTCGAGCGGTGGCACCTGTCCGCTGTGGAATGTCTACGAGACCTTCGCCTATCCAGGCAAGATCATGACGCAGATCGCCCAGATGCCCGACGGTCGCAAATACCTGTGGGTCGCCCGCACCGTCGAACGCCGCGCGACCCGATATGGCCAGGCCAGCAAGACCTTTGCGATCGGTCTGGGTTGCGAGCTGCGCCACGCCGGTCGCGTCGTCTACGCCGACGGCATCGATCTCGACGAGGCGAAGGCCACGCCGATCGGTGCGGGCTGCCGAGTCTGCGAACGCGCCAACTGCCCGCAGCGCGCCTTTCCCCCGCTGGGCAAAGTCCTTGATATCAGCGAGCATCGAAGCTCGGTTTCCCCGTACGTCCTCAAGTGAGACGGTGCCGCCTACGCGGCATGGGAACCCTCGCAGTCTGAAATTCAGTTGCGTCCGAACGCGCTCGGCCGACATCGGCGAATCCGATGTCGGCCGAGCGCATTCGACTAAGCAGGCAGCGACGAACGCTGGATCCGTACCCCGAACAGAGTTAGGCCGAGCGCCGCGACCAGCAGGATGGCCAGGGTCCACGCCAGCACCGAAAAGCCGTGTGGCGCGGCGGCCGCGGCCACCAGCGGTCCGGCGGTGGCACCGACGTAGAAGCTGAACATGGCGACCGAGGATGCGGCGGCGCGAGCCTCACCGCCCAGCTCCCCCGCCGTCTGCAAGACCGCGGGCGCGATGACGCCGAGCCCGCCGACCAGCACGGCGAGCAGGATGGTCAGGACCGCGAGGTGGGTGCCTTCGAAAGTGGCGATCACCATGGCGGTCGCTGCGACCAACACGCCCAGCACCATCTGGCCCGGCTTGGTCAGGCGCGAGAGCGGGATGGCCAACAGCGGCAGTGCGAACATCACCGGCAGCGCACCCGCACGCAGTGCGAGCAGCTCACCGGAACTCCTGACCAATCCAGTGATTTCGATGCCGGTGTACACACCGACCATTACCGCCATGGCCAGCGCGCCCGCGGCCAGCATCGGCAGCAGCGCCTTGATGCGCAGCACCGCCGGAATCGCGGCGTAGCTGTGCACGAGTGGCTTGTCGCGGCCGGTGGGAGCGTCATCGAGCATGACCGCACGCAGCACGAATGCGAGCGCTACGAACACGACCGACGAACCGATGAACATGGTGCGCCACGGGAACGCGGCGACGACGGCCTGCGAGGCGATCTGCGCCAGCACCGTCGCGGCCAGGAAAGAGGTGGCCACCGACATGGTGACCACCGCACGATGCGCCGGCGCGATGCGGGTGGCGATATAGGCCATGATCGCGGGCGGTATCGAACCGACAACAAGTCCCTGCGCGACGCGCAGTCCAACCGCGATCGGCGCACTGAACGATAAACCGGTCAACAGTGTGACCACCGCAGCGGTGATCATGCCGGTGACCAGTACCCGGCGGTGGCCGTAGCGATCCGACAGCGGGCCGAACAGCACGAAGCCACCCGCATAACCGAAGGCGAAGGCGCTGATGATCCAGGTCATTACGCCCGCACCCACATTCCAGTCGGCCTTCATGGCCGTAAACAGGGGGATCGGGATGTACATCTGGCCGGTGGCCAGCAGAGCGGACAGGACGAAAACAGGGAGGGTACGCCCGGTGTGCGCGCGTGGTGACGCGCTGCGAGTACGTGCCCGAGCCGGGATACCGGCCGGAAGCTGAAGAGTCGGCGTTGCCATGTGGACGAAGTTAGGCCCATTGCCTGGCAGTTGTCAACCAAATAGTTGGTTTAATGAAATGGTAAAGTCGCGGTCATGACGGTCACGATGAAACGCAGTGACGCGACCAAGCAGGCCCTGCTGCGTGCCGCGCGCGACGAATTCGCCGAATACGGCCTGGCCGGCGCGCGGGTGGACCGGATCGCCGAGGCGGCCGGGGTGAACAAGGAGCGCATCTACGGCCTGTTCGGCAGCAAGGACAAACTTTTCGACGTCATCCTGATCGACACCATGCGCGAATTCTTGGATGTGGTCCAACCCCTGGCCGAGACCGAACCCGGTGAGTATGTGGGCAAGCTGTTCGACTATCACCGCGCAAATCCGCAACTGCTAAGGCTTTTGCTCTGGGAGGGGCTGCACCGCGGCACCGACGCGCACGATATCGACGGCTGGCGCGCCCAGCACTACCTGCGGAAATTCGATCGAGCCAAAGAGCAGTTCGATGTCGACGCCAGCCACGCGGGCCGACTGCTGCTCGCACTGTGCGGACTGTCCAACTGGAGCCTCGCGGTCCCGCAGACCACCCGCCTGCTGCTCGGCGCGGATGCCGAGAATCAGGGTGCGACCCGCGAATTCATGATGGAGTTCGCCAGGGCGGCGATGCGAACGGATAAGTCGGTCCCGCACCGCGAGCCGGTCAATGAGTTGACCACCGAATCGAACAGCGGGGTTGACGGCGCTGCCACGGGCGTCGATCCCGTAGACCGCGCGGCCCAACGGCTACGCGCGGCCCAGGCCGCCGCCGATGCGGCCCGCAACGAACTCGCCGCCGCCCTGCGCGACGCCCACGCCGATGGCACCAGCGCCAACCAACTCGCCCGCCAGGTCTCGGGCACCCTGTCCCGCCCTGTCGTCCTGAAGCTTCTAGCCGACTGATTGCATTTCGCCGATCTGGCCATACCTGCGACAACTCGGCTGCAAAGCCACTCTCCTGGCACTGGTGTACGGGATGGTCGCCTGGACCGCGCTGCGGGTTTCGATCGCGATCGTGGCGAACACCTCACCCCGACTTCGGCGACCCCGCTGTGACCATCGGCGGCCTCATGTCGCGGTCGCACTACACGATTCCGCTCGCGCCGATCGTGAAATACTTGCTGACCGAAGAGTCAATCCCGCACCGCACGTGAGAGTTTCGTGAACTCGATCGCCTGCTGGGCACGCGCGAGTACGTGCGTTCGCGAGCTTCCGATGTGTGCGGTGAGGGTGCGCAGCGCGGCACTCGGATCACCCGCGAGCAGGTGTTCGGCGATCGCGATGTGCTCGGCGGTCATGGTGGCGATCCGCTCCGGCGTCGGCAGGTCCAGGGTGCGTACCGGGCGAACCCGGACGTACACGCCGGTCAGTGCGTCCGCCAGCGCCGCATTGCCCGCCGCCGCGAGCAGACTTGTGTGGAACTGTTCGTCCGCGGCGACCAGCGCCGGTCCCGGCGCGGGCGGATAGTCGCGAAATCCGCGCCAGATATCGAGTTCCGCACGCACCAGCGACGAGTCGTGCACCGGTGCCGGTTCGCCGACGATACCGATGACGCGCTGAATTCCCCTGGTCTCCAACACAATTCGTAGCTCGTAGAGATTGCCCAGCTCCTCCAATCGCGGTCGATACGGATACAGCCCATCGGCATGCCGCTGCACCAATCCATCGGCCTGCAGCCGGGCGAGCGCTTCCCGCACGGGGGTGCGCGAAACCCCGTAGATCTCGGCCAGGCGTTCCTCGCCGAGCCGTTCGGTGGGCACGATCGCCCCCGTGGCCAGGTCCCGCCGCAGCGATTCGTAAACCCGCTCGCTGAGCGGAACCCGCCCCCTGCGCGTCATGGCGGCCAGCTCAGATCGCCATCGCCGAGCGAACCGAGGCCTCCGCGGCCGCTCCGCCTTCGCCGGTGGAGCTCACGCGGCCGGACTGCAGGACGTAATAGCGTTGCGCCGCTTGCAGTGCGAAGCCGATGTGCTGTTCCACCAGCAGCACGCTGAGTCCGCCGCGACCGGTCAAATCGATTATCGTGCGCTCGATTTCGGCGACCACGGACGGTTGGATGCCCTCGGTCGGCTCGTCGAGAATCAGCAGCTTCGGCTCGGTGATCAGCGCCCTGGCGATCGCCAATTGCTGGCGCTGCCCGCCGGACAGCAGGCCTGCCTTGCGATTCAGCAGTTCGCGCAGTGCCGGAAACAGGTCGAGCGATTCGTCGATCAAGGCCTTACCGCGTTTGCGGCCGTCGGCGACGACCTGCAGGTTCTCGGCGGTGGTCAGCTGCGGGAAGCTCTGCTGTCCCTGCGGCACATATGCGATACCGCGTTTGACCCGACGTGACGGCGACATCTTGGTAATCGCCTCACCGTTGAAGTTGATCTGTCCGGATCTGGTGCCGATCAGACCGACGGCCGTGCGCAGCAGCGTGGTCTTGCCCGCGCCGTTGTGCCCCATGATCGCCACCACGCTGTCGTCGGCGACGGTGATCGAGACGCCGTGGATCACCTCGGTCCGGCCGTAACCCGAATGGATATCAATGAGCTCGAGCATCGGCGGACTCCTTCGCGGTCAGTTCCTGCGCGGTCCGCGCATCTTCGAGTTCAGTGCCGATAGCAGCGGCGGTGCCGAGGTAGACCTGCTGCACCTTGGGATCGGCCTGCACCTGTTCGACGGTGCCCTCACTGAGTATCTTGCCCGCGGCCAGCACGGTGACAGAGGTCGCGAAGGACCGCATGAAATCCATATCGTGCTCGACCACCAGGACGATGCGTTCACCGCCGATGCGCCGCAACAGATTTCCGGTCTCCTCGCGCTCTTCGGCGCTCATACCCGCAACCGGTTCGTCGAGCAGCAGCACCGAGGCGTTCTGCACCAGCAGCATGCCGATTTCCAGCCACTGCTTCTGCCCGTGCGCCAGCACACCGGCGGGCTTATCGCGCAGCTCGCCCAGGCCGGTGATCTCGAGCGCCTCTTCGATACTCGGCAAGACCGACTTTCGACGGCGCAACAGCGTCAGCGCCGAACGCTCCGCACCCGCCGCGATATCGAGATTCTGCAGCACACTGAGTTGCTCGAAAACGCTCGCCGTCTGGAAGGTTCGGCCGATGCCGAGTCGGGCGATCTGGTGCACCTTCTTGCCGAGGAATTCGACACCGGACTTCTGTGCCGATCCGGTAGCGGGCACCAGGCCGGTGATCGCATCGATGACCGTGGTCTTTCCCGCACCATTGGGTCCGATCAAGAACCGCAGATCACCCTGCAGCACAGTGAGATCCACATCTGAGACGGCGTGGAAACCGTCGAAACTCACCGAGAGACCGCGGATTTCGAGGTACTCGCTCGACATACCCGCATTGCCGCCCGGCTTCGGGTCGTGTGCGCTCATCGGGATTCCACCTTCTCCTCGGTCACGACTTCGGGCAGCGGTTCATCGACCACCGCCGGAGCAGGTGCGGCAGTCTTGGGAAACTTACTGTCCAGCAACCCCTTCAACATCGGCCACAGCCCCGCCAGCCCCGCCGGGATGAACCCTACGACCACGATGAACAGCACGCCTTGCAGATAGGTCCAGCTGGACGGGAACTCCTCCGAGAGCGCCGTCTGCGCCCAGGCGACGCCGATCGCGCCGAGGACCGGCCCGAGCAGTGTGGTCCGACCGCCGATCGCGACACCGATAATGAATGCGATGGACGGAACGACACCGATATCAGCGGGCGAGATGATGCCCACGATCGGGGTGAACAGCGCACCCGCGATGCCCGCGAAGAATGCCGCGACGACATACGCCACGATCTTGATATTGGCCGGATCGTAGCCGAGGAAGCGCACCCGTTCCTCCTGATCACGCACGGCCACGAGCAATTCGCCGTAGCGGCTGTGCATGAGCTGGCGCACCGCGGCGACCACCAGCAGCAAGGTGCCGGCCGCGATGAAGAACAGCATCTGCCGGTTGACCGGATCCGAGAGCTTGAAGCCGAAGAAGGCGCGGAAGTCCGACAGTCCGGTGAACCCGCCGATCTTCTGCTGTCCGGTCAGCAGAATCGCCAGCGCCGCGGCCAAGGCCTGACTCAGGATCGCGAAATACGTGCCCTTGACCCGGCGCTTGAATACGCCGTAACCGAGTGCCGCCGCGATCAGCGCCGGCAGCACCAGAATGCCGATCAGGGCGACCGGAGCCGACGCGAAAGGCCGCCAGAACGAGGGTAATTCGCGAATACCCGCGATCTCCATGAACTCCGGAACCTCGTTGTGCAGCCGGGCCGCATCGGCCATCTGTAGATGCATCGCCATGATGTATGCGCCGATGCCGAAGAACACTCCTTGCCCCAGCGTCAGCATTCCACCACGGCCCCAAGCCAATCCGATGCCTGCCGCCACAATCGCGAAGCACAGGAATTTGGCCAGCAGGTTGAGCCGGAAATCGCTGAGAACTGCGGGCGCGACCGCGAACAACACAATCGCGGCGACGATGAAGCCGCCCCACGCGGTCACGGAAGGATATGCGCGCCAACGTTGTCCGAGTGTGGTCATGCCAGGCTCCTCGTCCGAACGGTGAATAGCCCCTGCGGACGAACCTGCAGGAAAATGACGATGATGACGAAGACGATCACCTTCGCGATCGAGGCCGTAGTCGAGTATTCGATATACGAATTCAGCAGGCCGAGCGCGAAGGCCGCGATCACAGTGCCCTTGATCTGCCCGAGCCCGCCGATCACGACGACCAGGAAGGCATCGATCAAATAGCTCTGTCCGATGGTCGGGCTGGTCGAACCGATGAGGGTCAGCGCGACGCCCGCGACTCCGGCCAGGCCGGAGCCGATGAAGAAGGTGCTGATGTCGGTGACGCGGCTGGAGACGCCGCTGGTCTCGGCCAGACCCCGGTTCTGCACGACCGCGCGGATGCGCCGACCCAGCGGGGTGGTCTTGAGCACGGTGGCCAGCGCGGTCACCGCGACGAGCGCGAGCACGAGAATGAAGATGCGGGTCTTCGGCACCACCGCACCGAGAATGGTGACACCGCCGCTGAGCCAATCGGGTGCGAGTACGTTCTTGGCGGGCGCGCCGAAGATGTCACGCGCGGCCTGTTGCAGCACGAGTCCCACACCGAAGGTGACGAGCAGGGTATCCAGCGGCCGGTCGTACATCCACCGGATCAGACCCATTTCCAGGGCCGCGCCGAGCAGGCCGCCGACCAGGAAACCGACAAGCAAGGAAACGACCAGCGATACCCCGGCCGACGAGATGACCTTCTGCACAACATAAGTCGTGTAACACCCGGCCATGATGAATTCGCCGTGCGCCATGTTGATCACGCCCATCTGACCGAAGGTCAGCGAAAGGCCCAGCGCCGCAAGCAGAAGAATGGATCCCAGACTCAGCCCGGTGAAGAGCTGGCCGATCAACACGTCCATATTCGGATTCCTAACGGGGTCGGCCGGGTGCGGGCCCCCTCACAGACCCCGCACCCGGCGCCAGTCGACTACTTGAGGCCCTTGGCCCACTCGTAGGACGTCAGGTACGGGTCCGGCGTCACGGCCTTGCCCGAGTCCCACACCGTGTAGATCAGGCCGTCCGGGCGGATTTCGCCGATGCGGGCGGTCTTGGTGATGTGGTGGTTGGAGCCGTCGACGGTGACCAGGCCCTCCGGGGCATCGAAGGTCACGCCGTCGGCTGCGGCCTGAATATCGGCCACCTTGAACGACTTCGCCTTTTCCACGGTGTTCTTCCACAGGAAGACCGAGGCGTAGGCGGCCTCCATCGGGTCCGAGGTCGGCTTGTCGGCACCGAATGCGGCCTTGTAGTCCGCGACGAACTTCTTGTTAACGGGTGTGTCGACGGTCTGGTAGTAATTCCACGCGGTCAGCTGTCCGGCGATATTCTGCGCGCCGATACCGGCGACCTCTTCCTCGGCGATGGATACCGAAACCACCGGCATATCAGCGGCTTTCAGGCCCGCATTGGTGTACTCACGGAAGAAGGCCACATTCGAGTCGCCGTTAAGGGTGTTGAATACCGCGCCCGCCTTGGCATTACGGACCTTGTTCACAATGGTGGAGAAGTCGGTGGAACCGAGCGGCGTGTAGTCCTCACCCTTGATCTCAATGCCGTTCGCGGCCGCGTAGGCCTTGATCTCCCGGTTGGCGGTCTGCGGGAAGACGTAGTCCGAGCCGACCAGGTACAGGGACTTGATGCCCTTCTGCTTCAGATAGTCCAGCGCGGGCAGGATCTGCTGGTTGGTGGTAGCGCCGGTGTAGAAGATGTTCTTGCTGTCCTCCAGGCCCTCGTACTGGACCGGGTAGTAGAGCAGCGAGTTCAGGCTCTCGAACTTCGGCTTCATGGCCTTGCGGCTCGACGAGGTCCAGCCGCCGAATACCGCCGCGACACAGTCGGAGCTGATCAGCTTCTCGGCCTTCTCCGCGAAGGTCTTCGGATCCGAGGCGCCGTCCTCGAGTACCAGGTCGAGCTTCTTGCCGAGTACACCGCCCGCGGCATTGATCTGGTCGACGGCCAGCTTGGTCGAATTGGCGACGGTGACTTCGGAAATCGCCATGGTGCCCGACAGCGAGTGCAGCGAGCCGATCTTGATCGAGTCCTTGGAGGTATCGACGCAGGACGAGGCGTTGGAGCCGCTGGCCGAGGCGTCATCCTTGGCGCCGCAGCCGGTCAGCAACAGTCCGGCGAGTGCGACGGCCGTCGGCGCGACCAGCGCCTTGCTGACGCGGCGCGAGCGCGATCGACGGGTATCACGGGATTCTGGCATGGAGCGCCACCCTTCTCACTTCATCAGGTATTCGGCGGCGCTGCGTGCGCCGCGCCGAATACGCCCGCCTTTGCCCCGGTCACGGCTGTAGACCGGGTTGTATACAGCGGCTGTATTCGTGGTGCGAACGTTAGACAGAAGTTGTTGCGCCGGAATATCTCTCGGTGACGAGTCCATTGCGCACGTTTCGGCCGTGTGAACGTTTGCGGAAATCGGTCGGCAAACCGCTGTGAGGAGGCCGCCCTGCCTACGGTTGCGTAGCAAGACAGCGGTACGGCAGGCTCTTTTTGTACAACGTCAAAACGCCGATTCCGCGGCTGCCCGGCCGTGGAGGCGTGAGTCCGAGGAGGACCGGTGGGTCACTACAAGGCGAACGTTCGGGATATCGAGTTCAACCTGTTCGAGGTGTTAGGACTGGACAAACTCCTTGATACGGGTGCCTATGGCGATCTCGATTCGGAAACCGTGCGCGAGATCCTGGCCGAGGTGAAGCGGCTCGCCGAGGGGCCGGTGGCGGAATCCTTCGCAGCGGCCGACCGCGACCCGGTGGTCTACGATCCGGCCACCTACTCGGTTTCGGTGCCCGAACCGCTACGCCAGACCGTCCAGGCCGTGCACGAGGCCGATTGGAGTCGGCTCGGCATGCCGGAGGGAATGGGCGGCACGCCGGCGCCCGCGGCGGTGATCTGGTCGGTCAATGAGATGCTCACCTGCGCCAATCCGGCGGCGAGCTTCTTCAATATGGGCCCGGTGATGTCCTCGGTGCTGTTCAATGTCGGCACCGAACAGCAGAAGCAGTGGGCCACAAAGGGTTACGACCGCGGCTGGGCGGGCACCATGGTGCTGACCGAGCCCGATGCCGGTTCCGATGTCGGCGCGGGACGCACCAGGGCCGTCAAGCAGGAGGACGGCTCCTGGCATATCGAGGGCGTCAAGCGCTTCATCTCCGGCGGTGATGTCGGCGAGACCGCCGAGAACGTCTTCCACCTGGTACTGGCTCGTCCGGAAGGCGCCGGTCCGGGCACCAAGGGCCTGTCGCTGTTCTACGTGCCGAAATTTCTGTTCGATCACGACACGCTGGAGTTGGGCGACCGCAATGGCGTCTACGTGACCGGTGTCGAGCACAAGATGGGTCTGAAGTCCTCGCCCACCTGTGAGCTGACCTTCGGTGCGACCGATGTGCCCGCCAAGGGCTGGCTGGTCGGCGAGGTGCACAACGGCATCGCGCAGATGTTCCAGGTGATCGAGAACGCACGCATGGTGGTCGGCATCAAGTCCGCCGGCACCCTGTCCACCGGATACCTCAATGCGCTCGACTACGCCAAACAGCGCGTGCAGGGGGCGGACCTGACCCAGATGACCGATAAGGCCGCCCCGCGCGTCCCCATCACCCACCACCCGGATGTGCGGCGTTCGCTGGCAATGCAGAAGGCCTACGCCGAAGGTCTGCGCGCGGTATACCTTTACACCGCTGCTCACCAGAATGCCGATGTGGCACAGCTGGTTTCGGGCGCGGACGCGGAATTGGCGCACCGAGTGGACGATCTGCTACTGCCGATCGTGAAGGGGGTCGGTTCCGAGCGGGCCTACCAGTACCTGACCGAATCACTGCAGACACTGGGCGGTTCGGGCTATCTGCAGGATTACCCGATCGAGCAGTACATCCGCGATGCGAAGATCGACTCGCTCTACGAGGGCACCACCGCGATCCAGGCGCAGGACTTCTTCTTCCGCAAGATCATTCGGGACAAGGGTGTGGCGCTCGCGCACGTCAACGGGCAGATCGCCGCCTTCTTGGAGGCCGAGACCAGTCGCTTCGAGACCGAGCGGGCGCTGCTGGCCACCGCGGTCGAGGATGTGCAGGCGATGGCGGCCACGCTGACCGGCTATCTGATGGCGTCCCAACAGGATCCGAAGCAGCTGTACAAGGTCGGACTCGGTTCGGTGCGCTTCCTGCTCGCGGTCGGCGATCTGCTCATCGCCTGGCGACTGCTGGTGCAGGCCGAGATCGCGGCCGCCGCACTGGCCGCCGAGGCACCGCCGAAGGATCGGGCGTTCTATTCCGGAAAGGTCGCCGTCGCAAGCTTTTTCGCGAAGAACGCACTGCCGGAGTTGACCGCGGTGAAGAACATTATCGCCGCGATCGATAACGACATCATGGAGCTGGACGAAGCCGCGTTCTGAATCAGCAGTTGGTCTGCAGGGGCCAACACTCGGTCGGATGGTGCGGCGGCGGCGAAGGCGTCACGCTCGTTGTCGAGGTATCCGGTTCGCGGGCCGGATCGGTCGAATCGTGGGCGAGTGAGCTCGCGATCACGATGAGGACCACAACCATTCCGACCAGGGCAACCGCGAAGACCGCCCACCCCGCCGCCGTCTGCCGCTTACTCGGCGGCAGCGGCGCGGGGATGACGTGCCGGCGCAGCTCCCGCGCCGACGGCGACGGCGCTTTCGGCTGCACCTCGTCGAAGCCATCGGCGAGCAGCTCGGCGCGCGAAGGCTTTTCGGTGGCGCCGAGTGCATCGCAGGCGGCGCCGACCCGATCCGCGGTCCAGCTGCGCGGTCCGGCGGAGAAACCCTCGAGGTAGATGCGGAGTTCGGTCGCGTCACGGGCATTCGAGACGAGGATATCCATGCCGGGACGCAGGTTGGTCCGGGCAGGTCGCACCGCGACCCCGCGGAACGGCACGAGTACGACAGCGCCGCAGATGTGGCCCGGATCGATCAGCGCCCGCTCCAGCCGGGTTTTCACCGCGTGCACGCTGTGTTCCAGCTGATCGATGGGATTGCCGGAGATCTCCTCGTCCAGGTCGGCAGGCTCGGCGCTGATCATCCATCGGCCGTCGCCCGGAATGTTCAGAATCCCGCTCTGGCGGCGTCGGAAGCCCTTGATATCGGTCACGGTAATGCCGCGAGGGGTCAGGATGACCGCGTCGACCCGACGGGATCCGTGCTCGCCGATCTCCAGGCCGACCAATGCGACTGCGGTCGTCGGATACAACCGCAGGCATTCCACGAACTCCTGTTCGGCCCCGGAGAGATTCGCTCCGGTCTTGATCTTCACCAGCATCGCGTATTTCCTACCCTCATCCGGTTCACCCCGGCGCCCCACATCCACCGCGCCGGTACTGATGATGACCCGCCGTCGCCGCGAAGACCACCGGAAAGCGCAACTCGGTGCCGCCGACCCGCCGATCGCGGACCTACCCGCTAGTACGCTCGGATTCGTTCCGGCAGGACGGATCCCGCCGCCGGCGGCGAGCAAGGAGGCACAGGCATGGTTTCGGCGTTGCGACCACGCATTTCACCGGGTCGACTCCGGGAGTTGGGCCCGATCAATTGGGTTGTCTGGCAGGTACTTTCACGCGCTGCGGGGACGGACGACGCACATCTGTTCAGCACGCTCGGCCGCACCAAGGGACTGTTTCGCGGCTGGCTGCACTTCTCCGGACGGTTGATGCCGGGTGGCCGACTGCCCAGGCATGAATCTGAGCTGGTCATCCTGCGCGTCGCCCAACTGCGCGACTGCGCCTACGAGATGGACCATCACATTCGCCTCGGCAGGCGAGCTGGCATCACGCCGCAGATCCTGGACCGAGTTCGCACCGGGCCCGCCGCCGAGGGGTGGTCGGACAAGCATCGCGCGCTGCTCACCGCGGTCGACAAGTTGGTCGAAACCCGCGATATCGACGACGCCACCTGGACCGCCCTTGCCGAGCACTACGACGAGCGCAGCCTGATCGAAATCGTGCTGCTCATCAATCAGTACGAAGGACTGGCCGCGACCATTACCGCGCTGCGGATCCAGCGCGACGGCATCTGACCTACCGCGGCGTCGGTGCGCAGTTCGCCTCTCGCCAACGCCGTCCATTCTCGATTTAGCAATTCCAGAGCGATCACCCCCGACAGCCCCTAAACTGAAACGCGACACGCACAGAATGACGATTTCCGTGACCGTCGTCATGCCGCACCACAGCTTTCGAGACAATAACCGATGTGTGTCGCACACCATAGTGTGACGGCACCAGGATCGGAAACCCCTCCATCAAGCTAGCTGACAGTTAACTGTCGGCTCGACAGGAGAAAGGGGCCGTCATGACCGTCAGCCTCGTGTTGATCGTGGCGGGATTCATCCTTCTATCCATCGTGATCACAAGCTTCATGCTTCCCGGCGGCGCGGACGCCGCACGGCATCCGAAACCGCATAACGAGCCCGGCGATCAGTAACCCTGCGGCTCAGCAGTTTTCGATGAGCTGGGCCAAGCCGTCCAGGACTCGCGCCAGACCGAATTCATAGGCATGGTCGGCGCTGTAGGCGCTGTCGTACGCCTGCCCCGCGACCGCGCCGATGCGGGCGGCGAGCGGGTAGCGCTCGTCATCGAAGAATTGGGCCAGCAGCGGTGCGGCGCGCTCCCACCATTGCCGGTCGGACATGGCGCTATCGGCGGCGGCGCGCTCGGTGTCGATGGCGATTCGCGCCACCGAGGTGACGAAGCCGAGGACGTAGGTGACGGCGGCGTCCATCTCGAGATCGTCGAGGCCGAGGCCGTCGAAGGCGCGCAGTTCGTGTTCATATTTGGCGGCGACGCCGGGGCCGAGCGGCGGCCGCGCGGTCGGCAGGTAGGCGACCCACGGGTGGCGGACCAGCATGGCGCGATTCTCGGCGGCGATCGTAGCGACACGATCGCGCCAGGGCAGCTCGGCCAGGTCGGCACGCGACATCTCCTGGTAGACCGCATCGAGCATGAGGTCGACGAGTTCCGCCTTGCCCGGTACGTAGGTGTAGGTGGCCATGGGGGTCAGCCCCAGCTTGGTGGCGACGGCTCGCATGGTGAGCGCGCCGATCCCATCCGTATCCGCGATTCCGATGGCCGCCGCGACCACGGCATCCACACTGCTGCGCTGTTTCGGTCCGCGTACCGATGCGACGGGCACGCGCCAGAGCAGTTCCAAGGTGCGCACGGGATCGCCCGCGCTGCTGCGGTCCCGTGATTGCTCGGCCATGCCGCCTCCTCGTTTCGCGAGATCCTTGTGCGAAAGCCGATCGTATCGGCGTGTCACACGCAACAGTTCGGCCGCTCGGAAATTTCTCTACAAAGTACAGCATACTTAGTATAGTATTTGAGTCCTGCTTCAGAGGAGGATCTAGTGAACATCACCGCTTCCGCCATCTCGCTCAATGTGGCCGACCCGCAGGCCTCGGCCAAGTTCGCCATCGACCACCTCGGCTTCACCGAGCAGATGTCGGCCGACGGCTTCGTGTCCGTCACCCGGCCCGATGCCGGTTTCACCCTGTGCTATCTGCGCACCGGTCTAGACAGCTTCAGGCCGATAGACAAAGCGGGGAGCGCGGGCGAGGGCCTACTGGTCGCCTTCGTCGTGGACGATATCGAGGCCGAGTACGAACGGCTCCAGCGCGAGGGCGTACCGATCGTCACCCCGATCGAAACCGAGCCCTGGGGCGAGCGGTACTTCCAGACAGCCGATCCGAACGGCATCATCCTGCAATTGGTGCAGTGGGTCTGATGCGGATCGAGGTCGCATGCCGTGCCGCAAGCAAGGCGTGCGACCTCGATAGCCTCAACTGACCAATTCCGTTGGACACCGGGCTGATACGCCTGCCAATGCCTTGCGGCGGTGCGCAAGCCCGGTGGACCCCGCTGAATGCGCGCTGGGACGGCGGGCGAATCCGACACCTCGGCTAGCCAATTCCATTGGCGTACAACGCGCTTGCACGCGGTAACGAGGAGCACGGATAACACGCTGCCGCATGGAAAACCCGGTGTGCATGCATCACGCTAGGGCGGCAGATAACCTCGGCACCTCAGCTACCAATTCCTTTGACGCACAACGCGCTTGCATGTCACATCGACGAGCGCGGGTAACACGCGGCCGCACGCAAGTCCGGTGAACCCATTTTGGATGCGTCGCACTCGGACGGCGCACGGTTTCAGCGCCTCAGCTGACCAGTTCATTTGATAGACAACGGCTTGCACGCCGTCTCGCTACATTGCGACGGCGGCGTGCAAGCCCGATGAACTCACCCTTGGATGCGTCAGGCGAGGGCGGCGCGGAAGACCTCTACCGCGGGAGTGGACGGGCGACCGAGCAGTTTCTGGAGGTCGCCGGAGTCCACATCGAGGATGCCGTCGCCGACGCCGGCGTCCGCATCAGCGAGCACAGCGGCGTAGTCGCCGGGCAGACCGGCCTGCTCGAGCGCCGCGCTGTAGTCCTGCTCGGACAGGTTCTCATAGCGCACCGGCTTGCCGGATGCCTGCGAAATCACCTGGGCGAGTTCGGCATAAGTGAGGCGCTCATCGCCGCCGAGTTCGTAGATCCGGCCCGCGTGGCCGTCGGTGGTCAGCACCTTGGCGGCCGCCTCGGCGTAGTCGGCGCGCGCGGCACCCGCGACACGACCGGCACCCCCGGCGCCGTGCAGCACGCCGGACTCGACCGCGTGCCCGAGCGCACCGAAGTAGTTCTCCCAGTACCAGCCGTTGCGCAGGAGTGTGTGCGGGACAGTAGATTTCGCGAGCGCCTCCTCGGTGCCCCGGTGCTCCTGGGCCAGGATGAGCGGATTCTCGGTGGCGCGCGGAATGCTGGTGTAGGCAAGCAGTTCCACACCCGCGCGCTCGGCAGCCCGGATTACGTTGGTGTGCTGGGCGACTCGCGCACCGAATTCGTTACCGGAGACCAGCAGCACCCGGTCGACACCGTCCAGCGCGCGGTCGAGCGCTTCCGCGTCGTCATAGGAAGCCTGTCGGACCTCAACGCCCCGCTCGGCCAGATCGGCGACCTTCTGCGGATCACGCACGATCGCGACCACCGGCGTGGTCCCCTCGCGCAATAGCGCCTCGATGACGAGACGGCCCAGCTGCCCACCAGCTCCGGTTACGGCGACGCTCATGACTTACCTCCATGGTCTATACGTTCATCAAGTACTAACTAATAGTAAGCACTATGCATTCCGTAGCCACTTTGGTCAAGTTGGGTACTATCGATTCCATGACCACTCAGCGCACGCCGTTGGTGGATACCGACGATCCGACGCTGGAATCCGACGTATTCGCCCGAAACTGCACGTCACGTCCGGTGCTCCAGAACGTGGTCAGCCGCTGGGGCACCCTCGCCCTGGTCGCGCTGCGCGAAGGGCCGTACCGGTTCAGTGCCCTGCGCCGCCGCGTCGACGGTGTCAGCGAGCGCATGCTCTCCCAAACCCTGCAAGCCCTCGAGCGCGACGGCATGGTGCACCGCGAAGTGCAGGAAACCATCCCCCCACGAGTCGAGTACACCCTCACCGACCTCGGCGCCCAAGTCGCCGAACGCCTCGAAGACCTCATCCGAATCATCGAAACCAACATGCCCCGAGTCCACGAAGCCCAAGCCACCTACCACCGCGGCTGACCAGACGACGAAGATCATCATGTACTGGTGGAGTAGGTCTCTCGGCCGATGCCGCAACCAATACACAGTGCACAACCGACCAGCGGGAAGGTCGGGAGGTTGTGGTGGGTTGGTGTGGGTATGGAAATTTCCTCAGCTGTTGATTTCGCGCGGACAACCAAGCGGTCCGTGCTCACCACTATTCGGCGCAACGGTCGCCCACAGCTGTCCAATGTGCTGCATGTGGTCGATGACGACGGGATCATTCGCATCTCCATCACCGCCGACCGGGCCAAGTACCACAACCTGGTGCGCGATCCGTGGGCCGCGATCCACATCACCCGCGACGACTTCTTCGCCTACGCCGTCATCGAGGGCACCGTCGACCTCACCCCGGTTGCCGCCGACCCCAATGACTCCACCGTCGACGAACTGGTCGCCTACTACCGAGCGGGCTCAGGCGAGCACCCCGACTGGGACGAATACCGCAAGGCCATGGTCACCGACCGCCGCGCCCTCGTCCGCCTGACACCCACCCACGCATACGGCATGCTCTGACGATCCTCAGTGCCGCAGCAGCTCCGACACCGTGACGAATTGGTAACCGGCGGAACGGAGTTCGCTGACGATGCGCGGTATTGCGGCGAGGGAATCGTGCCC
The DNA here is from genome assembly GCF_044458905.1 of Nocardia sp. NPDC050408. Classification (NCBI taxonomy): domain Bacteria; kingdom Bacillati; phylum Actinomycetota; class Actinomycetes; order Mycobacteriales; family Nocardiaceae; genus Nocardia; species Nocardia sp. NPDC050408. Next base: position 93,044 of record NZ_JBITIL010000001.1, on the reverse strand, counting down.
CTGCCCCATGACGTGCAGTAGGACAATGGAGCCCGGCCGCACTTTGGCCACGGTTTCGGTGACGATCGCGTCGGTGCTCGCCTGTTGGCCCGAGTCGGGTTCCACATCCCAGGTGATCGTCGTGCGGTCATGGTCGGACAGGTACTTCGGCAGAGCCCAGAGTTTCTTGCCGTAGGGCGGGCGGAAGGTGACCGGGCCCTGGTAACCGGTTTTCGCGATTTCCGCTTCGGTTCGTTCGATCTCGTCGCGGACGGTATCGCCGGAGACGAGCACCATGCGGCGATGGTTGTAGGTGTGATTGCCGATTTCGTGACCGGCCTGCGCGATCGCCCTGCCGTATTCGGGATGCGCGGCCAAGTCCCGGCCCATGAGATAGAAGGTAGCTGGAATCCCGGCTTCGGCAAGAACTTTCAACACTTCGGGCGCTTTGTCGGTCGGGCCGTCGTCCAGGGTCAATGCGACCACCCTGTCGGTCGTATCGACCCGGTTCACCAACCGTCCCGCCAGTTGGAAGGTGCGCGAGTTCATCAGGTAATAGCCGCCGACCGCCAGCGCCAACACCACCACGAGCACCAGCGCACCACCGATCAACCACTTGCGTCGCATCATCAGCTCCTATGAAAAACAGTGGCGCCCGGACCTTTCGGTCCGAACGCCACCGTCTTGGACACGGATCAGAAGTTGATCATGTGGCCCGCGAGGCCGTGGAACGCTTCCTGCAAGGCTTCGCTCAACGTCGGGTGGGTGTGGACGTTGCGGGTCAGCTCATTGACGGTCAGGTCCCACTTCTGGGCCAGGGTCAGCTCCGGCAGCAGCTCGGAGACATCCGGACCGATGAGGTGGCCGCCGAGCAGTTCGCCGTACTTGGCGTCGGCTACCAGCTTGACGAAACCGGTCGGATCGCCGAGGCCGTGCGCCTTGCCGTTGGCGGTGAACGGGAAGGTGGCGACCTTCACGTCGTAGCCCTCGTCGCGGGCCTGCTGCTCGGTGAGGCCGAAGCTGGCGACCTGCGGCTGGCAGAAGGTGGCGCGCGGCATCATCCGGTAGTCGCCGAGGGGGACCGTCGGCGCTCCGGCGATGGTCTCCGCGGCGACGACGCCCTGAGCCTCCGCTACGTGGGCGAGCTGCAGCTTCGCGGTCACGTCACCGATCGCGTAGATGTGCGGCACATTGGTGCGCATGTTGTCGTCGATGACGATGGCGCCACGTTCGAGCGCGACACCGGTGTTCTCCAGGCCGTAGCCCTCGACTCGCGGCGCGAAGCCGACGGCCTGCAGCACCTTGTCGACGGTGACCGTCTCCAGGTTGCCGGTCTTGTTGTCCTTGATGGACACGGTGACCTTGGAGCCGTCGTCGTCGATCGACTGCACGGCCGCACCGGTGGTGATGGTGATGCCGAGCTTCTTGTACTGCTTGGTGATCTCCTTGGAGACGTCGGCGTCCTCGTTCGGCAGCGCACGGTCCAGGAACTCCACGATGCGCACGTCGACGCCGTAGTTCTTCAGGACGTAGCCGAACTCCATGCCGATCGCGCCGGCGCCGACGATCAGGATCGAGCCGGGCAGGTCGCGGGTGAGGATCTGCTCCTCGTAGGTCACCACATTCGCGCTGAGCGAGGTGCCCGGCAGCAGCTTGGTGACGGTGCCCGCGGCGATGATGACATTGCTGAAGGTGATCGTCTCGGTGCCGCCGCTGGACAGGGCGACCGAGAGGGTGTTCGCGTCGGTGAAGGTGCCCTTACCGTCGAACTCGTCGATCTTGTTCTTCTTCATCAGGAAGTGGACGCCCTTGACCCGGCCGTCGGCGACCTTACGGCTGCGGTCGAACGCGACGCCGAAGTCGAAGCTCACATCGCCGGAGATGCCGAAGGTCTTGGCTTCCTTGGTGAAGATATGCGCGAGTTCCGCGTTGCGCAGCAGCGCTTTGGAAGGGATGCAGCCCACGTTGAGGCAGACACCACCCCAATACTTCTGCTCGACGATGGCGGTACGGAGGCCAAGTTGTGCCGCACGGATGGCGGCGACATAACCGCCAGGACCGGCACCGAGAACGACAACGTCGTAATGGGAAGTCACGTCGTCGAGCCTAACTCTGTCGGGCGAACTTCACCCACCCTCCCCCGGCAACTATGAGACGCGCGCCACATGGCACCGCGGCTTTCGTGCGACCGGGCAGCTGCGCGGGGCTGCGATACCTCGGCTGGCGGCTGCGGCACACGGCAGCGGTGAACTAAACCCCCTCGGGCCGCCAGCAGCAGCGATAGCCATCAGCTCTTGAAATGGAAATGCATCCATCGGTGTGCGCACCACGGTCAGGTGAACATTATTTACACGACAGCAGCCGTAGCCGATTCGGCTCGGCCGACGATAATCGGTCCGGTGGTGACCTCCGATGACGTGCGACGGATCGCGTTGAGCCTGCCGCGAACGACCGAGGCGCTGGTGCGAGATCGGGCGAAGTTCCGGGTGGGCCGCATCGTGTACCTGGCGCTGTCCACGGACGAGACCCGCATGGGTTTCGCCTTTCCCAAGCAAGAGCGGGCGGCACTGGTCGCGGGTGAGCCCGACAAGTTCCTGATGTCGCTGCCGCGCGACGAGCGATACAACTGGGTCCGGGTGCGGCTCGATGCCATCGACGAGACGGAGTTGACGGAACTGGTCATCGAGGCATGGCGCATGGTCGTCCCCAAGCGCGTCGCCGCCGCGCACCTCGGTGACTGAAGCACCGCGCTAGTTACGCCAGACCTGCTGTGCGATCCGGGCGAAGTTGCCACCGAATACCGCCGCCCGGTCCCCGGCACTGAAACCACGACCGGCAAGCTCGGCATCCAGTCCGGGTAGCTCGTTGAGCCCGAGCAGATCCTCCGGCGGCACCCATTGCAGCGGTCCCCACTTCGTATACGCGTCGGAAAACGCCCCGGGATCCTGGGTGAGCATTTCATTGAAATCCTCGGCATCGAAGGAGTAGTCCGACCCGATGCCGAGATGTTCGATTCCAACGAGTTCCGCACCGTATTCGATATGCGCGGCCATTGCCGCGACCCGCTCGGCTCGGCCATCGATCGCGTTCTGCCCCAGGAAGATGCCCACGCCATTGATACCGATAACTCCGCCGGTCCGCGCACAGGCCAGCGCCTGCTCATCGGTGATATTGCGCGGATGCGCCCACAGTGCGGCGAAATTGGAATGGCTGTAGATCATCGGAACTTCGGTGCATTCGGCCAAGTCGAGTCCGGTGCGCCGGGAGCAGTGCGAACCGTCGACGAATATGCCGACCTCGTTCTGTTTGCGCACCAGATCTCGGCCGTAGGCGGTGAGTCCGGTGTCGTCGGTATCCAGACAACCGCAACCAGCCGCATTGGCGTGGTTATAGGTCGGCAGCATTGAACGAACGCCCAGTTCGTAGAAGATCTCGAGGTTATCCGGATCGCCGCCCAGCGGCCCCGAATCCTCCAGGTCGAAGGCCAGCGAAATGGTATCGGCGGCACCGATATCGGCGAACCGCTCGATCAGCCGGAAACGGCCATTATCCAGCGCATCCCGGCGGAACTTGTGCAGCAGCGCCAGCGAATCCTCGGTCGACTGGCGTGAATATCCGACGTTCACCGATAAATACGACCCGAGCGGATAGCGCGCCAGATCCGCGATCCGCGCGGAATGCAGTAATGGCAGGCAGCAGTGCTGCTCCCAGAGAAACTGTGGCAAACCGGCCACCTTCCGCCTCGGTTCGATATCGGAGCAGCGATCCTACTGAGCCGACCGGCACGTATGTCAGACCTTGACTCGATGTCGAGCAACCGGTAACAGCGCGCCCGAATTGCCCGATTCACCGAGTGATATCTCACCTTTGAAGCCTCTCGGCAACAATGTGGACATGACGGGCGTTGAGCAAACTGTGACCGATCCCTACCTGTGGCTCGAAGAAGTAACCGATGAGCGGGCCCTCGACTTCGCCCGCGCGCACAACGAGGTGGTTGTCGAGCGTTTCGCCAGCTCCGATCGGTTCACCGAGCTCGAGCGCCGCATCCTGGACATGCTCGATACCGATACCAAGATCGCCTACCCGGGTCGGCGCGGCCGCTGGCTCTACAACTTCTGGCGCGATGCCGAACATCCCCGCGGGTTGTGGCGGCGCACCACCTTCGCCGAATATGCCAAGGAAGCGCCGGACTGGGATGTGCTGATCGACCTGGACGCGCTCGGCACCGCGGAGGGCGAGAACTGGGTGTGGGGCGGCGCCGCAGTGCTGCGGCCGGAGCAGTCGCGTGCGCTCATCAGCCTGTCCCGCGGCGGCGCGGATGCCAAGGTCGTGCGCGAATTCGATATCGAGACAAGAGAATTCATCGATCCGGCCGACGGCGGTTACTTCCTGCCCGAGGCGAAGTCCGAGCTCCGCTGGATCGATATCGACTCGGTGTACGTCGGCACCGATTTCGGACCGGGTTCGCTCACCGATTCCGGCTATCCGCGTATCGCCAAGCGCTGGCGGCGCGGCACCCCGCTCGCCGCGGCCGAAACGGTATTCGAGGGCGAGGCAGGCGATGTCGCGGTATCGGCCGGGTACGACCGGACTCCCGGCTATGAACGGCATTTCGTCGGCCGCGCCACCGACTTCTTCAACGAAGAGGTGTACCTGCTCGAAAGCGACGGCAGTCTGCGGCATCTCGATGTGCCGACCGACGCAAGCGAATCCTGGTACAAGGATTGGTTCCTGGTGCGATTGAAGTCGCCGTGGGAGATCGGCGACAAGACCTACCCGGCCGGTGCGCTGCTGGCCCTCGACTTCGAGAAATTCCTTTCCGGTGCACGGGAATTCGAGGTGATCTTCACCCCCGACGAGCACACCTCGCTGCACGGATACGGCTGGACCGAAAACCATCTGCTGCTGATCACCCTCGAGGACGTGCAGACCAAGCTCTATGTCCTCACGCCCGGTCCGGACGGCTGGCACAAGGAGCCGCTCGCCGATACCCCGCCGATGGCGACCACCAGCGTGATGAATCTGGACCCGCTCGAGGGCGGCGACGAATTCATGCTGACCACAAGCGGATTCACCACTCCGGCCACCCTGCTCGCCAGCGCGGTCGGCGGCCGTACCGAACAACTCAAACAGGAACCCGGCTTCTTCGACGCCGAGGGCATCGAAACCGAGCAATTCTTCGCGCGCTCCGACGACGGAACCATGGTGCCCTACTTCGTAATCCGCCACCGCGACCACAAGGACACCCCCGGTCCGACAGTGATGTCCGGCTACGGCGGCTTCGAGGTATCCCGAACCCCGGCCTATAGCGGCGCCTCCGGAATGGGCTGGCTGGAACGCGGCGGCACCTGGGTGATGACAAATATCCGCGGTGGCGGCGAATACGGCCCGCAATGGCACACCTCGGTGCAGAAGGCCAACCGGCACAAGGTCTATGAGGACTTCTCCTCGATCGCCAAGGATCTGGTGGCCCGCGGCATCACCACACATGAACAACTGGGCGCGGTCGGCGGTAGCAATGGCGGCCTGCTCATGGGCGTCATGCTGACCCGCTATCCGGAACTGTTCGGCGCCATCGTCTGCCAAGTCCCGTTGCTCGATATGCAGCGATATCACCTGCTGCTGGCGGGTGCGTCCTGGGTGGCCGAATACGGCGATCCGGATAAGCCGGAAGAGTGGGCGTACATCAGCAAGTACTCGCCCTACCAGAACGTCCGCGCCGACGCGCCCTACCCGCCGATCCTGCTGACCACCTCCACCCGCGACGACCGAGTCCACCCTGGCCACGCCCGCAAGATGGCCGCGCTGCTCGAGGAGCAGGGGCACACCGTCTGGTACCACGAGAACATCGAAGGCGGCCACGGCGGCGCGGCCGACAACAAGCAATCGGCATTCCAGGCCGGACTCATCTACGAATTCTTCACGCAGATTTTGATGGAGCGGTAATCACGTACAACCGGGCCCGGTGCATCCTGCACCGGGCCGAGTTCTTGCGGCGGTATGTCTACGCCGTAGACTTGGTCTACGTTGTAGACAAGGAGCTGTAGTGGCCGAACCCGTGGTACGAATCGTCGAAACCGCTGGCGCGCGACTGCATACCGAAGCAGCCGGAACCGGGCCGGACCTGATCCTCATTTCCGGAGGCGGCGGTGATGCCGGAATGTACGAAGCTGTCGTGCCGCTGCTGGCCGACATCTTCCGCGTGATCACCTTCGACCGGCGCGGCAATTCGCGCAGCCCGCTCACCGAGCCACACGCCGCAATCAATGTCGCGACGCAGGCCGCGGATGTCATCGCGATCCTCGACGCCTACGCGATCGAGCGCGCCCACATCTTCGGCAGCAGCGGTGCCGCGATCATCACGCTCGAACTGCTTGCCGCATCCGAAGATCGGCTCATCGATGCGATCGTGCACGAACCGCCGCTGGTCCAACTGCTGCCCGTCGAAAGCCCTGCGCGGCAGGAGATCGCCGACATCGGCGAACTCGCCGTTGCCAAGAGTCCGATGCGGGCATTCGCGGCATTCGGCGTTCTGACCATGCCGAATGTGCCATGGATCCTCCGGTCGAGTCCGGGACAAACTCTGCTGGCCGGTGCAAGTCGCGTATCGCTCGCGATCGGAGCCGCACTCCGCCGGATCACCCGAACCCAGCCCTCGACCATGACCCGCCAACTGAACAATGCCGACCTGCTGCTGCGCCGCGAGCTTCCCGCCTTCTGCTTCGACTACCACCCGGACCTGGCCGCCCTGCGGAAGGTCGAGGTGCCGTGGCGGCTGACGACCGGACGCGAGAGTGTCGGCAAGCCGTACTACGTTGCCGCGCATGCGCTGGCCGACGAACTCGACCGGGACTGTGTGGAATTCCCTGGCGGACATGTGCCCTACCAGTTGCAGCCGGAGCAGTTCGTCGCCCGACTGGTGGCGCTGTTCGACGAGATGAGCGCATGAGCAAGCCGAAGCCGACCACCCGGATCGCATTGAATCGCGACTATATCGCCGCGACGGCGCTGACCGTCATCGATACGGCGGGGCTAGACGGCTTCACCATGCGGAAATTGGGTGCGGCACTCGGGGCGGACCCGATGGCGGCCTACCGGCACTTCGCCGATCAGCAGGACCTGTTCGACGGCATCGCCGAAGCAATGTTCGACGAACTCGAGATGGAAACCCTACCGTGGCAGGAAGATTGGCCGGAGCTGATGAGCGCCTACGCCCATCGCCTACGTTCCACACTGCGCCGACACCCGAATGCCGTGCCGATCTTCGCAACGCGACCGGTCCGCAGCGCCGCGGCAATCGAAACCGGAAACTGGATGCTCGAACGTCTACAAGGCGTCGGCTTCACCCCCGCGGCAGCCCTGCAATTCGCCCGATGCCTACGCGAATACGTAGTCGGCCATATCCTGAGCCACACCGTCGCCGCCGTAGCATCCCAGCGCAGCCGCAAACCTACCCCGAACGCCCCCGACTACAACACCCTCGCCGCAGCCGCCGACGCCACCGCCGACACCGACCACTTCGATATCGGCCTCACGGCGATGCTCGACGGCTTCAGCAACCATCTCGGCGAAATCTCCGATCACACTTAGCACCTTCCGAAGGTCGCAGCTGATGCAGCGCCTTTTCGCCAACCCATCCGCGGCTCTGACCTCGAGGTCGAAAAGGTCGTGCACCGCTGTTGTACGGTTGGCCGATGTTCGCGCTCGTGGTGAAGTTCGATCTGTTCGACGTCGATAAAGCGGCGGCGTTCGATGAACTGGTCGCGGAAACCGTTGGGCGCATCACCGAGAATGAACCCGGCACGCTGGTCTACGCGACTCACACGGTTGACGGTGAACCACTTTCGCGGATCTTCTACGAGGTCTACCGTGACCGAGCCGCATTCGAGGAGCACGAACGCCAGCCGCACACCCGCCGATTCTTGGACCAGCGTGGCGAATACGTCGAGTCGTTCCTTGTCGAGTTCCTGGCACCGGCGGTAGCGAAGGGTCTCCCCGCTGCGGGCTGATTGCAGGCGATCGGTGATGCCACAGCGGTGAAATCCCTGCTCCTCTCCGCATTTTAGACGGCGAGAGCGCGCGCAGCCGCTTCGTCTAGTTGCCGAACCGCATTGAGGAAGAGGACGTTTACGGTGCTATTGGTCGACGGTGCCCCTTGGCCGGAATGGTTCCGTGGGTTGCGGCGCAGCGCGTTCCACCTCGAAGTCCGGGACTCGTACGCGGAGCCTGCCGAGAACAACCGTCTGCGAGCGTTCCTCAACGGGGAGCCACCACCAGATGAGCCGCCTGTCCCGTGGCATGGGCTCATGCGGGAAACCACGGACAGAGGCGTATCAGTAAGTCGGGTCCGCATCGTCACCGTGCCACATAGCGACTACCACCGTTGGCTACTGTCGATCACTGGCCGGAACATCGAGTCCGGGGAGAACATCCGTTATCTGCCCCGTCATCTCGCCGGAGAGGTCCCACCAGATGACTGGTGGTTGTTCGATGACGAACGTGTCGCTTTCAACCTGTCCGACGCCAACGGCAAACCGGCTGGCGCAGCGGTGACAAGCGATCCACGGATCGCGGAGTACTGCCGGCGCGTGCAAACGCGGCTGTGGGACCTGGCGACGCCGTACGCGGAGTATGTCACCACGTGACGGGTTCGATTCAGCGCTAATGCCTATGAATTGCCGTTGGTGGGAGCCAGGATGACCACCGGAATCTGCCAGGACACCTTCGCCTGGAAGTCGGCGAGGAACGGCGCGTCCACCAGCTTGCGTTCCCAAAGTTGTTGCCGTTCTTCACCTTCCGCGAAGGATGCGGTCACGGGCCGAGATTCGGTTCCGACCTCGACGACGGCTTCGGGATCCGCCGTCAGATTGTGGTACCACCCCGGACGATTCGGCCGCCCACCGTTGGCGGCGTAGACCACTACCCGGTCACCGTCGCGCTGATATGCCAGCGGCCAGGTGCGGGGTTCGCCGGTGCGGGCACCGGTGGTGGTAAGCAGGAGCAGCGGTATGTTCGCGAACTGTCCGCCGACCTTTCCCGCATTGGCGCGGAATTCCGCGATGACATCCAGATGTAGTTGCCGCCGTTGCTCATTCGACACAAACACAGCCTAGGACGGGTTGGGGGATTGCGCTTCGTCGAAGGCGCGCGGTCGTCCGATCAGCGGTCCCGCAGCCACTTCTCCAGTTGATCGACCGTGCTGCTGTATTGACGGATCCAACCGTTGTGCCCCAACGGTTCCGGTTGCACCCAGGTGGTCACCTCGGCCTTGGGCATCTTGGCCAGCAGGTGGGCGGCCGAACTGCTGGGCGCGAGATCGTCGCCGGTCATGGTGATCGACAGCACCGGCAGCTTCAGTCTGGCGATCCGCTCCTCGTAGTCGATATCCGCATCGACCGGCGCGAAGCGGCCGGTGCGGGCCAGCCGCGCCCAGTCCGACATCAGCACCTTCGACTGGCGTCCGAAGCCGCCGAGCGAGATCCGGTCGCCGGGCCAGAAGCCGGTCAGATTGGCAGTCAGCGACATGGCCGCGGTGCCGACCAGCATGCCCGGACCCGAAATGCCCCGGAACCCGCGGTGATACGGGGTGCCGGAGGCGATCAGGATCAGCCCGCCCAAGCGGCCGCGGATCCGCGACGCGTACAGCACCGCGAGTTGGCCGCCCATGCTGTGACCGAGCAGATACGGGGTGCTGTCCGGGAATCGGTCGCGCACCACCGAGAAGATCGCCGGGAAGTCGACCGAGGCCAGTTCGTGGTAGCCGAACGTGCTCGCGGCGCTCGGACGCGGACGACTGTCACCCACGCCGCGCAGCTCACCGATCGCGACATCGAAGCCGCGCGCGGCCAGCGCCTGGGCGAACGGTTCGTAGTACCCGGCCGGAACACCGAGGCCGGGCACCATCACCACCACCGGACGCGGCGCATCCGGGCGCACTGGATGCCGATGCGCACCGGTCGCCGCGAACAGCCGCACCGGTACGGTGGTGCCGTCCGGCATCTGGATGGGAACGGTCTCCATACAGCGCACGCTAGCCGACGGCTGGCGGAACTACGCGCCGACCGCACCCATGATCACGCGGCTGAGCACTCGGATCACGTCGTCCAGTGGTGGTCGCGGGTCCGAGCCGCTCCACGAATCCACCACGTAGTTGACCGCGCCGATTATGGCCAGCACCCGCATCTCGTAGTCGCCCGTTGGGATTTCGCCGTGCAAGGCGGCATCCTCCGCGGCGCTGGCTAGTAGCGAACCCCAGACGCGACGCAGCTCCAGCCGGAACTTCTCCACCTTCGGCCCGGCGCCGACGACCTCTACCAGCGCCACTCGCGCCTTGCGCGGATCGGAGCCGATGGATTCGACGTAAGCGCGCACCGCGGCAACGATGATCTCCAGCGCGGTCGCGTCGGATTTCTTCTCCAGGGCGGCGGTCACCGCTTCGCGCGATTCCTTATCGATCTGCTCGTAGAGCTCGAGTAGGAGGGATTCGCGGCCAGTGAACTCCTCATAGAACTGCCTCGAGGAGAGTCCCGCGTCCTTACAGATAGCGCCGACCGAACTATTGGCGTAGCCATCGCGCGCGAAGACCGTCAGGCCCGATTCCAGAAAACGCGCACGCCGCTGACGTTGCCGGTCCTCTACGGGTTGCCCGGCATACATTCGTCCCGTATTCGCATCCTGTGACATTGGGGCAGACAATACCGAAGGGCCCGATCCCCTCGTCATGGATCGGGCTGTTCGTCTCAACCTTCGGCGAAACAGGCGTTAGCCGAAAGTTGGCCGCGCGGTTGCTATTGCGCTTACGGGAGGCTGCTATCCGATCTAACTACCCCTACAAGGGTTGTCACTGATTGTTTGCCACATCGGAGGATGTCGAGAGGTTCGGCACGCCGAAAGTATTTTGAAGGACTTTTTTAGAATTATTCTTTCGACAGACCTTTCATCAACGCGGGCAGTTCCGCGACGGAATCGATGACGTGATCCGGTGTGGCCGAAGCCGTCGCCAGAACGGCGGGCCGGAATTTGCCGGTGCGCACCAGAACTCCGGTCATACCGACCCGTTGGGCAGCGAGTACATCGGAATGCAGATCGTCGCCGATCATCAGCACCTCGACCGGATCGAGGCCCATGAGGTCGGCACAGGTTCGGAATCCGGCCGCCGCGGGCTTGCCGACCACCGCGATCTCGGCATTGCCCGCCGCCTCCAGACCCGGCAGGTATGCGCCCGCATCGATGCGGAGCCCGGTATCGGTAGCCCAAGTCAGGCCGCCGTGCATCGCGACGACCGGTATACCGTCCAGCATCAGCTCCGCCACCCTGCTCAGCGCATCATGCGTGAATTCCGCACCGGCGCCGCCGATTACGATGACGTCCGGATTTTCGTCGTCGAGAGTCAGCTCGGCGAGGTCGGCCTCGATATCGCCATGATTGAGCACCCACACTGCCGCATTCGGGTAGCGGCGGCCCACGTATTCGCCGGTGAGCCGGGCGGCGGTGACGATCTCCGCGGTATCGACATCGAATCCGGCTTCCCGCAGCCGCTCGGCGATCTCGTCGCAGGTCCGGGAGGTGGTGTTAGTGAGAAACCTTCGGCGCAAACCACTTTCGCGCACGCGGCGCACGGCCTCGACCGCGCCGTCGATCTCGTGCCATGAGGTCACCAGCACACCGTCGATGTCGTAGAGCACACCGCGTATGTCGCCAGACATGGGTTCAGCCTACGACTGTCGAAGGGAGTCGTCCGCCGCATCTGTTCGATACGGCGCGTCAGCGGGCGAAACTGCGGGCGGCGCGCGCGAGCATCCATGGCACGAGCCGACGGTGAAATGGCCGCACAATGGCGAAATACCTTCGGCCCCAGCGATTTCGATACTTGACCAGAGACGTGATGGTGACCGTGCCGTCGTCGACGAGAACAGAGACGACAAAGTCGAGAACCGTCATCGCATCGGCGGTCACGTGCTCATGCTCGTCGCTTTCGCGATCGGGAAAAGGCTTGCCGAAGAATATCTTTCGGGTCCATTCCCGCGGATCGATAGGAGCGCCGGACGGCAGCACTATTACATGGGAATCAATGTAATCCCAATCGATTCCCGGCGAGCGCGCCAGGGTGGCTCGTTCGGGAATCTCATAAGTCGGCATTGCATTCCTCCGATATCCCATACGCTACCGTATGGATTAACCATACGGTAGCGTATGGGAATGGCACAAGGGGATGCGAAGGCACGGCTCAGCGCCGACGATTGGGCACAGGCCGCACTGGACGCGCTGGCGGTGGGCGGTCTGGCGGCGGTGTCCGTCGAGCCCATCGCCAAGCGGCTCGGCACCACCAAGGGCAGCTTCTACTGGCATTTCAAGGACCGCGCGGCCCTCATCGATGCGGCGCTGGCGCGCTGGGAGCAGCGCAGCACCGACGATGTGATCGCCGAGATCGCCGTCGAGACAGACCCGGCCGAGCGGTTGCATCGACTCTTCGCCCAGGTCATCGATTACGCGGCCACCGGACGCATCGAATTGGCCCTACTAGCCTCGGCGGACCAGCCGCCGGTCGCCGCGACATTGCGCCGAGTCGCGGACCGACGCATCGAATACGTCGCGGAACTCCTGCGTGAACTCGGACTGACCACCGCGCAGGCGCGGACCAGAGCAGTTGTCGCCGTGAGCATTTACCACGGTTTCAACCAACTGGCCCGCGTCTCCCCCGACACCCTCCCGAGCACCGAAGCACAGCGAAGAGCGTTGGTGGACAGCGCATTCGAGAGTCTGCTACCGAAACGGCGCTGAATCAGCTGCCGCCGCCGCAACCACCGCCGCCACCACAGCCGCCGCCCCCGCAGCCCGAGCCGCCGCCGCAGCTGGATCCACCGCCACAACTCGAGCCGCCGCCGCAACCACCGCCGCCTCCATCGCCACCACCACTGCCCGCGGCCCATCGATTTCGTCTGCGGCGGTTGCGGCGCCCCCGACTGCCACGGTTCGCGTAATGGATGATCGTGATCGTGCCGTACAGCGCCAGGACACCGATCACGACAAAGATTCCGTCCATTGCCCCCACCCCTGAGTGACGTTCGAGTCTTCACCCCAAGTGCACCCGCTACGGGACCGCCCGTAAAGCCAATACTTTTGGGGCGTTTGAACCGCTCAACGGACGCAGACAGCGGGCACCTCGGCTCACCGAGACCCGGTTTGAGTGAACGATTGCCCGGTCAGGATTGCGAGCCGTTGATGATCGCATCGAGCAGGCCTGGAAAACGCTCGTCCAGATCGTCGCGCCGCAGTTCGACGAGCCGGTTGCGGCCGGAAACGTAGGTGGTCGTGACACCCGCGTCGCGCAGCACCTTCCAGTGATGTGATGCGGTCGCGGCGGTGATTTCGACATCGAATTTGTCGATGGCGCAGCTGAGCGGCTCGCGGACCCCCGCGAGCGCACGAATCAGCTCCAGCCGGATCGGATCGGCGATGGCGCTGAGCACCCGGATCAGGTCCAGGTCGCCGGTGCTCGGCTGCGGTAGCTGACGCACGTTCGTCCTCCGATCGTTTGACAACCATCGAATTATATCTCAGCATCATAAGATGCTTCGACAATCATCGAACAATCTGTATCGGTCCCTGATTCCGCTCGCCGTCGGCACCTTCGTGCTGGGTACCGACGGTTTCGTGCTCAATGGCATGCTCCCGCTCATCGCCCGCGATTTGGACGTTTCGGTGGCCACCGCGGGCCTGCTCACCACCATGTTCGCCTGGACCTACGCCATCGCCTCACCGGTCATCGCGGCCGCCACCGGATCCTGGGACCGGCGTTGGGTATTGGGCGGTGGTGCGGTTCTCTTCGTCCTCGGCATGATCGGACAGGCTGCGGCGCAGGACTTTTCGGTGATGGCCTGGGCGCGCATCATTGCCGCGATCGGCGCGGCGGCGTTCCAGGCCAATGCCTTCGCCGTGGCCGGGGTGGTCGCCGACGATGCGCACCGAGGCCGCGCACTATCGGTCGTCACCGCCGGAATCACGCTGTCCGCCGTCGCGGGCGTGCCGATCGGTATCTTCGTGGAGCGCTGGATCGGATGGCGCGGCGTGCTCTGGGCGATTGCCGTGGGCGGCGCCATCGCGGCCGCGCTCGTGGTGCTGCTGCCGCGGGTCACCTTGCCGAGCACCGGATTGCGCGATCGCGTCGGCGTGCTCGCCCGGCCCGCCGTACTGCGGGTTCTGCTGGTGACGACACTGCAGATGACCGCGGGCTATACGACCATCGTCTACCTGCCGGTCGTCATCGCACCATCGGTGCCGCAGGGGCAACTCGCCTGGCTGCTGCTGGTCATGGGTATCGGTCAGGTCATCGGCAACTCACAGGCCGGCAGAGCTGTAGACCGCTTCGGCCCGGCCCGCACGCTGACCATCGGACTCGTCGGCAGCCTCATCGGCCTGCTCCTACTCGGCCCGGCCACCCACGCCAACTGGGCGGTCTTCGCGGTACTCGGCCTGACCGGTCTCTTCGGATCCGCGATCCTCATCCCGCAACAGTTCCGACTCTTCGCCATTGCGCACGACGCGCCGACCGTCGCGCTCGGACTCAACGGCTCTGCCATCTACCTCGGCAGCGGCATCGGTTCGCTGCTGGGCGGCACGGTGCTGGATTCGTCGGGCGCGAGCTGGCTCCCGTGGACCTCGGCCGCGGTCGGCTTCCTCGCCCTCACACTCGGCGTCGCGACCTTGCGCCGACCGGCCCACACCGAAACGGCGGTAGTCGCCGCGGTGTGAAATCGCCTGTATCCCAATGGCTCCCGGGTCGATCCGGGAGCTATTTTTTCGGCGCGGATTCGGGGCGAATGGAGTCGAGCAGGTCGGCGCAGCGGGTGAGCAGTTCGCGCAGCGCGGCGTGTTCAGCCTCGGTGAATTCGTCGGCCAATGCGCGTTCCACGCGCACGGCACTCGCGTCCGCCTCTTGCGCGAGCGCCGCGCCCGCTTCGGTGAGGCGGGTCTCCAGGACGTTCTTGTGCCAGGCGTGCGGGGTGCGCTCGATGAGGCCGCGGTCCTGGAGATTGGTCAGGATCGTATTCATGGTCGGCGGGGTCACCCCGCACAGCCGGGCCAGCGCGGCGGCGTTGATACCCGGGTTTTCGATGAGGAACAGCAGGGCCCCGTACTGGGGAACGGTGAGGCCCGCCGGTTTGAGCGCCGCGCTCTTCGCCGAGTTGAGGGCCTGTTCGGCGCGCTTGAGATACGAGCCGAGGCGCTCGGAGGAGTGCATGGACGTCATATCCGCATGGTAACTGCCCGTCTGCTCATTAGAGCCTTGACGTTGATTAGAGTTCTAATATATGTTCGTGCACGTTCCAAGATGTGAACACATCTGGATGTTCGACTACCAGGAGCCACGAGCATGTTCCGCACCATCTCGTCCATGGCCATCGCCATTGCCTGCACCGCAGTCGCGGCATGCGGTACGGCGACGGAGGCCGTGAGCCAACCAGCCATCCACATCAGCACCGCCTACGAACTGCCCGGTGATCGCGTCTATCCGGAGGGCATCGCCGTCGATCCGCGCACCGGTGACACCTACGTCGGCTCATACGCCAACGGCGCCGTCTACCGCGCGACACCCGGTGCCACACGGGCCGAAATCTTCTTGCCCGAGGGGGCCGACGGCCGCAAGACCGCGAATGGACTGAAAGTCGATGCGGCGGGGCGACTGTGGGTTATCGACTCGACGGCCGGAGTCGCGGTGTACGACACCGGCAGCCGTGCGCTGATCGCCCGCTTCGATGTCACCGGCGCCGGACCGAGGCTGGTCAATGATCTGGCCATCACACCGGACGGCAGCGCATATCTGACCGACAGCCTGCGACCGGTCGTCTACCGGGTCACCCCGGAGCAGGTCATCGCGGCACACGGCGGAAAGGCCGATCTGACAGCACAATTCGACCTGAGCACCAGCATCAGCCCGCATACGCCGGACGCGTTTACCTTGAACGGCATCGCGTCCGACGATTCCGGTCGCTATCTGCTGATCGTTGACATGAACTCCGGTGAGCTGTATCGCGTTGCGACCGCGGCGAATTCGCCGGCCCCGATTAGCCGGGTGACCATGCACGGCGCCGATCTGAAACACGGTGACGGACTGGAATTGCACGGCAGCACGCTGTGGGCGGCCCAGAATGCCAGCAACGCCATTACCCGCTGGAAGATCACCGACGATGGCGCGACCGTCGAACTGGAACGCAAAATCGCCGACGAATCCCTGCGAATTCCCACCACATTGGTGCGCAGCAATGATCGGACGCTAGTGGTCTCTTCCCAATTCGATAAGGGCGGGCCGATGGGACCGGGCACCCCGACCATGCCGTTCGCCGTCCTGACGGTCGACGGATTCTGATCCCGTCGCGCGGCCGGTCCGTTCAGCGGACCGGCCATCGGCTTATTCACGGCATGACGACTTGATCTAAATCACAACGAAACGCGCGCACTCATCGCGGGTATGCCGTCGCGATGACGTAAGCTCGGCCGACTGACCGGGCACGAGGCTGGGGTGGCGACCTTCGGTCGAGTGTCATACGCTTCGCCGCGGAGGAAAACCGCCTCATGGAGGGACAATTGACCACTCCGAGCCATGGCGATGTCGGAACCGGCGGCCTACAAAAGGTTCCACTGTCGCAGCTGATCCACTTGATGGCCGAATATCAGAAGCTCGGCACGCACCGACAGACGTTTCTACCGGCGCCGGCGAGCGACAGCCTCGTGCGCGGCTACGGGATCGTCGCGGGCGGGTTCGCGGCGGTCGGAGTTATCTGTGTGACGGTCGGGGCATATCCCGGTGCGCTCGCGATCGGTCTGCTCGCCCTGGTGCCCGCGTCCTTGGCATTCTTCCGTGGGCGGCGCAATCGTCGGCACCGCACGGCTCGGCTGGATCTATTCGAATTCGGCATGACCGTGTATCGCTCGGGGGAGCAGGTGGCCGGATTCCGCTGGAACAGTGCCGAAGTGCGCCAACAGGTCATCCCTTTCCAGAATTCCGCCCACACCGAGTACTCACTGCGGATGTCGGGCCCCGACGGCGCCGAGGCCGCATTCGACGACACCCTGTTCGGCGAGGCGCGTGAATGGGGCAGGGCCATCCAATCGGCCGTCACCCTGGCCCAACTCCCCCGTGCCGTGGCCGCCATCGATGACGGTGCGACCGTCCATTTCGGCGAAATCGCCCTCGACCTGGCCGCACTCTATTTCCGCAGCCGGGCCTACGCCTGGGAACAGATCCAATTGATCGACGCCCGAAGCGGTTTGGTCCGCATGAAGGTAGACGGCAACTGGGTCTCGCTCACCCCCGTCGGCCAGATCCCCAACTTCTACATCTTCAACGAACTCGCCGAACGTTTACGCCTGGCCGCCGCAGCAGAATCGGCCGCGATCGAACCAGCGGATCCCGAACTGCCCGCCATCACACCGGCCGTCGAACCCGATCAACGCACGCTGGTAGTCGAACCCCACCCACCCACGCCGGTAATCGACTCCGATCCAATGGTCGGCAATGCTCCCGAGACATCCGCCGATCAACAAATCGAACCCCCAACCCAACGACCAACGGCACCCGCAAAGCAGCCGATGGCCCCATCGAAATAGCCCCCGCCCCAATACCTTCCACCGAATCGGTAGCTACAGTGCTTTGATCCGCTCGCGATCGGCCATTCCGTTCAACGCTGTCGAATAGCAGCGGCGAAATCGAAATCCCCCTCCGATAACCACCCACACACAACCCGCAGGCAAACCCATAGCGCCCTTAGAACTTCCGCCAGACCAAGGCTGCCGTTCAGATAGACCGAAGGCCGGTCCACCATTGGTGGACCGGCCTTCGGGTCTAGAAGTGGTGCTGGGGGGCGGGACTCAGAAGTCCATGCCACCCATGCCACCGGTCGGGTCGCCAGCGGGAGCGGCGGCCTTCTCCGGCTTGTCGGCGACGACGGCCTCGGTGGTGAGGAACAGGGCCGCGATGGAGGCCGCGTTCTGCAGGGCCGAACGGGTGACCTTGACCGGGTCGGCGACACCTGCCGCCAACAGGTCCTGGTACTCGCCCGAGTCGGCGTTCAGGCCGTGGCCCGCCGGCAGGTTCGAGACCTTCTCGGCGACAACGCCGGGCTCGAGGCCCGCGTTGAAGGCGATCTGCTTCAGCGGAGCCGACAGCGCGACGCGCACGATGTTCGCACCGGTCGCCTCGTCACCGGTCAGCTTCAGGTCGTCCAGCGCCGGAGCCGACTGCAGCAGGGCCACGCCACCACCGGCGACGATGCCCTCCTCGACGGCGGCCTTGGCGTTGCGCACGGCATCCTCGATGCGGTGCTTGCGCTCCTTGAGCTCGACCTCGGTCGCGGCACCGGCCTTGATCACCGCGACACCGCCGGCCAGCTTGGCCAGACGCTCCTGCAGCTTCTCCCGGTCGTAGTCCGAGTCCGAGTTCTCGATCTCGGTGCGGATCTGCGCGACGCGGCCCTTGATGGCCTCCGCGTCACCCGCGCCCTCGACGATGGTGGTCTCGTCCTTGGTGATGACGACCTTGCGAGCCTGGCCGAGCAGCTCGATGCCGGCGGTCTCCAGGGACAGGCCGACCTCTTCGCTGATGACCTCGCCACCGGTCAGGATGGCGATATCGGCGAGCTGCGCCTTGCGACGGTCACCGAAGCCCGGCGCCTTGACGGCAACGGACTTGAAGGTGCCGCGGATCTTGTTCACGACCAGGGTCGACAGGGCCTCGCCCTCGACGTCCTCGGCGATGATCAGCAGCGGCTTACCGGCCTGGATGACCTTCTCCAGCAGCGGCAGCAGGTCCTTGACGGTGGAAACCTTGGAACCGACGAGCAGGATGTACGGATCCTCGAGGACCGCTTCCTGACGCTCCGGGTCGGTCACGAAGTAACCCGAGATGTAGCCCTTGTCGAAGCGCATACCCTCGGTGAGCTCCAGCTGGAGCCCGAAGGTGTTGCTCTCCTCGACGGTGATGACGCCTTCCTTGCCGACCTTGTCCATGGCCTCGGCGATGAGCTCACCGATGGACGAGTCGCCGGCCGAGATGCCCGCGGTAGCAGCGATCTGCTCCTTGGTGTCGATCTCCTTGGCCGAGGCGAGCAGGCGAGTCGTGACGGCCTCGACGGCCTTCTCGATGCCGCGCTTCAGGCCCAGCGGGTTGGCGCCGGCGGCGACGTTGCGCAGACCCTCACGTACGAGCGCCTGGGCGAGCACGGTGGCGGTGGTGGTGCCGTCGCCCGCGACGTCGTCGGTCTTCTTGGCGACTTCCTTGACCAGCTCGGCGCCGATCTTCTCGTACGGGTCCTCCAGCTCGATCTCCTTGGCGATGGAAACACCATCGTTGGTGATCGTGGGGGCGCCCCACTTCTTCTCCAGGACAACGTTGCGCCCCTTGGGGCCCAGCGTCACCTTGACCGCGTCGGCGAGGGCGTTCAGGCCCCGCTCGAGGCCGCGACGGGCCTCTTCGTCGTACGCAATTGTCTTGGCCATTGCGTTGAGATCCTCCACATGTATATGGCTGACACACAGGACGATCGCAGGTTGGATCGTCCCATTTACGCTGGCCAGGTTCGGTGCCCGCGACGGACGACCGAGGGTGTCGATGGAACCCGGTCTCACCGTCCCGACCTGGCACTCACACGTCGAGAGTGCCAAGCCCTTTTTAGCACTCAGGGGTAGCGAGTGCAAGGTCCGCCGCGCAGCTCAGCCCCGACTCAGGCCGAGCTGCGGTCGTCCACCCGGAGTATCAGTGCGACGAACGCATCGGCCCGGCGCTCCTCGGGCGTGCGTGGTTCACCCTCATCGACCGTTACGAGTTCGGCGTCGTTCAGCAGCAACTCCGCCTCCACCCGCATGATCGCCCGAATGAACGGTGGCGCGACATCGGGCGGCAGGTCGCCGTTGATGATGTAGCTGCCATCGGGCTGCGATTCGGTGGAGACATAGGTCAGCGCACGCTCGAGATCAGCGCGTCGTTCCCCCGCAACCAGGTCGGAATCCATCTCATCCGCCATTGCTATAGCTTACCGGTGCGGCGGAACAGCCCTTTCCCGACAGGCCGACCAGTCCGGAATCCGCCGCGCCGCCCCGGATCGCGCGACCGGCAAATGGCTGCTCGCCAATGACTATCCATGTGGCGCGGCGCATGATCGGCGCCGACCTTATGGTGTCCAGGTGAGTGAAAGTCCCGGCTGGAACGCTATCGACGCCGCGTTGGAACAGCTGTACCACGACACCGCACCCAGCCATTGGGGGACGGGGGTCCCCTGGTCGCTCGGCGGGCCCGATCCGCTGGACGGCATCAGCGCTTATCCGCGCACCGAACCGGTCCCACACTGGCACTACATCAGCTACGGCATGACCGAGCTGTACGAGAAGGAATGGGATAGCCCCGACGAATCGGGCTGGGGATTCGAATTCACCTTCCGGCTACTGCGCACCCCGGCCGACGAGAAACCGCCGGTCTGGCCCGCGAACTTCCTGCAGAATCTGGCCCGGTATGTGTTCCAGTCCGGGAATTGGTTCGCACCCGGCCACACCATCAAGTCGAACGGTCCGATCGCCGCGGACCATCCGGATTCGGATATCCAGGCCGTGGCCTTCGCCGTCGACCCGGAGCTCGGCGCCATCGACACACCGCACGGGCGGGTGCAGTTCCTGCAGATCGTCGGCCTGACCATACCGGAGTACCGGGCCGCGCAGGGCGGTCACACCCAGGCCGTGCTCGACGTACTCGCGCCGCGGCTGCCGCTGTTGGTCACCGATATCGAACGCGGCCCGCTCATGGAGGAGCCGAAGACGAAGGCGAAATGGCCGCGCTGGGGCGGGGGTCTGCGCGGGCGGGCGTAAATTTCGAAGTGCAGGAAGATCAACGATCCCGAAAGGGGACGCCCGTGCCCGCACTGCCGTTCAACTCGCTCTATCGGCACGGGTTCGCACGGGTGGCGGTCGCGGTGCCGCGGATCCGGGTCGCCGATCCCGCGTTCAATGTCGAGCAGACACTCGAGCTCGCTCGGAAAGCGGCCGCCGACGGCGTGGTGCTGACGGTCTTTCCCGAACTCGGACTCGCCAGCTACACCGCCGACGATCTGTTCCACCAGGACGCGCTCGATGATGCGGTCGGCACGGCAATCGAGCAGATAGTCGCGGCGAGCAGGGAAATCGACACGGTGCTGTTGGTCGGTGCGCCGGTGCGGACCCAGGGTCGGCTGTTCAACTGCGCGATCGCGGTATGCCGCGGCAAGGTACTCGGGGCCGCGCCGAAGAGCTATCTGCCGAACTACCGCGAGTTCTACGAGAAGCGCCAATTCGCGGCGGCGCGTGAGACCTTGGACGATCACATCACGATCGCCGGTCAGCGAGTGCCGTTCGGTTCCGACCTGTTGTTCACCGCGACCAATCTCGACGGCTTCGTATTCCACCTGGAGATCTGCGAAGACGGCTGGGTTCCGTTGCCGCCCAGTGGGTATGCCGCACTGGCCGGTGCGACGGTGCTGGTCAATCTGTCGGCGAGCAATATCGTCATCGGCAAGGCCGACTACCGGCGCGCGTTGTGCACCTCACATTCCGCGCGTTATCTGGCCGCATATCTATATTCGGCTGCGGGACACGGCGAATCGACTACCGATATGGCCTGGGACGGACAGGCACTGGTATGCGAGAACGGCGACCTGCTCGCCGAGGGCGAGCGGTTTTCCGACCACCCCCAGTTGATCACCGCCGATCTCGATCTGCAGCGGCTGGCCGCCGATCGCATCCGCACCACCAGTTTCGCCGACAATGTGCACGATCACCGCGACCGTCTGCTACGGCTGCGGCGCATCGAAGTGGAGTTGCCTATTCCGACGAGCGTCATTGCCTTGCGCCGCGAAATCCAGCGGTTCCCTTACGTTCCCAGCGATCCGGTCGCCCGCAACGAACGCTGCGCCGAGGTGCATCACATCCAGGTCGAGGGTCTGAGCACCCGCTTGCGCGCGACCGGCAGTCAGCGGTTGGTCATCGGCGTCTCCGGCGGACTGGACTCCACCCAGGCACTGATCGTCGCGGCCAAAACCATGGACCGGCTCGGACTGCCGCGCACAAATGTACTGGCCTACACCATGCCCGGCTTCGCGACCAGCACCCGAACCCGCACCGACGCGCACGCACTGATGGACGCACTCGGCGTGACCGCGCAGGAGATCGATATCCGCCCATCCGCTAACCAGATGCTGCGCGACCTGAATCATCCTGCTGCCGAAGGTATCGCGCAGTACGACGTGACCTACGAGAACGTGCAGGCGGGCGAGCGCACCTCGCATCTGTTCCGACTCGCCAACCAGCACAACGCACTCGTGGTCGGCACCGGCGATCTCAGTGAACTCGCCTTGGGCTGGTGCACTTTCGGCGTCGGCGACCATATGGCGCACTACAGCGTGAACGCCTCGGTCCCCAAAACACTGATCAAATATCTGATCGCCTGGGCGGTCGATACCCATCAGTTCGGCGCCGAGGCAAGCCGCGTGCTGTCATCTATTCTGCAAACCGAGATCTCGCCGGAGCTGGTGCCCAGCCACGATTCCACTACCCCGGGCCAGAGCTCCGAGGCCACCGTCGGCCCCTATGAACTGCAGGACTTCCACCTCTACTACCTGCTGCGCTTCGGCTACCGCCCGAGCCGGGTCGCCTACCTGGCCCGACACGCTTGGTCCGAGCTCGAGCGCGGCAGCTGGCCGGACCTCATTCCGGCCGACCAGCGCAACACCTACGACCTGCCGACCATCAAACACTGGCTCGCCGAATTCCTGCGCCGCTTCATCCAGACCAGCCAGTTCAAACGCTCCACCCTGCCCAATGCCCCGAAAGTCGGTTCGGGCGGCTCACTTTCACCCCGCGGCGACTGGCGTGCGCCGAGCGATGCCTCCGCCGCCGCCTGGTTGGACGAACTCGCCCGCAACGTGCCGGAGCACTGAACCGCCGTCACGCCGCAACGGGCGCAGGGTATTCGAGCGGTATCCGTGAGGCGCGCCGCGCCGATGTCCCCCGCGATCGGATGGCCCGCCGCTGCCGTGCCCTGGCCGCGTGCGCGCATCGAATGCCGAGGACTATCCAGGCAATTCGACGTCGTCCGGCGACGAACGCGGCCCAGACGTTCATGACTTCTCGGCGGCGATCACCGACAGCAGTTCGGCCAGATCGGCTTCGGCTTTCGCCTTGTCGACGCCGAGAGCGGAAAGGATCCCAGAACCGTTCTCCTGTTCGAGCAGTGCGAGCAGAACATGTTCGGTTCCGATGTAGTTGTGTCCCAACCGAAGTGCCTCACGGAAGGTCAGTTCCAGCACCTTCTTGGTCTCGGCTCCGAACGGAATGAGCGCGGGCAAATTCGCAGGGTCGGCGGGCCGCTGGGCGATGGCGGCTGTTGCCGCGTCCCGGACCGCATCGAGTTTTACTCCTTGGGCGATGATCTCCCGGGCCCCGAGGCCTTCCGGCTGTGACAGCAGGGCCAGCACCAGATGTCCGACGGCGATCTCCGGATGACCGGAGGTGCGTGCCGCTTCCTGGGAGGCCACCACCATCTTCCGTGCGCGCGGGGTGAACTTCGCGAAACCCGCATTGGGATCCATGGCCGCGGCCTCCGCCGGATCACCCGGCCCCTTCGGCACGAACCGCTTCTGCGCCGCCTGTTTGGTGACACCCATGCTCGCGCCGATATCGGTCCACGAGGCGCCGGAGCGGCGGGCCTGATCTACGAAGTGACCGATCAGATGATCGGCCACTTCGCCGAAATGCCCGGCCGTGACCACGGCATCAGAGAGTTGGTCGAGCACATTGTCCGGACGTGCCTTTTTGATGCCCTCGATCAGATCGTCGAGTCGTACGTTGATTGTCATGCGTCAACCATAAGTTGACGATCCGGTTCTCGTCAACCAATAGTTGACGATATTCAGGGACACGCCGCCGAGGACAGCCGACCGATCCCTGACAGGCCTCGGATAATGACCCGCGTCACTCCCGCCCGATATGGGTCAGCTTCTCCGGGTTGACGATCAAGCGCAGCGCGGTCACCACATCCTCGAGGGTGTCCACACCGACCACCAGCGCGGGCTCCCCCGCCAATCGCACGACGACCGCGAGCGCGCCGTTGATCTCCTCCAGCGCCATCACCATCCCCGGTACTTCCCAGCGGAAAAGTCCGGCCACGTACCGCGCGACCGCGGGAGCTCCGACAATCGGACGCCGCGCCGCGGTGACCTGACCGCCACCGTCCGCGGTCGAGACGACATCGGCCGCGAGCAGCCGCTCCAAGGCCTCGATATCGCCGACCCGCGCCGCCTTCAGGGAGCGTTCGATCAGTTCGCGGGCCTGATCGGCAGGAACATCGAAACGCGGCCGCCCCTCGCGCACCCGGATACCGGCCCGGCGGAAGATCTGCTGCGAATTGGCCTCCGACACCGCGAGCATGTCCGCGATCTCCCGGTGGGCATATCCGAACGCCTCGCGCAGTACGAAAACCGCCCGCTCGATCGGGCTCAACCGCTCCAATGCCGTCAGCAGCGCCAGCGATACCAGCTCACGCTCCTCCACCGTCTCCAGCGGCCCGAGCTCACCGCGCGCGGTCGGCACCGGCTCGGGCAACCAGGGCCCGACGTAAGTCTCGCGGCGCGCCCGCGCCGAAACCAGCCAGGTGCGGCAGAGATTCACGACCGTGGTGGTCAGCCATGCCTCGACCGAACGAATCGTGCTGCGGTCGGTGCCATCCCAGCGCAGGTAGGTCTCCTGGACCGCCTCCTCGGCCTCGGACGCGGAGCCGAGCATCCGATAGGCGAGTGCGAACAGACGCGGGCGATGCGCCTGGAATTCGCGCAATCCGTCCGGTTCCACCGCCACCTTCTTCCGTGCTCGGCCGCCGAAGATGACGGTACCGGTCGCGATCCTCCCGGCCTTCGAGAGTTCGCCGGCCGATCCGATGGTCCGGCCACCACCGAAAACCCGACCCAGATCGAATCCCCAGAATCCCAAACCACCAAGTGCCGCAACGCTGCTCATAACTGCAGCATTCCCGTGCGACCTAGATGATTCCTAAAGGAATACCTGGCAACCCGCAACGGCTCAGTGGTGCAGGTCGTCCAATCGATGTTCCTTACCCGGACTACGCAGCCGCAGGCGGCTCGCCCCGCGGATCACCGGACGCCGCAGCGCCGGCCGTCGCCGCTGTGCCCGCCGCTGCGCCCGCCGCTCGGACGGCTTGTGCTGCCAGGTTTCCGGACGCGCGGCTACCCAGCGCTGCGAATGCCAGGCGAACGGGATATGCCCGAGATACAGCGCGACCAGCACCAGCAGCAGCACGATCGGATAGGTGATCAGCGCCGCGGCCGCGAGCGCGGTCAGCACCAGCAGCCCGGCCGCAGCCTGCGGCGCCACCGATACCGACTTCATGGCCAGCGTCGGAATCGTGCTGACCGCCAATGCCGCCGCGAAGATCGTCCAGACCGCGACCTCGTAGTAGCCGACCCACCAGCCGTCACCGAACTGCACGTACAGCCCGATCGGCACCAGCGCGATCAGCGCCGCCGCGGGAGCGGGCACGCCGACGAAGTACTCGCGCGACCACTCCGGTCGAGTGTCGTCGTCGAGCAGGGTGTTGAACCTGGCCAGGCGCAGCACAATGCTCACCGCGAAAACCAGCGCGATGATCCAGCCCGCGCTGTTGCTGTCCAGCAGCGCGATGTAGATCACCAGACCGGGCGCGACACCGAAGGAGATGGCGTCGGAGAGCGAATCGAGTTCGGCGCCGATCTTGGTGGTGGCGTCGAGCATCCGGGCCAGCCGACCGTCGAGGGTGTCCAGTACGGCCGCCGCGCCCACCATCGCCAGAGCGATGTCGAGCTTGTCGTCCAGGGCGAATTTCACCGCGGACAATCCGGCGCACAGCGCCATGATTGTCACGATGCTCGGCAACAGCCGGATGGACCGGCGCCTTCGCTGCGGTGTGGGCAGGGCCTGCTCCATCATGAGTCGGTGGCAAGTACGGCCAGCACGGTCTCGCCCCCGATCGTGCGCTGTCCGGGTTCGACGAGTAGTTCGGTACCCGCCGGGAAGTACGTGTCGACCCGGGATCCGAAACGGATCAGGCCGTAGGTGTCGCCGATGGTCAGTTTGTCGCCGGCCTGCGCGTCACAGACGATGCGCCGCGCCAAGAGACCCGCGATCTGCACGACCACGAGCTGTGCGCCACCGGGGGTATCGATGACCATGCTGTTGCGCTCGTTCACCGCACTGGCCTCCGGCAGATCCGCCGAACGGAACTGACCGGATTGGTGCAGCACGGTGCGCACGGTGCCGGAGATGGGCGTGCGCTGCACGTGCACGTCGAGCACCGAAAGGAAGATGCTCACGCGCGGCAGCGGCGCATCGCCGAGGCCCAGTTCGGCGGGCGGAGTCGCGGTATCGACCAAGGCGATCTCACCGTCGGCCGGTGCGACGACCACGCCCGCCCGATTCGGCGGCACCCGGTTCGGATGCCGGAAGAAGGTTGCGCAGGCCGCGGCGGCCAACAGCCCCGTGCGGCGCACCCACTTGCGCTTACCCCCGATTACCGCCACCGCGAGTGGAGCCGCGACGAAGGGCAGCCCGGCGGGATGCAGTGGGGGAATCGCGGCCCGGACCAGATCGACGACATGGCCGACTCCGGTCGTTTCGGGCGTGCCGGGCGGGGTGGGACGGCGTGCCACAGGCTCCTCTTTCGTGCTCGATGCAGACGGTTTGCGCCCCTCAACGATAGGTCCGGCGCAAGCGTTCACACCTTACGGGAACCGAGCCTGTGGCACTGCGGCGTTTGCGTCGGGCCCGGAGGAGGCAGCCCGTGTGACCACGGATGGCCCGCAAACGCCACAAATCCGACACAGTTGTCAGCTCATGGCTTTACGGCCGGTGAACAACCGCACCAGGAACAGCAGAATCACCGCGCCACCGAGGCAGGTGAAGAAGCTGAACCAGAGTCCGCCGCCCTCGACGTCCACGCCGAGCACCTTGAGCAGGAATCCGCCTAATAGGCCACCGACCACCCCGACCACGATGTTGAGTAGGATGCCCTGTTGCGCATCCGTCTTCATGATCTTGCTGGCGATCCAGCCGGCGAGACCGCCGATGATGATCCACCCGATTATCCCGAGTCCGAGCATGGTGTCCTCGAATCACTAGTTGGGTCAGCGCCGCACCACAGGGCGCGCTTCAGGGGTATACCCGCCAAATGTGAGAATACGCACTCCCAAGACGCGCGACTCGGGCTAATATGAGGGGGCCTCATGTCTACGGTGACGTAGGCGGCCGGCCGATGAGGGACTCATATCTTTGCTTTCGGGGTAGCACCCGGCGGCGCCGCCGCAGGTACATAGGAGACGCATCATGGCTGCTCGAATCGCCCAGACAACAGGGGCTGAGCACACGGCGATCCTCGGGCTCGGCGTTTACCGCCCCGCCCGAATCGTCACCAACGACGAGGTGGCCGGACCCATCGACTCGAGTGACGAGTGGATCCGCACCCGTTCCGGAATCAAAACGCGGCGCTTCGCCTCCAAGGAAGAGACGATTCACAGCATGAGCGTGGCGGCCTCCCGCGGCGCGCTGGAATCCGCGGGAGTCGAAGTCGATCAGGTCGACTGCGTCATCGTCGCCACCTCCACCCACCTGTTGCTGACTCCTGCGGCCGCGCCGCAGATCGCGACCGAGCTGGGCATGAACGGCACCGCGGCGTTCGATATTTCGGCCGGATGCGCGGGCTTCTGTCACGCGCTCGCGCTCGCTTCGGATCTGGTGCGTGCCGGAACCGCCGGACATGTGCTGGTGATCGGCGTCGAGAAGCTGACCAACACCATCAATCCGAAGGACCGTGCGACCGCCTTCCTGTTCGCCGACGGCGCGGGCGCGGTGGTGGTCGGACCATCCGAGGAGCAGCGCATCGGGCCGACGGTATGGGGGTCGGACGGCACCCAACACCACGCGATCCGACAGGACAAGGACTGGATCGAATTCTTCGAAGAGATCGAGGAGAAGGGCCTGGACGCGGTGCGGCCCTACCTCGCCATGGAGGGTACGGCGGTATTCCGCTGGGCCGCACATTCATTGGAGAAGGTGTGCCGCGACGCCATCGATCGCGCGGGCCTATCCACCGACGACCTGGACGCGATGATCCCGCACCAGGCCAACGGCCGGATCATCGAGATCATGGCCCGGGTGCTCAAGCTGCCCGAGCACTGCGCACTCGCCAACGACATCGAGGAGACCGGAAATACCTCGGCCGCCTCGATTCCGCTGGCCATGGAGGCGCTGCTGCGCAAGGGTGAGTCGAAGCCGGGCGATACCGCGCTGCTGATCGCCTTCGGTGCCGGTCTGTCCTACGCCGCGCAGGTCGTGACCCTGCCCAACTGGCAGTAACCCAGCCCAGCCCCCGGTGACCTTCACCGTCTCGGTCCGCAACAACAACTGCCGCCTGCCTAGAGTCGACCTGCCGGGCAGTTACTTCTCGCATACCTTCGTGGTTGGGACGCGGCGTTTCGTGGGGTGAGTCGGTGCACGAAAGGTGTGCGAGGGCAACGATTGACGGGCCCTGCGATCAACACGACAGGGTGTTCCCGACGCTCGCGATACAACGGAGGCCTATGCGGCTGCCTCGACCGCGGACTTGATCTTGTCGAGCGTCACCTTCATCCCGCGCTCGAGCTCTTCCTCGAACAGCGCCTCGCCGCCCATCGCGGCATCGATGGACTTGCGGGAGAACCAGGTGGTGCCGTTGGGCACATCGCGGCGTTCGATCAGCCGGGTGCCGGTATCGGTCGGCTCCAGCGTGTAGCTCCAGATGCTGCGGTTCTCGTTGATCCGAAATGCGAAGGCCTGGTTGGGCTCATAGCGCACGATGCGCGCGGTGGTCGGCCAGTATTTCTTGCCGTCGGTATTGAGGTTGATCGTCCAGGTGCCCGCCTTCGGGGTGCCGAGCGCGAGCATCCGTACGCACTGCGGGCTGAACTCCGGCATCCGCTTGAGATCGGCGACAACGGCCCAGACCTGTTCCGGCGGTGCCGCGATCTCGATCGTGGCTTCGATATTTTTCGGCAACGTTGCCTCCGAGGAACTGTGTGAGGGATGTCCGTCTAGCACGACTTGTCGGTTCGGCAAACAGCCTAGTCGGCGGCTGTTGGAAGACAAATGTGTCACTTTTTCGCGATTTGTTCACCCGGCTTTGTAATGGCGCGCGCACAATGTCGGATAGACGAAGCATCAGACACTGCCACAAGCTTTTCCGTCAAGCGTGAGGTGATCGGCCGTGAAACTGCGCTCGCTCTTACATCGACGCCACCTGGATCAGGTTCCGCTGCTTCCCGCCATCGCACCCGAGACACCCGCAACTCGAGACATCTCCACGCCACGCTTCGCACACCCTATAGACGAACAACTCGAACGCCTGCTCACGCCCACCGAACTCGACCTGGTGCGCGATCATCGCGTTTGACGAGCGTTCCATACTCGATAGGTGACTGCATCCGCTGCTACGAAACCGGCCATCCTCAGTGTCGACGACGATCCGGGAGTTTCCCGCGCGGTCGTCCGCGACCTGCGCCGCCGTTATGGGGCCGAGTACCGGATTCTGCGCGCGGAGTCGGGCCCGGACGCGCTCGACGCACTGCGTGAGATGAAACTGCGCGGCCAACCGGTCGCGGTACTGATCGCCGATTATCGGATGCCGGGCATGGACGGCATCGAATTCCTCGAGCAGGCCATGGATCTGCACCCGTACGCGCGCCGCGTGCTGCTGACCGCCTACGCCGATACCAGCGCCGCGATCGATGCGATCAATGTCATCGACCTGGACCACTATCTGCTCAAACCGTGGGATCCGCCGGAGGAGAAGCTGTATCCCGTCCTCGACGGACTGCTCGAAGCCTGGCGCAGCAACGACCACAAACCCGTCACCGAGACCAAGGTGGTCGGTAACCGCTGGTCGCCGCGGTCGTCGGAGGTGCGCGAATTCCTGGCCCGCAATCAGCTGCCCTACCGCTGGTACCTGGCCGAGGAACCCGAAGGCGCACGGCTGCTCGAGGCCGCGGGTGCCGATCCCAATATCTGTCCGGTGGTGATCACACCTGGTGGGCAGGCGCTGGTGCAACCGAGCGACGGCGAACTGGCCGAAAGCGTCGGGCTCAACACCAATCCGACCGGTGACTTCTACGACCTGATCGTGGTCGGCGGTGGACCCGCCGGACTCGGCGCGGCCGTCTACGGCGCCTCCGAGGGCCTGCGCACGGTGCTGGTCGAGCGCACCGCGACCGGCGGCCAGGCGGGCCAGAGTTCGCGCATCGAGAACTATCTCGGCTTCCCGGACGGGCTGTCCGGCGCTCAGCTGGCCGATCGGGCGCGGCGGCAGGCCGCGAAATTCGGTGCCGAGGTGATCACCACACGCGAGGTGGTCGGGCTCGAGGTGAACGGGTCCGCGCGCACCGTGCGGTTCGCCGACGGCGGACGGCTCTGCGCGCACACGGTGATCATCGCGACGGGTGTGGACTACCGGCGTCATCCCGCACCCGGCGTGGACGATTTCACCGGGCGCGGTGTCTATTACGGCTCGGCCATGACCGAGGCCTCCGAATGCGCCGACCACGATGTCTACATTGTCGGCGGGGCGAATTCCGCGGGGCAGGCGGCAGTATTCCTGTCCCGCAACGCGCGCACGGTGCATCTGGTGGTCCGCGCGGATTCGCTGGAGAAATCCATGTCGCACTATCTGATCCAGCAGATCGGGCAGATACCGAATATCCGGGTGCACACCGATAGCGAAGTGATCGCCGCCGACGGCGACGATCACCTGCAGCAGATCGTGCTGCGCAACAACCGAACCGGCGCGGAAGAAAAAGCCGAGGCCGAACGGTTGTTCCTGTTCATCGGTGCCGCACCACAAACCGACTGGCTCGATGGCGTGGTCAAGCGGGACGAGGCGGGCTATGTGCTCGCCGGTCCCGACCTGCTCGTCGACGGAACCAGACCCGCGGGCTGGGAGCTACCCAGACCGCCGCATCACCTGGAGACCAACGTCCCCGGCGTTTTCGTCGCGGGTGACGTGCACGCCGACTCGGCGAAGCGGGTCGCCTCGGCGGTCGGCGAGGGTGCGATGGCGGTCATGCTCGTGCATCGGTACCTGGCGTGATAGGAGGCTGGACCATGAATTCGAAGGAGACAGCGGATCGCAGCAGTCATCTGGTCTGCGATCCGGCGGAGCTGCGCAGCCTCTTTCTGTTCGAGAAGCTCACCGACGAACAGCTGGAGCTGCTGTGCGCCCATGGCCGCATCGAGATCATCGAAACGGGACTGGTCTTCCGGGAGGGCGATCCGGCCACCTGCTTCTACGTGATGATCGAGGGCGAGGTGCAGCTCACCAAGCTCTCCGGCGGCGCGGAGATCGAGACGACGCGCACCGACTACCGCGGCGCGTACGCGGGCGCGTGGACCGCCTACCTCGGCGACAAGGTCGACCAGACCTACAACGGCTCGATGTATGTGACTCGCAGGTCGCGGTTCTTCGTGCTCGACGCAGGCAGTTTCGCGCGCATGATGCACGACTGGTTCCCGATGGCCGTGCACCTGCTCGAGGGCGCGTTCTTCGGCAACCGCAAGAGCAACGAGCGGATCGCCCAGCGCGAACGCCTGCTGGCGCTCGGTTCGTTGTCGGCTGGTCTGACCCATGAGCTGAACAACCCGGCCGCCGCCGCCGTGCGCGCCACGTCCGGGCTGCGCGATCGGGTCGCCGGCATGCGGCACAAGTTGGCCATGATGGCGCAGGGCAAGTTCGACACCGCGTCCCTGGAGGCGCTGGTGCGTCTGCAGGAGGAGGCCGCAGCCCAGGTCGCGAAGGCCCCGGAGCTGACGACACTGGAGGCCTCCGAGCGCGAGGACATCCTCAGCGAATGGCTGGAGGATCACGGCATAGCGGACGGCTGGAACCTGGCCCCGAATTTCGTGCAGGCGGGTTTCGATGTGGACTGGCTGGAACGGGTTTCGGCTACCCTCGAGGGCTGCCCCGACCAGGTGTTCCAGGGCGCGATCCGATGGCTGAACTACACCATCGAGACCGAACTGCTGATGAACGAGATCGCCGATTCGACCACCCGCATCTCCACCCTGATCGGTGCGGCCAAACAGTATTCGCAGATGGATCGGGCACCGTTCCAGGTGGTCGACATCCACGAACTGCTCGACAGCACGCTGGTGATGCTGAGCCGCAAACTCGGCGACGGCGTCGAGGTGGTCAAGGAGTACGACCGGACACTGCCCGAAGTGCCCTGCTACGCGGCGGAATTGAATCAGGTGTGGACCAACCTGATCGATAACGCGGTGTACGCGATGAACGGCCAGGGCAAGCTCACCATCGGCACCAGGCACGAAAACGATTGCGCCGTCATCGAGATCGGCGACACCGGTCCCGGCATCCCGGCCGAGGTGCGCAGCCGCATCTTCGAACCGTTCTTCACCACTAAGCCGGTGGGCGAGGGAACCGGTCTGGGCCTGGACATTTCGTTCCGGATCGTGGTGAATAAGCACCACGGCGATATCCAGCTCGATTCCGAGCCGGGCAATACCAGATTCACGGTTTGGCTCCCGCTGCATCCTCCCGAGGACATGCCGGAGTCCGGCGACCGTTCCGAAGCCGATGCAGGAGGTCAGTCATGACACAGGAGTTGGAAGGTATCGAACCCGCGGTCGCGCCGAGCGGTTCGGGTTGTCTGGAATGTGAAGCGGCCCAGGGCTGGTGGGTGCATCTGCGGCGCTGTGCGCAGTGCGGGCATATCGGCTGCTGCGACACCTCGCCGGAGCAGCACGCCTCCAAGCACGCCAAGGACACCGGACATCCGTTCATACAGAGCTTTGAGCCGGGCGAGGATTGGTTCTTCGACTTCCGCTCCGATGAGATGTACAGCGGCGGACCGGAACTCGCACCGCCGACGCATCATCCGGTGGACCAGCCGGTGCCCGGGCCGCGCGGTCGAGTGCCCGCCGATTGGCAGAGCCGCATCCACTGACCATCAGGGATCGTTTGGCAGAACGCAACGTAAGGCCCGCACCGCACTGTGGGCTCCATGACAACCCAACGATCTCACCCGGTACCCTGCTCCGGACGCGCCGGAGACTCCGGCGCCGCGAGTTACCGGGGAACGCACGTGATCAAGCGAGTTACCGCCATCGTCCTGGCCACCGGGGCGGTGGCCGTCGCGCTGGCCGGATGTGGCAGTTCGGACGATTCCAGCTCCGACGCGAACGGTCTGCGCAAGGGCGCGACAGGCACCAGTACGCCTGCGAGCACCACGTCCGCGACCAGCGCCGCACCGACCACGGCCGCCGACGCACCGACCACCACCAAGACCACGGCGAACTACCCCTCGCTGGGCCCGGCCTCGAGCACCACCTGCGGTGAATTCAAGAAGTTGGACAGCACCGAGGAGAAGTCGCTGATCGAGAAGGTGCTCGCGGAGAATCCGGGCAGCGAGTTCGAGGGCAGCCCGAATGTCGCCCTCGGCACCGCCAAACTCGTTTGCCTGGCCCCCAGCTACGTCGATACTCCGGTCGCGGTGGCCGCCGGGATCGTCGAAAAGGACAAATAGGCTCGCGCTGCTCGGTCGCAGCACCAGCCGCCGCATGCACACAGAACGCGCGTACGCAGCGGGCAGGCGCTGCGTACGCGCGTTCTATTCAAGAGGTTCACGGCCGCGCGGGTGCGCAGGCGGGAATCACCTACGCACCCTCACGGAGTCGCTCCGTCGGATCAGGGCTGACCGGTGGCGAACGCGATCACGGCGTCGAGGAACTCCTGGCCGCCCATGACATATCCGCCGATCAGCGCACCGGCCGGGATGCTGATGATCCACAGGAAGGGGATGAAAGCCCCGATAACGGCACCGATAACGATGCCCGGCAGGTTCTTGTTGACCTGCTCCATGAGCCGGTCGTAGGAGCTGATGTCCTTCAGCCCGGCAATGTCCTTCAACTTCGCGGTGTCCGTCGGGGTCATCGTCGAAGTCAGCGCGAGGGTGTGGCCGTCCGCGCTGATCTGCTGGCTCACCGCGATCGGAAGTCCCGCGACCTCGGAGTGCAGCGGCACCTGGTCCACCGTCGCGCCGTCGTTGGACTTCAGCAGCACTGCGGCACCGTCCGAGGCGAGCTCGAACCGGCCGCTGTCAACTGCCCAGGTGATGGACTTATCAGTTGGGGAAACCGTTGTGTGGTAGTTGATTCCGTGTGCAACACCAGAAGTCACGCCCCCCTGGGTCACTGCCGCCGGCTGGTCAGTCGCCACGGCGGGCTGCCCATTGGCGGTAGCCGCGGTAATCCCCACCGCGGTGACAGCCATAAAGACAGCAGTAGTGATCTTTCCGAACTTCATTTCTTGAATTCCCTCCACTTTGTTGTCCCGCCCGACAAGGGGCAGGACCCGAACGTTAGCGTGCGGAATTCGTTGTCGCACATTGGGGTTCGTCAATCATGAAATCGTGACAATTGCCGAAGTTTAGCTATGCACAGTTCCGCGGATCGAGCGCTACCACCGGATCCTCGGCGCGGGCGGGTGCGCGGGCATCATCACCGCACTCACTCTCGATGCGGTCGATATCGATTTCTGATGCGGTCGGGCCGCATGATGGATGCCCTGCATTTGCTCGAGCCGAGCTTCGAACTCCGCAACAGTCGCCCGTTATATCGCAAGTGAGCGGTAGGCCCCGGTCGATCCGCGGTGGCGGTGTCATTGGCCGAGGCCGGTGAGATCGACTCGGACACGCGTACCAATCTCCGGCGCTAAATTACTGGTCAGAGCGCACTGCCGCGATTGCACGTCCGATCGGCGATATCGACGACGATCCAAGGCCGTTTTCGGTTCCGTGATTACATTCACAATTTCGGATGCCGGCCGGAAATAGCGGATCGGGGCACTCGCCATCGAGGATTTTCCGCTTATCTGCGAACTATCCGACGGTCCGCCGACCAACGAGGGCCGGACGCGGGCAGAATGACACAGTGGCAGAACTCGCGCTCACCGCACGACTGAATCCCTCCGCCGCAGATGCCAGGCGCGGAGTGGTCCGGTTACATCCGGAGGCACTGACCGCGCTCGGCCTGCGGGAATGGGACGGAATCGCACTGGTCGGGGCACGACGCACCGCCGCGGTGGTCGGGAAGGCTCCAGCTGGCACACCGGCCGGTGTGGCACTACTCGATGACGTGACATTGTCCAACGCGGGGCTGCGTGAGGACGCGAATGTCGTGGTCTCCCCCGCGACCGTGTACGGCGCCAAGCAGATCTCGGTGAGCGGTTCGGTGCATGCCACCAGGACCATTCCGGCGGCGACGCTGCGGCAGGCGCTGCTGGGCAAGGTGGTCACGGTCGGTGACGCGGTATCGCTGCTGCCCCGCGACCTCGGCCCGGATATCAGCTCTTCGGCTGCCACCCAAGCCCTTTCGCGCACCTTCGGCATCGCGTGGACCACCGAGTTACTGACCGTCACCGCGACCGATCCCGGTCGCGCTCCGGTGAGCGTGCAGCCGAATACCGCGGTGGTGTGGGGCGCGAGTGCGGTGGCGGCCCGGGTTTCCGCCGATCGGGCGGCGGCCGGGTTGCCGGTCCCGGCGGGTGAGGCCGCGCGTGGGGCCACCGAGGCCGCGGCGCTGGCCGCGACCAATGGGACGGGCGCGGGCTGGACCGCGACCGTCGGCGAGTCGGCCATTCCGGTCGAGGATCTGGCGGGTGCGCACGGGCAGGCCACGAAACTCCAGGAGTGGCTCAGCCTGGCACTCGACGAACCGGAATTGCTGAAGGCCCTCGGCGCCACACCACACCTCGGCGTGTTGATCACCGGCCCGGCCGGAGTCGGCAAAGCCACGCTGGCGCGTGCGGTGGCCGCGCCACGGCGCATTGTCGAACTGGATGGCCCGACGGTCGGCGCGGCCGAAAGCGGTGCGCGGTTGCGCGAGGTCGCGGCCGCAGTATCCGAAATCGGTTGCGGGCGAGGCGGAATCCTGCTCATCACCGATATCGATGCCCTGCTGCCTGCACCGGCTGAACCGGTCGCCACGCTGATCCTGGACCAGTTGCGCGCCGCGATCGCCGAACCCTGCGTGGCACTCCTGGCGACCACGGCACATCCGGCCGGTATCGATCCACGGCTGCGCGCGCCCGATCTCTGCGATCGTGAACTCGCACTCGCGCTGCCGACCGCCGCCGTACGCAAGGCTCTGCTCGAGCAGCTGTTGCGCAAGGTACCGACCAAGGATCTGAAGATAGATGAAATCGCTTCGCGCACACCCGGATTCGTGGTGTCGGATCTGGCCGCGCTGTGCCGCGAGGCGGCACTGCGCGCGGCTTCGCGGGCCAGTAAACAACAGTCGGAACCGGAGCTGACCCAACCCGACCTGCTCGGTGCTACCGAGGTGATCCGGCCGCTATCGCGTTCCGGGACCGAGGAACTCGCGATCGGCAGCCTCAGCCTCGATGACGTCGGGGACATGGTCGAAACCAAAGAGGCACTCACCGAAACCGTGCTCTGGCCGCTGCGCCATCCGGATTCGTTCGCCCGCCTCGGCATTCATCCACCGCGCGGTGTACTGCTCTACGGCCCGCCGGGCTGCGGTAAGACCTTCCTGATCCGCGCACTGGCCGGGACCGGTCAGCTCAGCGTGCATGCGGTCAAAGGCGCCGAATTGATGGACAAATGGGTCGGCGCCTCCGAGCGCGCGGTGCGCGAATTGTTCCAGCGCGCACGCGATTCCGCGCCTTCGCTGATCTTTCTGGACGAGGTGGACGCGCTGGCGCCGCGCCGCGGTCGCAACAGTGACTCCGGCGTCGGTGACCGCGTGGTCGCGGCACTGCTGACCGAACTCGACGGCGTGGAACCGCTGCGCGATGTGGTCGTGCTCGGTGCGACCAACCGTCCGGAGCTGATCGATCCCGCACTGCTTCGCCCCGGCAGGTTGGAACGGCTGATCTTCGTGCCGCCACCGGATGGCGACGCCCGACTGGAAATCCTGCGGGCCGCCGGGAAGTCGGTACCACTGGCCGCCGATGTCGACCTGGCCGCGCTCGCCGCCGATCTGGACGGCTATTCCGCAGCCGATTGCAGTGCGCTGCTGCGCGAGGCCGCATTGACCGCGATGCGCCGGGATATGGACGCCGCCGACGTCACCGCCGGGGATGTCGCGGCGGCCAGGGCGGTGGTGCGGCCGTCGCTGGATGCCGAGCAGGTCGAGTCGCTGCGCCGGTACGCCGAAAGTCGCCGATAGCCGATTGAAGCAATCGTCCGGTAATTGCTGTCTTCCTGCATTTTCCGCAGATCCGACATATTCGGGCAATTTGGGCGCAATCATCGGATCCCGCGTCGAGCGCGAGTAAGTTCGACGAGGTGCGCAAGATCGGCAATGCGATCGATACGATCACGGCCTTCTTCGGGGCCGCGGTCGCGGGCACCGCACTGTTCCTACCGATCAGCTTCAGTTGGACCGCCGACAGTTCGCCGTATCGGTTGGCCAGCCTGAACAACAGCGTCCCGCGCGGCGCCGCGACCGGGGTGATCGTCGCGGTGGCCGTCGCGGTGATGGTCATCACCTTTCACAAGCCGCTGGTGGCATGGGCGGCGGCACTATTCGGCGCGATCGCAATGGACATCAATCACATTGCCGGACGCCATGTCTCCTCAGCCGACCTGCTGACCACCCAGAACTATCTGGATTCGATTCTGGCCGGTGTGCTGCTCGGTGCGTTGGGTGCGGCGGTGCGGCGCCGATCGGGTCCGGCGGTCGGATTCGCGATCGGCGCCGCGGGCTTTTTCGTCTTCGGTGATCTCGCGGAACTATTGGAGATCTCCGAAGACAATCCGTACGCGGTGCTCGAGACGCCGCCACGCTGGCTCGTCAGTGTTGCCGTGGTGCTGCTGATCGTCAGTACGCTGCGCAATCGGTCCAAGGCCGAGGAATCGAAGCCGCCGCGGATCGCCGTCGAACTTCCGGTCACGCCGATCCTGGCCTCGATGGTGCTGGCACTGGTGATCCTGGCCATCACCGAATGGCTGGCGCGCCAGTATCAACATGCGCCGAACGTCAGTCATGCGGTCGAAATCGGGATGGCGGTCGCCGCGACGGTCATCGCCGCCACCGCCGCGGCCATGTTGCTACCCGCGCGCGACGGCACCGGGGTGTATCTGGCGGTGGCTCTGGTCGCCGCCGCCGAGGCGATCGGCGGGGATCCGCGGCCCGGGTGGAGCATCGCCGCGTTGATCGCGGTCACCGCCGTCGGACTGCTCATCGGGATTCGCCTGCCCTCGACCTTCATCGCCATCTCGCTGATCACCGGACTCGCGGTATTCGCCCTGGTGAAACCCACCCACGACCATGGCTACGTGACCGCGGCGGGCAGTGCGGCACTGGCACTGACAGCCGGTTACTGCTGTGGCACCGCGCGTCCCCGATACGCACCGAGCGGGGTGCTCGCCCTCTCCGCGCTGTATCTGCCGTCGATCATCACCGCATTGCCGCACGACACCGCCGAATGGCCGCTGAACGGGGGCGCCGACCATCAAGCCCTGGCCGGCCGGACCGCGCTCGCGATAGCCTGCGGTTCGGCCCTCGGGTTGGTAGTGCTGCGCCGATTCCGACCGCGCAGCCGACCCAGGCCGGGGCAATCCGTCGACGAGGAAACGTTAGCGGACATATAGCCCATCCGCGCGGAGATGGCATACGCCATATTCGCTCGGCTGACGAAAGTCGCAGGCTCCAAGTAAGGTCATTCGGTATCACCCCGCCGCAACTACCCGACGGAGTGCAGTTTGCTCGGAATCCTGCTCGCGCTCGTGATAGCCGCACTCGCGGCACCGCTGTGCGTGCGGGCGTTGGGGCGCAACGGTTTCTACGTACTCGCACTCGTCCCGTTCGGCTGTCTCGGCTGGGTGATCGCGAATTGGGGTAGCACACAGCGGGTTCGAGTCGCTTGGGCGCCGAGCATCGACATGAATATCGAGCTGCGCTTCGATTCGCTCGCCGCCCTCATGTCCGCGCTGGTGCTCGGCATCGGCGCGGTGATTCTGGCTTATTGCGCACGGTATTTCGAGAACGACGAACCGCGGCTGCCGGTGTTCGCGGCCCAGTTGGTCGCCTTCGCCGGGGCCATGTTCGGCCTGGTCACCAGCGATAATATGTTGCTGCTGTTCGTCTTCTGGGAAATGACGACAGTGTTGTCGTTCCTGCTGGTCGGCCACAATGCCGAACAGGCGGTGAGCAGGCGGGCGGCGATCCAGGCGCTATTGGTGACCGGTGCGGGCGGGCTGGCGATGCTGGTCGGGATCGTCATCCTCGGTCAGGTGAGCGGCAGTTATCTGCTGTCGGATCTGCTTGCGGGGCCGCCTTCGGGCATCGCGGTGGATGTCGCGGTGGTGCTGCTGCTGGTCGGGGCGTTGAGCAAATCGGCAATCGTGCCGCTGCACTTCTGGCTGCCGGGTGCGATGGCGGCGCCGACACCGGTGAGCGCGTATCTGCATGCGGCGGCCATGGTGAAGGCGGGTGTCTATCTGGTGGCGCGGCTGGCGCCGGTATTCGCGGAAAGCCCAGCCTGGCATCCGCTGATCCTCACGCTCGGTATGGCGTCGATGCTGCTCGCCGGGTTGCGGTCATTGCAGGTGACGGATCTGAAGCTGGTGCTCGCCTTCGGGACGGTGAGCCAGTTGGGGTTGCTGATCATGCTGGTCGGGCTCGGTACACCGGATGCGGCACTGGCCGGTTCAGCCTTGATCGTGGCGCATGCGCTGTTCAAGGCGTGTTTGTTCATGGTGGTCGGGATCATCGACCACGGGGCCGGTACGCGGGACCTGCGGGAGTTGTCCGGGCTGGGGCGGCGGGCGCCGGTGCTGTGCGGTGTCGCGGTGTTGGCGGCGCTCAGTATGGCCGGGATTGCGCCGCTGCTCGGGTTCGTGGGCAAGGAAAGTGCGCTGGCCGCGGTGTTGGATGCGGATGTCCTTGCCGCACCGGCTAAGGCCGCGTTGGCCGTCGGTGTAGTGCTCGGATCCATGCTGACCGTTGGCTACAGCATTCGGTTCATTTGGGGAGCTTTTGCGGATCGAGAGGTGCTATCCAGTGGTGAGCACGTGCGCCCTGCGGAGCACGGTTATTCGGAAAATGGCCATTGGCGTGCGCCGGGAGCGCTGTTCACGGCGGCGCCCGCCTTGCTCGCGGTTGGGGGCTTGATCGCGGGTCTCGGCGCGCCAT
This sequence comes from Nocardia sp. NPDC050408, assembly GCF_044458905.1. Lineage (NCBI taxonomy): Bacteria > Bacillati > Actinomycetota > Actinomycetes > Mycobacteriales > Nocardiaceae > Nocardia > Nocardia sp. NPDC050408. The sequence goes on along the minus strand of NZ_JBITIL010000001.1, from coordinate 52,805 downwards.
GGCTGGACGAACTACTCACCCCCTATGCGAAAACCCTGCCCGGCGTACTCGATTCGCATCTCGCACTCTGGCACGGCTTCAATGTCGCGCTGACGCTGACGATCCTGATCATCATCGCGGGCATTGTGGTGTTCGGGCTGCGTGGTCGTATCGGCGAATCCGCGACCATGCTCGGCAATGCCGACCGCGCCTACGACGCCACCCTACGGGCCATGGACCGGCTGTCGCTACGAATGACGGGCGCAGTGCAGCGTGGTTCGCTGCCGCTGAGTCAGGCGGCGATTCTGGTGACCTTGATCCTGCTGCCGACCGTACTGCTCGCGATCGGCACCCGCACCGGAGTTCGCCTGCGCCTGTGGGATTCGCCATTTCAGCTCGTCATCGGCACGATCATGGCCGTCATGGCACTGGCCTCGACGGTGCTGCGCAACCGGTTGGCCAGTGTGCTCGTCGTCGGCGTCACCGGTTACGGCTGCGGTGTGATCTTCGCAATGCACGGTGCGCCGGATCTTGCGCTGACCCAATTCCTGATCGAGACACTGACTTTGGTGATCTTCGTGCTGGTACTGCGGGCCTTCCCCGCCGAAATCGACGAAAGTCGCACCGCCGCATTCAAAGTGCGACGGGCGATTCTGTCCGCACTGGTGGGTGCGACGGTCGCGGTGCTGGCCGCCTTCGCCGTCGCCGCCCGCTCCACCGAACCCATCTGGCACCTGATCCCCGATGCCGCATACACATTCGGCGGCGGTAAGAACGCCGTCAATGTTCTGTTGGTCGATATCCGAGCATGGGACACCCTCGGCGAGATCTCGGTGCTTGTCGTGGCCGCGACCGGGGTGGCATCGCTGGTATTCCGCAGCCGCCGTTTCGGCAGCGCCCCGCGTGCGGCGGACTCCCCGAACTACGATCCGGACCTGATCAGCTGGTTGCCCGCCGGGCGGCTGGTGGACCGGCGCGACCGATCGATGGTCCTGCAGGTCACCACCCGACTGGTCTTCCCGACCATCATGGTGCTGTCGGTGTACTTCTTCTTCTCCGGCCACAATGCGCCGGGCGGCGGTTTCGCGGGCGGACTGACCGCCGGACTCGCACTGACGCTGCGCTATCTCGCCGGCGGCCCCTATGAACTCGGCGAGGCGCTGCCCGTGGATGCGGGGCATTTGCTCGGCGGCGGGTTGACGCTGGCCGCCGGAACCGCGAGCACCTCACTGCTATTCGGCGCGCCGCCGCTGTCGTCGGCGATTGTGGAAGTGACGCTGCCGGTGATCGGGCACATCAAGGTGGTCACCGCACTGTTCTTCGATCTCGGTGTCTATCTCATCGTGGTCGGGCTGGTCCTGGACGTGCTGCGCAGCCTCGGCGCGCGCCTGGACAGCGAGCTGGCCACCGACGAGGACGAATCCGCCTCGGTACGTGGAGGTTCCCAGTGAGTGCGAATCTGACCCTGCTGATCCTGATCGGGATTCACGTCGCGTGCGGTGTCTATCTGATCCTCGAACGCGCGGTCTCGAAAATGCTGCTCGGCATGATCCTGTTCGGCAATGCGGTGAATCTGCTGATCCTGACAGTCGGCGGACGGGACGGTCGGCCACCCATCCGGGGCGAGGGCGAGGATACGGCCGATCCGCTCGCCCAGGCCATGGTGCTCACCGCGATCGTGATCACCATGGGTCTTGCGGCCTTCGTGCTCGCCCTCGCCTACCGCTCCTACATCCTCACCACCACCGACACCGTGCACAACGACCCGGAAGATGCCGAGGTCGCCGCCCGGCGTGAGAGAGAGGATCCGGAGGATTGAGTGTGCTGACCGCGCTCGCACCGCTACCGGTCCTGGTGCCCTTGCTCGGGGCGGCGGGCACGCTGGTGTTCGGACGGCAGCCGCGCATCCAGCGCTTCGTCATGCTGTTGGTGCTGTCGGTCGTGGTGGGCATCTGCGGGGTGCTGCTGTATCTGGTCGATCGCGACGGCACCACCGCGCTGCAGGTCGGCGGGTGGGGTACACCGATCGGCATCACGCTGGTGGTCGATCGACTATCCGCGGCCATGCTGCTCGTCTCGGCGATCGTGCTGCTCGCGGTCTCGATCTACGGTGCGGGCCAGAACATTCGCGACGGTGACGACCGCCAGCCGACCTCGATCTATCGCCCGACGTATCTCGTACTCACCGCGGGTGTTTCGGCCGCATTCCTGGCCGGTGATCTGTTCAACCTGTTCGTCGGCTTCGAAATTCTGCTCGCCGCATCGTTCGTACTGCTCACCGTCGGCGCTACCGCGGACCGGATCCGGGCCGGTATCGCGTATGTGATGGTCTCGATGGTGTCGTCGCTCATCTTCCTGACCGGTATCGCGCTGGCCTACGCGGCCACCGGAACACTGAACCTGGCGCAGCTGGCGGTGCGAATGGGCCAGGTGCCCAATGGTATTCGGATGGCCATCTACGCGGTGCTGTTGGTGGCCTTCGGCATAAAGGCGGCGGTCTTTCCGCTGTCGAACTGGCTGCCCGACTCCTACCCCACCGCACCCGCGCCCGTGACCGCGGTTTTCGCGGGCCTGCTGACGAAAGTCGGTGTGTACGCGATCATCCGGACGCACTCCCTGCTGTTCCCGGACGGCGGATTCGACGATGTGCTGCTGGTCTGTGGTCTGCTCACCATGGTGGTCGGAATCTTCGGTGCGATCGCGCAGAGCGATATCCGACGCCTGCTGTCGTTCACCCTGGTGAGCCACATCGGCTACATGGTGTTCGGTATCGGACTCTCCACCGCCGCGGGTCTTTCCGGCGCGGTTTTCTATGTGGCGCACCATATTCTGGTGCAGACGGCGCTGTTCCTGGTGGTCGGACTGATCGAGCGGCAGGCGGGATCGGTATCACTGCGACGATTGGGCGGTTTGGCAGCGGCCAGTCCGCTGCTGGCGATCCTGTTCCTGGTGCCCGCGTTGAATCTCGGTGGTATACCTCCGTTCTCGGGATTCATCGGCAAGGTCGCACTGCTACAGGCGGGTGCGGCGGCCGGCAGTGTACTGGCCTGGGTGCTGGTCGCGGGTTCGGTGGTGACCAGCCTGCTGACGCTGTACGCCATGGCGCGGGTGTGGAGCAAGGCATTCTGGCGGCCGCGCGTCGAGGCGCCGGAGGGACATCTCACGGCGGCGAAACCACCGACGCTGGTGGAGGATTCGACCGATGTGCGCTATGACGAACGCACCGATCCGGGGCGCATGCCAGTGCTGATGGTCGGCTCGACGGCGGCGCTGGTGGTGGTCGGTCTGTGCCTGACGGTATTCGCCGGTCCGATTCTGCGCATCGCGGACCGCGCCGCCGACGATCTGAGCAATCCCGCGGTGTATGTCGGTGCGGTGCTCGGCAATTCGTACGCCGGGGCGAAGGGAACCATCCGATGAGCACCGTCCGTCGACTTGTCCCGACTCGATCGACCGCCGTGCGCATCGGCGTGCTGTTGTGGCTGACGGCGGTGTGGTCGACGCTCTGGGGCGAAGTCAGTGTGGGCAATGTGCTGGCCGGTCTCGTCGTCGGCGCGCTGATCATGCTGACCTTGCCGCTGCCGCGCGTTCCGGTATCCGGGCGCATACATCCGCTGTCGCTGATCGAATTGGTCGTCGTCGGTTCGTATTACGCGCTGGAATCCAGTCTGCAGGTGGCCTGGTTCGCGATCCGTCCGGCAGCACCGCCGGCCTCCGGCGTGCTGCGGGTGAATCTGAATATGCGATCGGATCTGGTGCTGGTGTTGTGCGCCGATGTACTCAATCTGATTCCGGGCACCATGGTGTTGGAGATCGACCGGCAGCGCTGCGTCTTCTATGTGCACGTCCTGGACGTGGGCAGCGAGAAGGCGGTTGCCACGTTCTATCGAACCACCAGGCGGCTGGAGCGGCTGCTCATCTCATCGTTCGAGCGCCCCACCGAATGGCGTTCGGCCCGAACAACTCCGGAGGTGGACCCGTGAGCGAGCGTAGCGAGGGAACCAATAACACAGCACCGCCGGTCACGGCGGAACCGAGCGCCAGCGAGGTGCAGACGTGATCGTTGTCGCGATTGTGGCCGGCATCATGCTGATGGCCGCCGCCGTGATCGTCAGCTATCGCATCCTGGCCGGGCCGAGCATCCAGGACCGCGTTGTCGGCATCGACTCGCTGATGGCCATTGCCGCCTCCGGCCTGGCGGTCTGGGCCGCATACAGCGACGACACCACGGTCGTGCCCGCGATCGTCGCGTTGGCACTGGTCGGCTTCCTCGGCTCCGCCGCGGTCTCCCGATTCCACATCCGGGACGACACATGAATCTGTGGCACGTGGCCTCCGGGGTCCTCATCCTGAGCGGCGCGACACTCGCGCTGACCGCATCGATTGCCATCGTGCGCTTTCCGGACACGCTCTCGCGCATGCACGCCGCCACCAAACCCCAGGTGGTCGGCCTGATCCTGGTTCTGGAGGGTGCGGCGATCCAATTGCGCGGCCACGGCAATATCGGGCTGCTGTTGCTGGTCGGGCTGTTCACTCTGCTCACCGCGCCGGTGATCGCGCATCTGATCGGCCGGACGGCATATCGGGAGCAGCGCTACCGTGACGGGCTGTTGCGGGTGAACGAGTTTCGCGACGATACGTTGTGAGCCGAGGAACCTCGGGGGCGGTCGGCCCTGCCCTGAGCGCCCATTCTCGCGCCGAATCCGCGGGAGCTCAGGCTATCGAGCCGCGCCGACGGGAGTCTCTTGCGCCGCGACCACCGGAGCCCCGGCAAACCACGTCGCATGGAACGCCGCAGCCATCGCGGCCAGCAGCGCGAGCACGGCCGTTCCGGCCAACACCGGATACTCGGCCATCGGAACAGCGAGATAGCGGAACGAAAGCAACAGCGCGCCGAGGATCACCGCGCCCAACAGCACCAGCCGCACCCGGAACCATCCCCAGCCGCGCTCGGGAGCGCGCAGCGCGGACTCGATCGTCAGGCACAACACCGCACCGGCCACCAGATCGACGCCATAGTGGTAGCCGAAGCCCAGCGTCGCCGTCAGCGTGGCGGCCAACCAGAACGCGCCGAGGCAGCGCAGCCAAAGCGGAGCACGCGAACCATCGGCGTCCCTGCGAGTGTGCAGAAAGACCGACAGCGCCCAAGCCGTATGCATGGAAGGCACGCAGTTGCGTGGCGTGAAGGAATCGAACGGCAGCGGTGCCGGATTGCGATCGATCGGCGGGACGACACCGGGCCAGAAATTGCCGACCTGCATACTGTGGCCGTCCGGACCGAAGGCGAACATCGGGCCGACCACCGGGAAAATCACGTAGATGACCGGGCCGATCAGTCCGAGCACCAGGAAGGTGCGCACCAGATAGTGGGTCGGCCATACACCGGTCGATACCACCCGACGCAGCTGCCACACCGCGACGACGATCGCCGCCACCGGCAACTCGATGTAAACCCAGTGCAGCACCGCGTAGACGGCTGGTCCGAGCGCATCCACCACGCGACCCATCACCCAGGACGGATCACCGAGCGCGTGATCGGCCAGCGCCACATAGATGTCGTAGACCTGTGGCCGGCTGACGACCGTGACGTGCAGCCACACATCACCGACCTTGGTGGCCAGTACCAGCAATGCGCCCAGCGCGGCGGCGTGCAGCGCATTGCGTCGATCCACCCCGTTCCAGCGGAATCCGGCGATCAGCGCCAGACCGGTGAGCACGAGCGTCGGCCCATTGCCGATTGCGAACGACTCGCCGCTCAGCAGTCGAACACTCGCCCACACCACGTCGATACCCGCCGCCGTGCCGACCGCGATTATCCTGCGGCGCTTGGAGATTCCGACCAGCGCAAGTATGAGTCCGGCCCACGGCACCGACATGGACTTGGGTGTGCCGACATAGTCGTGCCACAGACTGCCGAGCGGCCCCTCGAAATCGTGCCCGATCGAACCCACCTGTAGGGCGATGAGCAGTACCGGCACCGCCGCGATCGCGGCTGCCGTCCAGATCCGCGAACGCGGCGCGCGCGCCCGCTCGGTATTCGATTTGCGGCGCTCCCGGGTCCCGCCGTGGTGACGCTCCGCTACCGCCTCCGGGCCCGTCGCTCGCGCCGCGGGGACGCTGCCACCTTTTTGACTCGGATCTTCGACAAGCACGTCGACCATAGTAAACGGCGGATGAACGCCATCCCCCTGACCAGCTGAACGTCAGCCGACCGTTCAACCAGGCAAAACTACTGGTCCAACTCCTTGACCAGGGCATCGACCACCGCGACCAGATCGCCCTGGGTGCTCGCGGCCACTTTGCGCTGCCGCTGATAGGACGCGCCGCGCCGTGGGATCTCCGCCACCAGGGCGAGTTCGTCCGCACAGCCGAGCCGCTTGGCCGTCGGTTCCAGCCGCTGCAGCAGATCCATCAGATCATCGGTGACCAACCGCTCATTGCTGTCGTCGTCCACGATGACGATCGCGTCGAGACCGTAGCGGGCCGCGCGCCACTTGTTCTCCTGAACATGCCACGGCGGGATGGTCGGCAGTGTTTCGCCGTTGTCGAGGCGCTGATCGAGATCGACGATCAGGCAGTGAATGAGCGCCGCCAAGGCCGACAGCTCCGCGTGGGTCGAGACCCCATCGCAGACTCGCACCTCGATGGTGCCCCATTTCGGCGCGGGCCGAATATCCCAGTGCATGCCGCCGAGTTGTTCGAAGACCCCCGTCTTCATCTCGTCGTGCACGAAATGCTCGAACTGGGACCAGTTTTCGAATTGGAACGGCAGACCGGCGGTGGGCAGCTGCTGGAACATCAACGTCCGGTTGCTTGCATAGCCGGTATCGGAGCCCGCCCACATCGGCGAGGACGCGGACAGCGCCAGCAGATGCGGATACGACAGCAGCAGCGAGTTGAGGATCGGAAAAACCTTCTCGGCGTGCGAAACTCCGACATGCACATGCACGCCCCAGATCATCATCTGGCGGCCCCACCATTGGGTTCGATCGATCAGCTCGTCGTAATGCGGTGAGCGCGTTAGTTGTTGGGCCGACCACTGGGCGAATGGGTGGGTGCCCGCGCAGAACAGATCGACGCCGAGCGGATCGGCGGCGCGGCGCACGGTATCCATGGTGCCGCGCAGATCGTCGACCGCCTCGCCGACCGTGTTGTGCACACCGGTGACGAGTTCGACGGTATTGCGCAGCAGTTCCTTGGTGACTTGCGGGGTTCCGTCGTAGGAATGTAAGTCACCGAGCGAATCGAACACGGCCGCAGCAGTATTCGACAGATCGCGGGTCACCTTGTCGACGAGCGCGATTTCCCATTCGATACCGATGGTCGGCCGGGGCGACCCGGGGAAGGGAACCCGCGCGATTGCTGGTCCGGCCATATCGGTGACCTTGCTACTGGATTACACCGCAGGCGATGCGACCACCCGCGTCGCCGGTCGCCAGTGTGGTGTCGTCCGGGCCGGCAACGCCGTCGGCGCGGACATAACGGTTGGGGATATTGCCGAAGTTATCGGCATCGGCGTGGATCATCAGGGCCTTGCCCTTGATGTCTTCCAACGTCACCGCATCGGTGGTGGTGACCAGTTTGGCCGTACCGTCGGCACGGACCTCGAGCGAGGTCAGATCGCCGCTGGCCGGATGGGCATTGGCGCTGCCGACCTGCAGGTGGCCGCCGGCCGACAGGAAGTCACCCGCCGGACCGCCGGTGGGCGCGACCGAGTTGGGCTCGCACTTGCCGACCTGGTGGATGTGCAGGCCGTGGAAGCCGGGGCGCAGGCCGTGCGCCTCGATGCTGACCTGCAGGTGGTTGCCGTCCTTGGTGATATTCGCGACGGCGACCGCGGAACCCGCGGGGTCCTTCAGGTCGACCTTCACGCCGGTGTTGGCATTCGGGGCGCCCGTCTCGGTGCCGGATTCGCTGGCCGCCGGGGCGGACGCACCGGTCCACACGGGCGGCGTAGTTCCCTGGACGTCGCTCGACTCCTGGCTGTTCGAGCAGGCGGCGAGGCCGAAGACCGCGACAGCGAGCACCGGGGTCACAGTCCGCCAGGACGGGCGAAGAGTTGTGGACGGGGCCATCGGGGGAACTCCTTTACGAGTACCGAGTTTACGAGTAAGGGCGGGTGGACACGTTCGTTACCGGACAAGATGATGCCACGTTCGCCGTGTCGCTCCCGTGACCGGGCCGTGTCGCGAGCCCCCGCACTGGTCAGTTACCGGTGACAACCACTGTCACACCCGAACCCGACCCACCGGGACGCGGCTCGGCGGTCGCGCCCAGTTCATCGGCTATGGCCAGTGCGGCTTCCTTCTCGCCGGCGTTATTGCCGTAGTACACAGTCGTATTCGTGATATTGGGGCCGGGATAGTTGCCGACCTCGGCAACGTTCCAGCCATTGGCGGCGAGCTCGCTCGCGGTGCGCGCGGCCAGTCCGGCAACGGTGCTGTTGTTCATAACATGTACCGGCACAGCGCGATTCGCCGTGGTGGTCGCGGCCGCCGTCGTCGACGGTTTCGTGGTGGCCGACGCCGAACTGCTCAGTGCCGAACTCGTGGTCTGCACCGGTGGGTTGGTCGTCGCGACCGCCGTGGTAGCGGCGGCCCGACTCGTTGTGCTCGAAGTATCACCCGCCCCCGAGGTGTCGGAATCCGAACTCGATAACGACATCGCGCCGAGCCCGGCGAAAACGATGGCCAGCGCGATCAACACCATCGCCAGCGCGCGCAACGGCGGCCCGCCGGAGGTGGGATTCGGGTAGCTCACGAATATGACCCTATCCGCAAACCGGACCCTATGGTCGTTGCGCTCGCTCCGGTTTTACGGCGGCGCGTCATACCTGGAAACCGAGCCTCCGAGCGGCTCGCGCCTTCTGCCTGCTCGCCCGCAGTCGACGCAACCGCTTCACCAGCATGGGATCGGCGGCCAAAGCCTCAGGCCGATCCACCACTGCGTTGAGTACCTGGTAATACCTGGTCGGCGACATGCCGAACAGTTCACGAATGGCCTCTTCCTTAGCCCCGGCGTACTTCCACCATTGCCGTTCGAAAGCCAGGATGTCGTGTTCGCGACGGCCGAGACCGTCACCGTCGCCATCGACCTGCGGGGCTGCCGTGACATCTTCGCTCGCAGAAGGGCCGTCCTGGATCGCGGAAAGATTCCGAGCCGCTGCGCCGTCCATCTTGCTCCCTCGCCGAGTAATCACCAGACGAAAATGATGCTTGTACGTCGCGGATCATTCAACCATGGGCCGCGGGATTGCCCCCAGCACCGTCGCGGCGTGTTCGCTACCGGTCGGTAGCGCGTCATGACCACCCGCGATCGCGGCGGCTGCGACCCGTTCGAGCCCATCGGCAATAATTGCCCCCATGGCAATCCTCCCCATCGTGATCGTCGGTGACCCGGTTCTGCACAATCCGACCGAGCAGGTCACCCAGACGCCGGAGGAACTGGCCCAGCTGATCACGGATATGTACGAGACGCTCGATGCCGCCAACGGCGTCGGACTGGCCGCGAACCAGGTCGGCGTGCCGTTGCGGCTGTTCGTCTACGACTGCCCCGATATCGACGCCAAGGGTTCGGCTGTGCGCCGCAGGGGCGCGGTGATCAATCCGGTGTTGGAAACCTCGGAGATTCCGGAGACCATGCCGGATCCGGATGACAATGACGAGGGCTGCCTGTCGGTGCCCGGTGAGCAGTTCCCCACCGGTCGGGCCGAATGGGCGCGCGTCACCGGAACCGATGAGCACGGCGAACCGGTGGAGATCGAGGGCAAGGGTTTCTTCGCCCGCATGCTGCAGCACGAGGTCGGACATCTCGACGGCTTCCTCTATGTGGATGTGCTGATCGGCCGCAATGCCCGCGCGGCCAAGAAGGCGATCAAGCGGAACGGTTGGGGCACACCGGGACTCAGCTGGGTTCCCGGCACGGTGCCCGATCCGTTCGGACACGATGACTGATCCTGCGGGTGATTCGCTACTGCCCGATATCCAGTTGGGTCGGCGGGTGGTGCTGCGGTACCGGTTGCCGGCGGGTTATCCACAACCGCTCACAGATGTAATCGGCGAACTGATTTCGTTGGATCCGCCTACCGTGCGTGCCGCCGACGGGCAGGTCGTCGCGGTCGCGGTGGATCGCGTTGTCGCGATGAAAGCGTTGGGGCCGAGGCCGATTCGCACCAAGGAGATCCGGGCGCTCGAAGCTGCGGCGGCGTACGCCTGGCCAGGTATCGAGCAGGGTTGGATCGACGGCTGGCTCTTGCGGGCCGGAAACGGCTACACCAACCGCGCCAATTCCGCTGTGCCGCTCGGCAGTTCGGATGGTCCGGCGGCCTTGGGCGCGGATACGCTGCAGCGGATCGGCGAGTGGTACACCGCACATGGACTGCCGGTGCAGCTCGCACTGCCGGATCGGCTCGCGTCGCTGCCGGCTGGCTGGCGGAGTTGGCGCGAAACTCAACTGCTGGCGATCGATATCGAGAATTTCGTACTGCCGCAGGGGCCGCGGATGGTGCGCATTGTGCCCGCCCCCGATGACACCTGGTTGTCGATGCATCGCTACAGCGGCGAAGATCCTGCGACACAGCCTGTTTCGACGCTACCGTTGGTCGAAGTGCTTACGGCCGTGCACGACGGCGAAGTGGGTTTCGCATCGCTCGGGTTGCCGCAGCCCATCGCGATCGGGCGCGGCGCACTCACCACAGCACCGGATGGGCGGCGCTGGATCGGACTGACCTGCGTCGCGGTGGCGGCCGAACACCGCAGGCACGGACTGGGGTCGCTGATCTGCGCGGAGCTCATCCGCTGGGGCGCCGACCGCGGTGCCACCCACGCCTATCTCCAGGTCGAAGCCGAGAACAGCGGGGCCATCGCGATGTATCACGAGTTGGGCTTCCTCGACCACCACACCTACCGCTATGCCGCTCCGGAAGGCTCTCGCTGAACCAACTCCTCCTGCGGTACAACAGATCTATAGCCCATTGCGAAGGAAGGCATCCGTGCGTCTCGCGACCTGGAACGTCAATTCGATCCGCTCCCGCCTCGACCGGGTCGCGGATTTCCTCGACCGCCAGGACATCGATGTGCTCGCGATGCAGGAGACCAAATGCCGCGACGAACAGTTCCCGTTCGAGCGCTTCGACGAACTCGGCTATGAGGTCGCCCACATCGGGCTCAACCAGTGGAACGGTGTCGCTATCGCCTCCCGCATCGGACTCGAAGATGTGCAAGCCGCATTCCCGAACCAGCCCGGCTTCGACAAGGATGCGGCCGACTCGCTGATCAGCGCGCCGATCGTGGAATCGCGCGCACTCGGCGCGACCTGCGGCGGCGTCCGGGTTTGGAGCCTGTACGTGCCCAATGGCCGCACCCTGCACGATCCGCACTACACCTACAAACTGGAATGGCTTGCCGCCCTGCGCGCCAACGGCGCCCAATGGCTCGCCGAGAATCCGGAGGCGCAGATCGCCCTGGTCGGCGACTGGAATATCGCCCCGACCGACGACGATGTGTGGTCCGTCGAATTCTTCGCCAACAAAACCCACACCTCCCAACCCGAACGCGACGCCTTCAACGCCATCGTCGAAACCGGCTTCGCCGACGTAATGCGCCCCTACGCCCCCGGCCCCGGCGTCTACACCTACTGGGACTACACCCAACTGCGCTTCCCCCGAAGAGAAGGCATGCGCATCGATTTCATCCTCGCCTCCCCCACCCTCGCTGCCCGCACTAAAGACGCAACGGTCGACCGCGAGGAACGAAAAGGCAAAGGCCCCAGCGACCACGCCCCCGTAATCGCCGAATTCACCGACTGATCACTGATACCGATCTCATTCATAGTGGAAGCGGCAGGCGACAATCTTGGCCGTGTCATCCTCGATCACATACACAATGCGGTGCTCGGATGTGACGCGACGCGACCAGAACCCAGCGAGGTTCTGCCGCAGCGGCTCCGGCTTGCCTACACCGTCGTAGCCGTTGCGGGTGATGTCCTCGATGAGTCTGTTGATTCGCCTCAGCGTTGCCTTGTCGTTGGCTTGCCACCAGAGATAGTCGGCCCAGGCATCCGGCGTGAACAAGACCTTCACTCCACGCCCTCGTCGTCGGTTTCGACGAGTTCATGGTGTTCGGTCTCGCCGGCCCGTAACTGCTCGATCGACCGCTCCAGATGGCGAGCATTGGCCGGTGATCCGAGCAGGTATGCGGTTTCCTTCAGCGACTGGTACTCACGCAGCGAAATCACGACTGCAGACTCTCGTCCCGCGCGGGTGATGACGACCTCTTCCAGATCTTCGGTAGCCGAATCCAGGACAGAAGCCAGGTTGGCGCGAGCTTCGGTGATAGAGATGGGTCGCATGACGGTCCTCTCGAACGTTCGCAAGTATCAATGTACATCATCACGTACATAGAGTGCACAATAGACCGGCTGAACCGTTCGCTCGTGGGGGCGACATCCGCCGCAAGAGGCCCGGTACCAGGGCGAACCAGGTCAGTAACACTGATATCTTGTGCGCATGGGTAGCGAGACGGCGGTGCAGCCACGGCAGCGGGCACAGCATCTGGGCCCGGAGCGTCGCCGTCCCCAAGTGCTCGATACCGCGCTGGCGATTGCCGTCGAGCACGGCGTCGCGGCGGTCACCATGGCCGCGATCGCCGAACGGATGAATGTGACCAGGCCCGTGGTGTACGCCTGCTTCCCGGATCGCGTCGAGCTGATCGAGGCGCTCATCCAACGCGAGGAGAGCTTCCTGGTCGGCGGAGTGCTCGAGGTGCTGCCCCCGCGCGCTGTCGACGCGGGCGAGACCGTTTTCGTCGATGGTTTCCGCGCACTGTTGGAGAAAGCGGCCGAGCGACCGGACGGGTGGCGGCTGCTGTACGGCAATCCCGATCCGGCCGTTGCGGATTCGTTCGGGCGCGGTCGCCAGCTCGCCATCGAGCGTTGCGCCACACTGCTGCGACCGACGCTGCGCGCCTGGGGTACCGAGGATGCCGAGCGCAAGTTGCCGGTGCTGGTCGAGCTGTGGGTGTCCGCGGGCGAGGGTGCGGTGCGCACGCTGCTGGCGGGCGAGGGCGGTTGGGATCCGCAGAGCCTCGGGGCCTTTGTCGGGGCGGCCGTGTATCGCGCATTGCGCCACGCCTGACAATTGTTCAGGACTTCACTCCATCGCTAGGCGGAATGCCGTAGAAGTCGACGGTGGGCCGACAAAATGTCCACCTTACCGGCGCCGCGGCACTACGATAGAGGCAAATCCAGCGGTCCAGCCGGAGGTGCGGTCATGGCGTTCTATCGGCAGGTGGGAGCGGTGCCACCGAAGCGGCATACCCAGCATCGAGACGACCAGGGACGGCTCTATTACGAAGAGCTGATGGGCGAGGAGGGCTTCTCCGGCGATTCCTCGCTGCTGTATCACCGCGGCCTGCCGCCAGCCATTGTCGATTCGACGGTATGGGAGCTGCCGGACCAGACCCTCACCCCGAATCATCCACTGCGCCATCGACATCTGCGTCTGCACGAACTCTTTCCCGGCGATACCGCGGCCGGAACCGATCCGGTCACCGGTCGGCGGCTGCTGCTCGGCAATGCGGATGTTCGGATCTCCTATGTGGTGGCCAAGGGCGCGTCACCGCTGTACCGCAATGCGATCGGCGACGAGCTGGTGTACGTGGAATCCGGTGCGGCCGTCGTCGAAACGGTCTTCGGCACCATCCCGGCCCGGCAGGGCGATCAGGTTTTGATTCCGCGCGCGACCACCCACCGCTGGCTACCGAGCGGCCCGCAACCACTGCGCGCGTATGTGATCGAAGCATCCAGCCACATCACCCCGCCGAAGCGGTATCTCTCGAAATTCGGTCAGCTGCTGGAACATTCGCCGTACTGCGAGCGGGATCTGCACGGGCCGGGGGAACCGCTGATCGCCACCGGAACCGATATCGAGGTGCTGGTGAAGCATCGCCCCGGCGGCCAGGTGGTCGGCACGCGGATGAGCTACGCGACCCATCCTTTCGACGTGGTCGGCTGGGGCGGCTGCCTGTACCCGCTCACCTTCAATATCGCCGATTTCGAACCGCTCACCGGCCGGGTGCACCAGCCGCCGCCCGCCCATCAGGCATTCGAGGGGATCAATTTCGTGGTGTGCAATTTCGTACCACGCAAGGTCGACTACCACCCATTATCGATTCCGGTGCCGTATTACCACTCCAATGTCGACAGCGACGAGATCATGTTCTACTGCGGCGGAAACTACGAAGCGCGTAGGGGTTCCGGTATCGGGCAGGGTTCGGTATCGGTACATCCCGGCGGTTATGCGCACGGTCCGCAGCCGGGCGCGTATGAGCGCAGTATCGGCATCGATTTCTTCGACGAACTCGCGGTCATGGTCGATACTTTCCGACCGCTGGAGCTCGGCGAAGGCGCGCTGGCCTGCGAGGATCCCGGATATGCGTGGACTTGGTCCGGTCGCGGACCGCAATCCGACCGAGACGGGGACCTGAATCGGCGTCCGCACGCGAACCAGCGCCGTGGGTCCGCATGAAGACCCGCATCGAGGTCCCCGACAACACTCTCTTCGGTCCGGATAATCTCCCCTACGGCGTCTTCGCGCCGGAGGGCCAGGACTTCCGGGTCGGTGTGCGGATCGGCGATCAGGTCATCGATCTGGCTGCGGCACTGGAGGATCCGGTATTCGCCGAGCCGAGTCTCAATGCGTTCATGGCCGCGGGGCCACGTCGGTGGCGGGAGGTACGCAGCCGGATTCGCGAGCTTGTCGATGGCGAAATCCCCAGGGAGGCAGTACATCCGCTGCACGGCGTGCGCACCGAACTGCCGGTGACGATCGGCGATTACGTCGATTTCTATGCCAGCATCGACCACGCGACGAACCTCGGCAGGCTGTTTCGACCCGATGCCGAACCGCTGCTGCCCAATTGGCGACATCTGCCGGTTGGATATCACGGGCGTGCCGGCACGGTCGTCGTCTCCGGTACCGATATCGTGCGGCCGCACGGTCAATGCCGAACACCGTCCGGCACACCGGATTTCGGCCCATCACAGCGTCTCGATATCGAGGCCGAGCTCGGATTCGTGGTCGGAGTCGGATCCGAACTCGGCGCACCCATCGATATCGACATGTTCGCCGAGCACGTCTTCGGCGTCGCGCTGGTGAACGATTGGTCCGCGCGCGATATCCAGGCCTGGGAGTATCAGCCGCTCGGACCGTTTCTGGGCAAGTCGTTCGCGACCTCACTCTCGGCCTGGATAACGCCGCTGGCCGCCTTGGAGACCGCCCGCATTCCGCTGCCGAAGCAAGAACCCGAAACACTGCCCTATCTGCGGGGCAGCCAACAGTGGGGGCTGGACATCGACCTGGCCGTGCACTGGAACGGCCAAACCGTCTCGCATCCACCGTATTCCCGAATGTACTGGTCACCGGCGCAGATGCTGGCGCATCTCACCGCGAACGGCGCCGCAACTCGCACCGGCGACCTCTACGCCTCCGGCACCATCTCCGGGCCGGAGCCGGACCAACGCGGTTCGTTCATCGAATTATCCTGGGGCGGAGCCGAACCCGTCACGGTGAACGGGCTGCACCGGACCTTCCTGGAGGACGGCGACGAGGTCGTCATCACGGCTTCGGCCCCGGGTTCCGGTACTCGACGCATCGGCCTCGGGGAGGTTCGCGGGCGTATCTGGCACGCGCACGGCTGAGCGTTCAACGCGCGGCAGTTCGAACTCCCGCATCGACGACGGCGATGAAACGCTGCAGGTCCTCGATCAGCGTATCGACCAGATCGGGAGCGCCACCGTCGTCATGATGGTGCAGCCAGTCCGCGACGAGTTCGAACATGCCACCAATGGTGGCCAGCGCCAGAGCGATTCGCCCGCGCTGCTGCTCCGGATCCGATGACTCCACACCCGACCACTGCTGATCGAGGAAGGCCGCCGCCCAACGTCGATTACTGCGCCGTTGCTTTTCCACCGCCGGTGAGATGCCGCCCGCCTCACCGAATGTCACCTTGGCCAGCCGCGGATCGTCGGCAATGGCGTGCACGAAGGCCGCGATAATGGCCTGCGCGCGCTCTGGCCACGGCAGTTCGGCGGCCGCGATGGCCGCCTCGATAGCCCGCCGTTGAATCTGCTCGGTGATATGGGTGAGCAGCGCGACGTAGCACGCTTCCTTGCTGTCGAAATGATCGTAGAAACCCTTGGTGCCGACGAACGCGCGCTGACAGATCTGTTCGATCGACGTACCCGAAAAGCTTTGCTCGGCAAATAGTTCAGTGGCCGCGTCGAGCAATTGGCTGCGCCGTTGCGCACTGCGCTGCTCGGCATCGAGGCCACGGATGCGGCGCCGCGCCGGAGTCGGATCGGGCCGCGCGGCGGATTTGCTGCGGGTCATATCTCGACCATAGCCGGAGCAGTTTCAGAAAGACTTCTTGTTGGTAACAGGAAGCCGTGTTGTAATCACTGTCACGTCGATGAGGAAGGTGCAGCCGTGCCAGTGATCAATGAGGATCCGACCCGCAAACGTCGGCGCGGATTGCGCACGGCGGCCGCGCTGGTAGCGATGGCGATGGCCTTGATGGCCTCGCTGGCCGGTGGTATCGCGGCCACGCCAGCCGCAGCCGTACCTGTGCCACAACAGGATTCGTTCTATCAGCCGCCGGAGGGCTTCGAGGCGCAGGAAGTCGGCGCGATTCTGCGCTCGCGCGAAGTGCATCTGGCGGTGCTGACCGTACTGCCGCTGAGCGTGCGCTCATGGCAGCTGCTCTACCGCAGCACCGATCTGTTCGGACAACCGACGGCCGCCGTCACCACCGTCATACTGCCCGCGGGCGCGGATCCGAACCGGTCGCGTCCGCTGGTCTCGCTGCAGTTCTACTACGACAGCGCCAGCATCGCCTGTGCACCGTCATTCGTGCTACAGCAGGGCGCAGGACTGCCGGGCGTCGAAGGTATCCATTCACAGAGCGAGCTGATCGCGATCGCCGCGATGATCAGTCAGGGCTGGGCCATTTCGGTGCCGGACTACGAGGGCCTCAACGGACATCTTGCGGTGGCCGAGGAGCCGGGATATATGACACTCGACGGCATTCGGGCCGCCGAGCGTTTCGAACCACTCGGCCTGGACGGCGCGAATACCCCGGTGGCGCTGTGGGGTTATTCCGGCGGCGGCATGGGCAGCGGATGGGCCGCGCAGATGCAGCCGAGCTATGCGCCGGAACTGAACGTCAAGGGTGCCGCGCTCGGTGCGCCGGTTTCGGACGTCGAATCCCTGTTGCACGTCAACGGATCCATGTTCTCCAGCCTTATCGGCATCGGCGTGTCCTCGCTCTACAACGCCTACCCGAAGTTCCGCGAGGTGACCGATCAGTACCTGACGCCCGAGGGCAAGGCGCTGATGAACCGGACCAACTCGCAGTGCCTGCCACGCAATGCACTGACCCAGAAGTTCACCGATTACCAACGGATACTGACGATTCCGATCGGGCAATACCTCGCACTACCGGAAATCCGCGAGGTCTTCGACGCGACCGTACTCGGCGAGCGCACCCCGACCGCGCCGCTGTTCATCTATCAGGGCGTCCTGGACGAGGCGGTGCCGATCTGGACCACCGATCGCCTGTATCAGCAGTGGTGCGTCGACGGCGCATCGATCGTCTACAAACGCGACCACCTCAGCGAACACCTGACCCTCCCGTCACTCGGCATGGCCGACACCTTCAACTGGTTGAAGTCGCGCCTGGCCCCCAATGCGCAGGATCAGGTCGGGTGCCGCACCGAGAACGTGGTTTCCATGCTCGCCGATTTCAATGACCTGATCACCCAGATCGAGATCAATCTGAACGCCACCTTCGGCGCCCTCGGTTTCCCGATCGGGCCGCGCGAACGCTGATGCAACTGCCTCGGCATCCATTTGTGCGAATCCACTCCTGAGCGGCGGATTCTTCGTGTATCTTCCTGAATGAAGCCCCGGACCACCCTTGGTCCGGGGCTATCGCCATTTTTACGACACGACCGGCAGGTACACCTGTGCGCCGTGGTCGGCGAATTCGGCGGACTTCTCCGCCATCCCTGCTTCGATCGCCTCGACATCCGAAAGTCCCTGGCGGGCAGCGTATTCCCGTACGTCCGCGGAGATGCGCATGGAGCAGAACTTCGGTCCGCACATGGAGCAGAAGTGGGCGGTCTTGGCGGGTTCGGCGGGGAGGGTTTCGTCGTGGTACTCGCGGGCGGTGTCCGGATCGAGCGAGAGAGCGAACTGGTCGCGCCAGCGGAATTCGAACCGCGCCTTGGACAACTCGTTATCTCGGTCCTGGGCGTGCGGATGGCCTTTGGCGAGGTCAGCGGCGTGCGCGGCGATCTTGTAGGTGATCACACCGACCTTGACGTCGTCGCGGTTGGGCAGCCCCAGGTGCTCCTTGGGGGTGACATAGCAGAGCATCGCGGTGCCCGCCTGGGCGATGATCGCCGCACCGATGGCCGAGGTGATGTGATCGTAGGCCGGTGCGATATCGGTGGCGAGCGGGCCGAGGGTGTAGAACGGCGCCTCCTCGCACAGCTCCTCTTCCAGCCGCACGTTCTCCACGATCTTGTGCATCGGCACGTGCCCCGGACCCTCGATCATGACCTGCACACCATGCGATTTCGCGATCTTGGTCAGCTCACCCAGGGTGCGCAGCTCGGCGAACTGGGCCTCGTCATTGGCATCCGCGATGGAGCCCGGGCGCAGGCCGTCACCGAGCGAGAAGGTCACGTCGTAGCGCGCCAGGATCTCGCAGAGTTCGGCGAAGTTGGTGTACAGGAACGACTCCTGATGATGTGCCAGACACCATGCGGCCATGATGGATCCACCGCGCGAGACGATGCCGGTGACCCGCTTGGCGGTCAGCGGTACATAGCGCAGCAGCACACCGGCGTGCACGGTCATATAGTCGACGCCCTGCTCGCACTGCTCGATTACGGTGTCCCGGTAGATCTCCCAGGTGAGCGCGGTCGGATCGCCGTTCACCTTCTCCAGCGCCTGATAGATCGGCACGGTGCCGACCGGGACGGGCGAGTTGCGCAGGATCCATTCGCGCGTCTCGTGAATGTTCTTGCCGGTGGACAGATCCATAATGGTGTCCGCACCCCAGCGGGTGGCCCACACCATCTTCTCCACTTCCTCCGCGATCGAGGAGGATACGGCCGAGTTGCCGATATTGGCATTGATCTTCACCAGGAACTTCTTACCGATAATGGTCGGCTCCAGCTCCGGATGCTTGTGGTTGGCCGGGATGACCGCGCGACCCGCGGCGACCTCGTCGCGCACCAGTTCCGGCGTGACGCCCTCGCGTGCGGCGATGAAGCGCATCTCGGGAGTGATGATGCCCTGACGTGCCCAAGCCAGCTGGGTCGGCGGACCGTCGACCTCGGGTTTGGTCCAGCCGTCGCGCAACTTCGGTAGACCGGCCTCCAGATCGATGGTCGCCGCGTCGTCGGTGTACGGGCCCGAGGTGTCGTAGACGTCGAAATGCTCGCCATTGGTCAGATTGATCCGACGCACCGGAATGCGCAGGTCATCGACCTGTTGGTAGTGCTTGACGCTGCCTTCGATCGGACCGGTGGTCACGGAGTCGACATGTGTGCCCATGAATATCCTCCCTACGCCGGCATTACCCGGTCAGGTTCATACGGTCGACGGCCCTGAACGCCCGAATTGGGCTAGCCATCCTCTCAGCCCGCTGGTGCGAGCCCCCGTTGGTGTGTGAAATTTTCCCGCCCGACGATACCTTTCCACCTGCACGCCCCGCAGGGCGATCGGAGGAACATACAGCGAAGCGGCCGAGGCCCGACCGGGCGCCGGTACATTCCTCAGGGTGAAATTCATCCTGGAGGTAGATCTGGATGTCCTGCCCGAAGGCGTGGCGGCGCCGGCCGATCTCGCCGATGAGCTCGGCCGGATCCTGCGCTACTGGGGCGGAAATATGAAGCACTACCAGATCACCGAGGGTGACAGCTCCGCGATCTACAACTCCGGATACCGCGAGGTCGGCTCCTGGCAGATCAGCTGACCTTGCCCTCGTAGGCGTCCCGCATGCCTTGCAGGTCGATTTTCTGCATACCGAGCATCGCCTGCGTGGCGCGGTTCGCGGCAGCGCGATCGGTACCGGTCAGCAGGGTGTCGGCTTCGACGGGCCAGATCTGCCAGGGAATGCCGTATTTATCGTTGAGCCAACCACATTCGATCGGTTGGCCGCCGTCTGCGAGCAGTGCCGTCCACAGCCGGTCGACCTCGTCCTGGCTGTCGCAGTTGACCAGCAGCGACATGGCGTGGGTGTAGTGGTAATCGCCGCCGCCGTTGATCGCGGTGAACTTCTGTCCGTTGAGTTCGAAATCGACGAGCATGGTGAGCCCGGCTTCGCGCGGACCCGCCTCGGAGTACGGCACGACATTGGTGATCTTCGAATCCTCGAACAGCGAACAGTAGAACTCGGCGGCCTCCTCGGCCTGGGTGTCGTACCAGAGGTTCGTGACGATCTTCTGCATGGTGGTCCTCCCGATCGGTGTGCCTGTATTAGTGCCGACGGTGCGGGCGGACGGAATTCATCGCCCGTCAGTAGGACTGGAGCTCGATCAGGGTACCCGCTGGGTCGCGCAGGTGTGCCGTGCGCAGGTTCGGGCCCCAGTTCGGTCGATCGGCCGCGGCGGCGGCCAGGGTCGCGCCGTTACGCAGGCACAGGTCGAGGCCCGCGTCGACGTCGGGTACTCGACAGACGAACATCACGACATCTTGCGCGGGTGCCGCGGTGACGGGCAGGTCGATGGTGTCGACTACTTCTGCCATCGTGCTGCGGTCGAAGAGCACGAGTACCGCTTGATCATCGACATCCCAGTTCGCGTAGGGGCCCGCCGCGGTGCCTTTGATCAGCTTCGCGCCGATGAGCTCCGGGAGGACGGCGTTGTAGAAGTCGAAGCATTGGGCGAAACCGGTGACGAGCAGTCTCGGGTACAGGGCATCCACGCTGTCTCCTCATTAGTAGGTGCAGACCTATCGTAGGTTCCTACCTATAATTTGTCGCATGGATTCCGCACGTGCACTTCCGCCGAGCCTGCTCGGGCTCGAGACCTACCTGCTGTCACGGGTGGGCAAGTTCGCGCGAGGACGGTTCGCCGATCGGCTCGCGGCGCGCGGACTTCGGCTGTGGCATATGGCCGTACTCGCCACGCTCGCCGATTTCGGACCGCATGCACAGCGTGATCTGGGCATTCGGCTCGATATTCATCCGAGCGATGTGGCGAAGATCGTCGACGAATTGGCGAGCGCCGGTCAGGTCGAACGGACACGCGATCGCGCCGATCGTCGTCGAATGTCGGTACGGATCACCAGGACTGGTCGAGCTTTGCTGCGGGCCCTCGACAAGGAGGCGGGACAAGTACGTGACGAGGTGCTCGCCCCGCTCCGTCCGGAAGAACGAATCATTCTGGGGGACATGATGCTTCGGCTGTTCGAGCACACGCACCCGGACGTCGTGGCGGAGTGATCGACGACCGCCTACCTGAACGACACCGCGCCTGCCCGATCCCAGCGGGCAGGCGCGGGGCAATTTCAGGCAGCGGCCTTGCTTTCGGACTTGTCGATGGCAACCGGATCGGGAGCCTTGCCGCGCAATGGAACTTCTTCGATGAACCAGGCGATCAGGAAGCCGAGTGCGCAGATGGCGGCGGCGGCCAGGAAGACATGTCCGGTGCCGGTGGCGAAGGCCGCGAGGTAGTCGTGTCCCTCGGTGGGCACATGGCCCTGTAGCGCCCTGGTGAACAGGGATCCGAAAGCCGCGACACCGATTGACCCGCCAAGCGTGCGGAACAGTGTGACCGCACCGGATGCCGCACCGATATTCGCCATCTCCACACTGTTCTGCGCGACGGCGGTGGACAGCTGCATCGAGAACCCGAGTCCGGTGCCCATCAGCGCCATGGCGAAACCCGTTGCCAGCCGACCTGTTTCGGCGTCGATGGTGGCCAGCAGTATCGCGCCCGCAGTGAGGAACAGCCCGCCGAGGATGAAGAAGATCTTGTACTTGCCGGTCGCGGTCATCCGCTTCCCGACGATCTGGGAGACCACCAGCAGCGGCATCATCATCGGCAGCAGGAGCAGTCCGGAGTTCGCGGCCGAGGCGCCCTGCACCGTCTGCTGGAACAGCGGCAGATACAGCACCGATCCGAACATGACCACGCCGCCGACCAGGGCCGTAAGCGCGGCCAGGGTGAGATTGCGGGTACGGAAGATCCTCAGCGGTATCACCGCGTCGACGGCCCGGCGTTCGATCACCAGGAATGCGGCCAAGGCGGCCACCGCGAGCATGGCCAGCCCGACGAGCTGCACCGAGAGCCACGCGTAGTCGACACCGCCCCAGGTCGCGATCAGTACCAGTGCGGCGATCGCCGTCGTCAGCGCGAGAATACCCGCGTAGTCGATGCTCACCTTCCTGCGCACGACAGGCAGTTCGAGCCGCCACCACGACCAAGCGAAGGCCACCAGGCCCAGCGGGATATTGATGTAGAAGGCCCAGCGCCAGTCGAGTCCCTCGGTAATCACACCGCCGAGCAGCGGTCCGCCGATGGTGCCGACGGCCATCGTGGTCGCGGTCATGCCCTGGTACTTTCCGCGTTCACGCGGCGGGACCAGCGCGCCGATGACGGCGAATGCGGTTACGGCGATACCGCCCGCGCCGAGCCCCTGCAATGCGCGGAATCCGATGAGCGCGGGCATCGACCAGGACGCGCCCGCCAGTACCGAACCGATCAGGAACACGCCAATCGCACTGAGGAATACGGTTTTTCGGCTGTAGAGATCGCCGAGTTTCGCCCACACCGGCGTCGAGATCGCCGACAGCAGAGTGTAGGCGGTTACCACCCAGGCCACGTGGGACAGTCCGCCCAATTCGCGCACGATCGTCGGCATCGCGGTGCCGACGATCGCGTTGTCCAACATTGCCAGCAGCATCGCCAGCAACACCCCGGCCAGTACCAATCGGATCTCTCGCGCGCTCTTCGTCTCGGTCATTTCTGCGGACATGGCCGCTCGCCTCCTTCGAGTCTCGGCAGCTTCGGGCCGCCGACCGACCCAGAAAATCATAGTCACTACAAAAGTACAACTGCTCCGACTTTGGTGCCGATAGCCTAATCGGGTAGAGTTGCGGCATGACCGCGACGATCGGGCGCAGGGAGCGCAAGAAGGCGCAGACGCGGCAGGCACTGGCCGATGCCGCGACAAAGCTGTTCACCGAACGCGGCTACGACAATGTCGGCGTCCGAGAGGTCGCCGAGGCTGCGGATGTATCGCTGAGCACCCTGTTCAAGCATTTCCCCAGCAAGGAATCACTGGTCTTCGACCTGGACGCGGATGTCGAGGCCGACCTGGTGGCAGCCGTCCGCGACCGGCCCGCCGGACAATCGGTCATCCACGGGCTGCGCGACTATCTGATGCGCACCCGCACCGCGCGCAACGACGATCCCGGAATCGTGGCCTTCCACCGCCTCGTAGACTCCACGCCCGCGCTGCGCGAGTACGCGCACCAGATGCTGCTGCGGCACGAATCCGCATTGGCGGCCGCGATCGCCGAGGCGACCGGCGCACCAGAGGGCGATCTCGCGGCCGCGGGACTCGCCCACTTCGCGCTGGAAACCGGCAAAGTGGCGAGCACCAGGGAAGATCCGGCGAGTGCGTTCCGCGAGTTGTTCGAACTGCTCGAAAACGGCTGGAGTCAGTGACTCCCCTGCCCCGAAATCCTTTGGGCACCAACCATACTCGGCAGTCTCGCCCGCCTGTCCGGCACCTTTCGGCCGCACCGGCGAGACCAGCACCGCCACGGCGGCGATGAGCGCCGGACCATCACCGAGTCCGCAGGTCGAGAGGACCAGGGCGACAACGGGTTAGATGGTCGGCTCGGGACTCGCGTCGCACCGGCGACCGCGGCCCCAAATGCCGATGGCGAGTGCGGATTCCTGGCGTCGGTGACGATATCGCGGATCAGCGAGAGTATGGACGGCATCACCACGGTGCCGCCGATGGCGAGCAGCACCCGATCGCGCAATCAACTGCCAGGCGCTGCGCGCGGTAGCCGCCAAGGACCCTCTGCTCGCCGATTCCAGATTCCGTCGACATCTCCGCTAACAACAAGCTACCGAGCCGGATGGTTCAGCGACGCACGGAATTCCGATGCGGGTTGACTACAACTTCTAGCGTTGCTAGATTCCATAACAACGCTACAAGCAGAGAACGGAAAAGCTCATGATCACCACACTCATCCAGGTCGTCGCCATCGTCTCGGTCCTCGCGAACGCCGTCGTCTACGGCACCGACGCCTGCTTCGCACTGATCACGCGGTCGGTGTACGACAAGCTGGACGACCAGACCGTGACCATGTCGGCGGGCTGGGGTCACTACTACGGTGATCGCCGGATGCCGATCGTCGGCATCAGCGGTGTCGTGACCGCGGTCGCGACAACGGCTCTCGCGGCGATCGGCGGCCACACGGCGGCAGCGATTGCGGCGGGCATCGCCGTCGTGGCGCTGGTGACCTGGCTCGGGATCTACGTTCGGGTCGCGAAGCCGGTGAACACCCAGCAGACCGCCGCCGCGCACTCCGGTGTCATTCCGGCGAATGCCCGCGCACTGCAGGATAAGTGGAACAGTGTGATCAACGGCCGGGTGGGGCTGCAGTTCATCGCCGTCGCCGCACTCTGCGCCGCGATCGCCCTCGCCTGACGCGTCTCATCGAGAAACCCTGTGTCGACCGCACCTTCGACACAGGGTTTTTTATTTGGTTCGAGGGTTGCACCGACAGGTCTACCAAGGCAACGATCGGCCGAATATGGTGCCTAGCGGATGGTTTGGTCGATCAGCATGCGCGCAGCGCGATTGGTGCGCTCGACATCGCCGGTGATCAACCGATCCTGAATTATGCCGCGCAGACCCGAAACCAAGAGCGTGGCAACAGCTTCCGGATCATCGATGGATTCGATTCGACGCAGCGCATCGGCCAGCGACCCGATGAAGGTCGCGATCGCGGCATTCGCGTATTCACCATAGGGACTCCCCGGCACACACGCGGCCCCGAGCACCTGCAGCAGCACCCGCACACTCGTCGTGGCCTCGCCGGCGATATTCACCGCACAGAATTCACCGAGCCGCGCGCGCAGCGAAGCCGCATCGGACACCCCCGCGAAGACCGCGGCGATATCCGGGCGCTGCGTGGTGAGCGCCTGGACCAGCAGTTCTTCCTTGGTATTGAAGTAGTGGATCAGCATCCGCGAACTGGTGCCGAGTTCCGCGGCGAGCGGGCGCAGCGACAGGTCACCGAGACCGTGGGCGGCGATGTATTCGACGACACCGGCCAGCAGGTCGGCGCGTTTCGCGTGGTCGAGTGGGCGGGCCATGGGTTGACTGTAGCGATTGGTACAGGTATTCATGACACCGTGACTGTAACAATCGCTTCAGAAACTCGCCCGGCCGTCGTGGTCACCGCGGTCGCCGCGACCACATCGCTCGCCGATGACATCGACGCGACCTGGTCCGGACTGCTCGCCGGGCGCAGTGGTATCGGCATGCTCGCGGACGATTTCGTGGCCGAATACGATCTGCCGGTCCGCATCGGCGGCAAGTTGAAGTCACGGCCGGGTGATCAGCTCACTCGCGTCGAACAGCGCCGTCACTCCTATGTCGAGCAGATGGCCCTGGTGCTCGGCCGCCAGGTCTGGCGCAATGCGGGCACACCCGAGGTCGAGGGCGAGCGGCTCGCGGTCGTCATCGGCACCGGTCTGGGCGGCGGTGATGCGCTGATCAATGCGGTCGATTCGATGCGCGACGGCGGCTACCGCAAGGTGTCGCCGATGTCGGTGCCGATGGTGATGCCGAATGGTCCGGCGGCGACCGTTGGACTCGAAATCGGTGCCAAGGCAGGGGTTTTCGCGCCGGTATCGGCCTGCTCCTCCGGTTCGGAGGCGATCGCACACGCCTGGCGGCTGATCACCACAGGCGAGGCGGATGTCGTGGTGGCCGGTGGCGTCGAGGGGCATATCGATGCGGTGCCGATCGCGAGTTTCGCCATGATGCGGGCGATGAGCACACGCAATGACGAACCGGAGCGGGCATCACGGCCATTCGATCGGGATCGTGACGGGTTCGTCTTCGGTGAGGCGGGGGCACTTCTGGTACTGGAGTCCGAGCGGCATGCGCGTGCGCGCGGGGCACAGATTCACGGCCGGGTGCTGGGCGCTGGGATCACCTCGGACGCCTATCACATCGTCGCGTCGGAACCGGAGGGCATCGGTGCGGCGCGCGCGATGCGCAAGGCGATATGCACTGCCGGACTGCAGGTTTCGGATATTCAGCACGTCAATGCGCACGCGACATCCACCTCGATCGGCGACGCGTCGGAAGCCAATGCCATCACCGCGGTCACGCCGGAGGCATCGGTCTACGCACCCAAATCCGCGCTCGGCCATTCGATCGGGGCGGTCGGTGCGCTCGAATCGATCCTCACCATGCTGACGCTGCGCGACCAAATCGTCCCGCCCACATTGAATCTCGACAATCGGGACCTGGAGATCGACCTCGATATCGTGGCGGGCGCGCCCCGCGTGCAGCGCATCGATTTCGCGCTCAACAACTCGTTCGGCTTCGGCGGCCACAATGTCGCCCTCGCCTTCGGCCGGACATAGCGGGCGGCTGATCGCCGCAGAGTAGCGTCGTAGCAGAATCGTTAACCGTACGAACAACCCAGCGGAACGGGACAACGACGTGGCCGACGCCTTCTACACCCCAGATCCGGCGAACCCGAATCGGTTCGTCTCGACCGAACTGACCCGCGGTCCGTGGTCACCCGACGCACAGCACGCCGGACCGCCATCGGCGCTGCTCGGGCACGCGATCGAGCGCTGTGAGCCGCGGGCCGGATTCCAGATCGGGCGGGTCGCGGTGGAAATCCTCGGCCCGGTTCCCTTGGAGCCGCTGACGGTGACCACCCGGGTGGCCCGCCCCGGACGCAGTGTGGAGCTGATCGAGGCGATCCTGTCCACCGATCGCGGACCGGTCATGCGAGCGAATGCCTGGCGATTCAAACTCGCGGAGCCGGAGCTCGAACTGCCGGAGCAGTTTCTGCCGACCGGTGTGCGCCCCGGCCCGGATCAGGCGGTGCCGTCCCACTTTCCGTCGACCCAGTCCATCGGTTTTCACACCGGTATCGACTACCGCTTCGTCTCCGGATCTTTCGAAGATCCCGGCCCGGCAATCTGCTGGATCCGGCTGAAATATCCGATCGTCGCCGGTGCCACGCCGAGTCCGCTGGAACGCACCCTCGCCGCGGCGGATTCGGGCAACGGTGTCAGCCGGGTGCTGGACTGGAACCAGTACTTGTTCATCAATACCGATCTCACGGTCACCCTGCACCGACAGCCGGTCGGTGAATGGGTCTGCCTGGATGCCGCGACCTATCCCCAACCGCACGGCATCGGCTTGGCGGAGTCGGCACTCTTCGATGAAAAGGGCCCGCTCGGCCGAAGCACCCAAACGCTGTTCCTGGGACCGCGCTAGCTAGCTCGGCTCCAAACTGCGCGATAGAAAATTGCCGCACCAGCCGGACGCCTGGCAGTCGGATCGAGTTGCGCGCCATTCCGGATCAAAGCGGAAAACACGGTCCGAACTTCGCGGGTCGAGACCACCGGTTGGCCTGTTGCTGAGCAATCGCCGCATGTGAAACCATGAATGTGATTTCGGTCGACCCGAAAACTCTGATGACTGGACACCCGGCGGCAAGCCGCGCACCGCGGACACCGGGCCCGGCGACCGATACCACTCGCGCAATGGTTCGCGGTCCGGGTCTTGCTGAATTTTGCGCCCTGCTCGGCCTGGTGCCGGTCGCGCCGCTGCCGGCCTGGAGCGACCGCGCGTCGCGGCTACAGACGGATGTGCGCGACGGCCCGTGCCCGGGCTTCTTCGGTCGCCGCGGCATCCGGCGCATCCAGGACGGTGCGGTACGCACGCCCACCGAGCCGCTTTCGCGCAGCGGTCAGGGCGCGGGAAGGAGTCGACGATGTTGATGCGCTTCCGACTGGCCGCGGACCAACTCGCCGCGGCCTTGTCCATCGCTGGGCTGAAGCCGGGACCGCGGTCCGCCCTGCCGCTGACGACCTCGCCGGACGACCCGGTGGCGGCGCTGCGGGACACCGGGCTGCTCGAAGCGGACGGCCGACTCACCGGACCCGCGAAGGAAGCACTGCGGATCGCTGCCGATCCCGCCCACACCACCGCCATCACCGCCAACCACGTCGGGCAGGACGACTGGACAGCGGCACTGGTGCTGCGCGGGGACGAACACGACACCTTCGTCATGCAGGCCGGGAGCGGCGACGACGGCTTCGATTTCACCGTCGTGCCAACGCTCACCCAGGCCACCATGCTGATCGACCAACTACTCGATCTCACCTCATACGGCCCCGGATTCGCATCACCGCCGATCGACCTCGATCTCATCGCATTCGCCGCACTGCTCGCCGCCGCCGATGCGGCACAAGAGGGCCGCCTGGCCGGGGTCCCGCGGCGAAACGTCGCACCCGGACCGCTCGAGCTGCGGGCGCTCGAACTGGAGGAGCAACTCGCCAAGGGGCTCGCCGCCGGCGACACCCGTTGGGCCTTGTCCGCCGCCCAGGGCGCCACGCCGGTATCACTCGCGGCGGCGGCCGGTCGGATGCCGGAGGGACTGGCACGGCTGGCCTCGCTGGGCCTTGTTCGACTGGCGGCGCTCGGTAGCTACCGATTCACCGACGCCGGGACCGCGGTGGCACGGTCGTTCGGCCAACTGTTGACGACCGGAAGAATCGCCGTAATGACAGGTGCGGCAAGGAAACAGGACGCACTCGCCGATTTCACGGTGTTCCGTTCCACGTTCTCGACCCGGTTCGCATGCTGGCGCGAGCTGACGGCGCGCAACCCACGTGCCGAATTGTTCGAGACCACAACGGAAGTCGCGCTCCGTCTGGTGCGCGATGTGCTGGATCCCGCCGTGGTCAAGCCGTTCGCCGGTGGCATACCGGCATTAGACGCCTCCGCCATACCCACGGAAGTCGTGCCGGTGGTCGAGCGCGGCGGCACACCGGCATTTCATCCGACCCATCAGGTACCCGACAACGGCATGCCCGCATGGGTCACTCCCGACTCGACCCGGACGCCCGTCGCCCGCATCGACCCGCGCGTCGAACTCCAGATCCTCGAGCGCTCCGGCGACTGGGCGCATATCGCCTGCAACAACGGCTGGACCGGATGGGTCGACGGCCGCGCCATCGAACCCCTCGCCGCCCCCTGGTATCCGACCCACCTGGTACCCGACGGCGGATTGGACGCATGGGCCGCGCCCGATCCGAGTCTCGGCCCGCTCACCAGCATCGATCCCGGCGTCGAACTCCAGATCCTGGGCCGCGCCGGGGACTGGGCGCATATCGCTTGCAACAACGGCTGGACCGCCTGGGTGGACGGCCGCGCGATCCAACCCCTCGCACGGCCCGACGCAGCCTGGACGTCCACCGGCAACGAGCGCGACTGATGTCTCGGTCACGAGCATGGCATAGCTCTCGGGAACCAGAATCGTCGAAATATGTTGTGCGGCCCAGCCATTGCCGCCCGGATCGGTTAGAGGCAGAACCCGACATTGTCGAGCGGGTCGGGCACAGGCCTGGGACTCGCACCGATCACTGTGCGGACCGCACGCGATGACCGAACTCATCGGCTTACTTGCGCGGTTTCCAGCGCCATGCGAATTCTCCCGACTCGGGCGGCGGACCCGGCAGTTCACCTTTTCCCGAGAGCCCTGCGATCAGCATGGCGAGCACTCGCCTGCGCAGTTCCGCAGTTCGGACTTGGTCCGGCATGGCAATTGCCGCGCAGGCGTCCAGGACGAGACCGAGGTCGTTGGCATTGGCATCCGCGTGCAGCCGCCCGGAGGCGTGTGCGCGCCGCACTAGTTCCTCGGTGACTTCACCCGAATGCGTGAGGTCCGGCAGCATCGAATCGTCCGGCGTGAACGTGCCTGCCAGATGCACGGTCAGTGAGTGCACATCCGCGTCGACTACCCGCTCCAGGAATCCGACCAGACCACGCCAGCCATCCGAATCCTCCAGTGCGGCGTCGGCTTCGGCGTTGTAGCGGCGCAGGCCCTCGTGGCAGAGGGTACGCAGCAGCACCTCCTTGCTCGGATAGCGGCGATAGAGGGCGCTGATCCCCACTCCCGCGCGCTCGGCCACGGCGGCAATGGGGGCGTTGGCATCGGCGAGGAAGATCGCGCGGGCCGCCGCGAGGATGAGCCCGTCATTGCGGGCGGCCTGCGCCTTGCGGCCGGGCAGACCCTTCTGAGCTGGGGCGTCGGTTGTCTTCGGCATGGGTTCAGATTAGCACTTGAAACGGAATGATCCGTTCTGATACTGTTCGAACAGAACGAAGCATTCCGTTTCAAAAGGAGTCGAAATGACCGCCATCACGCCCTTCACCATCGACGTTCCGCAGGCTCAGCTCGATGACTTGACCGACCGGCTGTCCCGAGCCCTCTACCCGAACGAGTTGCCCGGCGTCGGCGACGCGTACGGCGTTCCGAACGAGCGGGTGCGGAATCTCGCCGCGTACTGGCTGGAACACTTCGACTGGCGCACTCTGGAGGCGAAGCTGAACTCCTACCCGCAGTTCACCACCGAGATCGATGGCGAAGATATCCACTTCCTGCACGTCAGGTCCTCCCGGCCGGATGCGCTGCCAGTGATCCTCACCCACGGCTGGCCGGGTTCGGTGCTCGAATACCTCGATGTCATCGCGCCACTGACCGAACCGGAATCGGCCGACGATCCCGCCTTCCACCTGGTCATCCCATCGCTGCCGGGATTCGGATTCTCCGGTCCGACCCGCAGCACCGGATGGGGCACAGTCCGCACCGCCGCGGCTTGGGCGGAGCTGATGAGCCGCTTGGGCTACGAGCGCTACGGCGCCATCGGCAACGACGGTGGCTCGATGGTGTCACCGGAGATCGGGCGGCTGGATTCCGATCACATCGTCGGAGTCCATGTGACGCAGCTCTTTTCGTTCCCATCCGGCGATCCAGCGGAGTTCGACGGGCTGTCCGAGGACGATATGGCGGCGCTGCAGCACCTGCAGTGGTTCCACGAGAACAAGATGGCCTTCAATACCTTGCACAGCCAGCAGCCGCAGACGCTGGCGTTCGCGCTGGCCGATTCGCCGGTCGGGTTGCTCGGCTGGAACGCGCAGTTGTTCGGCGAGAGCCTCGACGAGGAATTCGTGATCGGCAATGTGGCCATCTACTGGCTGACCGGTACGGCGGGGTCGTCGCTGCGGTTCTACTACGAGAATGCGCGCACCGCGCAGCAGCCGAGCGGGCCGACCACGGTCCCGACCGGCTTGGCGATGTTCAAGGGCGATTTCCAGTCGATCCGCCGGTTCGCCGAGCGCGATCACAGCAACATCGTCAGCTGGAATTCTTATGACGTCGGCTCCGCACAAGGCGGCCCGAACGATGCCGCCGGGCATTACGCCGCACATGAGGCACCGCAGGTGATCGTCGCCGATATCCGGCAATTCTTCGCCAAGCTCGGCTGACTGCACGCTGCGCGACGGCTGGCATCCCGCTTCCGGACGCCAGCCGCTACGCGGTTTCCGGCGTAGACCCTCTCGTATGGTCCCGAGACGCACGGCCATGGTTCGTCTCGTTCTCCGTTGATGTACTGGATTCACCAACAGCTCAACAGCTTTCAACACCCGCGGTGCGAGCGTCAGGCCCGGAGGCGGCAGCCTGCGTAACCACGTAGGGCCCGGGAGCACCGCAAATCAACACCCGCGGTGCGAGCGTCAGGCCCGGAGGCGGCAGCCTGCGTAACCACGTAGGGCCCGGGAGCACCGCAAATCAACACAGGAGAACACAATGCGAATCGCAGTCTTCGGAGCCACCAGCACCGTCGGTCGGCTGGTCGTCGAGCAGGCGCTCGAACAGGGGCACGAGGTCACCGCCTTCACTCGGGATGCGGCGAGTGTCCGACAGCGGCATGAGCGCCTGCACATTGTCGAGGGCAATGTGCTCGATACGAATTCGGTGGAGCGGGCCGTGGTCGGGCAGGACGCGGTGCTGATCTCGCTGGGTGCGGGCCGCAAGGGCGTCATCCGGGCCGAGGGCACCCGCGCGGTGCTCGAGGCGATGAACCGGACCGGTGTGAAACGCCTGATCTGCCAGACCACCCTCGGCGTCGGCGACAGCCGCGGCAACCTGAACTTCCTCTGGAAGTACGTGATGTTCGGGATGCTGCTGCGCGAGGCCTACGCCGACCACGTCGAGCAGGAAGAATACGTCCGCGCCAGCAACCTCGACTGGACCATCGTCCGCCCGAGCGCCTTCACCGACGGCCTCCGCACCGACACCTACCGCCGAGGCTTTCCCGCCGACGCCAAGGGCCTGTCCCTCAAAATCGCCCGAGCCGACATCGCCGCCTTCATGCTCACCCAACTCACCGACCCCACCTACACTCACCAGGCTCCCGGCATCTCCAACTAGCAATCCAGAATGCGGAGGTGGAGGGGCGCTCTCGACGTTTGCCTGCATGGCTACCGGTGATCGATGGTCCAGGTCAGTGCTGATGCAGAGCGCCCCAGGTCGGGAATGGGTCGGGATAGGTGGTCCAGGTGGTGGGGCCCGCGCTGAGTTCGTCGTCGGTGAGGAGGGCGGCGTCGAGGAGGGCGCGGATGTGGGTGGTGTCGAGTTGGATGCCGATGAAGACGATTTCCTGGCCCGCGGGAACTTCCAGGGCGGACCACCAGGCGGCGGGTTCGAAGGTCAGATTCGGACCGGCTTGGGACCAGATGGCGGCGAGTTCGGGGCGGCTGGCGAGCCAGCAGAAACCCTTGCTGCGCAACAAGCCTCGGAGTTGGGCGAGAGCATCGGCGAGGCGTTCGGGGTGGAAGGGTCGCTCGGCGGTGTAGGTGAGGCTGCGAATGCCGTATTCCTCGGTTTCCGGCGTATGGCCGCCCGCTAGCTCCTCGGCCCAGCCATCGGATTCGGCGGCGACGACGGGGTTGTAGCGGCCGGTCGCGAGGACCTCCGCGAGATCTACCGCGCCCTTCTCGGTGCGCAGCACATGGGCGCGCGGATTGAGCCGTCGCACAGTGGCTTCCACGGTTCCAGCGGCATTGGCGCTGACCAGGTCGGTCTTATTGATCAGCAGGACATCGGCGAATTCGACCTGATCGACAAGCAAGTCGGCGATGGTGCGCGTATCGCCTTCGTCCGCTTCGAGATTCCGCTCGGCGAGGGCCTGCCCGCGGGCGATTTCGGCGAGGAAGGTGGAGGCGTCCACCACGGTGACCATGGTGTCCAGGCGAGCGATATCGCCGAGTTCGAAGCCGTCCTCGAATTCCCAGTCGAAGGTCGCGGCGACCGGCATCGGCTCGGAGATGCCGGTGGATTCGATGACCAGTTGATCGAAGCGGCCCTCGCGGGCGAGCTTGCCGACCGCCTCGATCAAATCCTCGCGCAGCGTGCAGCAGATGCAGCCATTGGTCAGTTCGACCAGCTTCTCCTCGGTGCGGTCGAGGTGGCCCTGCCCGGCGACGAGCGCGGCATCGATATTGACCTCGCTCATGTCGTTGACGATGACCGCGACGCGGCGACCGTCCCGATTGGCCAGGATGTGATTGAGCAGGGTCGTCTTGCCCGCGCCGAGGAAGCCGGAGAGCACGGTGACGGGTAGCAGGTCAGAGGTCCATGAGGTGATCACACTTTAATGATAATGGTTTTCATTTAGATGGCGCCGTCCGGTTGGGTCAACGCTGAGTAGGGTCTGGGTTGTGAAATTCCTGCCGCTCGTGCCCGACGGGCAGACCCCGGTTCGCGTCCTCACTATCGCCGGGACCGACTCCGGCGGCGGCGCGGGCATCCAGGCCGATTCGCGAACCATGGCCCTGTGCGGGGTGCACGCGTGTGTAGCGGTGGCCGCGGTGACGGTGCAGAACTCGGTCGGAGTGAGCGGGTTCCACGAGATTCCGCCGCAGGTCGTGGCCGATCAGGTGCGGGCGGTGGTCGGGGATATCGGGGTCGGGGCGGCAAAGACCGGAATGCTGGCCTCGACCGCGATCATCGAGTCGGTCGCGCAGGTGTGTCAGGAAGTCGGGATCGGACGGGATCGGACGCCATTGGTGGTCGATCCGGTCGCGGCATCCATGCACGGCGATCCACTGCTGCACGAGGAGGCGCTGGACGCGGTGCGGCACACGCTGATTCCGTTGGCCACGGTGGTGACACCGAATCTCGACGAGGTGCGGCTGATCACCGGAATCGAGGTCATCGACGATGCATCGGCACGGCGGGCCGCGGAGGCGCTGCACAAGCTCGGAGCGCATTGGGCGATCGTCAAGGGCGGCCATCTGCGCTCCTCGGCGGTGAGCACCGATCTACTTTTCGACGGCGATCGTTTCCTGGAATTCACCGCCCCGCGAATCACCACCGGCAACGACCACGGCGGCGGCGACACCTTGGCCGCGGCTATCGCATGCGCCCTCGCAAACGGTTACTCGGTTCCCGATGCCGTCGAATTCGCCAAGGACTGGACCTACCGCTGCCTAGCCGCCTCCTACGATCTCGGCGCGGGTCATGGTCCGGTCTCCCCGCTCTGGCGCCTGTCCCACTCCTGACGGATTGGCGTGGGGTGTACCTCCATCCCGGCGACAGCATGATCGTGCCGATGACGCTCCGCGAGACCGTCGAGCGGACCGCGCCGGGCAAAAACTACTTCGGCTACTAATGCCGCGACGGGTACCAAAACTTGTCGGTGGGTGGGGGCATACTGTGGGCATCGCAAACACCGTCGGCCTCGACGATGCGGTTGGCGAGAACGATGTGGTTCGAAGTGGATGCGAGAGCCGACCGCTAATGGCGCGCTCGCGGTCGGTGCCACAACTCAGTCGCTGGAGAACGCGAGGTGCAGCGGTAGGTCCGCATCGATGCGGATGCCGTTGAGCCGCGCATTGGCCTCGGCCAGCGCGGAGATGATCTCCGCCAGGTAGGCGACGAATTTCTCGCTGGGCATGGTGTGTGCCTGCAGCCGGTTCGCGCCGAGCCACCAGTCGGTGGCCGAGGCCACCGCACCGAATACCGAATAGTTGACGAGTTCGACGCTGGATACTTCGACGGACTTATCGGCGAGCAGTCCGGCGAACAGATCCGCGGCCCGCTTGGCCGATTGCCGAGCCGACTGCAGCGCCCGCTCGGATTCATCGGCCCGCTGCGTGAAGTGGCTGTGCAGCATGAACCGGAAAACATTGGGATGCTCGGATACCACGAGCACATATTCGGCCGCGCCCCGCCGAATCAACTCGCGCGCCGAATCATTCGTCAAATCGGCACTGGAAACGATCCGCTCCCACAGCATGTCGCGAACCCGATCGACAATCGCGTTGTACAGATCCGTCTTATCCGCGAAGTGCCGATAAAGCTTGGGCTTGGCCGCCCCGGCCTCCTTCGCGATATCCCCCATACTCACTTCGGGTCCGAACTTGTCCAGCGCCCGAAACGCCGCATCCACGAACTGCGCCCGAACCTGCACCCGATGCTCGCGCCACCGCTCGGTCCGAGCATCGACCCGCTTGGGCGTCCCCGCATCCACTCCCCGCCCACTGCGCATCACAAATCCGACCGTACCAACCCCTGTAGCCGAACTCGGTATACGTGCTTGCCGAAACGGCAAGAAAGTTGGCGTTGTCGCGGGCCCGGCATAGATCATGCGAACACAGCGGAAGTACGCGATTTCGATGGGAGAGCGACGCATGAGCGAGGGCACCGCAACCGGCACCCAGGAGTTCTGGGAGGAGTTCTATCAGGACCGGGATCAGATTTGGACCGGGAAGCCCAATCCGTTGTTGGTACGTGAGGCCGCAGGGCTCGAGCCGGGTACGGCATTGGACCTCGGGTGCGGTGAGGGTGCGGACGCTGTTTGGCTTGCGGGGCTGGGATGGCGCGTTACCGCAGTCGATGTTTCCCCGACAGCGCTGCTGCGGGCGGCGGCGCATGCCGACGAGGCGGGTGTCGGCGAGCACATCACGTTTGCCGAACATGATCTGGCGCAATCATTTCCGGACGGAGAATTCGGCTTGGTCTCGGCGCAGTTCTTTCATTCACCGGTCTCGCAGGAGGACGAGCGGACGAAGGTTTTGCGGCGGGCCGCGGAGGCGGTGGGGGTCGGCGGGGTTTTGTTGATCGCGGGGCACGCGGGGTGGCCTTCGTTTATCGAGGACCGACATGACGTGCACTTTCCGACGATGGACGAGGTGCTCGACGGGCTGGCACTCGGAGCGGACTGGAACGTGCAGACCAAGGATGCGGTCGAGCGGGAAATAACGGGACCGGAGGGACAGGCGGGACTGCGTACCGACACCGTGTTGCGGATTCGGCGGATGCGCTAGCCACGGTCCCCAGGAACCTCACAGGTAGGGCCCAGCTGGGGTCCAGCGCGGTTCGCGAGGGTAGTCACCATGACCGAATCGACGACCGCCGCGCACCGGGCGGAAATGACCGAAACGGTGATCACGCCCGTGCTGGACGTCGTGATCCCCGTCTACAACGAAGAAGCCGACCTGGGTGTCTGCGTGCGGCGGCTGCACGCCTACTTGCGCGACGGGTTCCCGTTCCCGGCGCGGATCACCGTGGCCGACAATGCGAGCACCGATGACACCATGCAAGTCGCCGAGCTGCTCGCGGACGAACTCGATGACGTGCGGGTCGTGCACCTCGACGCCAAGGGCCGCGGCCGTGCGCTGCGCGCGGTGTGGGAGCACTCCGACGCCCAGGTCGTCGCCTACATGGACGTAGATCTGTCCACCGACCTCAATGCGCTGCTGCCCTTGGTCGCTCCGCTGATCTCGGGACACTCCGATCTGGCCATCGGCACCCGGCTCGACGCGGCGTCGCGAGTCGTGCGCGGACCCAAGCGCGAATTCATCTCGCGCTGCTACAACCTGATCCTGAAAGCCTCGCTGCAGGCACGTTTTTCGGATGCGCAGTGCGGTTTCAAGGCGATGCGCACCGATGTGGCACGGCGACTGCTGCCGCTGGTGCAAGACGGTGAATGGTTCTTCGACACCGAACTTCTGGTGCTCGCCGAGCGGGCCGGGTTGCGCATCCACGAGGTGCCGGTCGACTGGATCGACGATCCGGACAGCCGGGTCGACATCATCGATACCGCGCGCAAGGATTTGCTCGGCGTGTGGCGGCTGCTGCGCGGACTGACGACCGGCGCGCTGCCATTGGACGAGCTGCGCCGCTCGGTCGGACGGGAACCACTGGTGCCCGGGGTGCCGTTGGGGATGGTCGGGCAGGTGGTGCGGTTCGCGATAGTCGGCGTCATCTCGACGCTCGCCTATATGCTGCTGTACCTGGTGTTGCAGCCCATGACCGGCGCGCAGGTCGCCAACTTCGTCGCGCTGCTGATCACCGCGGTCGGCAATACCGCCGCCAACCGCGCCTTCACCTTCGGGGTGCGTGGATCGAATGGCGTTGTGTCACACCAATTCCAAGGTCTGCTGATCTTCGGTTTCGGCTTACTGGTCACCAGCGGCTCGTTGTTCGCCTTGCACCGCTGGGCTCCCGACGCCGCCGTTCATCTGGAATTGTTCGTACTCGTGGTTGCCAATCTCATTGCCACGCTGATCCGATTCGTCGGCCTGCGCTGGGTCTTCCGTAACCCGACAGCCACCCGCACGGTGGTCACCGAGGGCGGACACCAGTGACCGCTACGCTCACGCCATCGTCGAAAGCGGTACCGCCACAATCGCGCTCCGAGCGCGAGATCCGCTGGGAATACCCGGCATTGGCGGTACTGCTGCTCGGCACCGGAATCGCCTACCTGTGCAACCTCAGTTCCAGCGGGTGGGCGAATTCCTTCTACTCCGCCGCGGTACAGGCGGGTTCGAAGTCCTGGAAGGCCTTCTTCTTCGGTTCCTCGGACGCGGCGAACTCGATCACTGTCGACAAACCACCGGCCTCGCTGTGGTTGATGGAACTGTCGGTGCGGGCGTTCGGACTGAATTCCTGGACCATCCTGGTGCCGGAGGTGCTGCTCGGCGTCGCCTCGGTGGCACTGGTGTGGGCGACGGTGCGCAGACCTTTCGGCCCGGCGGCCGGACTCATCGCCGGACTGACGCTCGCGGTGACGCCCGTGGCCGCACTGATGTTCCGGTTCAACAACCCGGATGCGCTGCTGGTATTCCTGATGATCGCGGCGGCCTGGGCGATGACCAGGGCGGTCGAGGACGGACGCACCCGCTGGTTGGTGCTCACCGGTGTCTTCATCGGATTCGGGTTCCTCACCAAGCAATTGCAGGTGCTGCTGGTTGTGCCGACACTGGCGCTGACCTATCTGTTCGCCGGTCCGCCCAAACTCGGCAAGCGGATCCTGCAGCTGCTCGCGGCGGGTTTGTCGATGATCGTCGCGGCGGGCTGGTGGCTGCTCACGGTCGAACTGTGGCCCGCCTCTTCGCGGCCGTGGATCGGTGGGTCGCAACACAATTCGATCGTCGAACTCACCCTCGGCTACAACGGTCTCGGCCGATTGAACGGCAACGAGCGCGGCAGCGTCTTCCCCGGTGGTGGTGGCGATATGCCGCGCGGTGGCGGTGGCCGCAGCATGTGGGGCAACACCGGGATCACCCGGATGTTCGAACCGGCGCAGGGCGGTCAGATCGCCTGGCTCATCCCCGCCGCATTGGTCGCGCTTGTTGCGGGAATTCTATTGCGCGGCAAGGCTGCTCGCACCGATGGACGGCGCGCGGCGCTGATCCTGTGGGGCGGCTGGCTGCTGGTGACCGGGCTGACCTTCAGCTTCATGGCGGGCATCTTCCACCAGTACTACACGGTGGCGCTGGCTCCGGCGGTCGCCGCATTGGTCGGTATCGGCGCGGTGCAGCTGTGGCGGGATCGGCATCGGCTGTGGGTCCGGTTGTTCGCGGGGCTTGCGGTCGGCCTGACCACCGCGACGTCGTGGATGTTGCTGTCGCGCAGCTCGGGCTTTGTGCCGTGGTTGCGCTGGGCGGTGCTGGTGGTGGGTGTGCTCGCGACCATTACGGTGCTGCTGCCCGCACCGCGGAAGGTGGCGCTGGTCGCGGCATTGGCCGCCACATTCGCCGGATTGGCCGGACCCGTCGCATATTCCGCCCAAACCATTTCGACCGGACACGAGGGCGGGATCCCGTCGGCGGGACCGAATGTCGGGGGGTTCGGACCTCCGCCCTGGGCCGAAAGCAACGGGGGCCCGGGGGGCGAAGGCGGCTTCGGCGGCGGCATGCCCGGTGGGCGAAATGCTGACGGCCGCAATACGAATGGCGCTGGCCGCAATGGCGCTCAGGGGAGAGAACAGGGCACCAACGAAGCGGGCAATCCGATGATGGGTGGCCCCGCCGGTGGCCTGCTCGGCGCGAGCAGGCCGAGCGAGAAGGTCATCGCACTGCTGGAAAACAATGGCTCCGACTACACCTGGGTAGCCGCCGCCACCGGCGCCAACAGCGCCGCCGGATTCCAGCTGGCCACCGAACTGCCGGTCATGCCGCTCGGCGGCTTCAACGGCAGCGATCCGTCGCCGACGCTGGATCAGTTCAAACAGTACGTCGCCGATGGAAAGATCCACTACTTCATCGGCAGTGGCAATCGCGGCGGTGCGGACGGCGGTTCCGGATTCGGCCGCTCCGGCACCAGCAGCGAGATCAGCAAGTGGGTGGAAGAGAACTTCACCGCGACCACAGTCGACGGCATCACCCTCTACGACCTGACCACAGCCCACTGATCCGCTGTTGCGGGATCCGCACCCCTTGGGAAATCCACATCGGGTGCGGATCCCGACAAGCAGTGCGGGGCCGGCGCGCAAAGCAATTCGCCCGGTGCGTGTGCCCCGGGCGATTTTGCGTTGTGGGTCAGGCGTACGTGGCTTCGAGCCACTCGGCGAACGTCGGACCCGCCAATTTCGCGTGCGAACCCGGCAGCAGCCCACCGTTCTCGAACTGCTCACGATCCGGGTTCGCCTCATCACTCGACTCGATAACCTGGGCAGGCGCACCGAGCTTGGCCGCGAGCAAACCGGCCGCACCCGCCATCGTCTCCGGCTGCGGTCCCGCGATCTCAGGGAACGGCCCGTCGAGCGACTCCGGCAACGGGTGCACCGCCAATTCCACCAGCGCTTCGGCCACCGCACGCGCCGCGACCAACTGGGTGCGCATCTTCGGCAGGTATGCGACCTCGCCCTGGGTCCCCCACTGCACCATTACCTCGACCAACTCGTGGAACTGCGCTGCGCGCAGAATCTGCACCGGCAGCGGCCCTTCCAGCAGCGCGGCCTCATGCGCCAGCTTCGCGGCGTTGTATCCGGCGAGCGAACCATCGATGCCGATGATGGACACCACGACCAGCCGCTCGACGCCGGCCTTCTGTCCCGCCTCGTGCAGGTTGCGCGCCGCGGCTCGGAAGAATTCGGTCGCGATGGTCTGATCCGCGGACGGCGTGCTGGACGCATCGATGACGACATCCACACCATCGAGCGCCTCCACGAGCCCGACGCCGGTCTCGATATCCACTCCGTTGGCGCGGGAGAATGCGACGACCTCGTGCCCCTGCTCGTTCAGCACATCCACGACATGGCGGCCCAACCGTCCGGTCGCTCCGGCCACCGCGATCTTCTTGATATTCGACATGATCACCGCTCCTGTTTTCGCTGCGTTGTTCCGCTTTCACAGTGAGGACGACGCAGGGCGATCAAGTGTGACATGCCGTTCCTCGAGATCCCTTGACCTACTTCCTCGAAATCCTCTTAATGCGGCATTCATCCGAAACCCTTTCGCACGCCGCGAACTCCGGGAATGATGATCCAGTCGCGCCAACTTTCGAGCCACCAGGAAAACTGTGAGAAGCATTTCGAGATTCGTCTTAACCGTCATCGGTGCCCTCGTCGCCATCGCGCTCACCGTCGGCTTCGCCTCGACCGCGTCGGCCGCACCGGGCGAATCACCGGAACCGACCGCACCGGTCGCGACCCAGCCGATCGCCGCGGCAACCGAACCGACCCCGCAAGCCGACCTCATCGGCCAGTGCCTGGCACCCGGCGACACCATCGAGGTCAGGACGCTGGTCGGTGGTCTGCTCGGCGCCACTATCGGCGGCATCGCGGGTCTGCCCCTCTTCTTCGTCGGCGCGATTCCGGGATTGATCATCGGCGGACTCCTCGGCGTCCTCATCGGTTCCACCTCCTACGCCGTCGATGAAGGGCACCTTCAGCAGCAAGGCTTGTGCTAGTCACCCGCCCGACAACGTTGCGTCGGCAATCGCCGATGCCCCGTTAGGCCAACAAACACTGTTCCCGCGCACCGATTCGCGCGCCACGCATGATTTCCCCCGCGATTTCGTGCGCGGCGCTACAAAAGGCGCGCGGGAGCGCGTGTTGTTACCGAGGCAACTATTGGACGACGAGCTTGTCCCGAAAGTGGTTGCGCGGCAACGTGTTAGCGTACGAGCATGAGCTCGGGCACTGATCGATTCATAGACGCCGTATTCGACTTCGAACGCGCGGTGCACGCGCAGGACCCAGAAGCACAGCAACAAGCCCACATGGAGTTGCATCGCCTGTACCAATCGGCGACTCCGGAGGAAATGGCGCAGGGCGGAAAACGGCTCGCCGATGTGCTGACAGATGTACCGCCGGGACCGCGAGCCAATATCGCGGTCCTGATCGGCGCGTGCGTCGAAGGTGGCGCGGATCCGGTGGTATGCGCGCCGAGCGTGCTTGCCAATCTCGCCGAATCCCTCGACAGCGCAACCGGATTCGCGCAGCAGTGGGCGACCGCCGATGTCGGCGAAGCCCCCGATCCGGAGCATGTCGAGCTGGACCCGGAACTGTTCGAATACTTCGGCTTCGGCCCGACACTGTCGTGGTGGACGCTCGCCGACTGGAATCGGGCTGCGTTGGCCATGTTGTCGCACAAGGAAGTTCGACAGAAGTTCGGACACTCCGGTCGCGAGATCATCCGCGAGCGGCACGACGCACTCGGCGAAATCTCGGACCGGTGGGATAAATGCCTCGGCTACGCGTTGAGCGTGCTGGACGACGAGCCGGTCATCGTGCTGCACCGCGAGACCAACACCGGCTACGCCATGCGCATGACCGGCATCGGTGACAACTTCCAATTGCACACCCTGCTCGCCGACGCCCTCATCGGCGGCGGGCATATTCCGGGTGAGGCGCCGTCGGCGGAGGCGGTCGCGATGTGCCGCGATGTGCCCGGCATGGTGCACACCACCGGATCGTTCAATCTGGTAGCGCCGGATGGCAGCTGGATCTGGAACGAGGGCACGCCCTCCGATATTCCGGTCGTCGACGGCACCCATCTGCTGGTGCTGGATCCGCCTCCGTACCAACGTAGTTGGCCAGCCGGGCGCTTCTTCCCGAATATGGTCGGCGACCTTACCCTGGAACGGGTGCTCGCCCCGGATGAAACGGCCGCCTGGTTCGAGCGTGTATCACCGGCGAAGGGTCCCGACGAGGAGTAACTGCTGACGCCTTAGCCCAATCGGCGACTCAGCTCCCCCAGACAATCAGCGCCGCCCGCCAACTCGAATCCGCCAGCTCCACCTGGCATCGGCTCGAGCAGAAAATCAGCTCCACCCGGCGGCTCAGCTCCGGCCTGGCAGCTCAGCTCCGGCCTGGCAGCTCAGCTCCGGCCTGGCAGCTCAGCCCGGCCCCAGCTGGGGCGCCGGGCGGTGGGGCGTGCAGTGCGGCGTGTAGCGTGGCCGCCCATTGCGAGACGATCTGTTTGCGGCGCGCCGAGTCATCGGTCAGGACATCGGCCAGACCGAGTCCGCGTGCCATATCGAGTGTGGCTTGAACGAGGTGATGGGTAACCGGATCGTTATCGTCCACGCCCAGCGCCGCCACGGCCCGGCGATGCGATATACGCCCGAATTTGGCCTCCAGCGGCACAATTCGCTCCCGCAGTGCCGGATCGGCCGCCGCATGCGTCCACACCTGCAGCGCCGCTTTGAACAGCGGGCTGGTGTAGGAGTCGACCAGACCGGCCACCACCGCCTCGGTGCGCTCGACCCCGCCAGCCAGCGCGGCCATCGCCAGCGCCTCATCCTTGGACTGCTGGGTGCGGGTGTCGAACATGTACTCGAGTGCCGCGGTGATCAGGTCTTCCCTGGTCGGGAAGTGATGCTGGGCGGCGCCCCGGGACACCCCGGCCCGTTCCGCGACAACCGAGACCGTGGCCGCCGCCCAACCCATTTCGGCCAGGCAGTCGATGGTCGCCTCGAGCAGGCGCTGCCGGGTGATCCGGCTGCGGTCCTGCTTGGGTTCGTGGGGTGTCACCATCAGTTCACTCCGAACAGGCTGGCGGCCGTGGTGGCATTGGTCGTCGGCGAAATCACGGCGCTATTCTGCCCAGGTCGGTGGACGGCGCTGCAAGAAGGCCATCATGCCCTCCTGAACCTCCGGGGTGCCGAAGAAGCTCGCGGAACGTTTCGCCAGCTCCTCGGCGGAGCTGTCGAACTCAGCCAGGATGTCCGCGTTGACCAGTCGCTTGGCCTCGGCGAGACCCTGTGGGGAGCCCTTGCGCAGCTCCGCGCCCAGTCGGGCCACCTCGGCCGCCGGATCGTCGGCGGTGCTGGTGACCAGACCGATCTGCTCGGCGATATCCGCGCCGAACTTCTCGCCGGTGAGGTAGTAGCGACTGGCCGCGCGCGGGCTCAGCCGCGGCAGCAGGGTCAGCGAAATCATGAACGGCGCCAATCCGATTCGCACCTCGGTGAGTGCGAAACTGCTGCCGGGACCGGCGACGACGATGTCACAGGCCGCGACGATGCCCATACCACCTGCGCGCACATTGCCGTCGATCTGCGCGATGATCGGCTTCGGTGTTTCGACGAGCCTGCGCAGTACGCCGATCATCACCCGGGTGCGCTCATCGGCGGCAACGGCCGGATCGGCATTGCCGGCTTCACTCAGGTCGGCGCCCGCGCAGAAGGTATTGCCGGTGTGCGCGAGCACGATGACGCGCACGGCGGGGTCGGCTGCGGCATCGTCGAGGCCCTGCAGCAACTCCGCGACCAGCTGCGAGGACAGGGCATTGCGGTTGTGCGGTGAGTCGAGCGTGAGCGTCGCGAATCCATTACCGACCGCATAGCGCACGTATGGCGCGGTGGATGTCTCGGTCATCGAGCCTCCTGTCGTGGCATCCGATCCCGCCTTCGTCGCCCCGGCATTGGAACGACGCGGGCGGAATATCAGTAGGACTTCGGCAGGCCCAGCGAGTACTGGGCGACGAAGTTCAGCACCATCTCGCGGCTGACCG
Source organism: Nocardia sp. NPDC050408 (assembly GCF_044458905.1). Taxonomy (NCBI): domain Bacteria; kingdom Bacillati; phylum Actinomycetota; class Actinomycetes; order Mycobacteriales; family Nocardiaceae; genus Nocardia; species Nocardia sp. NPDC050408. The sequence goes on along the minus strand of NZ_JBITIL010000001.1, from coordinate 8,437 downwards.
GGGCGATGCGACCGATGCGGGCGGCCGCGAGCATCGCGGCGAGTCCGTACTCCTTGGTGAGGCCCGCGCCGCCGTGGGTTTGGATGGCTTGATCGAGCGCCTTGATACTGGCCTCGGCCGCAGCGTATTTCGCCATATTCGCGGCCTCGGCCGCACCCATCTCATCACCGGCGTCGTAGAGCGTCGCGGCCTTCTGCATCATCAGCCGGGCCAACTCCACCTCGACTTTCACCGCGGCGAGCGGATGCGAAATACCTTGGTGCGCACCGATCGGCGTCTTCCACACCGTGCGTTCCTTGGCGTATTCGACGGCGCGATCGATGGCGTACCGGCCCATGCCGACGGCCATGGCCGCGCCCATGATGCGCTCCGGGTTGAGGCCCGCGAACAGCTGCATGAGTGCGGCATCTTCCTTGCCCACCAGGGCATCCGACGGCAGGCGCACGTCATCGAGGAACAGTGTGAACTGGTGGTCCGGTTCGATAATGTCCATTTCCTGCGGCGTCTTGACGAAGCCGGGGGCATCGGTGGGCACGATGAACAGTGCGGGCTTGAGCTTGCCGGTCTTGTGGTCCTCGGTGCGCGAAACGATGAGCACGGCCTCGGCTTGGTCCACACCGGAGATGAAGATCTTGCGGCCGTTGAGGATCCAGTCGTCACCGTCACGACGCGCGGTGGTGGTGATCTGGTGCGAGTTCGAACCGGCGTCGGGTTCGGTAATACCGAAGACCATCTTGGCGGTGCCGTCGGCAAGTTTGGGCAGCCACAGCTGCTTCTGCTCGTCGGTGCCGTATTTGGTGATGATGGTGCCGCAGATGGCCGGAGAAACCACCATCAGCAGCAGGCCCGCACCCTGCGCGGACAGCTCCTCCATCACCAGCGCGAGCTCGTACATGCCCGCGCCACCGCCGCCGTACGCCTCCGGCAGATTCACGCCGAGGAAGCCGAGTTTGCCTGCCTCATCCCATAATTCGGTGAGCGGCTCGTTCTTGCGCGCCTTCGGCAGCACATAGTCGCGGAAGCCGTACTTCGCGGCGAGCGCGGCGACCGCGGACCGCAGTGCCTTCTGCTCATCGGTTTCGATAAAGCTCATGCCTGCGCCTCGCTGACGCTCGGCTCCGGCATGCGCTTTCCGCACTGACACATGATTCGTTCGCTTCGCTCTCTCATGAGTTCTCCTGGGATTCGGTGGGATCGACGACGGCGAGCACTGCGCCGACATCGACCTGCTGGCCGACGGTGACATTGAGGGCGCTGAGCACGCCCGTGGCGGGCGCGGAGATGGTGTGTTCCATCTTCATGGCCTCCAGCCACAGAATCGGCTGGCCCTGTTCGAGGGCGCTGCCGACCTCCGCGCCGATGCGAATCACGCTGCCCGGCATGGGCGCGAGCAGTGAACCGTGCGCGACCTGATCGGCCGGATCGCTGAAACGCGGCAGTCTGCGCACCGAAACCGGTCCGAGCGGCGAGTCGACACAGACCAGGTCGCCGTAGCGGGCGATATCGAATTGCCTACGCACCAGACCGCGTTCGCCCGGAACCGAGAGGACCACACGCTCCGGACCCGCCTCTACCAGTTCGAGGCCGTCGTGACCAGCAACCGCGACTCCGGTTCGGGTGAAGCGGTAACCGATGTCATGCGTTGCGCTGGTGCTGCTCTCGTACGACTTGTGCTGCGACTGCGAAGGTAGATTCCGCCAGCCCGCGGGCAGCCCGGCGCCGACCCTGGCCGCCTTCCGGTTCGCCGCGGCATCCGCGAGCGCGGCGGCGACGATGGACAGTGCCTCATCCGCTTCGGACACCAGCGGCGCGGACAGCGAATCCAATCCGTGCGTTGCGAAGAACGCGGTATCGGTGTCCCCGGCCAGGAATGCCGGATGGCGCAGCACCCGCACCAGCAGATCGCGGTTGGTCACCAGACCGTGAATCTTGGCTCGCTGCAGCGCTGTTGCCAACAACCGTGCAGCTTCACCGCGAGTCTCGGCGTAGGAGATGACCTTCGCCAGCATCGGGTCGTAATGCACACCGACGACCGAACCGTTCACCACACCGGTATCCAGGCGTACACCGGGACGGTCGAGAATGTCGAATTCGGTTGCCACCAGCGGGATATCGATCCGATGCACCGTCCCGCTCTGCGGCTGCCATTCGTGCGCGGGATCCTCGGCATACAGCCGGACCTCGATCGAATGCCCACGTAGCGGTGGCGGCGCGGCAGCCAGCTGGCCGCCAGCCGCGACCTCGAGCTGAGTCCGCACCAGATCCAATCCGGTGGTGCATTCGGTGACGGGGTGTTCCACCTGCAGCCGGGTATTCATCTCCAGGAAGAAGAACTCCCCCGCCTCGTCGGCGAGGAATTCCACGGTCCCGGCACCGATGTAGCCGATTGCACCGGCCGCCAGTGTGGCCGCCTCGAACAATCGCTCGCGCATGCTCTGTCCATTGGCCGTGCGCGGGAGCCCTGCGTGGTCACGCTTCGCTGCCGCCTCCGGGCCTGACCCGCGCTCGCCGTCGATCCGCTGGACCAGCGGCGACGGCGCCTCCTCGATGACCTTCTGGTGGCGGCGTTGAATCGAGCATTCCCGCTCGCCGACGGCCCAGATAGTGCCGTTGGCATCGGCCATGACCTGGACTTCGATATGTCGTCCGGTCTCCAGGTACCGCTCGCAGAACACCGTCGGATCGCCGAATGCCGATTCGGCTTCCCTGCGTGCGGCGGCGATTTGGGGTTCCAGGTCGGCGAGCTCGCGCACCACGCGCATACCGCGCCCGCCACCACCGGCGGAGGCCTTGATCAGCACCGGCAGATGCGCCGCGGTGACCTCGGCCGGGTCGAGTTCGGCGAGTACCGGGACTCCGGCCGCATCCATCAACTTCTTGGCAGCGACTTTCGAACCCATCTGCTCGATAGCCTCGACCGGCGGGCCGATCCACACCAACCCCGCCGCCAGCACGGCCTGTGCGAATTCCGCGTTCTCGGAAAGGAATCCGTAACCCGGATGGATCGCATCAGCACCGGTGGCCAAAGCCGCCTCGATGATCAGCTCGCCGCGCAGGTAGGTCTGCGCGGGTGTATTGCCCGCAAGACGTACCGCCGCATCGGCTTCGGCGACATGCGGTGCCGCGGCATCCGCATCGGAATAGACCGCGACGGTACCGAGACCCATGCGACGACAGGTCGCGAAAACCCGACGGGCGATCTCACCGCGATTGGCTACCAGAACATTCGTGATAGGCCCACCCGGCACGCGAGCGCCGACCCTCATCGAATCGCTATGCGATGCTGTCATTTTCCCTCACATCCGGAAGACGCCGAAGCCATCGGCGCCCTTGACTGGGGCATTGTGGATGGCCGACAACGCCATTCCCAATACCGTGCGGGTGTCACGGGGATCGATCACACCGTCGTCATACAGCCGCCCCGACATGAACATCGGCAGCGATTCGGCCTCGATCTGCGCCTCGACCATCGCGCGCATCCCGGCGTCGGCCTCCTCGTTGAACGGAATGCCCTTGGACTCAGCGGACGCACGACCCACGATCGAGATCACACCGGCCAGCTGCGCACCGCCCATGACAGCGGATTTCGCACTGGGCCAAGCGAAGACGAACCGCGGGTCGTATGCGCGACCACACATGCCGTAATGGCCCGCACCGTAGGACGCGCCCATCAACAGCGAAATATGCGGCACCTTCGAATTCGAGACCGCGTTGATCATCATCGCGCCGTGCTTGATGATGCCCTTCTGCTCGAACTCCTTGCCGACCATGTAGCCGGTGGTGTTGTGCAGGAACAGCAGTGGCGTATTGGACTGATTGGCCAGCTGGATGAACTGAGTCGCCTTCTGCGACTCCTCCGAGAACAGCACACCGCGCGCGTTGGCGAGAATACCGACCGGATAACCGTGCAGCTCCGCCCATCCGGTGACCAGGCTACTGCCGTAGAGGGGTTTGAATTCGTCGAAATCGGAGCCGTCGACAACGCGGGCGATCACCTCGCGCGGATCGAACGGAATCTTCAGGTCGGACGGGACAATTCCGAGCAGATCCTCCTGGTCGTACAGCGGCTCGATCACCTCGGCGCGCGGCGCCGGGCCCTGCTTCTTCCAGTTCAGCCGCTTGATAATGGAGCGGCCGATGCGGATGGCATCCTGCTCGTCGACCGCCAGATAATCGGCCAGACCCGAGACGCGCGCGTGCATATCCGCGCCGCCGAGCGATTCGTCATCGGATTCCTCGCCGGTGGCCATCTTGACCAGCGGCGGTCCGCCGAGGAATACCTTGGAGCGCTCCTTGATCATTACCGTGTAGTCGGACATGCCCGGGATATAGGCGCCACCGGCGGTGGAATTGCCGAAAACCAAGGCGATGGTGGGGATTCCAGCTGCGGATGCCCTGGTGAGGTCGCGGAACATCCGTCCGCCGGGCACGAAGACTTCCTTCTGGGTCGGCAGGTCCGCGCCGCCGGATTCGACGAGCCCGATTACCGGTAGTCGATTCTGCATGACGATGTCGTTCATGCGCAGGTTCTTGCGCAACGTCCACGGATTCGACGTGCCGCCGCGCACCGTCGGATCCGGTGCGACGATCATGCATTCGACGCCCTCGACAATGCCGATACCGCACACCACACTCGCCCCGACATGGAAGTCGCTGCCCCACGCGGCAAGTGGGCACAGTTCCAGGAATGGCGAATCCTCGTCGATGAGCAGTTCGATGCGCTCGCGCGCGGTCAACTTGCCCCGCTTACGATGCCGGGCCAACTTATCCGGGCCACCGCCGGCGATGGCCTTGGCGAATTCGGCCTCCACCTCGGCGAGTTTGGTGGTCATGGCCTCGGCCGCGGCCGTGTATTCCGGCGATGCGGTATCGAGGGTGGTGCGTAGTGTCGTCAAGACTGGTACCCCAATCGTTTCGCCGCCAGTCCGGTCAGGATTTCGGTTGTGCCACCGCCGATACCGAGAATGCGGATATCGCGATACTGCCGCTCGACCTCGGATTCGCGCATATAGCCCAGGCCGCCGAACAACTGCACGGCCTGATTGGCCACCCATTCGCCCGCCTCCACGGCGGTGTTCTTGGCGAAACACACCTCTGCGATCAAATCGGTTTCGCCATCGGCACTGCGCTGCACCACATCTCGGGTGTAGACGCGAGCCACGTCGATGCGGCGGGCCATCTCGGTCACCGTATTCTGCACCGCCTGCCTGCTGATCAGCGGGCGGCCGAAGGTCTCTCGATTGCGCACCCAGTCCAGGGTCAGATCCAGGCAGCGCTGGGCCTGTGAATACGCCTGCACCGCAAGCCCGACCCGCTCGCTGACGAAGGCGCCGGCGATCTGATAGAAGCCGGAATTCTCCGGACCGACCAGATTCTGCACCGGCACCCGAACATCCACATAGGACAGTTCGGCGGTATCGGATGCCCGCCAGCCCATCTTGTCGAGCTTGCGGCTGACCGTGAAGCCCGGCATGCCCTTCTCCACCACCAGCAGCGAAATCCCGCCGGAGCCCGGACCGCCCGTGCGCACGGCGGTCACCACGAAATCGGCGCGCACGCCCGAGGTGATGTAGGTCTTGGCGCCATTGACGATGTAGTGATCGCCATCGCGGCGCGCGGTAGTCGTGAGATGGCCGACATCGGAGCCGCCACCCGGTTCGGTAATGGCGAGCGAGCCGATCTTCTCCCCGGCCAGTGTCGGGCGTGCGAAGCGCTCGATCAGGTCTTCGTTACCGGAGGCGATGATGTGCGGTACCGCGATACCGCAGGTGAACAGCGAGGCGAACAGGCCGCCGGAACAACCGGCCTGATGCATCTCCTCGCAGACGATCATGGCGTCGATACCGTCACCACCGGAACCGCCTGCGGATTCCGGGAATTGAATGCCGAGCAGCCCGAGCGCTCCGGCCTTCTTGTGCAGCTCGCGCGGGATCTCGCCGTCGCGCTCCCAGGCATCGAGGTACGGAAGGACTTCTCGCTCGGCGAAACCCCTTACGGTGGCGCGCAATTCGCGCCGTTCCGGTGTATTCCACGGACTCATAGCAACTCCAATGGGATATCAACATGACGCGAGCGCAGCCATTCGCCGAGCCCTTTGGCCTGCGGATCGAAGCGGGCCTGATAGGCCACCCCCTGCCCGAGCAGACCCTCGACAATGAAGTTCACGGCACGCAGATTCGGCAACACGTGTCGGGTAACAGTCAGCGGCGCGGCCTCGGGCAGCAGTTCCTTGATCCGCTGCACCGTCAGCGTATGCGCAAGCCAACGCCACTGCTCATCGGTGCGCACCCACACGCCGATATTGGCATTGCCGCCCTTATCGCCGCTGCGGGCCAGCGCGATCGTGCCCAGCGGCGCTCGGCGAGTTCCGTTGGTGGGCAATGGCTCCGGCAGCTGCGGCTCGGCCACCTCCGCCAATTCCAGAGTGTCCGACGCGGGCGCGATATCGACGCGCGTGCCTTGCGGCAGCACCGCCGCATGCGGCACCTCGGCGGCATCGACGAATCCCGGCGTGTACACCCCATACGGCGAACCATTGCCGGGCAGGCTGGTGAAGTTGGCGCCCGGATAACTGGCCAATGCCAGCTCGACCGCGACATTGGAGAAGGAGCGGCCGACCTTGTTCGGATCCGGATCGCGCACCACGCAGCGCAGCAAAGCGCTCGCCTGCTCCTCGGTTTCGGCATCGGGCCGGTCGAGGCGCGCCAGCGTCCAGGTCAGCTCCGCGGGCCGCACGGGCAGCCAGGACTCCAACTGTCGTTGCGCCAGTGCGGCTTTCGCCTCGATATCGAGGCCGGTGAGGACGAACTCCATCTCATTGCGGAAACCGCCGAGGGTATTGAGCGACACCTTGAGCCGTGGCGGCGGCGCTTCACCGGTCACCCCGCTGATCAACACTCGATCCGGGCCTTCTCGACTCAGCTCGATGCTGTCCAGCCGCGTAGTGACATCCGGCCCCGCATAACGTGCTCCTTGGATCTCGTACATCAGCTGTGCCGCAACGGTATCCACCGTGACCGCACCGCCTGTGCCCTGATGCTTGGTAATGACACTGCTGCCATCCCTGCGCACTTCGGCGATCGGGAAACCCGGCCGTCCGAGATCGGTCAACTCGGTGAAGAACGCGAAGTTACCGCCGGTGGCCTGTGTACTGCACTCGATGACATGTCCGGCCACGACCGCACCGGCAAGCTGGTCGTAATCGGTTCGCCCCCAACCGAAATGGGCGGCGGCCGGGCCGACGATCACCGAGGCGTCGGTGACCCGACCGGTGACCACGATATCCGCGCCCGCATTCAGACATTCGACGATGCCCCAGGCACCGAGATAGGCATTGGCGGTCAGCGGCGACCCGAGGCCGAGTTCGCCCGCCCGGCTGAGCAAGTCGTCACCCTCGACATGCGCGACCTTGGCATCGAGTCCCAGATCCGCGGCGACCTTGCGTAGTTTCTCCGCGAGCCCGGCCGGGTTGAGGCCGCCCGCATTGGTGACGATCTGAACATTGCGTTCCAGCGCCAGCCCGAGGCAGTCCTCGATCTGCCGGACGAAGGTCTTGGCATAGCCGAGGCTGGGATCCTTCATCCGGTCGCGGCCGAGGATCAGCATGGTCAGCTCGGCGAGATAGTCCCCGGTGAGCACATCGAGTTGCCCGCCCTCGAGCATCTCCCGCATGGCACTGAGCCGATCACCGTAGAACCCGGAGCAGTTGCCGATTCGGATCAGCTCCGGATCGGCGGCCAGCATACTCATCAGCTGGAAGGCCCTCCTGTGCGGCGAACCGTCCCGGCGCGCCGCGTTGCGCCGCCGGTGAAGTCCGCGTTCCGGGTCCAGCATCACACCGGATCCAGAAAAAAGCAAGCATGCGTGCTTGTTAATTGCTCCCGCGCTTATCAGCGGACAGGATGCGCGAGGCAGAATGACCAGATGTCGTCCGTCATCCTGTTCGCGCTGGCCGGGTTCCTGCTGGGCGGGGCCTACTCCACCTGGAAGACCGCCCGCCCACTCGCCATCGCCCTCATGGTGCTCGCGGTACTAGCCGCCGCGGGTGCGGTCGTCTGGTTGATGTAGGTCCCACTCAACCACCACGGAGCGCGTCTTACGAGCAACGTCCGCGGCCCGTCTCACGTCCGTTGACCGAAGCGCACGCACCGCAGGCTCGAGGCCCCACCGCTGCACGAGCGCACCCCCGACGCCGAACGCCCCACACAGGCGACCACCACGGAACGCGTCCTACGAGCAACGTCCGCGGCCCGTCTCACGTCCGTTGACCGAAGCGCACGCACCGCAGGCTCGAGGCCCCACCGCTGCACGAGCGCACCCCCGACGCCGAACGCCCCACACAAGCGACCACCACGGAACGCGTCCTACGAGCAACGTCCGCGGCCCGTCTCACGTCCGTTGACCGAAGCGCACGCACCGCAGGCTCGAGGCCCCACCG